>NZ_JBCMNM010000022.1:0-87915 GCF_050459865.1 Rummeliibacillus pycnus
AATTTCACATCAACAAAGATGGCTATACAAGATTTTTATGATAAATTTTCATCTATTTTTATTTTTTCTCTAGTACCGCAAAGTAATTATTTTCATCATCCGCAAAGTTGAACACTTTACCACTAGGGATCTCTACTAACTCCCCTACTGTAATTTCTTTTTCTTTAAATTCCTCATATAAACTTTCTACATCATCTGCAAAAAACATTAAAGAAGGTGTTCCTAAGTTCAAGTATGGCTCCATTTTCGCAACCAATTGCTTATCTTGCAAAACAAAACTTGTTTCCGCGTCTTTTGTTGGTGCAATCTCAATTATTCGGAATTCCCCTTCTTTCACTTCCGAACGAACCGTAAATCCTACTTTTTCTGTCCAAAAACTTTTTGCTGCATCCTGATTGTCTACGTAAATCATAACTTGTCCTAATTGCTGTATCATTTGTATATTCCTCCTGAATCTATTACGGTCGATGTTCAATGTACTTATATACCTTCTACCTTTTTCATATTAATTCCTGCTCAGCATAGATTTATATAAAAAAGGTGGGATTTCCTATTAATAATGATTTGCAATTTATTCGATACTTCTTACCTCCAACAGCCTCTATTTTAGAATTGCCACAAAAAGGCCCTGTCATTCAACATGTAGATGTTGATGGGGATTCCATAGAAGAATTAGTTATTGCGTATACCTATAGGGGTGATACTTTTCTTCTGATGCTCAAACAAATAAATTTTCAGTGGCAGCCAATTGTTCATATGAAAATAGACGAGCATACACTTGCAGAACTACATTCGGTAAAGCTTAATCATAGCAGCCAAAAGGCATTAGTAATTGAATGGAAAATGAAATATTTACCTTCCTATCTTGATTATTTAGTATGGACTCCTAATGGCTTTGAACGAGTTCCCGTAGACTCCCCTCAAATCGTCATTGCGAAAAGTTATGGAGATGTAACTGGGGATGGCACTATTGATACAGTCTATCTTACCGGTACTAAACAAGCAGATAGCCCTTATTGGCAGAATATTCATCTCGTGATTTTTCAGCCTTCCAAAAACACTTATGAAAAAATCCCTTTGAAAGAAAATGAAGATAGTGGCTATAACCCAACTATTTTCTTAGGTGATTTTACAGGCAATCATGTACAAGATATATTAATTACCATTGATACTGGTGGAAGCGGCGGCACAATTTATGCCTATATTTATTCTTATATTAACGGCAGAACGCATCTAATTTTTGATGGTGAAACATATCAGCAACAATCACATTACACTGTCAATTATGAAGATTTTTATAAAGTGGGTGTGATTAGCTCATCACCTAAAAAGCGGTACATTTTGGATATACGCTATAAAGGAAAGGAATACTTGTCCGAAATATACAACCCAGATGGTACATTAAAAGCGCCAATTACCGGATGGGTTGATCCATTAGGAGGCCTTTATCCTATCGATTTTGATCGTAATGGTACGTATGAACTTCTAGCATTTCAAAAAATTGCCGGTAGATATCACGCAGATGGCTTAGGATATGTACAAAATGTGCTGTTTTGGGATGGAAAGCAATTTGTAACGGAACGTCAAAATGTTTCTATTGAGGGTGGCGACTTCTAAGAAATATCGGATCTATATTAAAGGTTGAGGTAAGACTTCGAAAGCATCAATAAACCCGTTCCGGTAAAAAAACCATCTAGCTCAGATGAAGCTAGATGGTTTTTAAGATATTGTAAATGTTTGATTAAATTCTGCGATATTAACTTTTACTTTACATTTTTTAATGAAAATTGTTTCTCATATTGATGAAAATTGAGAGCAGCATCTAAGTAATTACCCGTTGCATCTTCTAACTCTAAACCTTGGTTAAATAGCCCTTTCCAAAGCGCCTCGTCTAATGCATAAGGAGTTTCATGTTGAAGGATATCTACAAAATTTTTAGATAATGCAACATGGTACATTTTTTCTCCATTTTGTACACACAATGCATATGTTCTCCAAGTTTCAACTGTAACTTTATAATCTATGTGCCACTCTTTCAACTGGCTTTCGATATCACTTGCTACACGTTTGAAAAACCTTCTTGTCGCAAAATTATTCGCCATTGTAGATCTAAAAAATGCATTTGTATTCATCTCAACCTCTCCTTTGCTTTCTATATCCTAGTTATCTTATAGGTATTATATTAAATTGTTCAGAAGATGTAAACTAATATCTTAAAAATTGTTTACAAAAGGAAAAAAGAAGATAATCCACCCTATAACGCCCTTTCATAATTTAGTATTCTTTTGCATAAAAATTTGGTACAGGGCATTCATTTTTACCCTACTGTGAAGTTTTCCAAAGAATGCATCTTAGAATTCTAAACTTGAAGGGGTATTTTTTGGGTCAAGCTATTATTCAAACTAAATAAAATGGAACAGGAGAGAAAAATTGCAGAAGATGCTGCCAAGGAACAAGCCATTAAGATTGATTCTGAGAAAAAGGCAAAAGCAAATGCTGAGGCAAAAAAGACCACAGCTTAGAAAGCCAGAAAAGAAACGGCAAAAAGAGGCTATAGGGCAGGAATCACTTATAACCAATTAGCCAGTATTTCAGATCAATATTTGAATAGCATTCCCAATGTAGACATCAACATTGGTCATTTTAAAAACCTGTAATGAATAACAACGAAAGATGTCTGTTCGATTTGGACGACTTCTTACGATAATTGTATTTGACTAGTACTAAAACAAAAGGACGTCTTAAAAGTATTTCCTACACTTTTAAGACGTCCTTTTTATGGTTGATTTTCCGTTTCATTTACCCCAAAAATTTACTTTCCATTTCATCAAGGAATGCTTTGGACAACAATTCAAAATCCTTAACAGTTAATTTAATTTCATCACCGATTTCAATTTTTAAAACCGATTTCTCCGGTTTATATTTAATTGATTTTTCCACTGTTAGCTTATTTTCATGTTCCATAATTGAATTACAAAGCATTCTTACTTCGTTTAATGGATTTCCATCTTTCTTTTCTATTGTTCTACTTCTATGGCAGAAGTAATGGTCTAGAGCTAAAACCATGTGATTGAAAAAATGCAATTCGAACACTTCAAATGCTGTGTTTAGTTGTTCATTATTTGACCCAGCTTCAACCAAGTTCTTATAGGCTGAAAGCTGTTGATTAATCTTTGATCGGCATTCATCAATATATTCTTTTGGATAAGTATTCATAGAAAGCATATATCATGTTCCTTCCAATTTAACATTTAGATTCAATAGTAATTTTACCATATTTTATAAATACTAACCTTTAACCATATCCTCTTATTCATATTGACCAGCAAATGAAATTTTTGAAATCTGGGTATAATGCCAAGCCGATATTTATTGAATTTACATATAAATACCGTAAGGAAAATCAGAGCATCTTGGAAGAGGTGAAACGTAATAATCATCAATAGCAACACATTACTAATACCAAAAATCAAGCCGGAAAGGAGGTCGGAATTATATGGGACCAACGGCTTGGATCACCATTATTACTTTTCTGGTTACACTCGTATTTATTCTTTGGAGACCTAAAGGTATTAATGAAGCTATACCTGCTTCTATTGGCGCAATTATTGTATTACTCAGTGGAAGCGTGTCACTTTCTGAACTCGGGATCATTTCAGAAACCATAAGTGGTGCAGCAATCACCATTATGGCAACAATCGTTATGGCAATAGTTTTAGAAAGTTTTGGCTTCTTTAACTGGGTTGCAGAAAAATTAGCAGAAAAAGCACAAGGATCAAGTATCCGCCTATTCTGGTATGTGAATCTTTTATGTTTTCTTATGACGCTCTTTTTTAATAACGACGGTAGTATTTTAATCACAACACCTATTTTAGTTATGTTATTAAACAATATGGGCTTAAAGAATAGTGAAAAAATTCCATATCTACTATCTGGAGGTTTAATCGCAACTGCCTCAAGTGCTCCAATCGGTGTAAGTAACATTGTAAATTTAATTGCTCTAAAAATTGTGAATATGAGTTTAATTTCACACACAGCAATGATGTTCGTTCCTGCAACACTGGGTTTAATCTTATTGGTTGTGCTTCTTTTCTTAAGATTTAAAAAGGATTTACCGAAAAGTGTCCCTACTAAAGTTACTGGATTATCACTTCCTAATTACCATCCCCTCAAGCACAGTTCTATGTATGCTTCAGGGAATGACCGTACAAAATTTATGCGTAACATCCTACTATTCGTCTTTGCAGTACGTCTTAGTCTATTTGCCGCTTCTTTTTTTGCCATTCCTGTTTCCGTTATGGCTGTTGTAGGTTCGCTCGTTCTTTTAGGTTGGAGATGGGCTTACCTAAAAATACCACCAAGTGACATGTTGAAAAAAACCCCATGGTATATCATCATTTTTGCGTTTAGTATGTATATCATCATATACGGACTTAACAACATCGGTTTAACTGAGTGGTTGATTGGATTTATGCGCCCAATGGTTACTGGAAGTTTACTTCATACAAGCGTGTTAATGGGGGTACTACTTACTATCCTCTCTAACATATTCAATAATCACCCAGCACTTATGGTTGGGACATTGACCTTAACGAATATGAACTTAGATCCACTCTCCTTAAAAGTTGCCTATTTGGCTAATGTTATTGGAAGTGACGTCGGCTCACTTTTACTTCCAATGGGTACACTAGCTACACTAATGTGGATGCACATTGTGAAGAAGGGAAATATAAAAATCACTTGGTGGAAATATATTAAAATTACCGTTGTTGTAATACCGCCTGCAGTACTATTTACACTTGTGATTTTATATTACTGGGTTACTTGGATTTTCTAATAATAAAACTAAACAAAACTATTATTACCAAAAAGGAATACCACTGAGGGAAATCGATGTTATGTAAAGCATTAAGAACTATACAATAATTGTTTCTGACTCAATCACTTCTAAAAAATTTTTTAGACCACGCAATTGAGTATTGTATTATTTGAGATATATCGACTTTTGATAGCATATGTATATTTTTATTTTTTGAAAATCCATAACAATCCCACAGTTATTAACCTTTCAAACTAACTTTTTAATATGGAAAATATTAGCCTTTTATAATAGATTCAAAGATGTTCTCTCATTTTCCTACCCAATTTCTACTTAAACGAAGCGGCGTGGAAAGTTTAAGTAGAAATCTCCGTCATAACAATACAGTAAAAAAATAGGGGAATGATATAATTAGTTCCTAAAAAAGAAAATACGTATATTCCACTTGAATATACGTTGAATAGACTTGTGTCTTTAATTGTCTATAAGTTTTACAATACTAATTCATACTTATCTTTTCGTATTCTAAAACTAATTATCTAGCTTCTGTATTAATAAGTAAATCGCAAACTTTCTCATTCTTTAAATCCTGTTCTCGACGCTTCAATTCTTTTCTTATTTCATTTGTCCAAATTCCATCTTCTAGCTGATTAGCTATATCTACTAGGATTTCAATATCTTGAAATGAATATTTCCTTATCCTCGATTTTGACCTTTCTGGGAATACGAGTTTTCTATCTTCATAATAGCGAATTTGCCTTTCTGAAAGTCCAGTTAATTCACTAACTATACCAATAGAAATTACTTTCTTCTCTTTATAAGAACTATCATTCCAACTAATAATTATCCCCCCTCTATATTTTTACAAAATTCTGATAACTTACTTTATGTTTACCTTCTAATAAAAACAACTATTTTTTCAATTTATTGTTATGATAATTTACTTTAAAAGTTAATTATTTTAACAGAATCTAATAAAATACTATTTTACATAAAAAACTATGTCATATTTCCTAACACACTTAATGTTTTTTTTAACGGTTAAAAATATACTAAAAATGAATCCAATCAAAATTAGTTACCGGATTTGATAAAACATTAGGGGGTTAAATATGAAATTCAAGAAAACTTTAGCTCTGCTTCTTTCTAGTGCATTATTTGTAGGCATCTTAGCTGGTTGCTCTTCCAATTCCTCCAAATCAAATGAGAATTCGTCATCAAACGGAAAAACAGTCATTAAAATTGCTACGCAAACACCATTATCAGGTGGGTCAGCTATTATTGGCGAAGCAATCAAGCTCGGTGCCCAGTTAAAGTTGGAACAGGAATCTGATAAATTTAAAGATTTAGGCTTCACTCTTCAACTTGAACCTTATGACGATCAAGCCGATCCGAAAAAAGGCGTTTCAAATGCTAATTTAATAGGTGCGGATAAACAAATTTATGGTGTTATCGGTCATTACAACTCAGGGGTTGCCATTCCATCCTCTGAAGTATATGAAAAGTATCATATTGCTATGGTATCTCCAGCGAATACAGCCGTTGACGTAACAGATCGAGGTTTAAAAACCGTTAACCGTATCGTAGGACGAGATGATTTCCAAGGACCTGCTGGAGCTGAGTATGCAGTTGAAACATTAAAGGCAAAGAAAATTTTTATCATTCAAGATAAAACTGCCTATGGATCTGGATTAGCGAAAGAATTTAAGGCTGCTGCAGAAAAACTTGGTGCACAAATCGTCGGATATGAAGGCATCACAGTTGGTGAAAAAGACTTCAACGGCGTTATTAACAAAGCTAAAACTACTAATCCAGATGTACTTTACTTCGGAGGAATATATGCAGAGGGCGGCTTAATTATTAAACAAGCCCGTGAAAAAGGGATTAATGTACCTATTATGGGTG
Source organism: Rummeliibacillus pycnus (assembly GCF_050459865.1). Classification (GTDB taxonomy): domain Bacteria; phylum Bacillota; class Bacilli; order Bacillales_A; family Planococcaceae; genus Rummeliibacillus; species Rummeliibacillus pycnus_B. The sequence continues at coordinate 6,725 of NZ_JBCMNM010000022.1, forward strand.
GCGATGGGATGGACTCTTCAGGTTTAGTCGATATCGCTGGAGATAAAGTGGCTAATACGTATATTACTTCAGTTGCAGGTGATAGTACGACCACAGAATCCGGTAAAAAATTCATTGAAGAATACAAAGCAAAATTCAATAAACAACCAGAATCTTACTCTGTATATGGCTACGATGCTATGGGGGTATACCTTCAAGGACTTGAAAATGCAATTAAAGCGAACAATAATAAGCTACCTACTAAGGAAGCTGTAGCAGAAGCTGTTCGTTCGATTAAAGACTTTAAAGGTGCTTTGACTAACGTATCGTTTGATGATAAAGGGGATAACGCAAATGCAAAAATTTATCTATATAAATTTGATAAAGCTAGTTATCCAGCAGTACTAGAGGCAGAAATCAATAAAAAATAGTGATCTATAAAAGGGTGTTGAGATGTTTCTACGTTTCAACACTCTTACTTGTAAATGAGATAAAGTTAGGGGGATTTGCATGCTTCATGAAATGATACAAAGTTTACCTCAAGTTTTAATTGATGGACTTACATTAGGTACAGTTTATGCTGTTGTTGCGCTAGGGTACACGATGGTATATGGAATTTTACAATTAATTAATTTTGCTCATGGGGAAATTTTTATGACAGGTGCATTTATTGGTACAGCATTTCTCCTCATTTTCACTAATATTGGATGGATCTCATCAATTCCAGCAATTCTATTGCTTATTTTAGTATTATTGACAACCTCAATTTTAACTGGCTTTCTTGGAATGGGGATAGAAAGAGTCGCATACCGCCCTCTCCGTAATGCCCCAAGATTAATACCACTTATTACTGCCATCGGTATTTCCTTTGTTTTGCAAGACATTGTTCGCTTTATAGCTGAATTAACAAAAGGAAATTATATTGTTACAGGACCTTCACTATTTACAAAGCAAATAGAAATTCACACTTCTTCAATTTCAAGCATTTTCCACGATTCAAGCTTTAAATCTTCTTTTTTCATTGTTTTGATTACGGCGATTCTTTTGATGATTATACTTGATTATTTTGTTAATAAAACTAAATGGGGAACAGCAATGCGTGCCGTTGCTTTAGACAGAGAAACAGCCTCACTAATGTCTATTAACGTAAATAAAGTAATTTCGATTACTTTCTTCATCGGTTCAGCATTAGGTGGTGCAACAGGTGTATTATTTGCAGTTCAATATGGGACAATCGATCCGTACATCGGATTTATACTTGGTCTTAAAGCATTTACGGCTGCCGTTTTAGGTGGTATTGGTAATATCCGTGGTGCCATGATTGGAGGAATCCTTTTAGGTGTCATGGAGATGTTCGCTTCAGCAAACTTATCATTATTAACCGGCGGTGTATTTGGCGCCGAATATAAAGACGTTTTTGCCTTTGCAATTCTAATATTGGTTTTAATCTTTAAGCCAGAAGGTTTATTAGGTAAACCTGTGGCTGAGAAAGTGTAGGTGAAGATAATGAAAGAAAAATTATCATTATTTCGACTACAGAAATGGCCACAAATAATATTATTCACCGTATTTGTTGCTGTGACATCCACAGCACTCTATTTGTCTCAAAAATCCGTAATATCATTTTTACTATTACTCTCTTCCCTACTACTGCTTTACTATATGAATCTAAAAAACGTAACAAAATGGATTATGGGTTCTGTATTGTTATTTATCCTAATCCCACTCGCATCTAGCGGTGGACCAGCCTTTCAATCCTATATGGAAGTTGCTACAATGGTCGGAATATATGTCACCATGGCATTAGGTCTGAATATCGTTGTCGGTATGGCTGGACTACTCGACTTAGGATTTGTTGCATTTTTTGCCGTAGGGGCATATTCATATAGTATTTTCGCTACACCTCAAGCTGCAAACTTTATGCCATTTGGCCATTATCCTCTGGATGGCAATAGTTTTTGGATATTTTTAATTATAGGAGCTATTGCGGCGGCTATTGTCGGAGTTCTCATTGGTGTTCCGGTACTTAGGGTTAAAGGGGATTATTTAGCGATTGTCACATTAGGATTTGGTGAGATTATCCGAATTTTATTCAATAACGGGGATTCACCCGTCAATGTTACTGGCGGTGGAATGGGGATCGCATCTGTTACTCCCCCTAAAATTTTTGGGTATGAACTCGTTTTTCCTAATCAGTTTTACTTCGTTACATTAATCATATTATTATTCACACTTTTTGCAGTCCGACGATTGGAACAATCAAAAATCGGACGCTCCTGGAAGGCTATTCGTGAAAATGAAATTGCAGCCCAAGCAATGGGTATTCCTCTAGTGAAAACAAAGTTAATGGCTTTTGCTCTTGGTGCTTCTTTTTCTGGCATGATGGGCGTTGTGTTTGCAGCAAAACAAGCATTCATTGACCCGACAAGTTTTACTTTAATGGAATCATTTACGATTCTTGTAATGGTTGTACTTGGAGGGATGGGCAGCGTACCGGGGGTTATTCTAGGTGCTTCCGTTGTTACGATTTTGAATTTGCAAGTTTTAACAGAGCTCACAAACTGGGTAAACCAACTTAATCTTAGTGGGGTTGTCTCGATCCCAGATGCATTGTCTCCCGCTAAAATGCAAAAGTTCATTTTTGGAGCATTGCTAATTACTTTCGCTTTATATAGACCTTCTGGCTTAATCCCTGCAAAGAATAAAGTGTTTGATAAAAGTAAATTAGCAGCTAATGGCGAATCTCCAAATGACTTTGGAAATACTGATCAAGATGGCAGTATTGGGGGTTCAACAGATTCTGTATCAACTGATCAGAAAAAGATTTTCTCGTAGGAGGAATGCATATGCCAATATTAGAGGTTACTAAAATCACAAAACAATTTGGCGGTTTAACAGCCAATCATAATATTTCGATGCATGTGGATGAAGGGTCAATTACTGCTGTTATCGGGCCAAATGGAGCTGGCAAAACGACATTTTTCAATATGATAACAGGGGTTTATCAGCCTACTTCAGGTGATATTAAATTAAATGGTGAATCATTACTAAAACTTAAACCTGATGAAGTTGCCAAAAAAGGGGTATCTCGAACATTCCAAAATATACGGTTATTTGGTGAAATGTCAGTCATTGAAAATGTTCTAATAGGTATGCATACACATCTAAAAACAAATCTATTTGGTATCTTTCTAAATTTACCTGCCACTAAAAAAGAAGAAATAGAGGCTGAAAAAGAAGCCTACCGTTTGCTAAAATACTTTGGACTCGAATCTCTATTAAATGAAAAAGCATGCAACCTAAGTTATGGTGCACAAAGAAAATTAGAAATTGCCCGTGCACTTGCAACAAAGCCTAAATTAATTTTGTTAGACGAGCCTGCAGCTGGTATGAACCCTAAAGAAACAAAAGAATTAACAGAAATCATTAAACGTATGGGTGAAGAATTTAATGTATCAATTTTGTTAATCGAGCATGATATGAAACTAGTAATGGAGATCTCTGAACATATTATTGTACTAGATCATGGAGAAAAAATTGCAGAGGGAAATCCAAAGGCGATTCGAACAAACCCAAAGGTAATCGAGGCTTATTTAGGATCAGCTGCTATTCATTAGATATAAAGGGAGTGAGTTAGATTGCCTATTTTAGAAGTTAACAACATCAACACATACTATGGTGGAATCCAAGCTTTAAAAGGAATCAGTATCGATGTAACTCAAGGCGAAATCGTTACATTAATCGGTAGTAATGGTGCTGGAAAATCAACAACTTTAAAGTCTATTAGCGGTTTAGCAAAAGTGAAATCTGGGTCAATCAAGTTTAAAAAGCAGGATATCACAAACAAACCCCCTCATGAAACGACGTTATTAGGAGTCGCACATGTACCAGAAGGAAGAAGAATATTTTCAAATTTAACAGTAAAAGAGAATCTATTGATGGGCGCCTTTTCGGTAAAGAAAAAGAATATTATAGAAGAAAGAATGGAAATGGCATTCAACTACTTCCCCATTTTAAAGGAAAGACTTGATCAAAAAGGTGGGACAATGAGTGGTGGTGAACAACAAATGCTCGCCATTGGCCGAGCGTTAATGATGAAACCCGAATTATTAATGTTAGATGAACCATCAATGGGATTAGCTCCAATTATTGTAGAGAAAATATTTGAAATCATTAACCAATTAAATCAAGATGGAATGACGATTCTATTAGTCGAACAAAATGCCTATCAAGCTTTAAGTATCGCAAATAGAGGCTATGTTATTCAAAATGGCGAAATTGTCTTAAGTGGCAAAGGCTATGATTTAATTGAAAACGAAGAGATACGAGAGGCATATTTAGCCTAAAATATACTTATTAAGAAGGTAAACTGTAGATGAGCCTAAAATAGGTTTATCTACAGTTTTCTTTCTTTTAAATAGAGTTTATCTAAATCGCATATAACAATAGAACATAATAAGCTTTAAAGCTCCAACGCGAAAAAGTCTATTATTGTGCAATTAATCAATGCAAATATTAATAGTATTAATCGTGATGTGGAATTAACTTCGATTTCCGCGGACGAGCGTTGAGCCTCCTCGGGGCAAACGGATGTTGGACACGGAGTCGTTGCCACAAGACGTGGCGCTCTTAGACTCCGTACCCTATTCGTTCACTGCGGGGTCTCACCTGTCTCGCTTTCCCGCAGAAGTCTTCGCTAATCCCACATCAACAAAGATAGCTATTCAAGATTATTATTATAAATTTCCCCATCCATTTTTACTTTTAAGCACCTTCACTAAGTTCCTCCTGGGCTTTCAGCTCAAGTTCTCCCGTAGGACTCACCGTCTTGCTCCACAATGAAAAAATTGGATATCATTAAATATTTGTATATTTATATTGAATTTTCGTTATGTAATCGATGCCATTCGCTTCATTCATTCGACATAAAATATGGAAATTCGGCAAATCTGTTTGACTTTGATAATATAAATGTTTAGAATTTTTATATAATTAAAACAGAATCGAGTGTTTCGAATGAAAAATTCAATTTTCCGCAAAAAGTCAGTTGATGAACTTTTACATCAACACGGAAAAGTTCAGCTAAATAAAACCCTTGGCGCATTTGATTTAATGTTACTAGGTGTCGGTGCCATTGTTGGTACGGGGATATTTATCTTACCAGGTACTGTCGCTGCTGAGCATGCAGGTCCAGGGATTATTTTCTCCTTTATCATCGCTGCCATTGTTTGTGCATTTGCTGCCATGTGTTACTCTGAATTTTCTTCATCCATACCCGTAACAGGTAGCGCATACACATATAGTTATGTAGTATTTGGAGAGTTGGTTGCTTGGATTGTCGGTTGGTCATTAATATTAGAATATTGTTTAGCTGTTGCTGCAGTCGCAACAGGTTGGTCAGCCTATTTAAATTCTTTATTAGCTGGTTTTAATATTCATATTCCCAAAGCATTATCAGGTGCATTTGATCCCGCAAATGGAACGTATGTTAATTTACCTGCCATTTTAATCATTATTATAATGGCATTCCTTTTATCCTTTGGCGTTAAAGAATCAACAAAACTTAACACGATTATGGTCGGTTTAAAAGTTGCGGTTATTCTTCTATTCATCATTGTTGGTGTATTTTATGTAGAACCTGCGAACTGGAAACCTTTCATGCCTTTCGGTACAAGTGGTATATTATCTGGAGCTGCTCTTGTATTCTTTGCCTATCTTGGTTTTGATGCAGTGTCATCAGCTGCTGAAGAAGTGAAAAATCCTCAACGTAATATGCCAATCGGGATCATCGGTTCATTACTCATTTGCACTATTTTATATGTAACGGTCTCACTTGTTTTAACTGGAATGGTTCCTTACACAGAATTAAATGTAAGTAACCCAGTAAGTTTCGCTATGCAACTAGTACATCAAGATTGGGTGTCAGATATCATTTCTCTAGGTGCAGTAATTGGGATGATGACAGTAATACTAGTAATGCTATATGGTAGTACTCGTCTTATTTTTGCATTTAGTCGTGACGGCTTACTTCCAAAAGTAATGTCTGAAGTAAACTCAAAAAATCAAACGCCTATTAAAAACACCTGGATTACAGCAATCCTAATCGCTATTTGTGCGGGTTTTGTACCTTTAGACAAGCTAACTGAACTTGTCAATATGGGTACTTTATTAGCCTTTACTGTTGTATCAATCGGCATAATCCAATTACGTAAGAATAAGGATATTCCAACTGGTGGATTCAAAGTTCCATTCTTCCCAGTCATCCCAATTATCTCATTTGTTCTATGTATTTACTTAATGAGCCAATTGTCTCTACATACCATTATTTTCTGTGGTATTTGGATGATTATAGGATTAATTATTTACTTCATTTATGGTAAAAAACATAGCCTATTAAACAAATAAATCGGAGCTCATATAGCGTAATGCTATATGGGCTTTTTTATGGGAATACCGAATGCCTATACATCTTCTGTCCATTAAGATATATTAAAATTAGGTGATGATATGAAAACAAACATTTACTTAAATAATGAAAAGTTCATTGCAGGTATTACTCTAAGGGATGAAATCGAACGTGAACAAGGAAACATGGCACTACATACTTGTGCAAACCCCGATGATGTATTGGAAAATCGTAAAAGATTAGCCAGTTCCCTCGGTTGTGGACTAGATCATTTTGTTTGCGCCAATCAAACTCATAGCGCAAATGTCTATAAGGTAACGTTTGCTGATAAAGGCAGAGGTGCTGAGAGTAAAGACACTGCTATTCCGAATACAGATGCCCTGTACACTTTTGAGCCAAATTTATTATTATGCTCTTTTACAGCCGACTGTGTACCCGTCACTTTTTATCATGAAGAGAATGGTCTCATTGGTGTGATTCATTCTGGATGGCAAGGGACTGTCAAAGAAATTTCTTTGAAAACATTTGAACATCTAAAACAAGTTGAGCATTGTAATCCGAGTGATTTGCATATTCATATTGGCACAGCTCTAAGTCAAGAGAAATTTGAAGTGGATGAAGATGTATATGAAAAGTTCAAAAACCTTGGTTACGCAGATGACTTTATGTATTACAATGATCAAACACATAAGTATCATATCGACAATCAGCAAACTGTAAAAAAACAATGCGAACTAGCAGGAATCCCATCTGACCATATTACGATAGATCCTACTTGCACATTTTTAAACCCAGAAGGATTTTCTTATCGCCAAGACAAACAAGTCGGAAGACATTTAAGTTTTATTATGAAAATGGGCAACTAACTACATGAAAATAAAATTGAAAGCATATCATTCATACATTGATATGCTTTTTTATTTTCTGTTTTTTAATTGCTCAAAACAAAAAATTGATTCAAGATAAAATTAAAAATAAGGAAAATTAGGTTTTAGTACCTTGCAATGTATAATACTGGATGTTATATTATAGCCAATAGCTATTATTCAAAGCATTGTACTATACAATGAACAGTAGTTAATTTATTGAATGAGGTGATTCAGTTGTGAATGTGCAATTTAAAAAAGGTGTATTAGAGCTTTGTGTACTCGTTCTTTTAGATAAGCAAGATCGTTATGGATATGAATTAGTACAAAAAATTTCTGACCAAATTGAGATTTCTGAGGGGTCCGTTTATCCTCTTTTAAGACGGTTAACGAAAGAAGAATACTTTACAACCTACTTACAAGAATCATCAGAGGGACCTTCTAGGAAGTACTACAGACTAACAGACAAAGGAAGAGAATATCTTCATGAGCTTATCAATGATTGGAAAAAATTCACAAAAGGTGTCAATCAATTAATAAAAGAAGGTGAGAATTTTGACTAAAGAACAATTTCTAAAAAATTTAAATTTAGCTTTAGAAGGACTATCATCAGTTGAACGCCAAGATATTTTAGAGGATTATGAAGAACATTTTGCAATCGGATTAGAAGAAGGAAAAACAGAAGAACAAATTGCTGCATCTCTAGGCACACCCCATAATATTGCCAAGGAGTTACTTGCAAATTATCACCTTGAAAAAGTTGAAGCAACCGCTACAACAGGGAATATTTTTCGTGCTGTTTGGGCTGCGATTGGATTGGGATTTTTTAATTTAGTCATAGTCCTTGGCCCATTTATAGGGTTATTAGGCGTGGTATTTGCTGGTTGGGTAACAGGGGTATCCTTTATCGCCTCACCTTTATTTGTCTTAGTGAATACTATAATTGGAACTTTTGAACTTTTTGACTTATTTGCATCCATTGGGCTTTGCGGACTTGGAATATTTATTATATTGGGCATGTTTTTTGTCACAAAATGGCTTACTAAGGGATTTATAATGTATTTGAAATTTAATATATCTCTTGTGAAAGGTGGTTTAAAAGCATGAGTAAGATTTTAAAAATCTCAATTATTGCACTCGTTCTTCTATTAATTGGTCTAGTTGGTGGCCTTCTAACTTTCCGCTCCAGCAATGATGTTGTTTCAGTTGCAAAAACAAAAGAAATTACTAATCCAGATATTAAGGCATTAGATGTTCATATTGAGAATGCCAGTGTAGAATTAATTCCTATAAAAGGCAATACAACTAAGGTTGAGCTAACTGGCAAGAGATCAAATTCCTCTGAACCAAAGCTATCAACTTCAGTTAACGACGACACACTTTCTATTGAATTAAGAGAGCGTGAATTTAAACTCTTTAGTTTCGAATTCTGGTCAACACCTCTATACTTAAAAGTATATGTTCCAGAAAAGTCTTATAAGGATATAAAAATAGATTGTGACAACGGGAAAATACAAGCATCCGATCTTGAAGTAGATGATTTATATACAAAGACAGCCAACGGACTAATTACTTTAGAAAATATAAGATCGACTAAGGCAAATGTGGTAACGAATAACGGAAAAATTATCCTTAATAATGTAGAAGGGGAGCTTTCTGGAAAAACAAATAATGGAAAAATTATTTTAAAAACAAAAGAATTAGATCGCCCTATGCAATTAGATTGTGACAATGGAAGTATTACCGTTCAAACAGAAACAGAACCTACCAATGTCACTTTTGATGTTCATGTTGATAATGGTAGTGTCAATATCCTTGATAAATATAAGGATTCCACTGTTATTGGTAAGGGGGAGAATTTAATTAAGCTTACTACTAATAACGGACTGATTAAAGTAACGAAGTAACTGGCTAGATCTATAATATTTATAATTAAAAAAGAGAAGCTAACCAATTGGTAAGTCAGCTTCTCTTTTAATTTCAATTGAAATTGCACAATTATTAATTCCAGTACAAATAACATCTATTAAACGATTATTTTAGAGGCTTCTAGACTTTCTCTTAGCCAGAGTACGTCTGATACGGGCTGAGGATCACGGCCATATATTTCTTTTCCCTGAAAGGCATGGACATCGGTATATATTTTTTTCATTCGGTCAAGCACCCATTGTTCTGTTACACATTCTGGTGACCAGCAATAAATATCCATAATATTTAACTCATTAGATACCATATGGATTCTCTCATACCCTATTGAGTCCATCTTTAGGAAGTCATTTCGATGATAGAATCGAACTCTTTTCTCTGAGTCTGGATCTTCAAAAGTAATAGGTTCAACTTCCAAAATAATGGCTTTCCCCTTCTTTTTGATTTCATTAAGAGCTGTACTTCCTACACCTTTTCCACGAGTGTTTCCTTTTACTAGCATATAGTCAATGAAAATATAATCGAGTTGTTCAAAATACACAATAATATAATCTGGATCGTCCATTATTTGATAGATTTCTTGTTTTTCTTGAAGAAGTTTTTCAAAATGCTCTTTTGATTTCATTTCTCTTTCCGGAAAATATTCCATCAACTTATTATACCAGTTACTCATCCCATACACTCCCTCAATTGAAATTAGATTTAACCCTTCCCCTAATTGCAAAAGTTACCATTATAAATATAATATTTTTAAAATTATATTTATTCTGTAAAATCTGAATTTTGCATTTTTCATTTTAACATCACTTCGTAACATTAGAAACACAAAGTCTCCTAAATATTGTTAACTTTTTATTTTAAAAATTACAGTAATGTAAATTATTAGATAAATTAAAAACAAACGTTCAAATTTAATTGAATTTTCAGTAAAATATAGATTGCGTATAGCACTTCAAATCTTTTAACAGACGGGGAGTATGACATGGATATGAGAGAGAATCATGAGAAAAAAACAGCATTACTAGGATGGAGCCTGCAAGCAATGGAAGCTATTGATAAAATGGGACGCCATTATGTTGTTGTTGGACCGCCTGAATTTCAGTCTTTCGCTGACACACATGGAATATCGTTTGTTCCTTGGCAATTTGATGATTCAATCGAAAAAGCAGAGGAACTCTATGAAAAATTAAAAGAACTTCATACGAAAATTACTGTTCCAATATATGAAAATACAGTGGAATGGGCTGGTATTCTGAATTCAAAAATTTGGGACAACCCAAAAATTTTCAACAAATCCTTGCTATTAAGAGACAAAGGCTTAATGAAACGCAGAGCACACTTAGCTGGCCTACGAGTAGGAGTCTTTGAGGAAGCTTATGACAAAGATGATATTCATCGATTCTTAAAACGTATCAATCAAGCATTAATTAAGCTTGATGGAGATATCAATGAACCTATCCATGTAAAGCCATTTGATAAAGCTGGTACTGTCGGTCACCGATTGATTCGAAAACCAGAAGAAATTGATCAAATTGACGATTCAGAATTCCCTCTACTTATGGAAAGTCACTTGGAAGGACAAGAATTTTCATGTGAAGCCTTTATCCATAACGGCGAAGTAAAATTTTTAAATATTACTGAGTATGTAAAACTTGGACACTCTAACTTTGTTCCAGCTTCTCCTTCACTTGAAAAATGGAGACCACAAATTAAAGAGGCCATTGAAAATCTTGTAAATGCATTTGAAATCGAATATGGAATGATCCACCCAGAGTTTTTCATTTCTCCTGATGGAATTGTGTATTTTGGTGAGGTAGCTGGACGTATTCCTGGTGGTCATATTTTTGAACATATTGAAAATGTATATGGCTTCAGCCCATATCAGGCTCAGATACTTTGCAGTGATCCGGAAACAACTGAAGAAGAGCTTGAATCCTTTTTCCCTAAGGAAGTGGTTTCATCAAAAGGATATTCAGGTAATCTTATGATTTATCCAAAAGTGAAAACTGTTGAAAGACTCGATATACCAAAAGAACTGAAAGAACATCCTTATTTTGTAAAACATAATATGTTCATTCCTGCTACATCCAAGGTAGCGGAGCGAGTAGGATTTGGTAACCATTACGGCGCTATTTTTTTCTTTGGAGAAGATAGCCAAGAAGTAAAATCCCTTCTAGAACAATATGAAAAACACAATTTTTACCTATAAGGAGTGATTCGAAGATGGCGACTGCAATTAAAGAGAAAAAGGTAAGTACTGCTACGAATACTAAAAAGGCAAGCACTGCAACTAGAAAAAAGCGATTGGATAAAAGAACCACCGTTTTGAAAAATAAATTTGAAACAGCACTAAAAACGCTAGAACAAGCTAAGCCATTTGCGAAAAGCCTGTATCAAACTGAAGTTTTTCAGTTAGCTGTTGAGCTTGCTTCTACTAAAGAAGGAATGCCAGTTATTTATAATAATGCTCATTTATTTGATCAAGCTGGCGTATTCCTTGGAGGACAATGGGAAGATGTCACTAAAATGCAACCTCCATTCGTAGGTGGATCATTAAGACTTAGAGGAATCAATTCCATTATTGAATTGTTGAGTGAAATGAGAATGCTCGCTATTGCGAAAGGAACATATCTACATGAGGGCTTGACGAAGGAAGAAGCAAGTACATTTCTAAATGCGGTCCTAGCCCTGAATCTCGATCTTTTATCCCCAACTAAAATGGAAGAAGAAAGAATCTCTTTAGAAGATCACATGACTCGAGCCCAAAACTTATTCAATTATCTTGGCCAAGAACTTTCTTTTAATGCCATCGCTAATAAAATGGTTCAAGAGATTGATAGACTGATAGTGCAACGCCCTATTATGACCGGTAGAATTTTAGAAATGATTCAAATGTCTCACCGCTTAATATTTAGTAATATCGAAGAAAAAACAGCAAAAGCCCTTGAAAAGTACTTACATGCTACTTCTGCTCCAACTCCATTAGGCAAGGATATATCTGATCAAAGGGAGTACAGACTGAGATTAGAGTATGCCAAAGAGGAAGAACTCGTAACTGAGGCTAGGATATTTGCACAGTTCATGAATGAAACGGGCCTTGTTTCACCCTTACATGCTGTTTTTCTTCGATTCCTTAATCGGAAGGATCACGATGCTATTCCTGCAGCACTGGATTTATCGGAAACGGGCATTTCAAGCTTTAATGCTAATAAAGAATTAATTCATGATATTATCCAGATTTCCATTTATCCCGAAACCAGACAATCCATATATGGACTTGCAAAAATGCTTGATCGTGGAGTACTGATGAATGAGCCCCTGATTCCTGCTTTTCGCCGGTTATTCGAACTCCCCCTTCATGCTCAAGTACGTAATGCACTTTCAAAATTTGCGAATGAGCAAAGTGGAATGAGCGTAAATGGAATTCTCGTTGCAGGGGTGATAAGTGTCCTTGGGCAACCTCTAGGTATTGGACAAGGCCTGAATCCAATTTGCCAATCAGCTAGAGCCATATCCCTGTGGGCACAGTTTGATACTGTTCGATTGTTAGAATATATTACTCGTGCAGCAAGAGATAATGATATTGAAATGGCTTTTGAAGGTGAGACGATTCACTCCAGTCTACTGGATATAGGAGTTGCAAGTGAAATCCAAGAAGACTTAGATTTGGTATCTATTTTACTTGTCCCTCATCTTGATAAAATTTATAACGAAATGATGAAGCGAACTCTTCTTCGTGGAGAAGACGGTCATAAATGGATAAATCCTGAATTCTATGGCGAATGGATTTCGAGAGGTTTTATTAATGTGATTGATCAGTTTTCACTGAAAGTCACAAATTATTCAGCTTTTGTAAAGCTCTTCTATGCCACACATCATCCTGATTTTAATGAAGGTAACGAGTTAATCTATCCAAATCCAGTCGGTATTTTGATTACAAATGTGCACGCAGAATTACTTGGTCTTCATGCCGTTTCTATTCAAAGAATTCAAAAAGACCAACATGGTGATTATCGAATTTACTTTTACAATCCAAATAACGACAGCACACAAAATTGGGGTCAAGGTATTAAGGCTAGTGTTTCAGGATTTGGTGAAAATGCGGGAGAATCTTCCCTACCGTTTCATGAATTTGTTTCGAGAATGTATGCGTACCATTATAATCCATATGAACAAGGCGATACCTATATGGTGGAAGACAACCTAGTCGAAAAAGTGAAAGTATTGGCCAAGAACAGCTGGGGAAAAAATTATATTTGGGTATCATAAAATAGCTCCACTATCAGTTCATTTTAATAAACAAAAATTCAAAAAGACCCGAAATTTTTCGTGGTCTTTTTTGATGAATTGAGGATACAATTATTTAAAAAGTTATTTATTTTATGGTACATTAATCAGAACTTTAAATAATCTAAAAATAAAACCCTCTATTATTTCGACTTATCCCCTTCTATTCAAATGATATTGAAGAGGGGGCCACCACCGCTTTTCCTAAAAGATTATTTTTATCGAATAGTAACTCAAACTGTACTCCACAATAAAATATATAACGGACAAATACTTTAAAGGAGGATAGATATATGGGACTTTTACAATTTTCTTCAGAGAAAGCATTCCAGAAGGCCATTTGCCAATTAACACTGGCTTCCTTACCAAGTAAAAAATTATTTCAGCAAATAGTATTAGATGAAGCATCCGTCCTTCTAAACGAGCGTAATGGATTAGAGATACTTTTTCAGTACGCCCCTCTCTTTGACCAGTCAGGGATTTTTGTAGGGAAACCGTGGGAATATGTCCAAAAACTTAATCCTGTTCTTGTTAGAGGTACTCTTCATGCTGGCGGCTCGACGGCGGTAGCTGAGGCACTGAGTGAGTTAAGAATTCTTGCCATTGCCAGAGGTGATTATATACATCCAGAAATGTCTGCTAATGAAGCAACTGAATTTTTATCAAGGGTTTTAGCTTTAAATATTGATTTACTTTTAATGAAGGAAACAGAAGAAAACCGTGTAAATATGCTTTACAAAGATCAACAAGCTTCTGAAATTTTAAGGTTTATTTCCGAACATTGTTTCTCGCCACGCGTTTTTCAAAACCTCTATCAAGAAATAGATAACCTCGCTGTACAAAGACCTATTGTCACGGATAAGATTTTAAAACTAATTGCCAGTGCGAAAAAGTTAACGGATGGTTTGGAAGATGTAGACTCAAGACTACTCCTTTATGAAAAGGCAGTTTATTCACCATCAGATATAGCTACAGGTACTGAGGAAAGTTATGAAAATAAACTAAAAACCTCAAGCGACTTATTTCTAGCTAAAGAAGCGAAGCAACTCCTTTTATCTATGGTACAAACGGGGCTAGTATCAACATATCATGCAATTTTTTTGAATTATATCAATAATGAAAAGCCCTATTTGCTTCACCACATACTTGCTGTCGATGAAAAAGCAAAGGAAAATTTACAATCGAATCTATCCGTTATTTCTTCTCTCATTACTTCTTCGATTACATTACAGACTCAGAGAAGCATCTATGGATTACTACGTTTTTTGCAAAGAGATATATTTTCAAATGAACTGCTTAATGAATTAGAAGATCTTATGAAGATTCCTATTCATGATAATATTAAAAACAGGCTCTTAAGTTTCCATAAATCAACAAATCCCGTCACCCTACAAGCACTCCTGGTCTCAGGTATTTTAAGCATTTTAGGAACCCCTTTAGGTATTGGGCAAGGCTTTAATCCTACATGTCAATCGACAAGAGCACTTAGTTATTGGGCACAAAAAGAGCCTGTCATGTTACTAAAAATGTTTAATCAATTTCTGAAAAAAGGGTACATCACGATTCATTTTGAAGGGAGGGCTATCTCCTCTGATACACTTTCCCCTGTTCCACTTGAAGATGAAATCAATATCGACGTGGTTTCATTCCTTATAATTCCTCACCTAGATTCTATCTATTTTGAAATGTTAAAAGCTGCTGATGGACGCGGGCAAGATTCACATAAATGGATTAATCCAGCCTTTCATAAAACTGGAATATGGTCGGGTTTTTCAGATATCTATAATGACTTAGAGTTTAAATCCAACTTCCTTCGTTATTATCATCCAGCAAATAACCCTGAAGTCAATAAAGGACTTCCTCAACCTGCAGGCATTACTATTTATAATCGCTCAGGCCAAGTGCTTGGTGCCCATGCTGTACTAATTCAAAGGATAGCCCCTGATCCTACCGGTACAATTCGCGTTTACTTTTACAATCCAAATAACGACAGCCTGCAAATTTGGGGGAACTCTATCCAAACAAGCGTATCTGGAAATGGCGAACTTGGGGGAGAATCATCCCTTCCAATTGAAGATTTTCTGTTTTTCCTATATGCTTTTCACTTCCCAGAATAAGATACGCTCCTTTGGTTACTCGTCTAAGAAAAATTTCAGCTAACGTTTCTTGTGTGAGCTAGGTAGCTTGTTTTTCGGCAGTCCCATCCAATTTGTTCAATGAAAAAAGGAGAAAGTTTCGTAAATCAAGCTTTCTCCTTTTCTATTGTTTATTTAATGCTCCAATGATTACTTTTTCACCTTATTTTTGTGATGCTTATTTACGATTGAAGCAATATCGGCAAGAACCTTATTCGATTTTTCATAAGTAAAGCCCTTTGTCATCACAACTAGCACAAATGGATTTTGATCATAGATAATTCCGTAATCATGGGATACTCGATACATCGGAATCATCCCAACTTTATGAGATATTTTAACTCCCTTAATCCCCTTTGGAATAGCTTCATTATAAATTGTGTTTTGCAAATAGTTGATTATCGTTTTTCCATTTTTACTTTCTTGACTATATTTATACAAATGCCGAGCATAAATACTTAAATCATGTGCGGAAGTATTACTGTAAGCTCTTGGAGAGGAATAGCTAGCACCTAAACTTTTCATATATTTTATAAAGTTAGTTTGCCCAACTTTTTCTTTCAGCATATTAAACGCAATGTTATCACTATAAATCATTGCTTTTTTTACTAAATCAATAATCGTATATTTCGTTCCTACTTTTTGATATTGAATGACACCACTTCCACCTACATAATGGTAACTTTTATAGGTTAGTTTTTGTTTAAGATTAATTTTTTTCTTATCTGCTAATTCCATGACATACATAGCAAGCGGGAGTTTAATCGTACTTGCACCCATATGTGCTTTCGTACTTTTTCTTTGGAATGATTCTCCTGTACTTAAGTCGCGATATTCAATTGCAATATCGCCACCAGTTTTTTTTATGTATTGTTCTACATCCTTTGAAAGACTTTCTTTGAATGATTGCTGGGAAGCTTTAACAGTTGATGCCTGAGAATATGGTTGGAGAAATGAAACAAAAAAGACAAAGAGAATAATAACAATAAAAGATTTTCTGTAATTAACCAACTTTTCAACCTCCAGGATAATTGAAATAAAAACAGAAAAAGGTACTAATTGTTTGATTCTTTATCAAAACGCACCACAGTTTTACTGTATTCTAAAAATTTCATTAATGTGATTTTAAAAAGAAAAGTCAGCATTACCGTTTTAGTTTAAAACTCATGGTAATAGCTGACTTTTCATATTATAGAAGAAAATTGAACCTCATTAGTTAAGTGTTAAAAACTCAAGATTAAATAAAGACTTTATAGAGAACATTCGCTTCCCTAAGCTAATGTACCTTTTCAAGTGCACCATAGTCTTATATAGGTTCTTTGTATGTCGGATAACCGAAAAAGCTAAAAAAAAAAGAACCTTTAATCGAAAGATAGATTAAAGGTTCTATGTTTAATTTCTAATGAAATACTTTTTCAACTTACTTCTCTAAGTAAATTTTTTATTTTTCGCTTAGTTGAAGCGCCTTATCTGTTGAAGCATGAAGATCTTGAAGAAGTTCTGGGTTATCAATTAGTTTCGTGCCATAAGAAGGAATCATTTCTTTGATTTTTGGTTCCCATTCTTTCATATGTTGTGGGAAACATTTATTGATGATATCAAGCATAACAGGAACAGCAGTAGAAGCACCTGGAGAAGCACCTAACAATGCAGAAATTGTTCCGTTAGCTCCAGTAATAACTTCTGTACCAAATTGAAGTGTTCCTTTGCCACCTTTTTCAGTGTCTTTAATAACTTGTACACGTTGACCCGCTACTACGATATCCCAATCTTCGCCTTTAGCGTTTGGAATGAAATCGCGTAATTCTTCAATACGTTGGTCTTTTGATAACATCAATTGTTGAACAAGGTATTTTGTTAAATCCATGTTTTTAGCACCTGCTGCTAACATAGTGAACACGTTGTTTGGTTTTACAGAACCTATTAAGTCCATGTTTGAACCTGTTTTTAGGAACTTAGGTGAGAAACCAGCGAATGGTCCAAATAGTAATGATTTTTTGTTATCGATGTATCGTGTATCAAGATGCGGTACAGACATTGGTGGTGCACCAACTGCAGCTTTACCGTAAACTTTTGCGTGATGTTGTTCGATTATTTCTTGGTTGTTACATACTAGGAATAGACCACTTACAGGGAATCCACCAACATGTTTGCTTTCAGGAATACCTGTTTTTTGAAGTAGAGGTAGACTACCGCCACCAGCACCGATAAATACGAATTTTGCAGTATGGTATTGTAGTTTACCGTCAGCGCTTTTTACTTTTACTTCCCATAGGCCGTCGCTAGTTTGTTTAATATTTTCAACTGTATGTTCATAGTTCACTTCAACATTTTGATTTTTTAAGTGATCAATTAAAATGCGTGTTAAAGCGCCAAAGTTGACGTCTGTACCAGAGTCAATTTTTGTTGCCGCAATCGGAGTATTTGATGTACGGCCTTCCATAATAAGTGGAATCCATTCCATCAGTTTTTCCGCATCATCAGAGAATTCCATACCTTGGAATAGAGGGTTATTTGAAAGCGCTTCAAAACGTTTTTTCAAAAACTCTACATTTTCTTCACCTTGAACTAAACTCATATGTGGTAGTGGCATGATGAAATCCTGAGGATTACTGATTAGGTTGTGGTTTACTAGATAAGACCAAAATTGTCTTGAAACTTGGAACTGCTCATTAATATTGATGGCTTTGCTAATATCTATAGATCCATCTGATTTTTCAACAGTATAGTTTAGCTCGCAAAGTGCAGAGTGCCCAGTACCTGCGTTATTCCATTCGTTAGAACTTTCCTCTCCTGGTTTGTCGAGCTTCTCAAATACTTTAATATTCCAGTCCGGTACTAATTCTTTTAGCAGTGTACCCAAAGTCGCACTCATGATTCCGGCACCAATTAAGATAACATCTGTTTTAGTTTGTCTGTTACTCATTATTACCATCCTTATAGTCTTAAGATTTGCAGAAAGGATGTAAGGTCTCCTGCTTCGGTGTCACAGCAAGCAGGAGCGCGACCTAGTCACACACCTTTTCTGTATCAATTATACCTTATCATAGCGTATCATAATTAATTAAAGAATAAAATATCTTCTATTATACAATAGCTAAAAGCTATTTAAAAGCAGTAAAAAGTGAGAATTTCATTTGCAAGGGCATAGTCACACAAAAAACAAGGACCTAACTCTGCTTTCTACAAAGATTAAGTCTTGGTTTACTGTTACTTGTGGTACGGTTCAAATGATATTTTTACTTAAAAAGATAAGTCAATTAGCTCAAGTTCTAGAACGATAAACCTAATGTAGGTTCAATTCATTCTTTGTCACCTATCTTGGTTATGTCACATAAATTAAAATTATACTGTACAAAAGGTACTCAATAGGTTTTTCTTCATAGATTGAATTGATAACCAGGAAATAATTTCGCACCACCAATGAACGATTGAGATTATATAAAGAAAGGAATGACTATGGTAAATTTTAAATCTTTTGGTGGCATCGTTACTCAGATAAATGATTTTATGATTGGGCAAAATGGAGAAGGAGAAGGTTGTTATACACTAATGACTGTAGAAGATGGTCTTGGTGGCATCGTCAATTTTGTAATTTCACCTACTACTTATTTTGTAAACCAAGAAATTGTGACTATCGGTGATCGTATTACTGGATATTATGATGGGAATGCACCTGTACCTTTGATATACCCACCACAATATCGAGCACTTGTCGTAGTAAAGGAAAACAACTATCAAAATGTAAAAGCAGACTTTTTTAATAGCCAATTGTTGAGTAGTGATGGCCAATTAAAATTAAATATCTCTCCCTATACCATTATCTTGCTCACAAATGGGCAACCTTTTTCAAAAAGTCCTGCAAATCGAAACCTAATCGTGATATATGGTCCTACTACAAGAAGTATCCCTGCCCAAACCACACCTTATAAAATAATCGTTTGGTGTAATACTATATAGAGAAAGTTTATTTTATATAATCAATTCTAAAGTCTTGGATGAAAAACATTCCAATTGTCTAACTAAAAAAATAACCCCCGTGCATTTTGTGAAATCGGCGGGGGTTATTGTCTTATTTTACTGCTCTTCCACTTTCTTTTGCACTTCATGTAATTGATGCTTGATTAGCTCTAAATGTTCTTTATTTTGCTGGATTGTATCCATATGCTCACCATATTCTACTGCATTCATGAGTGCATTTTCTGCATGTGATATTTGATTGAAAGCATGCTCAAGTGCTATCTCCTCCGGATGTGACTTCGCTTGCTTCAACAGACGCTCTGCCTTTTGGACAGAGTTACCGAACAAAGTGCTTGGATGATCTTGTTTCCAACTTACATCTGAATGCTTAGCCAATTATATCTCTTCCCTTCCTCCAATTAGATAAATTATCTAAAGCATAGTATTGTAAAAAGTCCAGAAAAATATGCATGGATAGAGTGAAGAATACCTGTGTAATCTATAAAATGATTTCTTGTACATAAATACAAAAAGTAATTGTTTTAATCTGTTTTCTGCATGATGTGGAATTAGCTTCGCTTTCCGCGGGCGAGCGTTGAGCCTCCTCGGCAGTAAACTGCCTGCGGGGTCTCACCTTTCTCGCATTCCCGCAGGAGTCTTCGCTAATTCCACATCACCAAAGATAGCTATACAAGATTATTATTATAAATTTTCATCTAGTTTTACTTTTTAAGGTTCAATGAGGAGATTGAAGACAAGCCCGTGGAAAGCGCCGTCTGTAGCAGAATATCTAAATCTGAATAGTGAAAGGTTAATGAGTTGAAATGTTTTATAAACCGAAAATGGATTAATTTATTTTGATATTCCAAGATTGATGCCATATACGAATGAATAGTTACCAATAGAGCGAAAGACAGGCGACTCCTGCGGGATGAGCAAGTGAATCAAGACCCCGCACGAACGAAGTGAGGAGGAGGAGGCTTGATGCTTGCCCGCGGAAAGCGCCTGTCTGTAGCGGAACATCCAAATTATGCAAGAATAGTTCTTATTAAAAAGAAATTCCCTAATTCACAACAAAACCCTGATTGACTTTTATGTCCAATCAGGGCTTTAAGTGATTACCTATTAATTTGCTTTAAGTATTTCTAATAAACTCCCTTTTGGGTGCTCTAGAAGATATAATTCACTTTTTAAAATATATTAGCTAAATAGGATTGAATCGATTTAGGTAATAATTGAAAGAATAATCCTTCATATTTGATATCGAGTAAACCTGCAATGAACAAAATAATAATGATTAATACTATTAGGGAGTTCTTATTCTTTTTAGAAATCCACTTCAATAGGCTCCCCTCCTTTGAAAAGTTTATAGTTAGTAAGTTAAGTATATATTAATAAATGCAAAATATATATCCATCCTTGTAAGGCTCATATCTACTTATGATACGGTTCACCGCAACGAGTCTAAATGAGGTTTCACCAACCGCTTACTCAAGTATTTAATTTTATTTCATTTGCATAATACCACTAACTATGGCTAATATACCTATTCCAATACAACTCATGCAAACAGTTCTTAATTTCTTTTTAGATGGTTTAATGAAGAAAAATAAAAGTCCAAATAAAACTAAAAGAATACCTATTATTATACTAGCCCAATAAAATAGTGGTGCAAGGTTTTCAAGAGTACTATCTATTGCATTTTCAATTCTTTGTTCCATATTTCTTAAACCTCCATGCAGTTAATCTTATAAGTAATTATGTTGATGACAATAACACTGATCAATACAAGAATTATTGTAAAAATAATGATTGGACTATCCGAAGATATAAAACCTGCCACGATGTTACTTAGTAGAGAACAGAGTAAGACTGCGGATATAATAGTGGTTGGTATAGACTTTTTTATAAAGCCGATTGCCATCGAGATAATCCCAACACTTACAGCTGAAATAGACATATAAAATGTGGTTTTGGCAGCCCTACTTATTATTTCAAAAGTGATGTTTCCTTCTATCAATGGGGAAATAGATTCGCTAATACCAAAAATAATGAAAATAATTATATTTGATATGATCATTGCAGTTGCCACAAACAGTGAAACCACTGCAATCTTTGCAAAAAAAACCTTTCTTCTGCTGGTTGGGTATGAGAATAGTAGGATGGTGCGTTTTCCTGCATATTCTTCAATTACAATTTTTGAAAACATTGCTGATGATAATAAGCTGAAGGCAAACATACAAATTGTGTTAAATAATGGAATGATATTTTCATATCCTGCAAACATTTTTAGGTCCGGATCATTTGGCTCAATCCTAGGAGCATAGGCGAATAAATATATCATTCCTAACATGCAGATTCCAATGATACAGGCTGAAATAATATAGGTACGAATATTGGTCTTTTTCAATTCAAGTTTTAATAAGTTTATCATTTTGTATCATTCCTCCATTCACAATATTAAAGAAATATTCTTCTAAGCCATCCGCAAAATCCTTCTCGATAGTGGCTAACTCTATTTCTTCAACAATACTTCCATCTGAGATAATTCCTATTACATCTGATATTTGTTCGATTTCACTCAAAATATGGCTGGAAACAAGTATAGTCATATCATGTTTTTTTACAAGTTCTTGAAAAAGCTCCCTCATTTCACGAATTCCCACTGGATCTAACCCGTTAATTGGTTCATCCAAGATTAAAAGTTTTGGATGATGGATGATGGCTCTTGCTATTCCTAATCGCTGACGCATACCTAGAGAAAATTGAGAAACAGGTTGATTACCTAGATCATGTAACCCAACCATTCCTAATGTTTTTTGAATATCTGTATTTTGAACACCCATATAGGAAAGATGAATTTCTAAATTTTCAATAGCAGATAAATGTTCATAAAAAAGAGGAGTTTCTATTATGCTTCCCACATTCTTTAATATCTCCTTTTTTTCAACTTGAATATCCTCGCAGAAAATCTGTATGAGTCCGGCAGTGGGGCGAAGTAATCCTATTAGTATTTTTAAAATTGTCGTTTTTCCTGCTCCATTTATACCCAATAGTCCGTAGATGCTTCCTTTTGGAACAGTCATGTTGCAATTTCTTATGACTTCTTTTTGATTGAAGGTCTTTACTAATCCAGATATTTTTACAGCATATTCATAATCCATATCAAATTCCTCCTAAAGTTTTTACATACATATATATGTATGTATATATGTAAAAGTAAACTGCCCAAAGGCAGTCCACTTAGATATTTGCAATGATTTTGTGAAATTTTTCAAGGACAGCAAGTATGTTGTCATCAATAACTGAGAGTCCGATGCTATCAAATAATTCTTGTAAATGTTTTATTTTTAATAGATATTCTTCTGTATCTACTGAAAAGATAATAGGACTCAACCAAATATTGGTCAGCAGCATAAATGTTTCAGATGTCTGTTTAGGATATTGAACTGAAATAGATCCATCTATTACCCCTTCTTCGATAAAGGCCAGTATATCAGGTGCCCCTGAATTGACACAATCCTGTAATTGTCTGGCAATCAATTTGGGATTGTTTAGGATCGTTGGTATCGTTTTAACGGCTTCTAATTGTCCAATATTTTCAAATGAAAGTAAAAATGCCATCCTTAACTTTTCCAGTCCGCTTATTCCAGAGATATTTTTAGCCTTTTTGAACGGGTCGTTTTCAGTTGCCAGTCGATTGAGAACAGCGTCAATAATATCCTCTTTAGATTTAAAGTGATGGTAAAATGCACCTCTAGTTAAATCTCCCAATTCATCTACAATATCCTGAATGGTAGTTTCTTCCCATCCATTTTCTAAAAACAACTTTGTTGCTGTATCCAAAATTCTTTTTTCTGTTATCTCTGGATATTTATTTCTTGGCAAGATGCTGCACTCCTTACATACATTCATATGTATGTATAGTATCTCTCATTAATGAAAATGTAAAGTATTTCTAGCGAAAATTTGAAAGATGGCAAAAAAATAACTTCCTTCAAAATTAAAAGTATTACTTTATTTTATGATTTCTATAAAATGTTTTAAAATCCTCGCTGTTAAGCCCCATATTGTATACTTCCCATAATCAAAAAACCATTCTTCCATCGAACGAATTCTCCATTGATACTGAGTACCGTTCGCAATTTTTTCAAAAGGAAAGTCTGGTGAAGGTACAGGTTCAAAGGACACCAAATGCATATAGGGCTCATAATTTAAAAGCCATTTAACTGGTACCGTAAAGACTTCTGCTACTTCTTCTTTATTGTAAATGATTTGATTGTAATCAATAGTTGCTACAAAAGGGTAGATGACAAATGAAGGAGAAGCAACATACGGACTTAATTGCCCTAATATATTAACTGACTTTGGATCAACACCTAATTCTTCATATGTTTCTCGTAAAGCTGCTTCTAATGGGGATGAATCTGTTAAGTCGATTTGCCCACCAGGAAAACTAATATCACCTGGTTGTTTTCTCAAAGTGAATGCACGAACTTCGAAAAGGACATGCCATTCTTCATCCACTTGAACTAATGGAATCAAAACTGCTGAACGAAAAGCTGTTTCCTCTCCTATAAATAGGGATTGATTTTGATGTAACTTGTCCTTCAATTTATCTAGGAACATGAATCTCCCTCACCTCTCAAATGTATTATTACTATTTTTATCGTATCACTAATAGATTGAATTCATAAAGAATATCAGAATGCTATATTTCATAATATATTCGATTAGAATGTATCTACATTTATTCCTTTTTTATAATCGATCCATAAATCCCACAAAAAAACAGTCTGATTTATTACTTAATCAGACTGTTTTTTTAGATAAAATCCCAAACTTCATTTAACAATTCACTGTAATACATCCATGAGAATAAGTGAATGGTAGCTTTATTTTCATTGTCTACTTTGCCCTCTCAGAATCAAGTTCATCGATTCGAACACAAGTAAATCCACGATTCGATACTTCGTTCAGCACTGTTTTCAAGGCATTAATTGTATTCATAGGAGCATCTGCATTAGCCCCCCATGTTTCTCCACAATCATGAAGTAGTATTACATCACCTTTTTTGACTTTTTGTAAAAGAATTGAAGTAATCTTTTCACTTCCACCTTTACTACGCCAATCTTCTGCCATAACTGACCAGTGAACGATTTTATATTGCTTTAATAAAAATAAATCAAGTAATGTCATCAATCCCCATGGTGGGCGATAATAATAAGGTCTTTCTCCAGTAATACCTTCGATTACGGAAACAGTCTTAGCCAATTGTGAACGAGTACCTCTAGGAGTCATCAACCAGTTAGACGTGTGCACATAATTATGCATTCCAATTAAATGCCCTTCTTCGTGGATTCGAGAAATAATCTCAGGATATTTTTCCGCTTTTGAACCTACTACAAAAAAAGTAGCTTTTATATGATACTTTTTTAATACGTCGAGTAACATTGGTGTATAAATCGGGTTGGGTCCATCATCAAACGTAAAAGCGATTTTATCAGAACAATCATTTCGTTTTAATACACCTATTCCTAGCCAAGCCGTTAAAAGGTACGGAATAAAAAGATAGACGACAAGTATTATTGTAATAAGAACTAATATCTTTAAAAACATTTATATTCACCTCATATCCTCTTTTTATCAACACTATGAGGATTTCAAGTTAATCTCTTTCAATAGATTACTCTCTTCCATTGAAAGAGGTTTGAAGGATTACATCAACAGCATCGATGGATGAGTTTTTTGCAGGAAACAATTTAGTCCTATGCTTTATGGAATCTAATTGGAAAGAATTATTCATGATTTGCTGAATTTTATTAATTACATCAATTTCATTCTCACATAACATTGCCAGTTCTAAATCCATTAAATAATCTGCATTTCCTGCCTCCTGTCCAGGAAGAGGATGATAAATTAATAGTGGCAGCTCCATCGCCATAGCCTCTGTGATGGTGACCCCTCCAGGCTTGGAAATTAAAAGATCGGATATTGCCATTAACTCATGGACATTTTCGCTGTAGCCCAAAAGCAAAACTTTGTGTTTAGAATCTGACAACACTTCTGATAATTGTTTTTGCAATTTATTATTTCTTCCACAAATAATAATAAGCTGAATAGGAACCTCAAGCTTTTCAAACGCTTTAAAGGTTTTAAGCCCTTTTCCAATAAAGCCGTCCCCTCCTCCCATTACGAGGACGGTAAGCTGCTTAGGATTTAAGCTATATTTAAGTGCTAACTGCTCTCTTGGCTCTTTATGAGCGAATTTTTGCATAATCGGAATGCCCGTACACTTGATTTTGTCACTCTCAACTCCCGAGGCAATTAAGCTGGCCTTTACTTGTTCAGAGCCAACTAAATATTGATCAGTGAATGGGTGCATCCAATAAGAATGATTCGTGTAATCTGTAATAATTGTGACGACTGGGATATCAATTAACCTCTGTTCCTTTAACTTTGAGATAATACTTGCAGCAAACGGATAGGTGCTTACAACGACTTTTGGGTTTACCCTTTTTAAAATATCAAGCATTGTATCCATGTCTGAAGAAAACAGAACATCTAATTTATCTGAAAAGGAGTTTCTCTTTTTTGTTTTTTGATAAAAATAACCGTATATATTTGGAAACTTTTTAATAACCATTTTGTAAAAGTAATTAATTACTGGATTCAAATATGGATGAAGCCATTGCATAACATCTATTGTAATAGGTTCCAAATTAGCAGAACAAGAATTAACCGCCTCACTAATCGCCTTTGCAACCTGCTTATGACCATCTCCGAATGTGGCTGAAAGTATCAAAATTTTGTCCTTCTCTCTTACAGACATGGCCTTCGCTCCTCACTGCATATTGGAAATTGTCCCCAAAAAAGCAAACACTAATAGTATAATCATTTACTTAGTATATAGACGTTGAAAAAATGAGTTGGTTTTATATTTATTTTAGAAATCAACATTTTTAGGCGAAATTCTTCAACTATGTAATTCAAAACTCCATTTACACATCTTTTCGTTTTTTTCAACTGCAGTTATTAATAATAAGGAGCCTCGAGCTTGGATACTGATCGCGAAATTATTCATTCAACAATTTGTACTAGAACAGTTTATGAAGAAATTTTCTATATTAATATATAAAAATTCGCCTTTGAAACCAATTTTAATTATTTTCCATTTTCCCTAATGGATTATTATTGTTAATAATACCCGTTTTTTTTTAGTTAATGACTTATTTCTTTTAGAATCCGCTTTTTCTATAGTTATTTTGTAAAAGTTAATTTAAAATCTACCTATTCAAGAAAAAACACAACATGAGTTAGGGGATAGTTGAGATGTCAGAATCAAACAACATTAAAATTGTAACAGCAGATCCATCTGGTATTGGTCTATTCGGTTTAGCAATCGTTACCCTAGTCGCTTCATCAGTAAAGCTAGGTTGGACAGAAGGATTAGGTCTAGTTATTCCTTGGGCCATCTTTTTAGGGGGCATAGCACAATTTTATGCATCAATTTTAGATTCAAAACATAATAATGTTTTTGGTATGTCAGCATTTGGCGCGTATGGGCTTTTTTGGATGGGAGTAGCGACAACTTGGTTTATCCAATTAGGTGCCTTTGGTGAAGCACTGAAGAACAGTGCGGATGTTCATCAATTAGGCATTGTTTATTTAGGTTATCTAGGCTTTTCAGTTTTCATGACAATTGGCGCATTGGAAACAAACAAAGTATTATTTTCAATCTTCTTCCTAATAGACCTACTATTTATCGGTTTAGGATTAAGTACTCTTGGTATTATGGAATATGGCATGCATCTACTAGCAGCATACTCTGAGCTAGCAATTGGTCTTGTTTCTCTATACGGAGCAGGTGCTAACGTGTTAAACAAACATTTTGGTTTTGAATTTCTACCAATCGGTAAACCATTTGGGCTTATTAAGCCACGCGAAAAGAAGACTGCTACACAATTAAGTACTGAAAACTAATAAAATAGCTACGGCTTTGAGCACGATATTCTCTCAAAAGCCGTAGCTTTTTCTTTATAACTGAATCAGTTATTTAATAAGAAAGAGTTTTCCTCGCAAAAATGTTTTATGGTATGATGTTTAGGCTGTGTATCTACCATGTGACACATTTACATTCATCTAAGAAAAGAGGTATTTATGCACCCCACAAAATTATCCAAGCGACATTGGTTGCTCATTTTAACACTTACTTTATTAACATTTGTTCTCGGGACAAGCGAATTTGTTATTGTCGGAATCTTAACCGATATTTCCTCGAGCCTTCATATAACAAATGCAACAGCCGGCACACTCATTTCTGCGTTTGCGATTACTTTTGCCATCGCCACACCACTAGTGATGTCAGCAACAAGTCATTTTCCAAAGCGTAAATGGATGTTGTTTTTGATAGGGTCTTTCATCGTCCTGAATGCTCTGTGCGTAATTTCGACGAGCTACATCATGCTCCTTGTACTTCGGATGATGACGGCAATAGTAACAGGAGTATTAATCTCCCTAGCCATGATCGTTGCAAGTGAAACCATGCCGATTGAAAAACGCGGACTTGCTATATCATTTGTTTTTGGTGGTTTCACACTTGCAAATGTCGTTGGAGTGCCAATTGGTACTGTCATCGCCGATTTATACGGCTGGAATGCCACTTTCATGTTAACTACTTTCCTAGGAGGATTGGCGTTTTTGGCATCCTTTCTCGTCTTGCCTGATAAGCTCAGCCAAATGCGCAGTTCGATACGGGATCAGTTTTCTTTATTGACCAAGCCAAGAATTTTGATGGCTTTTTTTATTCCTGCTCTCGGATTTGGCGCAACTTATGTAGTCTTTACGTTCCTTGTTCCTATCTTGAAGGGAATGGAAGTGCCAAATCATTCAATTAGTTTAATCTTGTTTGGTTACGGATTTATCTCGATTTTCAGCAACATCCTCGCAGGCAAAATTGCCAACCACAACGCAATTGGTCGTCTTAGGTTTGTTTTTCTCGTGCAAGCAGTTGTTCTGACAAGTTTATTTTGGACTACAAATCATTATATTTTAGGACTTGCAAACATTGGCTTAATGTCGTTAATGTCCATCCTCTTAACAACATCCACTCAGCTTTATTTAATAGACCTTGCCGGAATTTATCAGCCAAAAGCAACAGGACTTGCTGCTTCGCTTATGCCAGTGGCAAGTAACGTAGGTATCGCTTTTGGTTCTGCATTAGGCGGAATTGTATATCATCAAGGAAATTTAATGAATGTCACATGGGTCGGTGGAATAGTTGCAATCTGTGCAAGTCTTCTAACTTTCTTTAGTCATCTTTTAGACCAAAAACTAAAGAAATAAGCTAAGAGGGAAGCAAAAAGTGCACGGCATGCTTCCTATTGTATCTTCAGAAGCACAAAAAACTTACCATGGCATAATTAATGCGATTAAAGTTAACCCTTTATAAATAATTAATAAAAAAAGTATCAAGAACATTTTGTTGTTCCTTGATACTTTTTCAATAAATACTGACCATATGCTTATTAATGGTTCAATTTCACTTTTATATTAACATTGAACTCTCTTTTGCATTTTTATGATACGGTTCACCGAGTTATATCTAAATAAAGTAATAAGTTAGAATAACTCTATCTAACTTACTAAATCCTAACCTTTTACCTATCTATTTTCCAAACCTTTTGCGATATCCGCATTTTCTACATAGTTCTTCCACTGCCTCTCTTCGTGAAAAACCATCTACAAGATTTTTTGCTCTATCCATCTCGATAATATCAGAAAATGAATTATCATTAATATTACCGAGGTTGATAACTCCCTCACCATCTAGACAACAAGGAATAACAGTTCCGTTTGCTAAAATACCTGCTTGATTTCGCATGCCATAGCAGAAGCCCTTACCATCATCTTCTTCTTCATGTAACGCAGGCCACTGAAACTCGTAATCTTGATTGATGAAGATGCGATCTGCAATTTTCACGCCGCTTCCTGGTGTGATCTTCTCTTCAATTTTGTATGGTAAATCAAATTCCTTCTCAATGATTTCTAACAACTGTCTGTTTCGCTGTATTTCCAGATTCGTCTTATTGTCTTGCGTTAAGTTCCATAGTCTGAGCGAAACAATCAAATCTGATTGGCTCGTCGCTTCTTTAATAAAAGAAAGTATACTTCTCACATATCCTTCCTTATCTGTAGAGCCTTCATGACCATCAAAACTATGAAGCGAAAAATTCATCTGTCTTAGCGCAGGCTTATTTAATAACTTTTCCCTCTTTTTATTAATTAATGTTCCATTGGTTGTGATATTAACTTTAAACCCTTTTTCATGACTTAAGTCTAACAATTGGCCAATTTTAGGATGGAGCAGTGGCTCACCTTTTACATGTAAATAAATGTAGTCTGTGTGCGGTTTAATTTGGTCTAATCTCTTAGAAAAATCCTCCACAGAAATGAATTGCTTCTGTCGTTCTGTTGGCGGACAAAAGCTGCATGCAAGATTACATACACTCGTAATCTCTAAGTAAAACTTCTTAAATTTTTTCACCATTAATTCCCCACGTTCTCCTTATCGTATTTAAATGAGTTTTTTGCTTCCAATTACATTTTTCACTTCACAATATACTTTTACCTAAATATTACTATTCTTCAACATCTCTGCAAGTTCATATAGTGTGGAATGTTGCTGAATGCGATAGTGACGTCCTTCCTTTTGCAAATACCCTTTATCACAAAATTGTGCAAGCACATGCAATAAGTGTCGATAGGAGACGCCTAAAAAATCACAAACAGTTACGTGTTTCTCCTTATATACCTCTTCATCAGCAGTTTGTAAAATAAAATCCGCAAGACGATTTTCAAGCGGGAAGGCGAGACTTTGCGAATACTTCGTAGAAAATTTTGTTGCTTTTAAACTTAAAAACTTGGTTAGTTCGCGTAGAAATTTCGCATCTTCTAGCATTTGTGCACGACAGCGCTGAAAAGGAAGTGCAAAGCAAATGGTCTTAGTGGATGCTTGGATCCCTTTTGTATAGTACACCTCATTTATCAATTCCATTTCCCCAATATACTCATTCGTGTTGATAAAATTAATCAGGGAAACCTTTCCATTTTTATGTGTTACATAAGTTTTTGCTTTTCCCTCAATTAAATAAAATAGAAAATCCGGTCTCATGCCTTCTTGAATAATCCATTCATCGCGTTTATATTCATGTATTTCTATAAATCCTTCAATAGGAAAGGAAAATAAATGCTCAATGGAATACTCCTTCAAATAGCTTTGTCTTTTCTCATTTTTATAAATTTCCATAATCCACCCCAAAATATGAGATATCTCATATTATTGTACGTATCTCCATGATATCATGCAAACAATGAGGGGGATACAGAATGAACACACAACGCTGGATGAGTAGACAGTTTTTTAGTTTTTTTATGACATGGGGGATTTTTCTGCCCTATTGGACAGGGTGGATGATTCATACAAAAGGGATTACGGTTCCTCAAGCTAGTTTGATTATGAGCCTAGGCCTAGTTGCAAGAGGCCTTTCCACATTATTTGCATTTCCTTATTTATCAGGGAAATTTAGTAGTAAAACCTTATTAAATGGAGCAGGAATCGGTACGCTGATTGCTATTCTGTGTTATATTCCGGCAGGTTCCTTTACCAGCTTACTTATAGTCACATTAATATTCCATTTTTTTTATCCAACATTGATGCCTGCTTTAGATAGCGCTGCTGGCGTCCTCGTCCAAAGTAACCAATTAAGACATTACGGGAAGAGCCGCTCGTGGGGATCCATTGGGTTTGTCGTGGCAGGTATGATCTTAACCATCTTTACGGGAGCGTTTGGGGATGAAGTGATTTTATGGGCGCTTTTACTCGGCATATTGGTATTCGTATGTCTTGGTTTTATGCGTGCACCCGTTGTTTTATCTGAAAAACCGCCAGAGGATCAAACAAAAAAAGGCGGTATGCTGAAATTATTTCGCATCAAACACTTTGGTTTGGTGCTCGTCATTGTGATTTTACTGCAGGCGGCACACGCTTCTTATTACAATTATGGTTATCTCTTTTTACAAGAAATCCATGCACCCAAATATTTAATAGGTATAATTATTAACATTGCCGTAATAGCGGAAATCATTTTTTTCTCAATTGCAGACCGGAGATTTCATAACTTTTCAGTAGGCTCCTTACTTGCACTGGCAGCACTTGGTTCCTCCGTACGTTGGATATTAGTATTTGCCTTTCCTAATGTAATTGTTTTCTGTATCGCGCAAACCTTGCATGCATGTTCATTTGCTATGGGGCATTATGCCTTTATGAAATACCTAATCAAAAACATCCCACATGCGCAGATTCCGAAAGTACAAGGCATGTATTCAGCGCTGGCTCTTAGCTGGAGCACTGCCGTGTTTACAATTTTCGGTGGCTATTTATACGAAATTGAGCCAAGATATGCCTTTATCGGCATGATTGTTTGTACTATTCCATCAATGCTTCTTGCACTTTTATATAGAAAACTGGAACTTAGAAAGGAAATTCCCCTCAAAAATCAAGGCATCCCTAAAACCCTAACCGAAAAATAGAGTTATAAGAAAATACATTATGAAGCAGGCTTATCCAATCTGGATAAGCTTAGTCATTTTTTAATGGGACTTTGCTCCGTATAAGAAAACCTCATTTACTTATGATACGGTTCACTATTTATAAAAAATCCCCCCTTCTTATTGACAGAAAATTCAAATTTAATTATAATTTTTGGTATTACCACTGACTTTAACTTGTATTACCATAAAACAAAGGGGACGAGGATTTGAAAGAAAAGGAACGCTCCTCAGATAAAATTGAGAATGAATTAATTAGATCCATATTGGCTGGTGTTTATTCTGTAGGAAGTACTTTACCGCCGGAAAGAGAGCTTGCAAAAGAATTTGGTGTTGGTCGTCCAACTATTCGGGAGGCACTTCAACGTTTAGGAAGGGGTGGATGGATAACAGGGAGAAAAGGAATGCCTGCGATTGTTAATGATTATTGGCGCAATGGGAATCTAACGACTCTTGTTAATATTGTTGAGAATCATCATACCATTACAGATGAATTTATCATGTACTTATTAGAATTAAGAATTTCTTTGACTCCGACTTATATTCGTGATGCTGTTACGTTTAATCAACCTAAAGTGGTTGCTCTCCTTGCGAATCTAGAACAGCTTGAAGATAGTGCAGAAAGCTATGCAACATTTGATTGGGATTTGCAAAAAAAGTGTGCTGGTCTTGCTGCCAATCCTATCTTTCTACTCATTTTAAATAGCTTCGATTCCTTTTATGTAGATATGGCGAAAAGATATTTTTCTGTAAAAGATCATCGTGGGTTGTCCTTCAACTATTACCAGGACTTATTAAATTCTGCATTAAAGGGAGATGCAATGGAAGCGGAAAAGTTGTCTAAGACAACAATGGTGAAAAGCTTGGCTCTCTGGAAAGATAGAAAAAAATAAAGAAAGCTGGAGGCGTGCTAAATGAGATTGAAATATTTTAAAGAATATTTTTCTTACCCTGATATATTAATTATGAGCTGTCTATTCCTCATTAGCTTTGGATTTATGATTCTACATTTAACCTCTATCGTAATTTGGGGTGCTTTTATTCTGGGAATGATTATGTATTCCTTAGCTGAGTATGTTACACACAGGTTTCTTTTTCATCTGAAACCACCAAAGAATGCATTTTTATTAAAAATGCTTAAACGCTTACATTATGACCACCATACAAATCCGAACGAATTACATTTATTATTTTTACCCTTATGGTATAGTTTGCCAAACATTGCAATTGTAGCAGCCATTTTTTATTTTCTTTCATCTAGCTTTGTACTTACAAACGCATTCATTGCAGGTATCATGCTCTTTTTATTATTTTATGAATGGAAGCATTATATCGCCCATCGCCCTCTTCGGCCAATATCTCCATGGGGGCGTTGGATGAAAAAGGTTCATTTATGGCATCATTTCAAAAATGAAAATTACTGGTATGGTGTTACGAACCCAGCCTATGATTTTCTCATGGGGACCTTTAAAAACCAAAAAGATGTTGATCAAAGTAAAACGGCTAAAAATCTAGAGAAACGTTGCGATTAGAAAATAGAATTATAAAAAATAACCCATTGTCACTCCCTGAGAAATGTCGAATGAACTTTGTAACTTCAACATAAATAATCATAAAAAGCCACAACCCATTCATAAAGAGGGTTTGGCTTTTTTTATGGTTTTCATTTACTTATGATACGGTTCGCCGCAGCGCATCTTAATGAGGTTTTATTTTTATCTTTCATAAAGAAATTCTTAAACTATTAAAAGGTACACCTAAAACATACAACTAAATTTCTGCCCAATGGATCAATAAAAAATCAGAAGTTGATTTTTTTGATATTTTCCCATGGTTTCCAAACTCTCAAACCTGAAAAATATTACTATTCACTCAGAATTACATCATATTAACCAAATAATGTGTAACCCGAACGAAATTAAACAAGTGTTTATTAATATATTTCAAAATGCTATTGAAGTGATTGTACATCGGAAACAACAGCGATAAGTGAACCTGCATTTTGATGGCGAATCAATACCCTTTTACTTCCATATTCAAACACCTCATATAAAAACTTATCTCTTTTTTACTTTCAATTAGAAATCAAAATTAAGAGCCAGACGTCTCAACCGTAGAATACAGTATCATCTATACAGTATTTCGGTATTAGGAGAAATCTGACTCTAATAGGTTATTAAATTGTTAATTTAGTACCTTTACAACTGTTTGACCAATAACTAAGTAACCATTAACGTTACAACGGAACTCTAAAGCTTGCTCACCTGCAGCCCATGTAAAGTTTGATCTTTCAAATTTAAACTGCCCTTGCTTCGCTTGGTTA
The DNA here is from genome assembly GCF_050459865.1 of Rummeliibacillus pycnus. Classification (GTDB taxonomy): domain Bacteria; phylum Bacillota; class Bacilli; order Bacillales_A; family Planococcaceae; genus Rummeliibacillus; species Rummeliibacillus pycnus_B. Next base: position 41,216 of record NZ_JBCMNM010000022.1, read on the forward strand.
TAATACCCATTATTACTACTTAATGCTTTAACCCCGTTTAACTGGGCAGTATCCAAATCAAATTGGTTAGCTTGGAACCCTTCAGGCAAATCTACACGAAGTGTAAATACTCCTGTATTTGGTTTAATTACGTTTGGAGTTACTTCAATAGAAGCTGGAATGAAAACAGTAAATGTCTTTTTCATAATTTGAAGATTTCCAGCATAGTCGGTTGCAAAAATCGTAACAGTGTATTCTCCTGGCTTATTTAAGATGATTTGATTTAAGCTATTCACAACTTTTCCCAAAGGATCATTAGGAGCAGTGAATAGTACCTTTTCAATTGCTACCCCAGATAAATAATCCTGTGTTTCATAATCTAACTGGAATGTACTTCCCAATTTATAATAGTCATTAAAATTGGTAGTGATTACTGGTGCTGTCTTATCCACCTTTACTTCCACTTTCTTAACATCTTCTTTATTGCCTGCTTTGTCAATTGAGTAGAATGAAACCTCGTTGATCCCCTCTCTTTCAACTGTGAAGGAGGTTCCCTCCACATAATCCGAGCCATTAATGGAGTAATAGGTTTTCGCTATTCCGCTCTCACTGTCAGTTGCTGATAAATTCACTTTTACGTTTTTATTAACCCATTCAGTTGGTGCATCTGCCTTTGTTTCTGGTGCTGTTTTGTCCACTTTCACTTCGACTGTTTTGACATCTTCTTTATTGCCTGCTTTGTCAATTGAGTAGAATGAAACATTGTTGATTTCCTCTTGCTCAACCGTGAAGGAGGTTCCTTCCACATAACCAGAGCCATTAATGGAGTAATAGGTTTTCGCTACTCCGCTCTCACTGTCAGTTGCTAATAAATTCACTTTTACGTTTTTATTAACCCATTCAGTTGGTACATCTGCCTTTGTTTCTGGTGCTGTTTTGTCCACTTTTACTTCGACTGTTTTGACATCTTCTTTATTGCCTGCTTTGTCAATTGAGTAGAATGAAACCTCGTTGATCCCCTCTTGCTCAACCGTGAAGGAGGTTCCTTCAACATAATCAGAGCCATTGATCGAGTAATAGGTTTTTGCTACACCTGATTCATTATCCGTTGCCGTTAATTTTACCGTCTGGCTTTCCTTTGTCCAATTAGATGCGGCATCTGCTGTTGTTACAGGTGGTAACGTATCTGTAATTAACTTGGCGATAACAGAATTAGATGGACCAGATTCCCCAAATGAATTACTAGAAGAAGTAACGTAATACTCATGATTTTTATATGAAAGATTGGATAAAGTATACGAAAGATTGTTTATATTATTTGCAAGCAACACCGGTATACCATCCACTAACTCGTAGATATTATATCCATTTGCATATGTGACAAAATTCCAGGATATCACCGCACTAGCTGGACCAGTGACCCTCAAAGTTGCAATAGGTGCCTGCATGTCTGGGTAAATAATATTTTCAGATACTAGATTAGACAAACCTGACTCTCCAAATCGAGTGCTATAAGCCGTGACTTGATACAAATGGGGCTCTTCAGATAAGTTGTAGGCAGTGTAGCTAGAAGAGGTCCCCTTATAAAGTAAAACCTTCGTATCCCCTTTTAATTCATATAAGTGATATTCATTTGCCCATGAAACTGAATTCCATGAAAAGGTTACGTTATTTGCATTAAAAATCGTTCCCTGAAGTGCTGGTGCTTGAACAATTGGCCAATCTAAATTGAAACTTACCGTTCCGCCTATTGGGGATTCACCAAAACGGCTGCTATAGGAATGGACCACATAGATATAATTGCCTTCTGGCATATTAGTAAAGGTGGTTGATGTTCCTGTCACTGTTTTCTTCAATACCTCTTGCCCGTCTATAATTTGATAGATATTGTATCCTGTTGCATATGAAGTAGCATTCCATTTTAAGGTGATATCATTTCCATTTACAATAGAGTATGTTGCAACTGGCGCCTGCATAATTGGAAATACTAGGGTAAATGAAACATCACTGCCATTTTCCGACTCTCCAAAACGACTGCTGTAGGAATGCACTTCATATTGGTAATCACCTTCAGGCATGTTTGCAAGAGTTAAAGAAGTGCCTGTAACCGTTTTTATTAAGAGTAGTTGCCCATCAATTCTTTGGTAAATATTATAGGCTGTTGCATACGTGGCTGACGGCCAGCTTAAAACAATATCATTTCCATTTGTAATATTTTTTGTAAGACTTAAAGGTGCCTGCATTGTTGAAAAAACGATTGAAAGTGAAACAACACTGCCATTAGTAGTTTCCCCAAAACGATCACTGATGGTATGAACTTCATAGGTGTAATCACCTTCTGGCATGTTTACAAGAGTAGTAGAAGTTCCTGTAACCGTTTTTAGGTATTTTAATTGCCCATCTACATTTTGATAAATACTATACGACGTTCCATAGGTAGCAGCATTCCACTTCAAAGTAATATCATTTCCGTTCGCAATGCTATAAGTCAAATTGTTTGGTGCTTGAACTTTTGGAAAAGTAATCGTGAAACTTGCACTGCTTCCTCGCTCTGATTCACCAAAACGACTGCTGTAGGAATGGACCACATACGTGTGGGTTCCTTCAGTAACCTTTGAAAAAGTCGTATAAGCAGTTGTTACCGTTCTTTGAAATACTTCCTGACCATCAATGATTTCATAAACTTTATAGCTTGTTGCATACGGAACAGAATCCCATTTCAAAGCAATATCACTTATATTTGGAGTAGTTCCAGAAAGGTTCGTTGGTGCAGTCATAGTAGGCCAAGCTAATGTGAATTGTGCTTCAGCCCCTTGGGGCGATTCACCTAATAGTAAGGAATAGGAATCTACTATATAATCATAGTCCCCTGCGGGCTGATTCGTATAAGTCACACTTGTTCCAGTAACCGTACTTTGTAAGATTTTAAAACCAGCAACAACCTTATAGATTTTATAATTGGTTGCATATTGAACTGGGCTCCAAGTCAATTTAATGTCATTGCCGTTTGAAATGGTATAGGCAAGATTGGTTGGCGTACCCATTGCTTGGCCAGTTAAATTAAGGGATACCGAACTGCCGTCACTTGACTCACCAAATCTTGAAGAGTACGAATGAATTTCGTACTGATATTGACCTGCCGGCATACTCGTATAATTAATACTTGTACCTGATACCGTGTTTTTAAGAGTTTTTGTCCCGTTTACAATTTGATAAACCTTATAGGAAGTTGCATATGGTGATGCATCCCAACTAATTGAAAAACTAGTAGGGCTCGTTATGTTAGATACTTGATTTGCTGGTGCCACCATTGTTGGCAATATAAGGGGAAAAGAAAGAGAGGCTCCTTCAGCAGATTCCCCAAAACGGCTATTGAATGAATATACTTGATAGCTATAATCCCCTGCCGGCATATTGGTATAGGATATGGAAGTACCAGTAACTGTACTCTTTAAAACCTTTTGTCCATTCACAATTTGATAGATTCGATAATTTGTAGCATTTGCAGCTGGTTGCCAGGTTAAAGAAATATCGTTTCCATTATTAATCTGGTAGTTGAATCTGTCTGGTTTTTCCATAATAACAGGATCCAGTGTTAACGAAACATCACTGCCTACCTCTGACTCACCAAATCGACTGCTATTCGATGTAATCTCATATGTATAATCTCCTGCAGGCATATTAGTAAAGGTAGCCGTGGTACTGGTTACTGTACTTTTCAATACTCGCTGACCATCGATAATTTGATAAACATTATAGCTGTCAGCATAAGAGGCCGAAGCCCATGATAAAACAATATCATTCAAGTTTTTTATTGTAGAAACGGCATTGCTAGGTGGTAGCATTGACACATTACTTACATTTAGACTAATAGATGCAGCTGTTCCAGATTGCCCAAACCGGTCACTTACAGAATAAACCCTATATTCATAGTCCCCTTGTGACATATTTGTAAATTGGGCACTGGTTGATGTAACAGATTTCTGATAAACTTCCTGTCCATTAATAACCTGATAAATTTTATAACTATTGGCATAGGTTGCTGCTATCCATTTTAAATTGATATCACTGCCATTTGTTAAAATAAAAGTTAGATTTGTAGGTCCTTTCATTACTGGATAAACAACATTTACATCGATTGGTGTTGAAGTGGTTGACTCCCCATACAGCGAATTTACAGCTGAAACCACATAGGTATAAGTCCCTTCATTCGCATTTACAATAGTGTAAGAACGGGATGTAGTGGTTGTTAAGAGCTTTTTTGTCCCATTTTGGGCTAATTGGTAAACCTTATAATTTTCTGCATGAGAAGAGGCTCCCCAATTAAGGACAATGTCATTTCCATTTTGAATAGTGTTGGTTAAAGAGGTTGGTGCTACCATTGTTGGATAACTAACGGTAACATCCACCGGGGCACATGGACCTGATTCACCATATGTGCTCAATGTCGAAACAACATAACTGTGAGTACCTTCAGATAAATTGTTTAAAGAGTAACTGTTGGTTGTTGCCTTACCAAGTAAGATTAGCTGTCCATCGGTAATTTCGTAAACATTGTAACCTGTTGCACCATATACAGAACTCCATACTAAATTTCCATCATCCGGGGTAGTTGCCTTATAAGCAAGATTGCTTGGTGGCAAAAGAACTCCACTGTCTGCTGCGAATGCATTCCCTAATGGTGAAACAAGCTGTATCAAAAGAAACAGTATAGCAATCATTGAACCGAACTTTCTTTTTCTACCTATCATAATCTCCACCTCTCCTGTAAAAAAGGCCATAAAAAAGGAACCTCAAACAAGGTCCATAGATCAGTAGAACTATGATTCCTTGTGGCAACCGGCTACCTTCCACAAGAAATATTTCTCATAGGTCAGGCCCTTGGCTTTGCGTCTCATAGTTTCCTATGATTTGCCTTTTTCACTTGGTAATTTTGTTACTTTAAGTCTATCATAATCACTTTCGTCATGGGTAGTTTTTCTTATTACCTATTAAGAAATATCTACTTCACTTCTCATAGAATTTTAAATCAAATTATTATGTAATTTTTATTCTAAAAATTACATAGGAGAAATAACATATAGCAAGACAATAGTAAAGGGGGGACACGTTTGAAAAATTTTTTTCGCGCGATACCATTATCTTTACAGCATTTGTTAGCAATGTTTGGTGCAACAGTTTTGGTTCCAGCACTAACCGGTCTTGATCCAGGAAGTGCACTTATTGCCAGCGGTTTAGGAACCTTGATTTTCCATCTTATTACACGTGGGAAGGTTCCTACGTATCTAGGTTCATCCTTCGCTTTTATTGCTCCGCTAGCATTGTATGTGGGGAAGTTAAATTCACCAGGTCAAGCAGTTGCAGGTCTTATCAGCGTTTCCATTGTTTATGCCATTGTATCTATTATCATTTCAGTTATCGGTTTTGAAAAAGTCCGAAAAGTAATTCCTGCAGTTGTCGTCGGACCGGTTGTAAGTATAATCGGTCTTTCGCTTGCAACCACTGCGGTGACCAACATGGCTTCTACCCAATGGGATGTCGCTATCGTCAGCCTTCTTGCAGCGATTATTGCTACGCTTGCAGGAACTAAGATGATCCGCCTCTTCCCGCTCTTAATTGGTCTTGCAATAGGGTATGCTTATGCTGCTATGCGTGGATTTGTTGATTTTGACACCATCGCCAGAGCACCTGCCTTTGCTCTTCCACATTTCGTCATGCCGGAATTCACATGGGTTGTGATCCTCGGAATGGCGCCGATTGCCTTGGTTACCATCATCGAAGACCTTGGACATATGTTTGTTCTAAATGAGATTACAGGAAAAGAAGTGACAAAGGACCCTGGATTTTCAAGCATCCTATGGGGGAATGGCCTTGCAACATTAATCTCCGGCTTCATCGGTGGACCTGCACAAACTACTTACGCGGAAAATCTCGGGGTTCTAGCCATCACACGTCAGTTTTCAAGTAGGATTATTCAAGGTGCTGCTGTTCTTGCGATTCTTCTTGGCTTGTTCGGTAAAGTTGGAGCTGCTATCCAATCCATTCCAGTTGCAGTGATGGGCGGCATATGTATCTTGTTGTTTGGTATGATTGCAGGAATGGGGATCCGTCACATCATTGAGGAAAAAGTTAGTCTGGCTAATATGAAAAATTTAGTCATCGTCGCAATTATCTTTATCATCGGAGTTGGATATGCCCATGGTATCGCCTACGCCACGGTTGCCGGATTGCTCATCTATTGGCTCGTACCTGATTTTACTACAAAGAACGAAAATTAGAATAAAAAGGCCATTCCACAACACTTTTAGCGGAATGGCTTTTTATTTGTAAGGCAACAACTCGGTCAAAGGAAAATAAAACCTCATTTACTTATGATACGGTTCACCCTTCATAATCCGATAGCTACGATAAATTTGCTCTACCAAAACAAGCTTCATCAATTGATGTGGTAACGTCATTTTACCAAATGATAGTTTATCGTCCGCACGATTTAGTACATCATCATGCAATCCTAGTGAACCACCAATGACGAAGGCAATTTTGCTGTGGCCATATGTCATGAGATTTTCGATGTCTTTTGATAGTTCTTCGGAGCTTCGCATTTTGCCGTTGATCGCTAGAGCAATTACGTAACTGTCTGGTGCAATCTTGGCAAGAATACGTTCTCCTTCTTTCTTTTTGACGATTTCCATCTCTGCTTCACTTAGTTGCTCGGGTGCTTTTTCGTCTGGAACTTCAATGAGATCAATTTTTGTGTAGCCGCTAAGGCGTTTGGCATATTCCTCGATCCCCATCTTCAAGTACTTTTCTTTTAATTTCCCAACACTTATAATCGTAATACCCACAGGTTATCCACCTTTACATTCAGTTTACAAACAATTTATCCACAAAAGTTATGCACATATCCACAGGCTAATCCAATATATTGTATACGCTCATTCGTTCGCCACAATATATGTCGCTTGTTCATCGCAATAACTACAATTTGTGGATAACTTTTCTTCCTCGTTTATTTTTTCCATTATCGGCACTTCTTTTTCTGTTGCCACAAACATGTCTAAAGCGTGTCCTATATGCGTTTCACAGCTATATATTTTCAAAATATTTCATCCTTTCGATTTCTCTGATTTCCACAGACTTATGCACAATTTATCGATTGTTATCCACAACCCATTGTAACAAATGAAAAGCGAGCAGGAAAGACCGGTGCTCTCTTTCCTTGCTCGCTTGTGCATATTTTATTATTTTATCTTGTTATTTTAATTATCCACATTAATGATTTTTTGAACTATCCGCTAATGTGATTGTTTTTTCAATTATTTCCCCGCCGCGATACGCTTTGATTTTTACTTGATCGCCAACATGCTTTTTGTTATAAAGTATTTTGCGTAGGTCAATTGAATTATCAATTTTTTCGCCATCCATTTCAACGATGACATCATATTGTTCTAAACCAGCTTTTGCAGCAGATGAATTTTTTATCACTTCACTAACGACAACGCCGGATGTTACTTCTCCTGGTAATTTAAGTGTATTTCTTTGATGATAAACTGGAACATCTGTTAAGTCGATTAGTGCAACTCCCATTGAAGGTCTTTCAACTTTACCAGTTCGTTGTAATTCATCAATAACTGGAATTGCTGTATTAATTGGAATAGCGAATCCTAATCCTTCTATTGTAGATTCGGCAATTTTCATTGAGTTAATGCCGATTACTTGTCCTGCTAGGTTGATTAGAGCTCCACCACTGTTACCTGGGTTAATGGCTGCATCTGTTTGTAATACTTCAGATTGCCAATCTTCAGTACCATCTTCATTTAAATCAACTGGCACTGTACGGTCTGTTCCTGAAATAACGCCGGTCGTTACAGATCCGTAGAAATCCATGCCTAGTGGATTACCAATTGCAATGACTGATTCACCTTGTTTTAGTTTATCTGAGTCACCAAATGTTGCGACAGTTTTTACTTTATTGCTTGGAATTGAAATGACAGCTAAGTCTGTCCATATATCTTTACCAACTAGTTTTGCTTCTTCTTTTGAACCATCTGAAAATGTTACTTCTAGTTGTTTAGCTCCCTCTACTACGTGATTATTTGTCACGATGTATGCTGTGTCACCTACTTTTTTATAGATAACACCTGAACCACTGCCAACTGCTTCTTTTTTACCTTTTTTATTGGAAGAATTACTACTACCTCCATCTTGGAATGGGAACGTACTCCATAAATCATTTTGAGTTTCTTGAATGTTTGTAATTCCTACAACTGCATCCTTTGTTTTTTCCACTGCATCTGTTACATCAGTGTTAATTGATGTTGATAGTTGTGGTGTTGTTGTTTTGTTTATTGCCGTATTCACATTTGAACTATTTGGCAAATAACCTACCATAGATGGTAGCAAGAGCCAAACAAGTAATGCACCAACAATCACGCCAACCACTCCACTAAAGAAATAGCCGGATTTATTGCCACCTTTTCTGCGACTTTTTGTTTCATCATTATCGTAATATCCCATTATGCTCTTCCTTTCTGTGTTCTTCTGTTTTGTTACTTATACTTTAACCTACAAAGATTAAAATCAGATGAAAATAAATTAAAAATCAGTTCAAAATTATAAAGAATGTTTTTGTTACTTATCTTAATTTCCCCATTTACGCATAAAAAAACCCCAAAAATGGGGGAGAATTATTTTATATAGTGACTAGTTCTGTTGGCTCATTTGCATCTGTATCATACAAGTTTACAAATTCGCCGGGCATAATACCACATGACTGTAAAGTTTGTGAAACGCTCATTCTAGCTAAATCCTTCATATTATTATCTTTACTCAAATGGGAAAGATATATACGAGTTGGTTTTTGTTCCACCACTTCGCTCATGGCAACAGCTGCATCTTCGTTACTTACATGGCCAAGATCACTTAAGATACGGCGTTTAATAGACCAAGGATATCGTCCCATTTGTAGCATACCGACATCATGATTGCTTTCAAAGACAAATGAGTCTGCACCTTTAATAATTCCTTTCATACGATCACTCACATAGCCTGTATCTGTAATAACAACAAGCTTTTGACCGTTTTCGTGAAAACAATAGAACATTGGATCTACAGCATCATGAGATACCGCAAATGACTCGATATCTAAAGAGCCGAACGTTTTAATGGTTTCCATATCAAATTGAAATCGTTGTTCGACAGGAATGTCACCAACTAAACCATCCATGGCATGCCATGTTTTCTCATTTGCAAAAACAGGAATGTTATATTTTCTAGCTAGTACACCAACACCTTTAATATGGTCAGAATGCTCGTGTGTAACTAGAATACCACTTAGTTTTTTTATATCACGGTCAACTTTATCAAATAGCTGCTCCATTTTTTTACCTGTTAATCCTGCATCCACGATAAAAGAATGTTCTCCGCTTTCTACATATATGGAGTTGCCCGTACTACCACTGGCTAATACACTGAACTGCATCGTAAAGACTCCTTACTGCTTTTCTAATTCTTTTTCTTTTGCATTTTGCTCGATATCTACAATTGAATTATCTACCGCATTAACAAAGTAATCTGCTTCTTTCTTTTCACCATTTTCGTCTTTCGGAAATACGACATGAATATACCAGGTAGGCGACAACACTTGTGTTTCTGTTAATAGTACAAGTGTAGAATATCCAAGCTGTGTTTTCGTAATGGTTGAATTGGCAGTTAAATAGCCTTGATCAAAAACAGCCTTGATGGCCTGTTGCGATGAAAAGAGCGTATATTTTTCGCCAAAGCTTTTTAATGAGTCAAACATCGTCTGCTCATAGCGAGTAATTTCTAAATCATCATTCCAATGAAGTATAATCTCGGCATTTTGATTGTAGTAAATCATACGGTTTTCAGAACTTTGGAAGAAAATTGCTTGTTTTTCATCCATATCAATCTTCCATAACTTATAAGAACTACCTTTATAAAGATTTTTCTCAACGAACTGGGTCAATGTGTCTTCTGTAATTTCTGTCAATGGTGATGGATTAGTAATTTTTGATTTTATTACTGTGCCGTTTGGAATTTGAATATGTTGATTTGGTAGATAAGACAATTCATTTGGAGTAAATTGTTTAATCTTACCTGAAATATACGATACATTTTCTCCTTCTACAGGCTGGCTTTTAACGGTAATATTCTCATCCTTTAAACGTGTGGAGATATCCGTATCACCACCAAGAAGTTGGACTTCCTTATCTTCATTGTAATTTTTCACATACATCGTATAAAGGAAAACATTTAATATCGAAAAAACAATGATGAAAATAGTTTTCGTTTTATTCCAATCCAACTTGGTCACCTCCAATATTAGTAGGCGATAAAGCTGTCCACTTACCATTGATTAAATAGAACCACGTTGGTTTAAGGATGAATACATTTGGTCGATCATTTTTTGTTACAAAATAACCTGCACGAATTTCTTCAATGTCATTGAAGTCTACTATATTAGATTTCATTAACTCCGCTACAACACCTTGTCCATTCATGATCGTTAAGGCTTCATTTTCAGGAACTGATACCAATTTATAATAAGGACGAATATAGCGGGCAATATCATTGTTACCCCATATTGTTTCAATCTGTGTAGAAGTTACGAGTGAATCAGCATATACAGGATAATCCTGCATATAAAGTTGATAAACAACTTTATTAGTATCTATATTTAATGAATCGTATCGGAAATCACCAGTCCATCCGCCATGTTGATTGATAAAATCAAATGTATTTAATATTAACTTTGATTTATCTAATACATCAGGATGGTCTGAAGCTGCTGTATTGACAAAATCTAATACTCTTTTATTGTTATTCACGGTCATCATCGATACACCATCTGTATAATTCTCTTCCGCAGTTGCATCATCTACACTGTTTTTGACAATTTTCGTATTTAAAAATAACGCATTCTTAAATCGCTCTATAGATGACGTAGAAATTAGATACGTATACTTCACCATAGTAGATTCTTTTGCAGGTAAATAAATAGTACTTCCTTGCTCTCGTGTAAATGCCATATACTCTTCTAAGTTATGAGATTGTTCTACAACTTGCTTCATAAAAATGGATTCACTATTAACATGGATTTTCGCTTTATATACTTGCTTTTTCGTTGTATTGACAAATAACACGGTTAACTCTTCCGTATTTGAAAGTTGATTCCAGCCAACAATCATTTGATTAAAGGACATATCAATTACTTTATCCTGAGATGTTGGCAAAAGACTTCGGAAGATTGAGTAAGGTATTTCTCCAGGGAAGAATAGTGTAAATTGATTATCTCCACTTACCAATCTGTTTACTCTCGTACTATTCATATTATTACTAACTAGTACTGGATTTGATACTTGCCAACTTTGCATCTGATTCAAAATGCTTTTCATCTCGTCATAACGATCTGTTCCACGCCATTCACCATTTTCATGAAAAACCATTCGATAAGGTTTAATGACATCTACAAGACGGAGTTTCTTTTCAACGGAAAAAGGAACAGGCGGTGTTTTCTCTATTGGGTCATAATTTGGCTTATAGGTCCAAATTGAAAATGTTAATGTAATACTTAATAGCACCATGACAAAGAGTAAGACTGATTTTATCTGTTCGATATGTTTCAATCCCACTCACCTGCCTCTTCATCTTCATAAGGTAATGTGAAGAAAATGGTTGTTCCGACTCCTTCTTCACTTTCCGCCCAAATTTTACCGTTATGCGCCAAAATCATTTCCCGAGAAATAGCTAAACCAAGGCCCGTGCCACCCATAGAACGTGCTCTCGCTCTATCTACTCGATAGAAACGATCAAAAATACGCTCTACATTTTCTTTAGGAATCCCCATACCATCATCCGAAATCATTACAGTCAGTACGCCATCATTTGCTGTCATGCCGAAGCGAATATTACCGCCATCAGGTGAATATTTTAAAGCGTTAGAGATAATATTATCGATTACTTGAGTGATTTTATCTGTATCAAGCTCTACATAGCATGGTGTACTAGGTAATATACGCTGAAATTCAACGTTTTTCGATTTCGACATTTCAAAACGGTCAATTATACGATTAAAGAATTTATTAAAATCTACAATATCTGCATTTATTTCATACTCTCTGCTATCCATACGTGAAAGTTGTAGTAAATCATTCACAAGACGAATCATACGTTCTGTCTCTGTTTGCGTAACATTTAAAAATTGAGGTGCAATCTCTTTGTTTTGCCATGCTCCATCTGCTAACGCTTCTAAATAGCTTCGCATTGTTGTAAGTGGTGTGCGTAATTCATGAGAAACATTTGATACAAATTCACGACGCTCCATCTCAATCTTCTCTTGTTCTGTAATATCGTGCAATACAGTAATTACCCCATTAACAAAGCCCGTTTCCTTTTGAATAACAGAAAAGTTAGCACGCCAAATATAAGGACGATCCTGAGAACTGAAATCTAGATTAATAGAATCCTTCATATGAATTAAATCTTCAAATGTATGCTCTTCTTCTAATCCTAAAACAGAAACTAATGGTCTCCCCATTAATTCATCCTGTTCGCCATTCAAAAGTTTCTGAGCTGGCGTGTTAATCAAAATAATCTTCCCTTTACGATCTGTTGCAATGACACCATCTGTCATATTTGTTAAAACTGAAGCTAGTTTTCTTCGCTCGCCTTCAGTTGTAGACTGTGCTTCTTGCAACCTATTCGTTAAATGGTTGAAAGCAATTGCTAATTGTCCTATTTCATCATTACCGTAAACTCTAACTTTACGAGAGAAATTGCCTTTAGCCATTGCCTGTGCTTGTCTACGCATATCTAAAATTGGCTTAGTGATTGTTCGAGCAATAAAAATCCCTAGAATAATGGTAATAGCTAATGCTAATGCAGTACCCACAGCTAAAATCTGATTAATTTCATTCATCTGTTCAAATATTCGTTCAATATTTGATTTTACATATACTGTTCCTAATACTTTTCCATTAGACGTATTTATTATTGGAGTCGCAACTACCCAAACCCTTTTTCTCGTCTTTTCGTCAAGTGCAATTGTGTCAGTTGGCGTTTTGGAACTTAGCGACTTGAGAACAAGTGGTTCCATGGAGCGCTGACCAACAATCGATTGATTGCTCACATCTGATGATGCTAATATCCGGTTGCGTGCATCTATTACCTGTATTTCCTTAATATCTTCTGATTTCAATCCAGTTAATACAGTCTTCAAGCTTTGCTCAAGTGTTGGGTCCTTATCCGTTCGCTCTTTTAATATTTCCTCTTTTACACTAAAGTTTACAAGCTTTAAACGATCCGTAATGGATGTTTCGAAGTTATCTTTTAATGTTTCTTCTAATCCTCTTGCAAAATATAGCCCAATAATTTGCATCGCAATTAATATGAGCAACACATAAATCAGTACAAGTTTGACCTGTACCGATTTAAAAAAACGAACCTTTTGCATTATTCTTTACTCCTGTTCAGGATTTCTTAAATAATATCCAACACCACGACGTGTGACGATCCATGTAGGATGGCTTGGGTTATCTTCAATTTTTTCTCGTAAACGGCGAATGGTGACATCAACTGTTCGTACATCTCCAAAATAGTCGTATCCCCAAACCGTTTGAAGTAAATGTTCACGCGTCATTACTTGACCAATATGTTTTGCTAAATAATGAAGTAATTCAAATTCACGATGAGTTAATTCAATGGCTTCCTCACGTTTTAATACAAGATATGCATCTGGTTGAATCACTAAAGAACCGATAACGATATCATTATTTTCTTCTACTACTTCTTCATTTGTTGTAATCGTTTGATGTCTACGCATATTGGCTTTAACACGGGCGATTAATTCACGTGTACTAAAAGGTTTTGTCACATAATCATCAGCACCAAGTTCAAGGCCAAGAACTTTATCAATTTCTGAATCCTTTGCTGTAAGCATAATGATTGGTAAATCATATTTTTTGCGCACTTCACGGCATACTTCCACTCCATCACGTTTTGGCAGCATTATATCTAAAAGCATTAAATCTGGTTTTAACTCCTCTACCTTTTCTAATGCTTCATCACCATCATAGGCACAGACTACTTTATAGCCCTCTTTTATTAAATTAAATTGTAATATATCTGCAATCGGTTTTTCGTCATCTACTACTAAAATTGTTTTATCCACAGTCTTTTTCCCCTTTCTTACAGTCAGTATAGGTTGTTGATTACTGTTAGATTAAATTCTATATACTAACTCTACCATGCTTTAATATTATTCGCATCTTTCGCTTTTCCAAAAGTTTAGTATTTCCTAGGCAATAATATGCTATTAATCGACAATAAAAAGAATGAATCTATATAAGTTTAACATAAAGTAAACAAGCAGGATTTCCTAATGTTAAGGTTAAAAGGACTCATATTTAATCAATAAACACATTCTAAAGTACATATTCATCCAAATTATTTTAGACTTTTTTCTACTTTTTAATTCAACTAAGATTATTCATAAATTTTTTCAAAAGGCGAATAAAGTTGATATGATCAGTTTTATAGTTGATTTGAAAGTATTAACAATTTAGTAAGACTTAATCATTTCTAATATGAACCCAAATAATGCTTTGCATCAACAAATGTGCTAAGCATAACTTCCTAAAGTAAAAGTGCATAAAAAAGCAGCTAGCAAAAGCTAGCTGCTCCATTTAATTTATCAATTATGCTTGTTCCCAAACATCTATTAATACATTTGTTTGTTCACGGTCTGGACCTACAGAGAATGTTGCAATACGGATACCTGTTAATTCACTAACGCGTTTTACATAGTTACGTGCATTTTCAGGTAGCTCTTCTAGTGTTTTGCATCCTGTAACATCTTCAGTCCAACCAGGAAGTTCTTCATAAATTGGTTTGCAGCCTTCAATAATGTGAAGGTTTGCAGGGTATTCAGTGATGATTTCACCATTGTAATCATATGCAGTACAGATTTTAACTGTATCTAGACCTGTTAATACGTCAATTGAGTTAAGAGCTAAATCTGTAATACCTGATACACGGCGAGAATGACGTACAACAACTGAGTCAAACCAACCTACACGACGTGGACGGCCAGTAGTTGTACCATATTCACGACCAACTTCACGAATTTGATGACCTACTTCATCAAATAATTCAGTTGGGAATGGGCCATCACCAACACGAGAAGTATAAGCTTTTGATACGCCAATTACACGTGTTACTGCAGATGGGCCTACGCCAGCACCTGTAGCTACACCGCCTGCAACTGGGTTAGATGAAGTTACATATGGGTAAGTACCATGGTCAACATCAAGTAAAATACCTTGTGCGCCTTCAAATAATACTTTACCATCTTCGTCTAATACGTCGTTTAATACTTTAGAAGTATCTGTTACGTATTGAGCGATTTCTTGGCCGTATGCATAGAATGATTCGAAGATATCTTCGAATTTTAAAGGTTCTACTTCATAGAATTTAGTGAATAAACGATTTTTGATTTCTAAGTTATTACGAAGTTTCTCTTCAAATACGTCTTTGTCTAAAAGATCCGCGATACGGATACCAATACGTTGAACTTTATCTGTATAGCAAGGTCCGATACCTTTACAAGTAGTACCGATTTTTGCATCTCCGCGAGATTCTTCGTCTACCTTATCTTGATAAATATGGTAAGGAAGAATAACTTGAGCACGGTTTGAGATACGTAAGTTAGAAGTATCAATTCCTCGATCTTGTAAACCTTTAAGCTCTTTTACTAAAGATTCAGGGTTAATAACCATACCGTTACCCATTACTGAAGTTTTTTCTTTATAAAAAATACCTGAAGGGATTAAATGTAGTTTATAAGTTTCGCCTTCAAATTGAATTGTATGTCCTGCGTTATCGCCACCAGAATAACGAGCGATTGCATCTGCCTTTTTAGATAGGAAGTCAGTAATTTTACCCTTACCTTCGTCTCCCCATTGTGTTCCTACTACTACAACTGATGTCATGATCAGCACCTCCGTCAGACACTTTCATAGTGTCCTGATTCAAACAGACTTATTGTAACAACGAAAACGAGTATAGTCAACAAAAACCAATAAGAAACACGAACATATCATATACGTCAGACATCAATGTTCGTGTTTTGTTGTTTAATAGCCTCCTGCTGGTGCCTCAGCACTCCAGTCAACGCTAACAAATTTGTTGAATTCTTTTTTAAACGCCAATTTTACAGTATCTGTTGGGCCATTACGTTGCTTTGCAATAATAATTTCAATTGTATTTGCATCTTCTGTTTCTTTATCATAATAATCTTCACGGTATAAGAATGCTACGATATCGGCATCTTGCTCAATACTTCCAGATTCACGAAGGTCACTCATCATCGGACGTTTATCTTGACGTTGCTCAACGCCACGAGATAATTGAGACAGTGCTATAACAGGAACTTCTAACTCCCGAGCTAATGCCTTAAGTGACCGTGAAATTTCGGATACTTCTTGTTGTCTATTTGCACCTGCTCCACCGTTACCTTGAATAAGTTGTAGGTAATCGATTAGAATCATACCAAGACCACGTTCTTGTTTTAATCGACGACACTTTGCACGAATTTCACTAACACGAACACCAGCAGCATCGTCAATATAAATCCCTGCACGAGATAAAGTCCCCGTTGCCATCGTTAGTTTACGCCAATCTTCCGAATTTAAAGCACCTGTACGTAAAACTTGTGCATCTATATTACCTTCTGCACAGAGCATACGCATGACAAGTTGTTCTGCGCCCATTTCGAGCGAGAAAATAGCTACATTTTCTTCCGTTTGGGTACCAACTGCTTGTGCTACATTTAATGCAAAGGCTGTTTTCCCAACTGATGGTCTGGCAGCAACAATGATTAAATCTCCGCGTTGGAAACCAGCTGTTAAACGATCCAGGTCACGGAACCCTGTTGGAATACCAGTAATATCACCTTTGCGATTCTGTAATTGTTCAATATTGGCATATGTCTCAACAAGAACATCTTTTACATGCTTAAAATCACCGGAATTTTTGCGATTCGCCACTTCCATCACTTTACTCTCAGCTTCAGAAAGCAATGCATCTACTTCATCTTCTCGCAGGTAACCATCTTCTACTATTTTCGTAGCTACTCTAATTAGTCGGCGGAGTGTAGCTTTTTCCGAAACAATTTGAGCATAATAACCAACATTGGCTGCTGTTGGTACAGCATTCGCAATTTCAGTTATGTAAGAGATACCGCCAACATCTTCTAATTCATTATGTGATGATAGCTCCTCTGTAACAGTAATGATATCAATTGCTTTTCCCTGATCGCTCAAACGTAACATTGTTTGGAAAATCATCTGATGTGCAGAACGATAAAAGTCTTCAGGAATTAAAATTTCTGAAGCAGTAATTAGCGCCTGTGGTTCAAGAAATATTGCCCCGATGATAGATTGTTCAGCTTCTTGGTTGTGAGGCGGAACGCGGTCCAACTGTGGATCGTTCATAAATGTCTCTCCTTACGCTTGTTCTGCAACATGTACTTTCAATGTAGCAGTTACTTCATGATGAAGTTTTACAGGTGCTTTCGTTACTCCTAATGTACGAATAGCATCTTTTAATTCCATTTTTCGTTTATCAATTTTAATACCATGGTCTTTTTGTAATTGTTCTACGATTTGTTTTGAAGTGATTGAACCGAATAAGCGACCGTCTTTACCAGGTTTTGCTGTTAACTCAACTGTTAAACCTTCTAATGTTTCTTTTAACGCTTTCGCATCTTCTAATTCTTGTGCAGCATCTTCAGCAGCACGTTTATTTTGAGCTCTTAATTTTGCCATTTCAGCAGGTGTTGCTTCAACAGCACTTTTTTGTTTTAGTAAAACGTTACGTGCATAACCTTCAGAAACTTCTTTTGTTTCACCTTTTTTACCTTGACCTTTAACGTCTTTCAAAAATATTACTTTCATGCTTCTGTACTCCCTTCTAATACATCATCTATTGCTATTTTTAGTTTTTGGATGGCTTCATCAATTGTTTGGACGTCTAACTGACATGCAGCATTTGTTAAATGTCCACCGCCACCTAATTCCTCCATCACAAGTTGAACATTAATCTCACCTAATGATCGTGCACTAATACCAACTGTCCCATCATTACGATGTGCAACTACGAAAGATGCAGATATATCTTTCATCGTTAATAAAATATCTGCCGTTTGTGCAATTAATACAGAGTTGTATATTTTATCACTATCACCGCGTGCAATAGCGATTCCATTATGGACAAATTCAGCTGTTTGCACTATTTTAGAACGTTCAATATACGTACCTATATCTTCTTTTAAAAGTCGTTGTACAAGTACGGTATCTGCTCCATTTGTACGTAAATATGATGCAGCTTCAAAAGTTCTTGCACCTGTACGTAATGTAAAGCTTTTCGTATCAACAATAATACCGGCTAGTAAAGCTGTTGCTTCTAACATTGTTATTTTATCATTTTTTGGCTGATACTCTAATAGCTCAGTTACCAATTCAGCAGTTGAAGAGGCATACGGTTCCATATACACAAGCATTGGATTTTTGACAAATTCTTCGCCACGACGATGGTGGTCAATAACTACGACTTTATCTGATTTATTCAGTAACCTTGGCTCTATCGTCATACTTGGTTTATGTGTATCCACGATAACCAGCAATGATTTATCTGTAATCTTATCAAATGCCACTTCTGGTGTAATAAAGCGATTATATAAATCAGACTTTTCCTTAACAACTTGCATTAGACGACCGATACTATTATCAATGTTATCAAAATCGATTACTACGTAACCATCAATACCATTCATATCTGCCATTTTACGTACACCAATTGCTGCACCTATAGCATCCATATCAGGCATTTTATGCCCCATTACAAAGATTTGATCACTATCTTGTATTAAATCACGTAAGGCATGTGAAATAACGCGTGCACGTACTCTTGTGCGCTTCTCAACGGGGTTCGTTTTACCACCGTAGAATTTGACCTTTCCACTAGGCTGTTTGATTGCTACTTGATCTCCACCACGTCCAAGGACAAGGTCCAAACTAGATTGTGCAAGCTCTCCTAATTCAAGTAAAGACTGTGACCCTGCTCCAACTCCAATACTTAGTGTTAACGATAGATTTTGTTGAGCTGTAATTTCACGGATATCATCAAGTATTGAGAATCTTTTCTTTTCTAGTTCTTGTAAGATGGATTCATTCATAACAGCGATAAATCTGTCAGAATCGATACGTTTTAAATAAATACCGTTTGTTGTACCCCAGTTATTAACGAGTGAAGTTACAAGTGAGTTAGTTTGACTACGATTTTGATCGTCCATTCCTTGCGTGATTTCATCATAGTTATCAACGAAAAGAATGGCAATAACAGTACGATCATCATAGTAAAGTGCTTCAATTTCTACTTGTTCTGTAATATCAAAGAAGTATAGTAATTTATCTTCCGGCTTATAAAACGCACGATATTTACGATCTTTTAATGTAATATTTAGCTCATTCGATTCTTCATGTTTAATGAGATTATATAAATCTTCTGATAGTGAGAAGATTTCTTCACCAATCAACGAATCAGTCCCTAGAATACGGAGCATATGAGGATTGGTCCATTCAATCGAAAACTGCTCATCGATTAACACGATACCGATTGGCATTTCTAATAATGCTTCTTCTCCAACCTTTTTTAAGCGGTAAGAAAGCATTTCAATATGTTTCTCCGTCTCTTTATATGTGTCAGATTCAGCTTTCCAAGCAAGAATCAATACTAGTAAAAGGACAAAACCATACACGATACCTGTTACTAGATTCCACATCGTGCATATAACAATGCCCGCTATTCCCAGCAATGACAGGATTAAAAGAGGATATCGTATTGGTCGTTTTCTAAAAAGAGTACCCATAAATCTCAACTCCTATTTTCTTGTCATGCCACTAATAAGCCCACGGATGTCGAATCCTAAATCGGCAATGCCAAGCAATGTGACAAATGAGCTTAGTGGAAAGGCTAAGATTGTACCAACAACTGCGGTCCATTTTGGCCAACCTTGCTGATACATATAAAAATGAATTAACGAAATCCCCTGTACCATAAATAATATACTTAAAATCGAGGATAAATTTAATACAACCATATAAATAAAAGTTCCTTCATCCGGCTTTACAAATAAACTTAATGCTAATACCACAAGATAATACCACAAAGTTGCACGTGGTAATCGTAAATCTCTGAATGGGGCGAATTTAGGAACCTCTAATCCGAATCTGCGTAATAATGGTAAATTCACCGAAATAACAATAAATGTCATAAAAAAAACAACAAGTGTCACTATAGTCGGCATAAGAATTTGCATTGTATTAAACATAGTAGTTAAATGTTCAGTTGAAATTGGAGTTTGACCTGTCATTGATCTTACTATTTCGTTTGACTTTTCATAACTTTCGTGAAGAGTTGTCATCGTTTCCTTCAATATATCGATATTGAAAAATTTAACCGATATAATGTACTCCAATGTAACGGAAATCAAGACTGTAAATGCTGTTGACATAAATAAATAGATTTTGCTTTTTTTTGTACGTATTACATCACCCATAACAAACCCTATGATGGCAAATACGATAGCTACAGGCAGTGATAGAAGACCACCAAATAAAAGTGAAATAACGATACTAACGATTGCAACTAATAACGATGAACTACGGTTGTATTTTGCGCTATACCAAGCTATTGGTAAAGAGATAAACCAGATTGTTACAATACTTACCACAGGTATATATGTAGAGATGGCTAATAATATCGTAAACAATGCGACCATCA
The DNA here is from genome assembly GCF_050459865.1 of Rummeliibacillus pycnus. Lineage (GTDB taxonomy): Bacteria > Bacillota > Bacilli > Bacillales_A > Planococcaceae > Rummeliibacillus > Rummeliibacillus pycnus_B. Next base: position 62,057 of record NZ_JBCMNM010000022.1, read on the forward strand.
TAGCGCCGTGCGTAATTCTTCGTGTCTGATTTTCCGGCATCTAAAACCTTCCTTTTCATAAAGACAATCTACTATTTCATCTTATTATTGTACCATGTTTCACAATATCGAACAAAAAGCATACTGTTTCTAAAAAGAAACGATTTTACATAAATTATTGTTTTGAATTATCACTTGAGTATCGCCTTTTGCTCAAGTATAAAAAATCCAAAATAAACAACAATATCATATAACAGAGCAATTATTTAAAAAAATGACCAGCAAAATATGATTTGCTGATCACTTCATAGATTCATTTTTATAGAATCTTTACCCATTGTTTCAATAACAATAGTTAATTAGAATAATACCTATAAAAAAGACCGGCAATATGCCGGTCTTTTTAATGATGACTATTTATCATCTGCAGTGAATGGTAGTAAAGCCATTACACGAGCCATTTTGATAGCTGATGTAAGTTTACGTTGGTATTTTGCGCTTGTACCAGTCACACGGCGTGGAAGAATTTTTCCGCGTTCAGAGATGAATTTTTTCAATAAATCTACATCTTTGTAATCGATGTGTTTGATGTTATTAGCAGTGAAAAAGCAAACTTTACGGCGTTTGCGGCCTCCTTTACGTGGTGCCATTGTGTAGTTCCCCTCCTCTTTTAATAATAAATATATAACGTGCAATAAGCTATTTGCCTAGAATGGTAGGTCGTCTTCTGTTACGTCGACTTTTCCTCCACCATTGCTAACTGGTGCAAATGGATCTTCATCTACACGTGTATAATTCTGCTGACTAGGTGATTGATTCTGTTGATAAGATGGTTGTTGATAGTTACCCTGTTGTGGAGCGCCATATGATTGACCACCATTGTATGATGGTTGTTCACCATATTGTTGTCCTTGTTGAGGGCGATCGCCTGCAGCGCCACGAGGTTCTAAAAACTGAACGCTGTCTGCAACAACTTCTGTTGTGTAAACACGTTTACCATCTTGTCCTTCATAACTACCTGTTTGAATACGACCTTCAACACCTGCAAGACTTCCTTTACGCAAGAAGTTTGCTGTGTTTTCAGCTTGTTTACGCCAAACAATGCAGTTGATAAAGTCCGCTTGTTTCTCACCTTGTTGGTTAGAAAACGTTCTATTTACAGCTAGTGTAAAACGAGCAACAGCTACTCCACTTGGTGTATAGCGAAGTTCTGGATCTTTTGTTAGTCTTCCAACTAGTACGACACGGTTAATCATCAGAATGCAACCTCCTTTATCTGCAATTTGTTCAAGTTAAAGTTCAAATTATTTTTCTTCTTCGCGAACTGCAATATGACGAATGATATCTTCGTTGATATTTGCAAGACGAGTGTATTCATCGATTGCTTTTGAATCAGCGTTAACTTTCATGATTTGGTAGAAACCTTCACGGAAGTCTTCGATTTCATAAGCTAGGCGGCGTTTGCCCCATTCTTTTGATTCGATGATTTCTGCACCGTTAGAAGTTAAGATTTCGTTGAAACGTTCAACTAAAGCTTTTTTACCTTCTTCTTCGATGTTTGGACGAATAATATACATTAATTCGTATGCTCTCATTGTATAAGCACCTCCTTATGGACTTTGGCCAAATGTTGAAACAAATGGCAAGGAGTTAGTAATTATTACTACTCACATCATTGAATTGTATCATAAAGTGGAATATCTAGCAACTAACTTTGCTAGGCAATTATGTTTTTTTTCACTATACTAAAAATGGGGTGATTATGTGGAAAATAATTCAGAACCTATTAAGATTATTGAGATTAATATGCAGAAAGTAGCTTGGCTAAATTTGTTTTGGACTGTCTTTTTAATGATTGCATTCTTTTTTATTAACGCTTTAATCCATCATAACTTTACATTTCATATAATATTATGGAGAATACTTTGGGACTTCCTATTATTCATTATTCTGTATGTCTTATTGATTGTATTACATGAGTGTTGTCATCTATTAGGCTTTGTTCTTTTTGGAAAAGTACCAATCAGTAGTTTAAAATATGGAGTAAATTTGAAAATGGGTGTTGCTTATGCAACAACTACAGAACGATTACCAAATAAAGCAATGAAAAAGGCATTATTACTTCCTTTTTGGCTAACAGGTGTAATCCCTGCTGCGGTGGGCTTTATCATCAATAGCGATTTGTGGCTCTTCTTAGGTGCATGGCTAATTGCCGGAGCTATTGGCGATTTCATGATGTATGCCGAACTTCGAAAATATCCAAATAATTATTTGATTAAAGATGATCCAAATCTTCCTAAATTATTTATTTATAAACACTAAAAAGGCAGCCCAAATCTCTTTGGACTGCCTTTACATTCATCAAACTTAAACGTTGAATCGGAATAACATGATATCGCCATCTTCTACGACATACTCTTTACCTTCAAGGCGTACTCGGCCTGCTTCTTTCGCTGCTGCCATAGAACCGTGTTCCATTAAGTCAGCATAAGAAACAGTTTCTGCACGGATAAAACCTCGTTCGAAGTCAGAGTGGATAACTCCTGCACATTGTGGCGCTTTCATCCCTTTACGGAATGTCCATGCTCTTACTTCTTGCACGCCTGCAGTGAAGTAAGTAGCTAATCCAAGTAAACTGTATGAAGCACGGATTAATTGATCTAAACCAGATTCTTCAATGCCAAGCTCTTCTAAGAACATTGCTTTTTCTTCATCATCTAATTCAGCTATTTCTTCTTCGATTTTTGCACAAACAACAATTACTTCTGCAGCTTCAGCAGCAGCAAATTCACGAACAGCTTGTACATATTTATTGTTGTCTGCATCTGCAACTTCTTCTTCAGAAACGTTTGCTACATATAACATAGGTTTGATAGTTAATAAATTTAATCCTTTAATAACTTTCATTTCATCATCAGACAAATCAACAGCGCGAGCTGGCTTTTCATCTGCAAATGCTTCCTTAATCTTTTCAAGAATTGGTGCTTCAATCATTGCTTCTTTATCTTTTTGACGAGCTAATTTTCCAACTTTTGAGTAACGCTTATCAACTGATTCTAAGTCAGCAAGAATTAGTTCTAAGTTAATTACTTCAATATCACTAATTGGATCAACTTTGCCATCAACGTGTGTAATATTTTCATCTTCAAAGCAGCGAACTACTTGAGTAATGGCATCAACTTCACGAATATGCGCTAAGAATTTGTTACCAAGACCTTCACCTTTACTAGCACCTTTCACAATGCCAGCGATATCAGTGAACTCAAATGCAGTAGGGACTGTTTTTTTCGGTTCAACTAATTCTGTTAATTTATCTAAACGTGCATCTGGAACTTCTACAATCCCTACATTAGGGTCGATTGTTGCGAATGGATAGTTTGCTGCAAGAGCTCCTGCTTTTGTAATTGCGTTAAATAATGTTGATTTACCAACGTTAGGTAAACCTACGATACCGGCTGTTAAAGCCATTTTTTCCACAACCTTTCAAAAAATAAATGATATTAAATTATTTACTATTCAACTCGTTAATTATAGAGATTCGCTAAGTAAAAGTCTATTCTTCAACTGGATTAGCAAAAACCAATACTTTCTTCAATTTCTTATCAAATTCTCTGCGCGAGATCATTACACTATGCTGACAGCCCTCGCATTTAATGCGAATATCAGCACCCATGCGAATAATCTTCCACTCGTTTGTTCCACATGGATGTTGCTTTTTCATTTGAACAATATCACCAAGTCCGTATTTTTTTGCTTCCATCTCTACTCTCCTTCTTCAAATGCTTTATTATTATCACGTTCATAAACCATCATTTTTGGATAAGGAATTTCAATACCATTGCGGTCGAAAATATCTTTAACATCACGGCGAATCATTCTTGAAACAGCAAAATGTTGCATTGGTAATGTCTCAACAGAAATTCGCAGAGTTACTTCCGCTCCAACCACATTTTGCACACCAAGTAATGTTGGTTCTGAAACAATTTCTTCGTGAGTAGACGGTAAAGTTTTTAAATATTGCTCTATTAACTTTTCAGCTTTAGCAATATCGGAATTATAAGCAACACTTACATCCACAATTGCTATTGAGTTATTGATAGAATAATTGACCACTTCTGTAATCAAGCCATTTGGGATGATATTAATCTCTCCAGATGCCCCTTTTATCTTCGTTGTACGTAGACCAATTTCAAGAACTGTACCTTCAGTAGAAGTAATCTTAATGTAATCCCCTACACCAAATTGATCTTCGAAAATAATGAAGAAACCAGTGATAACATCTTTTACCAAGCTTTGTGCACCAAACCCGACAGCTAAACCGACGATACCAGCACCTGCTAATAAGCCAGTAACTCTAATACCCATTACAGATAAAATAGCAATGATTGCTGAAAAGTAGACTACGTAGGAAATAACACTTTGTAATAGTCGTAGAATCGTTAGATGACGGCGTTCTGAAGCTGGTAGCAAAGCAATTGGTCCAGTCATTCGAATATGAAAGAACTTCTTAATCGCCATCTTCGCTACTCGAACAACAACCATTGATAATAGCCAGATAGCAATAATCTTTATTGTTGCTATCCCTATACTAGTCCACAACTTTTCATCAGTTAAATATTCCATCAACTTATTATACATATTCTCAAATTTCACTTTTGTAACTCCTCTTGCATAAAAATTTTCAATCATACGTATACTGCAGAAAAAGAAGAAAGTGAGACTTTCTATGACACTTCCTATTTCTAATTCGGCATTCTCATATGCATTACATTATCAAGATTCAGGTGCCATCTGGCGTTTAAGTTCTTTCTTATTAGAGCATATACCATTTCAACACGAAAATCTTGTATTTTGTTGTATAGGTTCTGATCGTTCAACAGGTGATGCTTTAGGACCTTTAACAGGTAGTTTACTATCAAACTATATTTCATTTCCTTATACGATTATTGGTTCCTTAGATAAACCATTGCATGCTTTAAATTTAAAAGAAACCGTAGAATCTCTACAGGGACAAACCATTTCTCCATTTGTCGTAGCAATCGATGCATGTCTAGGTGAACAACAACGTATTGGGGAAATTCTTTTTCAAACAGGCCCTCTATTACCTGGAAAAGCGGTAAAAAAAGAATTGCCACCAATTGGAGACGTCTCAATTAAGGGAATCGTCAATTTTGGTGGCTTTATGGAACATACTATTTTACAAACAACAAGGTTAAATGTCACTTATGAAATGAGTAATCGTATCGCCCGTGCACTATACCTAGCTTGGCATCGCCATTCTTTAAAAAACATGCATGATCGTAACTACAATCGCCACTATTAAAATAGCTGGTAGCATATTAGCTACGCGAATTTTCGTAAGGCCCATCATATTTAAACCAATGGCAATAATCATGGCACCACCTGTTGCAGTCAATTGTTGAACAAATGTATCAAGTAATTCAACTGGCACAATACTACTTATTTGTCCTGCGAACAAGGCAATTGATCCCTGATATAAAAATACTGAAACTGCACTTAATAGAACACCAATACCTAAGGTTGACGCTAAAAATATGGCAGTGAATCCATCGATGATTCCTTTTGTAATTAATACAGAATGGTCATTCCGTAAACCACTATCAAGTGCACCAATAATAGCCATCGAACCAATAACAAAGATTAAAGTACTTGTGATGAAACCTTGGGCGATATCGCCATGTTCGCCCTTATTTCCGATTTTACGTTCTAACCATTTCCCAATTCGATTTAACTGTAAATCTAAATCAATCCATTCCCCAATAATGGTTCCTATCACTAGGCTAACAATGACTACAATAAAATTGTTACTTGTAATCCCCATCTGGATGCCGAGTACTGTAACAGCAAGTCCAATTACTTGCATCACTGTTTCTTTCATTTTATCGGGTATCCCTTGTAAGAACCTTCCAATTATAGCCCCCACTGCAATTAGCAGTGTATTAATGATTGTTCCTAATAAGACCAACTAACACCCTCTCAATCCTCAAGTAATTCTAATATACGCTCTAAGTCATCTTCAGAGAAAAATTCAATTTCAATTTTCCCTTTATTCTTTGACTTTTTAATTAAAACATTCGTTCCAAAATAATCTCTTAATTGTGATTCTTTTTCTTCAATAAAAATATCTCTATTTACCTTATTCTTTGTTTCACGTGGAACTTTTTCATTTAATAAATGTACTAATTCTTCTAATTGACGTACATTTAGTTGTTGTTTCATTACTTTGTCAGCCACAATTGGAATTTGCTTTTTATTTTTCAGCCCTAATAATGTTCGGCCATGGCCCATTGAAAGTTTGCCTTCATTTACAAGCTTTTGTATTTCCTTTGGTAATGTTAAGAGACGAACATGATTTGCAATATGTGGGCGACTTTTACCAAGTCGTTTAGACAATTCCTCTTGTGTCAAATTTAAATGTTCTATCAAGCTATGATATGCTTCAGCTTCTTCAATAGGTGTTAAATCTTCACGTTGAAGATTTTCTAAAATGGCTAGTTCCATCATTTGAGTGTCGTTCAAATCACGGATTACAGCTGGCACCTCTGTTAAATTCGCTAATTTAGCTGCACGAAAACGTCTTTCACCAACAACGATTTCATATTTAGAGTCTTTTCTACGTAGAATGATTGGTTGTAAAATTCCATGTTCTCTAATTGATTGTGCAAGTTCTTGCAACGCTTCTTCATCAAACACTTTACGCGGTTGGTATGGATTTACTCGAATATCTCTAATAGCAGTTTGCGTTACTTTATCCGTTTCTAAAAGATCTTGGTCTTGAAAAAGTGCACCGAGACCTTTCCCTAATCCTTTAGCCATTTTTAATCACCTCTCTAGCTAATTCTAAATATACTTCTGCTCCACGAGATTTACGATCATAAATAATAATTGGTTCGCCATGACTTGGTGCTTCACTTAAACGAACGTTTCTTGGCACAATTGTTTTATAAACTTTTTCTTGGAAGTATTTTTTAACTTCATCAATTACCTGTAATCCTAAATTCGTACGAGCATCTAACATAGTTAGTAATACGCCATCTATCATGAGCTGATTATTTAAGTGCTTTTGCACGAGACGTATAGTTGATAACAACTGGCTTAATCCTTCTAATGCATAGTATTCACATTGCACTGGGATTAAGATTGCATCGGCAGCTGTTAGTGAGTTAATCGTTAATAATCCTAAGGATGGTGGGCAATCGATAATGATATAATCATAGTCCTTTTTGATATCATCGATGGCATGTTTTAAACGGACTTCCCTAGAGATTGTTGATACTAACTCAATTTCCGCTCCTGCAAGTGCAATTGTCGCTGGTACAGTATATAAATTTTCAACTTTTGTTTTGCGTACGGCATTTTGAATGGGTTCATCGTCAATTAGAACGTCATAAATACATTTATCAACTTCACCTTTATTGATACCTACGCCACTAGTAGAGTTTCCTTGTGGATCTGTATCAATTAGTAATACCTTTTTTCCTAATGTAGCAAGGCACGCGCTTAAATTAACAGATGTTGTCGTCTTACCAACGCCGCCCTTTTGGTTTGCAATTGCAATTGTTCTTCCCATGGTGCACCTGCTTTCAGAAACATTTTGATCAAAACATTTAAACATACCTTTTCATACATTCTATCAAAAAATTGTTTATTCGGCTCCATTTACTATACGAAATATAAATAAAAAACTCTTATTCTAGTTTTTCTAGAGTAAGAGTTTTGATAAAAATGATGTTATGCTTTCTTTTTTGGAATCTTCACTGTGATTTGATAAAACTCATCATGTTCTTCTTCTTCAGCTTCTACATGAATCCCTGTTTTGTTCACCATGGATAAAGACTGGCGAATTGTATTGAGTGCAATTCGAATATCCTTGCTAATTGCTTTGCGACGAGGTTTTACCTTTTTAGGCTTTTCCTCAGGATTCAAAATTTCGTTAATTCGTTGTTCCAATTGTCTAACATTATAATCATGTTCAATTATTTCTTGTAGCAGTTGCAATTGTAATTTTTCGTCTTTAATTGGTACTAGCGCACGTGCATGGCGTTCTGAAATTTCTCGTTTGAGAATAGCTGTCTGAATAGTTTCAGGCAGTTTTAGTAGACGCAATTTATTTGCAATAGTTGATTGTCCCTTGCCTAAACGTTGTGCTAGGGCCTCTTGCGTTAACTCATGCAATTCTAACAATCTTTGGTAAGCTTGTGCTTCTTCAATTGATGTAAGTTCCTCACGCTGCAAGTTTTCAATCAGAGCTACAGAAGCAGTTTCCTTGTCATTCATTTCCCGAATGATTGCAGGTACTTCAGTCCAGTTTAATGATTTCATCGCACGATATCGACGTTCTCCTGCAATGATTTCAAAATGATCATTCTCTAATTTACGTACGACAATAGGTTGAATAACGCCATGCGTATGTATTGTTCGCGCTAATTCTTCAATCTTTGAATCATCAAAAATTGTCCGTGGTTGATAGCGGTTCGGGCTAATTTTCTCTATAGCAATCTTCATGACCGATTCCGCATTTTCCACTTCATTTTTTGAGCTGTTTTCTTCTACTTTCTCACCACTACCAAAAAAACGTGAAAAAGTACTCTTCATCCCTTGGCACCACCTTTAACGATAATTCCCTCCACACTCTATCAAAGTGATTGAGATATATTTTCCTGTTTGTAGAGATGACTATCTATCTATATATATTTACTAACATTATACAAAAAGTAAGTATATCCATTTATCATTATAGTTACTTTCGATAAAAAACGGTAGATTCCTTTTTCTGTTTCATGTGAAACATATACTAGTGAATCGGTGATTTGTTTGGTACACCAGGCTTACGTGGATATTTTTTTGGTGTATTTTTTATTTTCTCAAAGATATAGATTGTACGTTCACTATTTTCTATTGGTAGTGAGAATTCAAATTTCTCTACTAGCTTTGTCCCTAGTGTAGTGATAGCCTTTTTAGCATCTTTTAATTCTTCCTCGCCGCTCGCTGCTTTCATTGCTACGAACTTACCATCTACTTTTACAAGTGGAATACATAATTCAGATAAGACCGATAATCTTGCAACAGCACGCGCTGTTACCAAATCAAATTGTTCACGATACATGGCATTTTGTCCAAAATCCTCAGCTCGTGAATGGACAAAGTTAACGTGATCTAGGTGTAATACATCACTTAAATGATTTAAGAATTGAATTCGCTTGTTTAATGAATCTACAATTGTAATTTGTAAATGTGGGAAGCAGATTTTAATAGGGATACTTGGAAATCCTGCTCCAGCCCCAACATCGCATAATGATTGTACTTTGTTAAAGTCAAAATAAAAAGCAGCACTAATAGAATCATAGAAATGCTTTAAATAAACAGATGGCAGATCAGTTATTGCTGTTAAATTCATCATTTCATTCCATTCTACTAGTGTTTCAAAATAAGTATGGAATTGTTGAATTTGTTTCTCTGATAACTCAATTCCTTGTTCTTTTAAAGCTTGCACAAACTGTTCTTCGTTCATGATATTCCCCTTCCACTTAGTGCTACTGGTGAGTTTTGATTTATTTTTAGGCCCACAGGATGTGGGTCAATAGCCGTTGCCACACGATGTGGCGCTTTTAGGCTATCTTCCCTAATACGGGCGCGTTCCACTTTAATTTTTATCCAGCTTCAGCGGCTAGACCCTCGAGGGTGCACAGGATGTGTACCCGATAGCCGTTGCGACATGATGTTGCGTTCTTAGGCTATCTTCCTTGAATCGAGCCGCCTCAGCATTTAAATATATCTAGCTCCACGCGCCAGCCCCTCGAGGTCGCTTCGATCCCTTGGTCAAAAGCTGAAAAGACGCTTTTGAGTCGGGCTCTCCAGCGCTTGTCGGGGCTGAACGGGCGCGTTCAGCTTTTACTATACTTTCGCAATTTTACCATGTTCAATATACACTAGTAAAATTGAAATGTCAGCTGGGTTAACGCCTGAGATACGTGAGGCTTGAGCTACTGATAATGGTCGTACTTCTTTTAGTTTTTCTTTTGCTTCTGTTGCGATACCAGAAATTGCATCGTAATCGATATTTTCCGGAATTCTCTTATCTTCCATTTTTTTAAGTTTTTCAACTTGTTGAAGGGCTTTTTCAATATATCCTTCATATTTTACTTGAATTTCTACTTGTTCTTTCACTTCATCATTTAACTCAACAGGTGATGGAGTTAATGAAGCTACTAGTTCATAGTTTACTTCGGGACGTTTTAATAAATCTGTTCCACGGATACCATCTTTTAATGGACTGCTACCGACCGCTTGGATAGTTGCTTGTGTTTCTTCATTTGGTTTCAAGATAACATCGTGTAAACGAGTGATTTCCTCTTCTACCTGTGCTTTTTTTACAAGGAATTTATCATTACGTTCTTTTGAAATTAATCCTGCTTCGTAAGCACGTTCTGTTAAACGCATATCTGCGTTGTCATGACGTAATAATAAACGATATTCAGCACGAGATGTTAACAAACGGTAAGGTTCATTTGTACCTTTTGTGACTAAATCATCAATTAATACACCAATATAAGCATCAGCACGACCAAGAATCATTTCATCTTTATTAAGAGCTTTTGCAGCAGCATTAATACCCGCCATTAACCCTTGACCAGCTGCTTCTTCATAACCAGAAGTACCGTTAATTTGACCCGCTGTATAAAGGTTTTGAATACGTTTAGTTTCAAGTGTTGGCCAAAGTTGTGTTGGGACAATAGCATCATATTCGATAGCATAACCTGCACGCATCATTTCGGCTTTTTCGAGTCCTGGAATTGTTTCAAGCATTTTACGTTGAATATTTTCTGGTAAACTTGTTGATAGGCCTTGAACATATACTTCTTGCGTATTGCGACCTTCTGGTTCCAAGAATAATTGGTGGCGAGGTTTGTCATTAAACCGCACAATTTTGGTCTCAATAGATGGGCAATAACGTGGACCTGTACCAGTAATCACCCCTGTAAACATTGGCGATTTATCAAGATTATCGTTAATAATTTGGTGTGTTTCTAGGCTAGTATATGTTAACCAACATGGAATTTGATCTGTTATAAATTCAGTTGTTTCATAGCTAAAGGCACGCGGTTCTGGATCACCTGGTTGAATTTCAGTTTTGCTGTAATCAATTGTTTTGCTATTTACACGTGGTGGTGTACCTGTTTTAAAACGAACCATGTTAAAGCCTAGGTCACGTAAGTTGTCAGCAAGTTTGATAGATGGTTGTTGGTTATTTGGACCACTTGAATATTTCAAATCTCCAATAATAATTTCACCGCGTAGGAATGTACCAGTTGTGATGATAACTGTAGTCGCACGATAAATAGCTCCTACTTGAGTAATAACACCTTTTACTTGTCCGTCTTCTACAATTAGTTCTTCAACCATTGCTTGATGGATTGTAAGGTTATCTTGATCTTCTAATAATTTTTTCATCTCACTTTGATACAACACTTTATCTGCTTGCGCACGTAAGGCACGTACCGCAGGGCCTTTACCAGTGTTTAACATACGCATTTGGATATGGGTTTTATCTATAATTTTACCCATCGCGCCACCTAATGCATCAATTTCACGTACCACAATTCCTTTTGCAGGTCCTCCAACTGATGGATTACATGGCATAAAGGCAATCATATCTAAGTTTATTGTTAAAACTAATGTTTTTGCGCCCATTCGAGCTGATGCGTATGCAGCTTCTACCCCTGCATGACCAGCTCCAATAACTACAACATCGAACGTGCCTGCTTCATATTTTGTTAGCATGCTCGTTACTTCCTTTCTATATTTAGAATTTATATTATTTACCCAAACAGAATTGGGAGAAGAGTTGGTTTATTAAACTATCTTGTACTGTGTCGCCGACGATTTCTCCAAGAATTTCCCATGTTCGTGTGACATCCATTTGAATCATATCCACAGGAACACCTGCATTGGCAGCATCAATTGCATCATTTATTCGAGCAAATGCTTGGTGTAATAATGCAATATGTCGGGCGTTCGATACATATGTTAAATCGCCAGCTTCAACAGAGCCTTCAAAGAATAATGTTGCGATTGATTCTTCAAGTTCAGTAATACCTTCTTCTTGCAATAGAGAAGTAGTTACTAATTTACGATTACCTGCAAGTTCCTTTACACGATTTAAATCGATTTTTTGAGGTAAATCTGTTTTATTGACAACTACGATATAATCCATATTTTGAATTGTTTCAAATAATCGCTCATCTTCTTTAGTTAGCTCATCATTATAGTTTACAACAAGTAGGATTAAATCTGCCTCTTTTAAGACTTGGCGGGATCTTTCTACACCTATTCGTTCAACAATATCCTCTGTCTCACGAATCCCTGCTGTATCTACTAAACGAAGTGGTACGCCACGTACATTGACGTATTCCTCTATAATATCACGTGTAGTACCAGCTACATCAGTGACAATTGCTTTATTTTCTTGAACTAAGCTATTTAATAATGAAGATTTCCCTACATTTGGTCGACCTAAAATAACAGTTGATAAGCCTTCACGTAAAATCTTTCCTTGTGAAGATGTCTGTAAAAGCTTTTCAATCTCTTGTTTTACCCATGCTGATTTTTCTAACATCATTGGAATAGTCATTTCTTCTACATCATCGTATTCTGGATAATCAATATTCACCTCAACTTGAGCTAATACTTCGATTAATGCTTGTCGTAACTCATTAATTAAACGTGATAATTTACCATCCATTTGTCCAAGCGCTACATTCATCGCTTTATCTGTTTTCGCACGAATCAAATCCATAACTGCTTCAGCTTGTGATAAGTCAATGCGACCATTCAAAAATGCCCGTTTTGTAAATTCCCCTGGTTCAGCCATTCGTGCACCATTTCGAAGCACTAGCTGTAACACGCGATTAACAGAAACAAGTCCACCATGACAGTTTATCTCCACTACATCTTCGCGCGTAAAGGTTTTCGGCCCTTTCATCATCGATAACATAACTTCTTCTACTACATCACCAGTTTCAACCTCTTTTAAATGACCATAATGAATCGTATGAGATGGTTGCGCGGATAACTTTTTCCCATTTGGCGAATGAAAAATACGATCTGCGATTTCAATTGCTTGATCACCACTTAATCGGACAATAGCAATTGCTCCTTCACCCATTGGGGTGGATATCGCTGCGATTGTATCAAACTCCATAATAACTACCTCCTATATCAAAAATTATCCACATGTGGATAACTCAAAAACGTCTAACTCTCTAACATACAATAATACCATAAAACAAAAAAATGAGCCCTTCTCAGCTTATGAGAAGGACTCTTTCACAATCCTTTTAAGAATTATCGAATTGGTTCAATCACTAAGTGGCGTTTTAGTTCCTCCCCTTCGGAATAGGTCTCAACATCCACTCGATCTGCTAATACATGGTGTATAATTTTACGTTCATTTGATGGCATTGGTTCAAGCTCCACTTTACGACCGATGTGAACTGCTTTATCTGCCATTCGATTTGCCAATATTTCCAATGCTTGTTGACGTCTTTCACGATAATTTTCAACATCAATTTTAATAATGATAAAACGTTTTACATACTGATGTGCAACTAATTGAGTTAATTGTTGAAGGGCATTTAATGTTTGACCACGTTTACCAATAAGGAGCGCTGCTTTCTCACTGGATAATCGGAAGTTAATCGTTTTTCCCTTTTGTTCAAAAGTAACTTCAAGGTCTTGAATCCCAAGCTGTATTGCAATATTTTCTAAATACTTTTTTGCTTGTTGGATCGCTTTAGTATAGTCTACCGTTTCGCTTTCTTCTGCTTTTTCATCAACTTCGAACTCTTCTGTTGTAACATTTAGAGGTGTTTCTTCTAATGTACTTATAGAACTTATCTTTGTTTCATCATCATTTTGCTTTAGTTCTTGTTGGTTGTAAGCATTTTCAAATTTTTCTTCATATTTTTCAATAATCTCTTGTTTGGGATTTGGCTTCTCTTCTTCTTTTTCTGTCACACGAACTTGTGCTTTTCGTGATCCAAAGCCTAAAAAACCTTTTTTTGCTTCTTGAATAATTTCAACATCTACTTGTTTACGAGTAAGGTTAAGCTCATGTAAGGCTAGCAAGACTGCTTCCTCTACAGTTGCGCCTATTTGCGTAATCTGTTTCACTTTGGGCCCTCCTGTCTTCGCAGGTTCTGTTGTTTTGTTCAAAGCTCACATAACAAGATTCTATTAGTCGAGATCTTTACTCAACGAAACCCCCTGCAAAATTCTTTGTTATTTTTTCACTATTCTATCATGGGATTTCTTGTTATCTCTACTACTTCTTCTTAAAACCTTCGCAATTTTTAATACATGTTCAAGGCTTTTCTTTGTTTCGTGAAAGTTCATGGTGGCCGCCGGATTTCTGGCGATAATGACGTAGTCCATGTTCTGCTGTATTTCATCGTTTAATTCTAGAAAACTTTGACGGACATAACGTTTAATTTGATTTCTGGTGACTGCCTTTGCAATTTTTTTATTTACTGATAATCCAATTCTGAATTCCTCTTGTCCCTCTTTTTCAAGATAGTAGACAACGAACTGGCGATTCGCAAATGACTTACCTTTTTTAAATACTTTTTGGAATTCTTCATTTTTTTTAATTCTGCGGCGTTTTTTCATTTTTGCACCTGCTTATTCTTTTTTTCTCTTCTCCCTCATATATAAAAGAAAAAAAGACCACTGAGAAAATTCAGTGGACTTATGCTGATAATACTTTTCTTCCTTTACGGCGACGAGCTGCGATCACTTTGCGACCGTTTTTAGTAGCCATACGTGCGCGGAAGCCATGTACTTTACTGTGCTTACGTTTTTTTGGTTGATATGTGCGTTTCATTATATGACACCTCCTGTGAAAGTCTATTATCTAAATACTACAGACAGTCTTGCATATTATAGCTACTAACAGTCCATTTTGTCAACTATGTGTTCAAAAATTTGCTCTTCACTATTCTTTAATGATTTTACCTTTTTTCTATGTTAAGGTTATCCACAGTCATATTTAATATACATAAAATCCTCTGTGAACATTTTTTCTCCATCAAAAAATTATCCACAACACTTACTGACAACTTTTACACAAGTTCAGGCATTGTGGATAACTGTATAGTGCATATTTATTCATTTTGTGGATAACTCCTTAAACCTCTTGCAATACAATACTTTTCCTGATACAATTATTGTGTTTTACTCTGTAAATAAATCTTTTCATACAAAATATTATCCACAATTGTTAATAACCTGTGGATAATATTGTCCACTACGTTAGGATAAGATTTATCCACAGGGTGTGTGTACTGTGATTTGCAGCTGAAGCACAATCTAGTTTTAATATAATTTTTCATTCAACCACAACCACTTGTAAATTTTTATAGAATAGTTTTATTAGAAAAGGAGAAAGAGCTTGGAACATATTGAAGAGTTATGGGACAAAGTTCTCTCAGAAGCGAAGCAAAAGATCTCCAAACCAAGCTTTGAAACTTGGCTGAAATCAACGAAACTGCTGGCACGTACCAATGATGCTGTAACAATTGCAGCACCCAATTCTTTTGGGCGGGAATGGCTAGAAAACCATTATGTACACTTAATTGCAGCAATTCTAGCTGAATTGACAGGTAAAGATTTGCATATTCGTTTCGTTGTTCAACAGGATCCAAACTTAGAGAATTTTGATATTCCATCACCTGCCATCCCAGATAAACATGAAGAGCAACCTGAAACTTCTTCAGGAATGCTAAATTTAAAAAATACATTTGATACTTTTGTTATCGGTGCTGGTAACCGTTTTGCGCATGCAGCCTCTTTGGCTGTAGCAGAAGCCCCAGCCAAAGCATACAACCCCCTATTTATCTATGGAGGAGTTGGGCTTGGTAAAACTCACTTAATGCATGCAATTGGTCACTATGTATTAGAACATAATCCAAAAGCAAAGGTAGTTTATTTATCCTCCGAAAAGTTTACGAATGAGTTCATTAATTCAATCCGTGATAATAGGGCAGAAGAATTTCGAAACAAATATCGCAACGTAGATGTACTACTAATAGATGATATTCAATTCTTAGCCGGAAAAGAATCAACTCAAGAAGAATTTTTCCATACCTTTAATACTTTGCATGAGTCATCGAAGCAAATTGTTATTTCTAGTGATCGTCCTCCAAAAGAAATTCCTACTTTGGAAGATCGATTACGTTCACGCTTTGAGTGGGGACTTATTACAGATATTGCACCCCCGGATTTGGAAACTCGAATTGCCATTTTACGAAAAAAGGCAAAGGCAGATAACTTAGACATTCCAAATGAGGTAATGCTTTATATTGCGAACCAAATTGACTCTAATATTCGTGAATTAGAGGGAGCTCTCATTCGTGTAGTAGCATATTCGTCTCTTGTCAATGAAGACATAACTGCTGAGCTAGCTGCCCAAGCATTAAAAAATATTATCCCAAATGCTACGCCAAGAACATTAACAATTTTAGATATCCAAAAGGCTGTAGGTGAACATTATCACATCAAGCTTGAGGATTTTTCAGCGAAAAAACGTACAAAATCAATTGCTTTTCCTAGACAAGTGGCTATGTATTTATCCCGCGAAATGACTGATTGTTCTCTACCTAAAATAGGTGATGAATTTGGTGGTCGTGATCACACAACTGTCATTCATGCGCATGAAAAAATAACATCGCTTTTAAAGGATGACCAAGGTCTTCAACAAGACATTAAACAGATTAAAAGTATGCTAGGTAAATAATTTTTGCTGTGGATAACAGGAAAGTTAGTAACAAACTTATACACAGTCTATCTACATGTGGATAGACTGATTTTATTTGGCTCAAGGGACTTTTCCACAAATCCACAGCCCCTATTACTATATCTATTATTCTTTTAAATAATAATAAATAATATATAAGTGAGGTCGTAACAATGAAATTTGATATCATGAGAGATCGTTTGCTTGATGGATTAAATGATGTCATGAAAGCAGTAAGTTCAAAAACAACAATTCCAATTTTAACTGGTATTAAAATTGATGTATCAACAAATGGTATGACTCTAACGGGTAGTGACGCAGATATCACAATTCAAACTTCTATCCCTGTAGAGGAAGATGGAGAACAGCTAATTCAAGTAGCAGAACCTGGTTCAATCGTGCTTCAAGCAAGAATGTTTAATGAAATCATACGTAAATTACCTACAAATGATGTAGAGATTGAAGTAAGTGAAAACTTCCAAACTAGAATTCGCTCAGGAAAATCTGATTTCCATTTAATCGGTCTTGATGCAGCAGAATATCCAATGCTTCCTGAAATCTCACCAGATCGCCAAATTACTTTACCTGCAGATTTATTAAAATCTATAATTCGCGAAACTGTTTTTGCTGTTTCTACAAGTGAAAGCCGTCCCGTGTTGACAGGTGTAAAGTGGGAAATCCAAGAAGATGGTTTAGTATGTATTGCAACAGATAGCCACCGATTAGCACGTCGTAAGGTTTCACTAGAACATTTACCAACTGAAGAAGCTAACGTTGTCATTCCAGGTAAAAGCTTAACTGAATTAAGTAAAATTCTAAGTGACTCAACAACTCCTGTTGAAATATATATGACAAATCAACAAGTTTTATTCAAAACTTCTGATGTTTTGTTTTTCTCTCGCTTACTAGAAGGCAATTACCCTGATACAACTCGTTTAATTCCTGAAGAATATAACACCAATGTAACGATTAATGGGAAATCATTATTACAGGCAATTGATCGTGCATCGTTACTTGCTCGTGAAGATCGTAATAACGTAGTTCGTTTCTCTACATTGGCAGATAACAACATAGAAATTTCTTCAAATTCACCAGAAATCGGTAAAGTTGAAGAAGAAATTCAAGTAGAATCGCTTGAAGGAGAAGAATTACGTATTTCATTCAGTGCGAAATATATGATGGATGCTTTAAAGGCAATTGATGGACAAGAAGTAGTTATACAATTCACTGGTTCAATGCGTCCATTCATTATTCGTTCAGTACATGATGATGCAATTCTGCAATTGATTTTACCTGTACGTACGTACTAATTATTTTTCTAATATAATTTTACGACGAATTATTTCCCGAGTTTAATTAGTACCTGGTGCTAATTTATTGAATTTCTTTAGAAAGGATAGTCATTTCGGTGACTATCCTTTTTACTTATGAACAAAAGTTCGGTAAAATAGAAGTAGACATGATATAGAAGTAGAGGATGAAAAATAGTGAATGATATTGTATTAGAAAGTGAATTTGTAACACTGGGGCAATTTCTTAAAATGACAGATGCGATTAGCTCAGGTGGGATGGCTAAGTGGTTTTTGCAAGAAAATGATGTCTATGTAAATGGTGAGATTGATCGTAGAAGAGGTCGTAAACTACATGTAGGAGATTTAGTAAATATTCCAGGGTGTGGGAGATTTCGCCTGGTAGAATCAAAAAGCGAGGAATAGCATGCATATTGAGCGATTAAAGCTGACCAACTATCGGAATTATGAATCTCTCGATTTATCCTTTTCTCCAAAGATTAATGTTTTTATTGGTGAAAATGCGCAAGGCAAAACGAATGTTATGGAATCTATTTACGTTTTAGCTATGGCAAAATCCCATCGTACATCAAGCGAGAAAGAATTAATACGGTGGGAGCAAGACTATGGTAAAATAGAAGGTGACGTTCAAAAGAAATATGGTCACTTGCCATTAGAGCTGATGATTTCTAAAAAAGGGAAGAAGGCCAAAGCAAATCATTTAGAGCAAAGTCGTCTAAGTGATTATATCGGACAAATGAATGTCGTAATGTTTGCTCCGGAAGACTTAACTGTAGTTAAAGGCAGTCCCCAAATTAGAAGACGTTTTCTCGATATGGAAATCGGGCAAATTTCTCCAGTATATTTACATGATTTATTGACTTTTCAAAAGTTGTTAAAACAACGTAATCATTTACTTAAACAAAATCAAGGAAAACAAACATTGCAAGATGTGATGTTCGATGTTTATACAGAGCAGTATATTGAAGCGGCTGTTAAGGTTATTCATAAAAGATTTCATTTTATGGAATTGCTACAGGAATGGGCAGGTCCAATTCATTATGGCATTTCGAGAAATCTCGAAGAAATGAAAATTCGCTATCGTCCGGTTAGCGGTATGGATGCTGAGTGGTCACAAGAACAAATGGCTGCTCATTTAGCTATAAAATTAAAAGAAGCTTTGCCTCGGGAATTAGAAAGAGGCGTTACACTTATTGGTCCACATCGTGATGATTTACAATTTATTGTGAATGGTTATGATGTTCAGACATATGGATCACAAGGGCAACAACGGACAACGGCTTTATCACTTAAATTAGCTGAAATAGAACTTATTAAGCAAGAAGTTGGGGAAACGCCTATCTTACTGTTAGATGATGTCCTTTCAGAATTAGATGATTACCGTCAGTCGCATTTACTAAACACGATTAAAGGTGAAGTACAGACCTTTGTGACCACTACGAGTGTAGAAGGTATAGATCATGAAACAGTTCGAGAGTCAGCAATGTTTCATGTGAAACAAGGTTCCGTGGATGCTGAGCAAGACTAGTATTCCGCGGATTTTGTAGGTTTAAGAGAATTACAAATAATGCATACTAATGCCATGGAAGAGTAGGTGGAACAATAATGGCAATCGAAGACAATAAAAAACCTGTTGCATATGATGCAGAACAGATTCAAGTATTAGAAGGTTTAGAAGCCGTTCGTAAACGTCCCGGTATGTATATCGGTTCAACTAGTTCCAAAGGGTTACATCACTTAGTGTGGGAAATTGTAGATAATAGTATTGATGAAGCCTTAGCTGGTTATTGTACTGAAATTACAGTAGCAATAGAAAGAGATAACTGGATTCGTGTAGAGGATAACGGCCGTGGTATTCCTGTAGATACACAAGAAAAAGTAGGTAAACCGGCTGTTGAAGTAATTATGACTGTACTTCATGCTGGAGGTAAATTCGGCGGTGGCGGATATAAAGTATCAGGCGGCTTACATGGTGTAGGTGCTTCCGTTGTAAATGCACTTTCTGTGGAAACTATTGTACAGGTGCATAGAGATGGCAATATTCACGAGATTAAATTTGAACGTGGTAGAACTGTGCAACCTCTAAAAATTATTGGTAATACAGACCATAACGGTACAACAACACGATTCAAAGCAGACGGTGAAATCTTCAAAGAAACAACTGTTTATGAATTTGATATTCTAGCACATCGTATTCGTGAACTTGCCTATCTAAATCGTGGGATTCGTATATCCATCATAGATGAACGTGGTGAAGAAATCCGCAAAAATACTTATCACTATGAAGGCGGTATTAAATCATACGTTGAACATATCAACGAAAAGAAAGAACCACTTCATGAGGCGATCGATTTAAAAGGTGAAAAAGACGGTATTTCGGTTGAAATAGCTATGCAATACAACGCAGGCTTTTCATCAAATATTTTCTCTTTCGCAAATAATATCAATACCTACGAGGGCGGTACACACGAATCAGGTTTTAAAACTGCTCTTACACGAGTGATTAATGATTATGCCCGTAAAAATCATATATTAAAAGATTCAGATGCTAATTTATCAGGTGAAGACGTTCGTGAAGGCTTAGTTGCCATTGTTTCTGTTAAACATCCAGATCCACAATTCGAAGGTCAAACGAAAACAAAATTAGGAAACTCTGAAGTAAGTGCTATAACAAACTCATTGTTCTCTGAACGCTTCGAAAGATTTTTATTAGAGAATCCGACCGTTGCAAGAACAATCGTTGATAAAGGTTTAGTTGCATCTCGTGCTCGTGTGGCAGCAAAAAAAGCCCGAGAAATGACACGACGCAAATCAGCATTAGAGGTATCAAGCTTGCCAGGTAAACTAGCAGACTGTTCATCTCGTCATCCTGAAGAATGCGAAATTTACATCGTAGAGGGTGACTCTGCCGGTGGTTCAGCAAAATCCGGCCGTGATCGCCACTTCCAAGCAATTTTGCCGTTGAAGGGTAAAATTTTAAATGTTGAAAAGGCGCGTTTAGACCGCATTTTATCAAATGCTGAAATCCGAGCTATGATTACTGCAATCGGTACAGGGATTGGTGAAGAATTTGCTTTGGAAAAGGCACGTTACCATAAAATTGTCATAATGACAGATGCCGATGTCGACGGAGCACATATTAGAACTTTATTATTAACATTCTTCTTCCGCTTTATGCGACCACTTATTGAAGCTGGATATGTTTACATTGCCCAACCACCATTATTTAAAGTAGCGCAAGGTAAACATGTAGAATATTGCTATAGTGATAAAGAATTGCAAGAAATACTAGAACGCTTACCAAAGCAACCAAAACCAGGCATTCAACGCTATAAAGGTCTTGGTGAAATGGATGCGGAGCAGTTATGGGATACAACAATGGACCCAGAACACCGCGTTCTATTACAAGTTGAATTAGATGATGCCATTGAAGCAGATCAAACATTTGAACAATTAATGGGTGATGATGTTGAACCAAGACGTCAATTTATTCACGAAAATGCTGTTTATGTAGAAAACTTAGATATTTAGTTATTTTCGAAGGGAGGTCAGCACTTTGTCTGAAACAAACAACTCCGGCGTTAAAGGAGTAAATATTACTAAAACAATCAAAACTTCATTTTTAGATTATGCAATGAGTGTTATCGTTTCTCGTGCACTACCAGATGTTCGTGATGGTCTTAAACCAGTACAACGTCGTATTTTATATGGTATGCAAGAGCTAGGTAGTACTTCAGATAAACCATATAAGAAATCAGCTCGTATCGTTGGGGATGTTATGGGTAAATACCATCCACATGGTGACTCCTCAATCTATGAAGCAATGGTACGTATGGCTCAAGATTTTAGCTATCGCTATATGTTAGTTGATGGTCATGGTAACTTCGGTTCTGTTGATGGAGATGGCGCTGCTGCCATGCGTTATACAGAATCACGTATGTCTAAAATCGCGATGGAAATGCTACGCGATATTAACAAGGATACAATTGACTATCAAGATAACTATGATGGAAACGAAAAAGAGCCAGTCGTATTACCAGCCCGTTATCCAAACTTACTTGTCAATGGTGCATCAGGGATCGCTGTAGGGATGGCAACAAATATCCCACCTCATCAATTAGGAGAAATAATTGATGGTGTTTTGGCCGTCTCAGATAATCCAGCTATTACAACAGAAGAATTAATGGAAATTATACCGGGTCCTGATTTCCCGACTGGCGGTATTATTTTAGGAAGAAGCGGTATCCGCCGTGCCTATGAAACTGGCCGTGGATCCATTATAATTCGTGCTCGTGTAGAAATAGAACAAAAATCAAGTGGTAAAGAAGTCATCGTAATTAATGAACTTCCTTATCAAGTTAATAAAGCACGACTAATTGAAAAAATTGCAGAACTAGTACGAGATAAAAAAATCGATGGTATTACGAATTTACGCGATGAATCTGACCGTACAGGAATGCGTGTTACAATTGATGTTCGTAAAGATGCCAATGCAAATGTTGTATTAAATAACTTGTATAAACAAACAGCTATGCAATCAAGCTTCGGTATTAATATGCTAGCTCTTGTCGGTGGACAACCAAAGGTATTGAGCTTAAAAGAAGCTCTTTACCATTACTTAGAACACCAAAAGGTTGTTATTCGTAGACGTACAGAATTTGAATTACGTAAAGCTGAAAGTCGCGCTCATATTCTAGAAGGATTACGTATCGCACTTGACCATATTGATGAAATTATTAGCCTAATCCGTGCATCTCAAACAACTGAAGAAGCAAAAAATGGCTTAATGGAAAGATTTAATTTAAGTGAACGTCAAGCTCAAGCGATTCTAGATATGCGTCTACAACGTTTAACTGGTTTAGAACGAGATAAGATTGAAGGCGAGTATCAAGAATTACTAGCGCTAATAAAAGAATTAAAAGAAATTCTTGCAGATGAAGCAAAAATTCGTCAAATTATTCATGATGAATTATTAGAAATAAAAGAACGCTTTAATGATGCACGTCGTACAGAAATTACTTCTGGTGGTTTAGAAATGATCGAGGATGAAGATTTAATTCCTCGTGAAAATTCTGTGATTACAATAACTCATAATGGTTATATTAAACGACTTCCAGCTAATACTTACCGCAGCCAACGTCGTGGTGGACGTGGTGTTCAAGGTATGGGGACACATGAAGATGACTTTGTAGAACACCTACTTTATACATCCACTCATGACACCATCCTTTACTTTACTTCTAAAGGGAAAGTGTTTAAAGCTAAAGGTTATGAAATACCTGAGTTTGGCCGCACAGCAAAAGGCTTACCGTTAGTTAATTTATTAAATGTAGATAAGGGAGAAAAAGTAACTGCTGTAATTCGTGTATCATCTTATGATGAAGATGCATATTTTGTCTTCACTACACGTTCAGGGGTTACAAAGCGTACACCGTTATCTAATTTTGCAAATATCCGTAACAATGGTTTAATTGCTATTTCTCTTCGAGAAGATGATGAATTAATTTCCGTACGCCTAACAGATGGTCAAAAAGAAATTATTATTGGTACACATGATGGTATGCTGGTTCGCTTTAATGAAGAGGACATTCGTTCAATGGGACGTACAGCATCTGGTGTCCGCGGTATTCGATTAAGAGAAGATGATTTTGTTGTAGGAATGGAAATAGTTGAACCAGATCAAGAAATCCTTGTAGTAACTGAAAAGGGTTACGGTAAACGAACTCCAGAGTCAGAGTATCGTCTGCAAAATCGTGGTGGCGTAGGTATTAAAACTTGTCAAATCACAGATAAGAACGGTCCATTAGTGGCTGTAAAAACAGTTGATGGCCAAGAAGACCTTATGCTAATGACAATTAATGGTATGTTAATTCGTATGGATATTGACGATATTTCAGTTACAGGCAGAAGCACTCAAGGCGTTCGCTTAATTCGTTTAGCGGATGATGAATTAGTGGCATCTGTAGCTAAAGTAAAAAAAGAATCAGATGAAGAAGTTGAAGAAACTGAATTAGATGAATTAGGAGTAGCTGAAGAAGTTGAATCGACTGAAGAAGCTACAAATAATAACGAAACTTCAGAAGAATAATTGATAAATATGATTGCTAATAGATAAAAAAGTAAAAGGGAACGCATCTGGCGTTCCCTTTTACTTTTTATTAATTTCTCTTCGAAGATTGATGTGGTTAATCATTGGTGCAAAGCGGTACAATCCAGTATCTATTTAAAAACCTTAGTAACCCCAATATTAATAAGGAATTTGGTAGAGGTTTTAGATTAATATCTTGTATTCTGAACTACACTTATAATTAAATAGTAATCTGGCTATTACAATTGTAAAAAAATTCAGTTACAATTAATCTAATATAAATCAACTACAAAGGGTGGTAATTTCTTTGGATACTAAATTAGTGAGAGTGTCCGATTTACGGTTAGGTAGTATTATCGCAAAAGATATTCTAGCTAACACTCAATTTCCTATCATTTATAAAAACACAAAAGTCTCTCGGGAACATATTCCTGTATTAAAAGCATTCCAAATTTCCCAAGTACCAGTCCTATCATCTTCTATGAAGCCTGAAAAAACTAAGCAAGAGGAAAATGTAGTTGTATCGAGTGAACAGGGAGAAACAATAGAAGATAGATACATAACACCATTTGAAAAAAAATATCGCAATGTGGTAGAAAAGTTTAAAATGGAGTTTTCGAATTGGGAATCTGGCAGTAAAGTGGATATTACCAAAATTAGAACAAATATTTTACCATTAATTGACGATGCCTTGGTAAATCGGGAAAGAATATTCACATTAAATGAGCTTTCAAGTAGCAGTGACTATATTTATCATCATTCCGTAGCAATTAGCCTTATTAGCGCAGTTATTGCACAAAAAATGGGGTATAGTAAAGGCGATGTTATCCAAATAGCTATAGCAGGCGCAGTTGCAGACTGCGGCATGGCAAAAATCAATAAGAAAATACGAGATAAAAATGGCCCTTTAACAGAATATGAATTTAAGGAGATACAGGAACATCCGTATTATAGTTTGCAAATGATCAATGGTATCTCAATCCTAAAATCAGATATGAAAATCGCAGTATATCAACACCATGAAAGACTAGATGGAAGTGGTTATCCGCGAGGAGATAAAGGAAATGCTATCTCAATATATTCACATATTATTGCAGTAGCAGACGTATTCCATGCAATGACATGTGAAAGAGTGTATCGTGCAAAAGAGTCAACATTTAAGGTTTTAGAAATGATACGAGAATCTGAATTTGGCAAGTTTAATATTCAAGTTGTTCAAGCGTTAATAACCTGTGTAGCAGATTTATCATTAGGGACTAAAGTAGAACTTTCAAATGGTTTAGAAGGTTCTATTGTATTTGCAAATAAAACATCTGCTACTAGACCTGTAGTTAAATTAGACGGATCAGATGATATCATTGATTTAGCTAAAAATAGAAGCATATATATTGAGCGATTAATTTTACTATAATTAAAGGATTCTCTACTATAACAAAGGTGGCTCTAAGCCTTACTTTATAGTAGAAGAATCTTTTACTTTTTATTTGAAATATATATTGACAGTATCCAAAAATATAGATATACTATTTAAGTCGCTAACAAGTGACCATGAAAATCATATAATTAATTGCGATTATAACTTTTAAAAAAGTTGTTGACAGCAAAAGATTATAATGATATAATAATTAAGTCGTTAAGATAACGACAAGATATGAACCTTGAAAACTGA
>NZ_JBCMNM010000023.1:0-75177 GCF_050459865.1 Rummeliibacillus pycnus
TATTCAGTTGTGCTTTTTTTATTGTAACATTTTTAGTTTTTAGGATTTAAGTTTCTGATAACATGTGACTTTTTTTCTTAATGCTTTGTTATAATATATATAGAACAGATTGGAGCGATTAAATGTTTATTCAAATTGAACCCAATACAGATGTCCCTATATATACCCAATTAACACAACAAATCATTGAGGGTATTGCCAATGGAGATATAAAATCAGGTGAATCGCTACCTTCTGTACGATCACTTGCTGCCGATTTAGGTGTTAATATGCATACAGTTAATAAAAGCTATCATGAATTAGAGAAAAAAGGGCTGATTTCAATTCTGCCGAAATCAGGTGCAAGTGTGAATGCATTTAATGAGAAGGGCAAAGTTAGTCCACAGCAGTTAGACTACATGGAAAAATTACTTCGACCTGCAGTGGCTGAAGGTATTGTCTATGGTTTAGAGATGAATGATTTTGAAGAGATAATTCAAAGGATTATAAAAAAACTGCAATAGGAGGCTAGTTATGATTGGTTTCTGGATTTCATTTATTATGATATGTTTTGTTGGAATAGTTCAAATATTTATACCTTATCTTTTAAAAAAGACAGTAGTATTTGGCGTTACGATTCCTGCTTCGCATTTAGAGGACCAATTGGTTATGCAAGCGAAAAAAATCTATAGTATCGCTATAGCAAGTATTTGGCTGCTTTTGTTAGTTGGTTATAGCATTTGGTCGATTCTCGTAATTCAAAGTGAGGATCTTCAAATCATTGTTGGCACAGCAATAATGTTTCTCCTAATGATAATAAGTATGTTATTCTATGCATATTTTCATCGGAAATTGAGAATAAAGAAGCAACAACATCAATGGGGAGCGGATTTAACAGAAGTAAAGGTAGTAGATACTTCATTACGTGAGCAGGATGAGATGCTGCCACTTTCTTATTTTATAAGTCTAGCTTTTGTTCCAGTAATATTAATTATTTATACGTACTTTCAATATTCTCTTCTACCTGAACAGATTCCAACACATTGGGGACCAAACGGAGAACCTGATGCTTTTACGGAAAAGAATCGCTTTTCAGTCATTTCGTTACCGCTTATTATGTTGATTATGCAAGCATTGTTTGCTGCTTTAACTGAAGGAACGAAGCGTTCTGGTATGAAGATAAGTGTTATTAATCGTGAAAAATCAGCTCATAAACAATTAGTGAAAAGAAAATACACTAGTTGGTTTATGTTTTTAACAGCTTTCCTTATTACCATCTTATTTAGTTTTCTACAGTTAACAACTATTCATCATGGCATAGTAGGAAATGGTATTATGCTGACTATATTTATAACATTTATATTAGTGATCTTAATAGGTAGTATTATTTTTTCAGTCAAAGTAAGTAATTTAGAAGAAATCGGAGATCACTCTAGTTTTTCAGGTGGTATTACCGATGTAGATGATGATCGTTATTGGAAGGGCGGATTATTCTATTTTAATAAAGACGATCCATCGCTTTTTGTAGAAAAAAGATTTGGGATTGGATGGACCATCAATTTTGCTAGACCAATGGGCTATTTAATCGTATTTGTACCAATCATCATCATATTATTTATCGGATTTTTTGCATAAGTTGAGCCGTTAGGTATAGTCCTAACGGCTCCTTCGCTAAAATGGAAGAAAAAGACTGGGAAATGGAGCAATTGAAGTGTCTAAAATTTTAATTGTAGATGATGATAAGAATATTTTAGATTTAGTACGTATTCATTTAACACAAGCTGGTTATCTAGTATTAAAGGCGGAAAACGGTATACAGGCATTAGGTATTTTAGAAACAGAAATACCTGATTTGGCAGTAGTAGATGTGATGATGCCTGGAATGAATGGATATGAACTGACAAAACGTATACGTGAGAAATTAGATTTGCCGATATTGCTACTAACAGCAAAAGGCGAATTGGAAGATAAGGAGAAGGGGTTTATAGCTGGTTCAGATGATTATATGGTAAAGCCCTTTGAACCTAAAGAGCTCTTATACCGTATTGCAGCAATCCTACGTCGTTACGATAAACCTAGTGATGCTATACTGCGGGTAGGTTCTGTTACGATTAATCGGAAAAGTTTCGAAGTCTCTGCTGGTCAAAGCACTTTATTTATGCCATTAAAAGAATTTGAGGTATTTACTTTACTTGCTTCCCGTCCAAATCAAGTGTTTGAAAGAGCAGACATTATGGAAAAGGTATGGGGATTTGATTATGAAGGGGATGAGCAAACATTAAATACGCATATTAAACGAATACGCGAACGATTAGGGAAAATTGTAACAGATGTAGAAATCGTAACGATTCGTGGAATTGGTTATAAGCTAGAGGTGCATCCAAAATGAAATCCTTGTACAGCAAGTTTTTATTAGCAACCATTTTAATTATGTTTTTAAGCTCGATCGCTGGGTTTTTAATTACGAACACATACTATCATCAAGTAACAAAGCCTAAAAATGATGCAAAAAACGTAGCAATTGCTCAGTCAATTATTAAACATATTAATGAGGTGCCAGATCTTAATTTAGATCATTATTTAAATACAATTGGTGATGTGGGGTACCAAATTTATCTTGTTGATGATCATAACATGCATAAATTTTATGGTGGAAATTATCGTGTGAAAGATTTACCTGTATCAACTATTCAAAATGTTCTTGATGGGAAGATCTATCATGGTATGCGCGATTTCCCAAGAGAAACCTTTGTAACAGGCTTCTTTGCCAATCATATGTCGAATACAGTCGGTGTTCCATTCCAATATCATCATAAAAACTACGCGATGTTTTTAAGACCGGACATAAAGCTATTATTTAATGAAGTGCATACAATTATGGGTGGATGGACTCTCTCTATGGGCATTATTAGTTTAGTAGCAATGTTGTATTTTGCGAAATTATTGATTAGACCAATCACAGAACTTACCTCAGCAACAAAGCGTATTGCAAATGAACGATTCGATACGCCACTGAAAATTGAGAGGAAAGATGAAATTGGGCAACTTGCAACAAGTTTTAATACGATGATGAGCCAATTACAAGAAAATGAATTGATACGGAAAGAGTTTATCAGCAATGTTTCGCATGATTTTCAGTCACCGTTACTTAACATTCAAGGGTATGCAGGATTGTTAAAGGAAAAACATATTACTGATGAGGAACGCCAAAATTACGCAGCTATTATTGAGTCTGAAACGCATCGATTATCGACACTTACAAAGCAGCTATTATTATTGACCTCGCTTGATCAATCATCGCGTCGTATGGTGAGAAAGGAGTATTCGCTGGATCAACAATTGAAAACGACGATACAAAAATATCGTTGGTGGTTGGATGAGGAAGGGATTAATCTTTCTATGACTTTAGAGCCAACTACTTTTAATGGTGATGCTGGTCTATTAGAAAATGTTTGGGAGAATTTATTGACCAATGCGATAAAATATAACCATCTAAATGGGGATATTCAAATTTCACTGGAATCAACTATACAGGAAGTAATTGTGCGAATACAGGATACAGGGATTGGTATGAGCGATGTGACAAAGAAACAGTTATTTGAACGTTTTTATCGTGCGGATGAATCGCGTACAAAAGATGGTACAGGACTGGGGCTATCTATTGTAGAGCAAGTTGTCCATCTACATGAAGGTCATATAGAGGTGATAAGTAAGCTTGGCAAGGGGACGACCTTTATCATTACACTTCCACATTTGTAATATAGCGTTCATATAGAGTTCATATTCAACCATTATATTTACACTATAGCATTAAAAGTTTGAATTCTATGGAGGTAAAACATGATGGAAAGAAAATGGGGTATTCGTTTAATTCGCTTAGCTGCAATTTTTGGTTTAATTGGTGCCTTTTTAGGTTCTCATATGGCTGGTTCAGGTAGTTATCAATTTCGCCCAATCCATGCACATATTCTAGTGGTTGGCTGGCTTTCTGTTTTTGCATGGGGAATTTTCTATAGCGTATTTAAAATTAAGTCCACTAAATTAGTAGCTATTCATGGTTGGACAGCAATTATTGGTTCAATTGGTTTAACTGTTGGTATGTGGTTAAATACATTAAAACCATTCGGAATTAATGATACATTTGCATTAATCTTTTATATTGTTGGTGGCACAATTTTGTTAATTAGTTTTGGGGTATTTATTATCTCAACATTTATGATTGATTCTAGCTCTAATAGAAAATAGCAATAGTAAAGCCTGAATGGAAAACAATTTCCATTCAGGCTTTTTAGTGTGATAAAAAATATGGATATAATGTTATTTTACAATAAACTCTTTCACTTCATGTGAATGTAGACCTTCATCATTTTCAACATGGAGTTTAAGTTGATATTTCCCTGCTTGTGTAAATGTATATTTACCTTCATATGTGCCATTAGAAGTTTCTTCTAAAGTAATCCATGTTGGCTTTCCACCTTTAAATTGCGGAAGAACTTGATAATGTACACTTGCCTTAGATAATGCTTTGCCATCATGTTTTAAAGAGACACTTAGATTAATCTCTTTGTCTTTCGCTACAGTATGCTTATGATTGTATGTGATGGCTACATCATGATGATGATCATGTTCTTCTGTAGCTGATTCAGTTGTGGATTTATGGTCATTGTGTGTAGCATGTTCTGAAGATGTAGCATCTTTTGCAACAGTCATGTCTGCGTTTGGCATTGCATGTCCACCATCTTTTGCAGAAATATGTGCTGTGATTTTATATTTACCTGCATCTTTCACATCATAAGAAGCAACATATGCATCATCTTGTAATTTAGCGGTTACCATTTTATCAGAATTTGTGTCATTGTTTTTAACTTCAAATGCAACATCTTCAGCATTTGTAACAGCTTTACCATCTTGTGTTACATCAACTTTTAATTCAACTTTGTCACCAATTTTTGCTGTTTCAGGAACAGTTAAAGTCGCCTTTATTGGTGCTGCTTCTTTTTTCGTATCGTTTGTTGTATTTGTGTTATTATTACATGCTGCAAGAGCTGTAGTTGTTGCTAATGCCATGAATAACATTGCTATTTTTTTCATTAAAAAAACTCCCTTCTAGTTGCATAAATCATTGTAGCAAAATAAGAAAGGGAGTTTGCGAAATAAGTGTGAAGTCGTGCTATTTAGCAGGCCTTTTTTGTAAAATGGTTGGTAAAGTCATGCCCACTAATACTAAAACAATACCACCTACTTGAAGCAACGTTAGTTTTTCGTGAAGTACAATGACAGAAGCAATAATAGCTACTGGAAGCTCCATCGCACTTAAAATAGATGCTAGTCCCCCTCCAACTTTAGGAACAGAGATAGTAAATAGTAGTATCGGTAAAATGATTCCGAAGAAACCAAGAGCTAGACCAAAGTATAATAGTTCAGATCCAAATAATTTTCCGTTAATCATAATTTCTGGTGCTTGGAATACACAAACAATAAGCATAGCAAAGAATGACATAATCGTCATACGACCAATTGTTGATATTCCCTCAACTGGTTTTGAATTGAATTGCATAAAGCAAGCAAAGCTAAGTGCGGATGCCAAACCAAATACCCATCCACGCCAATCGAGCCCACTTAAATCCACATCTAAAATTCCTGCGGCAAAAATTGTACCGATGACAAGGAATACAACGGAGATTAACTCACTACGTGTTGGTCGTCGACGACGAATTATGCAATCTAAAAATAGACCAATCCAAGTAAATTGGAATAGCATAACAACTGCAAGGGAAGCAGGTAGGTAGTGTACAGCTTGTCCATAAACAATCCCTGTGTTCCCAGTTAATAATCCAGAAAGCATAATTATTAAAAATCCTTTACCAGTTAACTTCGGCAAAGAACGTTGAGTAATGATGAATAAGACTAATGCAAGCAAGAAACCGATTACATATTGGCTAGTAACAGCTTCCTTCGTTTCAAAGCCATGTTGCATAGCAACTTTGATGATTGTAGATAAAATTCCATATGAGCTCGATCCAATAACAATCAGCAATGGATATATTAAATTTTTGTTCATATTAACACTCCTGTATATAAAAATACTAAAGAAGAATTATAACATGAATAGCAATTTTCTTAGAACAAAACGCTACTTTGTGTTTTTTTTACTTCAACCATCATAACAACTCAAATTATAATGAAAAAGGACATATGTCCAAAAGGGAGATATTATATGAAAATTATTGAGGATTCGACAGTGCTTCATAAAAAATTAACTGAATATAAGTTTCAGGAGATCTTCGGAGATGTTGATACACAACCATTTTCCCTTCAAAGCTATGAGGCAGGAGAGATTATATTACATGAGGGAATAGAACTACATTCATTGCTCTACTTAGTAGAGGGTAAGGTAAAAGCAACCTCAAGTGTAGAAACAGGCAAATCTCTATTGTTACGATTTAATCATCCACTTGCAATTATTGGTGATATCGAGCTAGTACGTCATGTGCCGGTACAATCACAAATAACAGCCGTAACAGAGTGCTTATGTATCGCTTTACCGTTTGATTATATATACAATTTTGAGATGAAAAATCCATTGTTTTTACAGGATCTTTTGAAACATTTAAGCTATAAGCTCCAAACAGGTACAATTGCGTCTCGTGTTAATTTACTTGCATCGGTGGAAAATCGTTTTGCAAGTTATTTATTGTCCACAACCACGCCAGATAATGAGTTTGGCCTGGAGTTACAAACAACCAATATTGGAGAAATTGCCGATTTACTCGGTACATCACATCGACATGTAAATCGAGTGATTCGTAATTTATGCGAGCGAGGGATTATTGAAAAAAGTCGATTTTCTATACGTATCTTAAATAATCAAGTGTTAGAGGAAATGTCGCAGGGGATTCGGTATGAATGAAATATAGTGAAATTCTTTAGTAAAATTAAATACAAAAATATTTAATTAATATGAAGAACAAAAGACAGGTAATTTGCCTGTCTTTTGTTAAATCTAGTGTCCTGGAAAGGATTAAACTTCCTTCACCATATGATCAAATTCTTCTCCTATAATCGTCCAAGGTTCTGAGAATACAAATCCCATTTTCTCATATAGATGTCGAGCACGTTCTTTTGGTTTCTCAACGCTTAAGGAAACTTTATGATAGCCTTTTTCCTTCGCTACAATATCAGCATATTTTAATAATACTGTACCTACGCCTTGACCACGGAATTGTTGTGCTGTGCAAATTGTATCAATATAGAACTCATCAGTTCGTGCCTCGACTTCTATACTTTGAATTGTTGCACCTTTTGCGGTTAACCATTTTTCAAGATTATTATCTAGTGTAGGTGCTTGATCTCCACCATAGACAACCATGATACCAGCCACTTCACCAGCGATTTCAGCTACGTAAGTGTTTTTATAAGAATGTCTGTTATCTGTGCGTTTAAATAACACTTCTAATTCAGTTAGAATAGCTTGAAGCTCATCTTCACCTGTAAGGCGATTAGCGATTTCACCGATGGCATCAATGATTAAAGGTGCTGCATATGTGGCATCTGTTAATTGTGCAGGTCTTACAGTAATCTCCATATCTATCAGACTCCTTTAGAACCTAGTATAGCAAAGGTAAGGAACATTTGCTTAGGTTAGATATAATTTGAAGAATTTATCCAAATAACAGTGAATTTTTTCGCATCTTATGATTTTTTACCTAAATTATTTCATTAGATACTTTTGTGTTGTCAGACTTCATGGTACGATAGGAGGAAGATATTTGTGAAGGAGCTTCGAAATGTTAGAATCCAATAAAGAATTCGTTCTCGTCTATGGGGATGCATTCGTTGATTTTATAGCTAATGATACTACGAATACGTCGTTTACTAAGTTTTTGGGTGGAGCAACTGTGAATGTGGCTGCTGGTATCAGCCGAATAGGTGCACCTTCTGCATTGATCACTTTAACAGGGGATGATGAAACGTCTGATTTTGTTCGTTATGAATTAGACAACGAAGGCGTCATTATGGATTACGCAAAAATCATTCCAGAAAAACGAGTAAGTGGAGTGCATGTTCATTTAACTGAAGGAAATGAACGAATTTTTACAGATTATATAGATGAAACACCAGATCTCCA
Organism: Rummeliibacillus pycnus; assembly: GCF_050459865.1. Taxonomy (GTDB): domain Bacteria; phylum Bacillota; class Bacilli; order Bacillales_A; family Planococcaceae; genus Rummeliibacillus; species Rummeliibacillus pycnus_B. Next base: position 8,108 of record NZ_JBCMNM010000023.1, read on the forward strand.
AGTGGAAAAAGAATATTTACAAGAAGAAGCGTTTAAACGTGCCTCTATTTTCAATTTTTGCTCTAATACGATGTTCCATCCTATCGCATTAGAAACTACAAAAAAAGCTATTTCATTTGCGAAAAAACACAAAGTACTTGTGGCAATGGATGCGAATATTCGTCCACTTAGATGGGAAAGCCCACAAATTTGTCATGATACAATTTCTATTTTCTTGAAAGATGCCGATTTATTGAAACTAGCAGATGAAGAACTATTTTTCTTAACACAAACAGATACATTAGAAGATGGCATTCAAGCTTTGAAACATTTTGATATCCCACTGATTATGATAACTGTTGGTGAAAAGGGTGCATATGTAGTATTTAATGAGGAAATTAAGCAAGTTCCTTCTATTAAAATTGACTGTGTGGATACAACAGGTGCAGGTGATGCATTTATGGCAGGTATCCTTCGTCAAGTTCACTTATATGGTATGCCAAAATCAATGGCCACTGCTTATCAATACGTTCATTTTGCGAACAAGCTAGGTGCTTACGCAGCAACAAAGGCCGGTGCTATTACAGCAATGCCACATTATGAAGAAATCAAAGAATTACTTCACGAAGAGGGATAGATATGGAGAAAAACTATCAAGAATTAGTAAAAAATCGAATTTTCTTTGGAGGAGCAGCTGATGCTGAAGCAGCTATTGCAAACGAAAATATTGATGTAGTAATTGATTTACGAGTAGCAGAGCCAGGGAAAGTAAATTATACACGAATTCATGCACCTCTTGCAGATGAGGAAGCAGAAATAGTACCATCTATTAAGAATGCGGTAAATGAAGTGATGAATGCTTATCATGATGACAAAAAGGTTTTCTTTCATTGTGGTAGCGGAAGTGGCCGTGCTGGCACGATGGCAACGGCAACGTTACTAGAACTTGGACAAGCGAAAACGGTAGAAGAAGCGGAACAAATAGCAAAAACAATTCGCTCGAAAGTAAATGTACGAGAACCGATGAAAAAAGCATTACTAGAAATTTATGAATAAATCCGTATTTGAAAAAATAAATATAATGATTCTGTTATTACACGTTTAGTTGATTGGAGCGAAGATGGCTCCACCCACGGAAAGCTTCCATGGAAATCAACAGTTTAATAGAAAAAAAAACGTAGAAAACGCGAATTTCTTCGAGTTTGTCTACAGTCAAAAGGAGTTGTACTTTACGGGTACAACTCCTTTTTGGCATAAAAGAATGTCGATTCATTATTGTTATTTCCTGGGGAATTCTAGGGAATCATATATATTGATGGCTCATTTACTCGGATTTGTCATTTTGGCTTGCTTTATTTTCTTCTCGAGTACATATATATAAAGAGCCATTAGGTTGAAGTTGTGCATAAAATACTTCTTCGATATTTTCTATATTTTTTTTCTTAAGCTTTTTCATTAGTAAATCCTCTGTTAAATTCATTTCCTCCATTGTATTCCACACAATATGTCCATCCGCGATTACCTCAATAGGAATATGAGGTGGTATGGAAACGTCTGCTTTTACATCTTGTTTTGTAGATGATTGTTCTGCAGGTTTTTTTAAGATACTAAGTTGGCCATTTGTTTCTAATATTGCATAGTGAACATCTTGGATAGAGAAAACGGATTGCTCGCGAAGCATCATAAGAAGGTCATCCATGTGAAGTTTAGATGTTTTCATTGCTTGAACAGAAAGCTCACCGTTTTTAATAATAACAGTTGGGCTACCATCCACAATATTACGAAGTTTTGAGGATTTTAGTGCGACCATACTTGCGATAATTGTTAATATTACCCACCATATTAATGAAATCATACCATCAATAAATGGAGTTTCTTCCACTGAAGCGACTTGAGCTGCTGTAGACCCAATGGTAATACCGGTAATATAGTGGAAATAAGTGAGTTGGCTTAATTGTTTTTTACCGAGTAGACGTGCTAAAAAAAGCAATACTATAAAGGAAAGAGTTGTTCTAAGTATCATTTCCCAGAAGTTCACTTCAAAAAAGTTCTCCATTTTTTATTCACTCCTCTTTCTAATCGCAATTAGTATGAACAAGAAAAAAGGGAATATTCTCGTATTAAGTGATGAATAGTATTAAAAAATTGTTATAATTAAAATACTTAAAATATTGGAATTTAAAGGAAGTGAGAATTTATCGTGTCAACGACAACAATGGCAAGGTCCACTTTAGGGAATCCTATTTATCCTATCATGGTTGCAATTGGGATTTGCCATCTATTTAATGATACGTTGCAGGCAGTAGTCCCTGCGATGTTTCCAGTATTAGAAAAAGAAATTGGTTTAACATTTACACAATTAGGCCTCATTACGTTTGTATTAAATATGGTATCTTCTGTATTACAACCAGTTGTTGGTTTTTTTAGTGATCGTAATCCCAAACCATATGCACTGCCACTAGGAATGTCTTGTACATTTGTAGGTCTTTTGGGAATTGCTATTGCTTCGAATTATTGGATGATTCTATTGTCTGTTATTTTTTTAGGTTTAGGTTCTGCTATTTTCCATCCAGAAGGTTCAAAAGTTAGCTTTATGGCAGCGGGATCAAAACGGGGACTATCTCAATCCATTTACCAAGTTGGTGGAAACTCTGGACAAGCATTAGCACCACTGATTAGCGCATTTGTTCTTGTACCATTTGGTCAAATTGGTGCAGCTTGGTTTTTAATCGTAGCAGCTGTTGGAATTCTTCTGCTGTCAAGAATATCTGTATGGTATAAAAAACAATTAGAAGAAGAAAGTGTAGCAAAAACAAAAAAAGTATTGGTTTCTAATTTGCCTACTTTATCGAAAAAGCAAATAGGAATTGCGATTGGTCTATTAATGGGAGTTATTTTTATCCGCTCATTTTATGTTACGAATATGACCAACTTTTATATATTTTATTTAATGGATAAATATCATTTAACGATTCAAAAAGGTCAATTATTGATCTTTATCTTCCTTGCAATTGGCGCTGTTGGAACATTCTTTGGTGGTCCAATGGCTGATCGAATGGGGAGAAAAAATGTGATATTGTTATCATTTTTAGTTCCAATGCCATTAGCACTTATGCTGCCATATATACCTTTATGGTTAGTTATAATATTTCTTGCTGTAATAGGATTTTTCATTATGTTAAGTTTTTCTGTTACGGTTATTTACGCTCAAGAATTGGTGCCAAGTAAAGTTGGTACGATGGCTGGTTTAACGGTGGGACTTGCCTTTGGCATGGGCGCCATTGGTTCAGTTGTTATTGGTATGATGATGGACCATTATGGAATTTTAACTACGATGATTTTTATTTCAGTGTTACCCATTTTTTCATTTGTTGCATTTTGGCTCCCTGCGGATCATAAAACAGCATAGGAATTGCAAAATAAAGTTTCGATAGAGAAAACAGGATATTTTTTCGTCGAAGCTTTTCTTTTTTGTTGTGGACGTTTCGACACAAAACCGTAAAATTATTGGTCAAACGATTTAAAAAAATTTCAATGACAAGTTTTCAATAAAAAAAGCATAGGATAAGCAGTATGAATAAATATGGAAGGTGGAATCCTGTGTATAATCAAAACGTTCACCAAAAGCCATGTGATCCATTACGTATCATAACTGTAAAGGGAAATGGAGAAGTTACTGCTACTCCAAATTATGTCCAACTTCAGGTGGAAGTTATTACGAATGGTAAAACGGTGAGTGATGCAGCGGGAGAAAATGCTGTGACGATGGATCGTGTTATTCAATCGCTTTTGGCACTTGGCATCCCACGAGAAGATATACAAACAGCATCTTATACTATTTCTCCAAAATATGACTATATTGAAGGTAAACAAGTTTTTAGAGGATATGAAGTAACGAATACCATTACTGTAAAGATAAGAGATGTTAGTCAAGTAGGTACTGTCATAGATACTGCAGTAAAAAACGGTGCAAATAGTGTTTCGGGAATTCAATTCAAAGTTGAACATTCAGAACAGTATTATCATGAGGCTTTATCTTTGGCCCTTCGAGATGCACAATCAAAAGCAAATACGATAGCTGAGACAATGCACTTACATAATCCCCCAACACCAATTGAGATTATCGAAGAGGGAGCTAATGAGCCTATATTATACAAATCCGCTGCTTTCGCGAGTCAGAGTGTTACAACACCAATTGAACAAGGGGTAATAACAATTAGTGCAATATTAAGAGTTAAATTTCAATACTAATGATGTTGGTAAATTCGTTCTATATTTTTTTCTTACGACTACATTAAAATATAGGACAGACTGAACAAGGTGGAGATGACATGGCAAAGAAAATGGGTTTTATAGCTCTAGTGTTGTATGCGATATATGCTGTAGGAATGTATTTTTATATTTTCCATAGTGGTAGTGGAGAGATACCTGCAGCATTGAAGGGGACTGTTGCAGACCCAGCAGTATTTATGACACAACACGAATTATTGTTGAGCGAGGAATTTTCAAAAATTAGAAATTTCCTATTTTTTGTAGCGACACCATTTGAGTGGCTAATCTATTTATTTGTTTTACTTGCTGGTCTTTCTCAATTGTTTGAAAAATGGTCAGTTTCGCGTGCTAAGTCAACACTTTTCCAAACGATCATTTATGTATTTTGGCTATCACTTCTTATGTATATCGTATTATGGCCATTGGATTTTTACAGATATCATTTAAGTAAAGACTATGGGATAAGCACTCAGACTTTTCCTTCATGGATGAAGGATGGATTAATTGATTTTGGGGTTAATTTTGTAACGTCAGTAATAGTAATGACAGTTGTTTATTGGCTAATTAAAAAAAGCACAAAGAGATGGTGGCTATATGCTTGGCTGTTATCCATTCCGTTTTCAATTTTTGTCATGTTTGTGCAACCGGTAGTAATTGACCCTTTATATAATGATTTTTATCCATTACAAAATAAAGAATTAGAAGCCAAAATTCTAGCATTAGCAGACCAAGCGAATATTCCATCGGACCATGTCTATGAAGTAAATATGGCAGAAAAGACGAATGCTATGAATGCCTATGTTACAGGAATCGGAAGGAATTCGCGAATTGTATTATGGGATACGACATTAAATCGATTAACAGATAGAGAAATTCTTTTCATCATGGCACATGAAATGGGGCACTATGTAGAAAAGCATATTTATATCGGAATAGCTTGTTATATACTACTATCATTTGTTGGTCTTTGGCTTGCAGCGAAAATGATGAATTGGATTATTGCACGTTATGGAAAAGCATTAAAAATTAACAAAATAGGCAATCTTCGTTCGATGCCATTATTTTTACTAGTTACCTCTTTTCTGTTATTTGCATCTAGTCCGTTATCGAATTATATTTCGAGATATCAGGAATCAAGAGCCGACAACTATGCACTAGAATTAACAGGAGATCATATGGCAGCTGTTACCTCATTCCAAAAGCTTACGAAGGCTGGTTTAAGTGAAGTAAATCCACCACTCCTTGTAAAATGGTTCCGTTATACACATCCACCGATGTTAGAAAGAATTTATAAGGTATATGATAAAAATCAAGATGTAGAGCAAGAGAAAAAAGAAGAACGAAAGAAAAATAAATAGACAAAGGCTGTTCAAGAGTAACTATGTAAACTCTTGAACAGCCTTTTTTAAAGGTGTGGAATATGAATTATGTTAGAATCAGCATCGCTTTCCGATGGCGAACAGCCGAGCCCTTTGCCCAATAGCCACATCATTTTATAAGAAATACACGCAATGATAAAATAATGACTAGATAGAAGCTAGGAGGGAAAATTCTATATGAAGCTGGCTATTTTAGGAGCAACTGGAAGAGTTGGTGGCGAAATGGTACGTTTGGCATTGCAAGATGGACATGAAGTAAAAGCACTTGTACGTACACCATCAAAATTAAAAAACCATGCCAATTTAATCATTCTTCAGGGAAATGTATTTAATGAAGAAGATATTGAAAATACAGTTATTGGTGCCGATGTAGTAATTAGTGCATTAGGTACAGATCGAACAACAACCTTATCAGAAGGTATTCCACATATTATTTCCACGATGAAGAAACATCATATAAAAAGAATCGTCACTATAGGCACGGCAGGAATTTTAGATAGCCGTACGGAACCTGGAAAATTCCGATTTCAATCGAGTGAATCCAAACAGAAATTAACATTTGCTGCTGAGGAACACGCCAAAGTGTATAAAATGCTAGCAGAATCAAATGTGGATTGGACAATCGTATGCCCAACCTACTTACCAGACGGAGAAGCATTAGGAAAATATCGAATAGAAAAAAATAAATTACCTTTGAATGGGGAAAAGATAACAGTAGGTGATACTGCCAAATTTGCGTATGAAGAATGCTTCAAACAACAATTCTTATATACAAGGGTAGGGCTCGCTTATTAAGGAACAGAGCAGATGGGGAATGAGGAGAGTACATGAAAAAAAGTCATAAAGCTGCAATGGCTGCACTATCTTTAGGCTTTGCATTAATGAAATATACCAAAGGTAAAGATGGGCAAATGACGCTCTTGAACGCTGTTCATAAACAAGATTTATATGCAGTAAAAAAACTGATAAGAGCCGGTGCGGATTTAGATCAACAAAATGACAGTGGCCGTACTCCTCTGATGATTGCTACATATAACAATGATGTAGATATCGCTAAAATGTTAATAGATATTGGGGCCGACGTGAATATTCAAGACGATTTGCAAAATACCCCATTTTTATATGCTGCAGCAGAAGGATACTTGAATATTTTGAAACTCATGATACAATCAGGTGCTGACCCTACTGTTACAGATCGCTATGGTAGCACAGCTTTAATACCAGCTGCTGAACATGGCAATCTAGAGGTCTTAAAGTTGTTATTAAACAAAACAGAAATTGATGTAAATCACATAAATAATTTAGGATGGACAGCATTACTCGAAGCAATTATTTTAGGCGATGGGGGTAAAAAATATCAAGAATGCGTACAAATGTTACTGCAACACCAAGCAAATCCGAATATTGCAGATAAAGATGGTGTAACACCAATCGAACATGCAGAAAAACTGGGTTATAAAGAAATTGAAATATTATTGAAGAACTACAAATACTAAAGTGCAGAACTTACCTAATAGCAGGTGAGTTTTGTTTTTTTATATGGAAACTGAAAAATGAAAAAACTGTGAATATTGTAATAAACCAAAGTAATAGCAAAGTAATAGTGAAAAATTCTCTAGTCGCATGTCACAATTATTGATAGAATAATCATAATGCTTTTAAGTATTATTCAATTTGGTCGAAAATTTGAAAAGGGGGCCCTTTAAAAGGACATGAAGGAACATGAGAGTTGGCCTTTACTATCTGTGTCATTCAATGAGCATGATACGCAGAATGACCAAAGAAATCTAGAAAGTAAATTAAATTTCAAAAAAATAGAAAAAATAAAAGAACAATATAAACAAGATGCCGAAAATAGATTGCCTCAACATTTTTCTGCTAATAAGCGCATGAAAGTGCAAGCACTAACAAAGGAAGAAATTGAATCAAATGGTTTACCTAAGGAAATTTTTTGGAAAATGGTTGAATTCAATGTTAGTGCAAGAGGTGGATTATCGTTTGAAAGAATTGCTGCTATTAGCGAACATATAAATTTTTTAGCTTCTGAATATTGCACATATAAAGCCCGAATTCATCGTGATTTTGAAGGGAAAGAGAAAGAACAACAGCTTAAGAAATTAAATGACATTTTAGGTCGTGGCTTTGAACGTCTCTTAAATGCTTATGTTGAAACAGTAGGCACCTTCTTTGAGAGAAATGAGATCAATGATGAAAAAGAGTTAATGAGAAAGTCAATTACCGCTCTATATGAACGTAAAATACAACAATACGAACAATTTATCGGAATCTATCCTGATTATGCTTATATTAAAGGCACCAAAGATGAATGGCTTGAAAGAGATTCATACTTTATGGGAGACATTCTCCGTTTGGTAGTATCTAAGGTCTATTCTCAATGTATTTTATTACCTGAGGATTTATATACTCCTAATGATTTAGCGGCCGCAGGAGCTTTCTATCACTCTGCCCATAAATGGCTTATCAATCAGAAATCAACGGCTGTTAGCGAAGAACAACTTGGAGTAGAACTGGGCTATTTGGGTATGAAATTAGAGGTTCTATCACGTAAAGAAGATCTATCTCTACGTTTGAAAGAAAAACTAAGCAAAGTCTATCAATCATTTACACTGTATAAAATTGAAGATATTAATAAACGTCAAGAAGAGTCCAAACATTATCCATACACACGTCAAAATAATAAATACGCAAAATTAGATGAGCGTGTTATATTGCATTGGGCAACTATTATGCGTAGTCATATACAAGAAGAAAATATTAAATCTGTTTTTCTGGAAGTTTTACCAGCTGCATTTGCAGAATTCCAGAAGAAAGTGGAAGCTGGTAGCCTGCTTGAGCGCTATCAGGAGCAAAATGATTGGGATGAATTTTATGCGGATGCAGAGTTTATTTCTTATCCTGCAGGTAAACCAGATGCCTTCCATTTCAATACAATGATTGAAGATTGGAATCGTTTTGTCGAGAAAATGGCAGTACATCCATCAATGATTTTCACTACTGGGAAAATATTTGACTAATCTATGATAGATATTAACGGGATTATCATATAAACCTGTGGGTACTAATTGTACCCATAGGTTTTTTCCATAATATGAAAAGAACTTAATTAATTTACGCTATAATTAAAGAGCTTATATAAGGAGTTCATACATTCAGTAAGTAAGTCTGATACTGATTGTTAATCTAGGATGACAAACTATACACAAAGTAGGGTGTAAAAATGGAATTTTTGGTTTTTATGATCATTGGATTCTTGGGGAATTTTATCGGGGTATTATGTGGTGGTGGAGGGCTAATTACTTTACCGACAATGCTTCTAATGGGGTTACCTACTCATTCTGCAATTGGAGCAAATAAAGTTTCAAATACTGTTAGTTCTTTTACAAGCTTTCTTGTTATTTTCAAAGAAAAAGAGATAACATTAAAAGAATCGTTTACTGTTCTTATTATGTGTTTGGTCGGTGGGGCTCTTGGTGGAGTCATCGCTTCACTTTTAAGCGATGGCACATTAACAATGATCGCTATTATATTACTGGCCTTCGCATTTGTTACTTCTTTTTTTAGTAAAAGTGATTTTGATGGAGATGCTCTATTTAAGCTTAATAAACTAACAGTTCCTTCATTGCTAGGAATTAGTATGTATGATGGTATGTTCGGTCCAGGTAGTGGCACGCTACAAATGTATTTATATGCACATGAAAAAATTGCTTATATTCGTGCTGTTGGACTTACAAGGGTAGGGGCGTTTGCAGGTTGCTTCGGTTCAGCGATTTCTTACATTGCTACAGGAAAGATTATGTGGGGTTTAACCATTGCTTTAATGATTGGCGCAACAATTGGAGCTCAGGTTGCTGTGCGTGTAGCACGAAAAATGAACACCAAATATGTAAATACACTATTAAGAATGATTACCCTTATTTTAATCATACAAATTGCAATTAGTTATTATAGAGGATAGATGATAAAAGGACGTTTCTTATAATAGAGGAAACGTCCTTTTATACTATGCTAATACTTTTGTCATCTGTTCAAGCAATTCTTCAGAAGAAATAGTAGCTTCACCGCCACCTTGGACAAAGGTATCATTGCCGCCACCCTTACCATGAATAACTGGCAAAATAGTGTTTGCAATTTCCTTCATGCTACCAAACTGAGCTGCTGCCCCTTTTGCCGCCACAAATTGTAATTTATCTGCCTGCTCCGAAACGAATAGTGCAGTGGTTTCCTCATTTGCTGATATAATAACGCGTGCCAGTTGTTGTAATTCCTGAACGGAACGGGATGTAAAGGTTTTGCGAATAAGATGCTCATCGGATTCTTGTAATAAACTCTTTGCTTCAAAAGCGATTAATTGATTATTAGCATCAGCTAAAGCTTTTTCAAGTCCTTTTTGGGTTTGTAATAGCTTTGTGACAGCTTGTACTGTTCCTTCCTCTGGAGAATTTGCAAGACGAGCTGTATCCGATAATTCTTTTTTACGCCAATGTAATTCATGCAGTACACGTCCTCCACAAACAAAATGTACACGCGTTTTTTTCTTTTGTTTTTCAGTCGTTAAAATCTTAATGGCTTGAACTTGTCCTGTAGAAGTAGGATGAGTACCTCCACAGCCGTTATAGTCGAAATCTGGAATAATGACTAGACGTATTTCTCCAGTGACGGCGACAGCTTTGCGTAAAGTGTAATTTGCTAGTTCTTTCTCTGTTACCCATTTTGTTTCGATAGGACGGTTTTCTAAAATAATATCATTCGCTCTTTTTTCGACTGAAGCAAGCTCCTCATCAGAGATCTTTGCTGTATCAATGTCGATTGTTAACGTTTCTGTCCCAAGATGGAAGCTTACTGTCGGATAATTGAAAAGTTCGACAAAAGCGGCTGTTAATATATGTTGACCAGCATGTTGTTGCATATGATCGAAACGACGTTGCCAATCTAGTACACCATGAACTTGTGTTGTAAACTCGGGTAAAGACTCAGTTACATAATGTCGAATTTCACCATCAATTTTCTCCACATCAATGACTTTCACACCCTTTATCATACCTGTATCATGGGGTTGTCCACCACCAGTTGGATAAAAGGCAGTGTTGTCTAAAACGATATATTTTCGTCCTTCTTCATCCACTTCTTGCTTTATAATCGTTGCATCAAATTCTTTCATCATGACATCTTGATAATAGAAAAGTTCTTGCATTTTTTCACGCTCCCTTATGTTATCGACTATTTTTATCATAAAACTTTACTAATTGCCATTTTCCTATATTATAAAGTAATGAAAGATGTAAAAGGAGCGATATGATTGGATATTTTAGCATATACAATGGAAGAAATTTTAGATCCAACAAATATTATTGAAGGAGAACGCTTCGAATTTTTGCTGGATATTGAAGTTGATGAAGATGATGAACTTTACACAGAAGGCGGACTTGAAATTCGAGCAATTATTGCAAAAAAAGATAGCGAAATTTCTCTAGCTAATTATTTTTTCATTGCAAAAGCAAATGAAAAATTATTAGATTTTGCACTTGAAGATGACGAAGAAGAAATGATCTTAACTTTTTGTAAGGAACATATTGCTACAGGAGAATAACATTTAGCCTATTATATGCTTTTAATAATAGACATTCGGGAATACTTAAGTGAAGGATTTCTGAATGTCTATTTCCATTCAAGTTTTAGAAAAGGAGCGATGAGAGAGATGGGTGCTTATTCACAACCGATTATTATTGCGATTTATACATTTATACTGTTAGCATTTGTAATTTGGATTCCATGGCTTATTTATACATATCGCAAATATGGATTTATGCCATTATCAACGACGATAATATCGTTTTCATTTATTTTTTACTTTTTGTCCGCTCTATTTTTAGTGTTATTACCTTTACCAACTATTCGAGATACTTGTTCAATGCAAGAACCTGGAACACAACATTATTCATTAGTACCATTCCAGTTTGTAATTGATATGTTTAAAAATAGCGGAATTATGTGGTCACAACCCGGAACTTATATAAATTTATTTAAACAGTCGGCATTCTACCAAGCATTTTTTAATTTTATGTTATTAATGCCTTTTGGTGTTTACTTGCGTTATTTCTTACAACAAAAGAAAAAATGGCCTATGGCACTAGGACTTACATTTTTATTGACATTATTTTATGAATTAACACAAGTAACTGGGATATATGGGCTTTACAACTGTGCCTACCGAATTTTTGATGTTGATGATTTAATGTTAAATACATTGGGTGGGATTGTCGGATTCTTTATTGCACCAGCAGTATTAGCACTATTCCCATCTAAAGACAAAATCCATGAAAAGGCAGATCTTTTATTAAAACTAGATGAAGTAAAACCGATGTCTGTATTACTATCAGTTGTTATTGATTTATTTATTTCTGATACGGTGACTCAAATTATTCTACATGTTACGAGCACAAATGAAGTAAATGAATTTCTAATACGATCTATTTCTCTATTTGTCTTTTTCTTTGTGATTCCAATACTTTGGAATGGTCGAACAGTTGGAACATTTATCATGCGTTTCCGCTACGATAGTAAAGAAAGTCGTAGTTCTACAGTGAATCGCCTATTTAAGCGTTTTGCTGCAATTTATGTAACATTTTTTATTACCTTCGTGATAATGGTTTTAAATCAATCTCAAATCTCTATGGAATCGCCTTATTATCATGTTTCGGTTTTCCTCCAAATTGGAACAATGGTTCTAAACTTTATCTTAACGGTTGTACTGTTTATCCATATTATGCTCGTTGTATTTGGAAAAGGTAAACGTAGATTCTATTTCGATGAAGCTTCTGATTTATATACCACAAGAAAAGGTTGATATGTAGGGTTAAATAGGCAAATAAAATTCATGTGTATGAAATCAACATAGATAGCTATACAAGATTTCAAATATGAAATGATCCATATAACTAAAAATTTACAAAAATTGTATTTTAAGTTAACAGATGCTACTATAAGTGTAGTTCTCTTTACAAGGAGGAATCTAAATGGTCGCATTATTTTCTAATGCATGCTCTAAAGCACGAAACTTCATGGTCAAAGAAATCTCCATCGAAGTTTCATAAAATGTCTTAGGCAAAAAATGATTTATTTTTCCAAGACAAATTGGATCATTTCTTTAGGCCAGTCACCTTAGTTTTAAAGCCTAAATAATTGGAGTGATTTCAAATGGAAAAACAAACAATTCAACCATTCTTATCGGTAGCAAACTATCATTTAATCGAACAACAAATGAATAAAATCATAAATGCTCATCACACAACAAAGGATAAAAATGTGATTCTTGCCGTAAAAGGGCTTGTTGAAACAGAGTTATCAAAAAATTTAGAGCTTGATCCTAATCAATTAATAAAAATTGAGCAGCTATACAATATGACGGATTACACTCAAGGTGAATTATATTTAGAAAGCTTAAAACCCTATGTCATTCCTTTTAGAGAAGTGACAGTAAATAATCTAAAAAGTCTTTTCAAAAAAGAAAAGAAATTAAAATTACCTAATCTAGAAAGTATAGATTATCAACATATCTGCTATTTAACTTGGGACGATGTTAGTACACATCGTAAGTATGTAGTGCTTGAACAACGAGGAAAGCTTAAAGCTATTAAAGGGAACATCGATACCAAAGTAATTAAAGGGATTTGTGCAGTTTGTAATCGCCATTCAGATGTTAGTCTGTTCACAACAAAGGTAAAAGGGCAAGTTACAGATACGTTTACAAAATACAGTAACTACATTTGTACGGATAGTAAAAATTGCAATAAAAACATCTCAGATTTGCAAAGATTAAATGACTTTTTTGAACGTGTTACACATTAAATAAAAGGAAAGACCTCTCCAGTAAAAATCGAGAGGTCTTTTCTTTGTATACAATCTTTTCTAAAGTTAAGTACCTATAACTCAGTTTTTCTCACAAAAATTGCTTCGTTCTATTCTATATAAAACTTTAATAAATCTACACAAAATAGTGCGTCGAAATCATCCGGTAGAAATAGCTTACTTTTTCGATTAAATCTTTATGTAAATACAAGAAATTACTCATTGACAGTACACATCAATGTGATTAAAATAATAATGTATTTTGATATTGAAATTCATTATCAATTAAGTTGGAGATTGTTATAATCTTCGAGGGAGAAACCTATGAGAAAAAAATTACTATTTATTATATCTATCCTTTTATTAGTCATTGGAGTTGGAATACATAATCCTGCGTATGCTGCTGGAAATTCCAATGATGATATGAAAAAGGCTGAGAAATCTGTTGATAAAGCTCTTGAATTGGCTAAAAAAGGGGACCTCTCTGAAGCAGAGAAAACCTATAACGAATATGATAAAACTTGGCGAGAAATTGAAACTGGAATAAAAAATGATTCAGCAAAAGCTTATCAAGATATTGAATCAAATATGGGACAAGTAGTCTATGCATTTACTCTTAAAAAACAAGATCAGGTAGTTCAGGCTTTAGAAGGTTTAAAGAATGTAAATGATAAATTTGCAAGTGGTGGATATCCAAAAGAGAAAAGTTTTAAGAAAGAGGACATTTCTTTAGATGATTTTATTATTCTACTTCAACAAACAAAGAAGGAGATTAATAATCAAAATCAAAAGGAAGCTCTTGCGGACATGAAGAAAGCGAGCGATAGTTGGCTAAGTGTTGAGGGAGTAGTAGTTGCACAATCTGCATCTGTATATAGTGATACCGAACGAGATTTGGTTAAAATACAAGCAATATTGGCAGCTAATCCACCAAATTATAAACAAGCAAATGAAACAATAGAAAGTATGATCAATTATCTTACACCATTAGCCGAAAAATCTAGTTACACCTATTGGGATGCTGCAATGATCCTTATTCGCGAAGGATTGGAAGCATTACTTGTCGTAATTGCTTTGATGTCTTTTGTAAAGAAATCAGGCGAAACAAGAGGAAAGAAATGGATTTGGAGTGGAGTTTTAAGTGGATTTGGAGTTAGTATTATTCTTGCACTAATAGTCAAATTCGTGATATCTTCCGGAGCATTTGGTAATAATAATGCACTTATTGCTGGTTGGACAGGAGTATTTGCAGCGGTCATGTTATTGTATATGAGCTATTGGCTTCATAGCCAATCAAATATTGCTGATTGGAATCGATATATTCGTGAAAAAAGTCAAGCAGCATTATCTACCGGAAAGCTTGTCTCACTTGGCGTTTTAGCATTTCTAGCAGTATTCCGCGAAGGAACAGAGACTGTCTTATTTTATATTGGAATGGCAAGCCAAATTAAGCTTCAATCACTTCTATTTGGTTTTCTAATAGGAGCAGCTATCCTAGGAATCATAGCCTTTTTAATGATATATGTAGGCTTAAAGTTGCCGCTTCGACCATTCTTTATGGTATCAAGCCTAATTGTATTTTATCTTTGCATTAAGTTTACTGGAATGGGCATTCATAGCCTACAATTAGCTGGATTAATTCCAACAACTAATGTTGAAAGTATTCCAAGCATTGAATTCTTTGCACTATACCCTTCATGGGAGAGTGCCATCCCACAATTAATTCTTGTTATTGTTGCTATTGCTATCATTCTAGTGAAAAAGTTTAAAAGTAATAACTAGTTACAATAAATAATACTCATTAAGAAAGAAGGAAAATACATGAAGAAAATAACATCAATGATTTTATCAATCGGTCTTGGAAGTGCATTAGTATTAGCTGGTTGTGGTTCAAATAAGAGCAATGAAGTTTCTGATGGAGTTAATAAAATGCTTGATACAACTGAACAATTATCAAAAGCAATTGATAGCGGCGATCAAGCAAAAGTAAAAGAAGTTGGACCAAAATTAGAAGATCAATGGAAAGTTTTTGAAGATGAAGTGAAAAAAGATAATAAAGATCTTTATGGAAAAGTTGAAAAATACCTAGATCCAACAATTGCAGGTTCAGAAGCACCTACTTTAGACAAAAAAGCTTTGGGTACATTAAATGATCAACTGACTGAAGCATTGAAAGAATTAGCTGATAAAACGAAATAACTAGATTTATTGTTTTGCTCAAAGTTTAGCGAAAATAAAAAAATGGAGCTGCTCGAATGGTTAGTATAATCTAACTTTTTCGGACAGCTCCATTTGTATTTTTAAAGATTCAAACTAAGATACCTTTAACTCTAATCTTCTTGCCACAATGGATAGAGCATAATTGACAACCCAATACATTAAGGCTGCTAATATGAAAATGGGAATGATAAAGTTGACATTTTGGGCATTAATCACTTGTGCATTGTGCATTAACTCTGGAAGGGCGATAACGACTGCAAGCGATGTATCCTTTAAAAGAGAAATAAATTGGCTGACAATAGGTGGTACCATTCTTCGTAAGGCTTGTGGCAAAATGATATGCCATAGTGTTTGAATATAAGTTAAACCTGAAGAACGACCTGCTTCAATTTGTCCTTTATCAATTGAGTTTAAACCACTACGAATAACTTCCGAAATCATAGCCGATTCGAATATTGTCAATGCTACAATAGCAGCCATTTCAATACTCATCTCAATCCCTATTTCTGGCAATGCGAAGAAAGTGAAGAAGATGATTAAGAGTAAAGGTAAGTTTCGTATAACCTCAACGATGATAGCAAGTATTTGAGAAACTACGGGTAGTTTGGTATAACGAATAACACCAACAAATGCCGCAATTATAAAACTGGCGATAATTGAAATAACAGCTATTTTTAAAGTGACAAGAAACCCGTCTAGCAGAAATTTTAGATTATCTGGAGTATAAGCACCAGCAAAATCCATAGAATCGCCCTCCTTTAATTACTCTTTGCAAGGCGTTTTTCTAAATAGTTAACGCCAGTGCTAAGAGGTATAGTTATAACTAAATAAAATAATGCAACGAAGATATAAACATCAAAAGTAACGAAAGTTCGGGTAGAGATTAAATCTGCTTGATACATCAAATCCCCAGCAGCCAAAATAGTTAAAATAGATGAGTTTTTAACAAGGTTAATAAATTGGTTACCGAGTGGAGGAATGACAATTTTAATCGCTTGTGGTAAAACGACAAGGCGCATCGTTTGAATATAAGTTAAGCCTGAGGATCTAGCTGCCTCTGTTTGTCCTTTAGGTACAGATAAAATACCAGCTCGAACAGCTTCTGCGATGAAAGCAGATGTATAAATAATGAGTGCTAATGTCCCGGCTTGAAAGCCATCTAATTGTATTCCGATTGTTGGTAGAGCTGTAAACAAGAAAAACGCAATAATCAATAATGGGATATTACGGAAAAACTCAACATAGATCGTTCCAATCCAATTTAAGAGTTTTAATGGTGCAATACGAAAAACAGCTAAGATCGTTCCGAATACAAAACTTCCCACAAGGCCAAATAAACTTATGTAAATGGTATTTAAAAAGCCTTCTATGTACATATCCCAGTTTTCAGTCAAAATTGAAAAGTCGAGCATCATTGATTCACTCCTTACAATGAGTGGGTTAAAATTCTAAAAAGTAATTTCAAGAAAGAACGGGCAGTAATAACCTAATATCTAATTTCATCCATTAGAATAGGTGACTGCCCGTTAAAGTCTAAATGGTTAGATTATGATTCTGTAAAAAATACATTTAACAAGTAGAACTTTATGAATAAAAATGATTAGTTACTTGTTTTAATCCATTTTTTATAAATT
Organism: Rummeliibacillus pycnus; assembly: GCF_050459865.1. Lineage (GTDB taxonomy): Bacteria > Bacillota > Bacilli > Bacillales_A > Planococcaceae > Rummeliibacillus > Rummeliibacillus pycnus_B. The sequence goes on from NZ_JBCMNM010000023.1 coordinate 25,458, forward strand.
TCATCGTATTTTCCATTGTCTTTCATTTCTTTTAATGCATCATTAATAGCTTTAACTAATTCTGGGCTGTCTTTTTTCGCAGCGATACCGTATGGTTCATCTGTGAAAATATCTCCTACTACCTGGTAACTAGGGTCTTCGTCAACCATACCGTAAAGGATCGCATTATCTGTTGTTAAAGTATCCCCTTGGCCTGCTTTCAAAGCAGTAAATGCTTCCGCATAGTTTTCAAATTCTAAAACAGTTGCATCTGGCGCTTTTTCACGAATGTTAATTGCAGAAGTAGAGCCTTTTACAGCAAGTACTTTTGTGCCTTTTTTAATATTATCTATACTTTTAATTGGGCTTCCTTTTTTTACGAGTAATGCTTGACCAGCTTCGAAATATACATCAGAGAAGTCTACTTCTTTTTTACGTTCCTCAGTGATAGTCATTGTTGCAACAATTGCATCAATATCACCTTTTTGAAGCATAGGAATACGAGTTTTTGAAGTTACTTCTTTAAATTCAGCTTTTGATTCATCACCTAAAATAATTTTTGTGATTTCTTTTGCAATATCAATATCAAAACCTTCAATATTGCCAGTTTTAGGATCTTTTAGACCGAAAAGTCGAGTATCATTTTTTACCCCAAATACAATTTTGTCTTTCTCTTTAATCGCTTCTAGAGAATTTTTACCTGAATTTGAACCACTTGAAGAATTAGATCCATCCTTCGATCCACAAGCAGCTAGCATTAGTACAGAAAGCATTGCTAAAAGTAAAACTGTAAATAAACCCTTTTTCTTTTTGAACATCAATTTTTCCCCCTTATTTTACAATTAATGATTTAAAATCCGACTTAGGAATAACTTAGCACGTTCTTCCTTCGGTTCTTTATAAAACTCAGCCGGATCTGCATCCTCAAGTATTTGGCCTTTGTCGACGAAAATAATTCGATCGGCCACTTCCTTCGCAAATCCCATTTCGTGTGTGACAACAACCATCGTCATACCTTCTTTAGCTAAATGTTTCATAACATCTAATACTTCCCCAATCATTTCAGGGTCAAGTGCTGATGTTGGTTCATCAAAAAGCATGATTTCAGGATGCATGGCTAGTCCCCTTGCAATAGCAACACGTTGTTGTTGCCCGCCAGAAAGTTGGGATGGATAAGCATCTGCTTTATCTGGAATACCTACTTTCTCCAAATAGGCTAATGCTGTCTTTTTTGCTTCTTCTTTTGTTTGGCTAAGTGCCTTCACAGGTGCTAACATAATATTTTCCAATACAGTTTTATGTGGATAAAGATAAAAGTGTTGAAATACCATTCCGATTTTTCGTCGAAGTTTGTTAATATCTGTTTTTTTATTATTTAATTCGATACCATTAATCGTTAATGACCCATTAGAGATGGTTTCTAAACGATTCATGCAACGAAGAAGCGTACTTTTACCAGAACCTGATGGCCCAATGATGACAACAACCTCACCTTTTTTTATAGTGAGATTAATATCTTTTAAAACCTGGAAATCCCCATAATACTTATTCACATTTTTAAACTCAATCATTGTGAAGCCCCCTAAGTAAACAAAGACGGAATATGCCGAAATTTGTTGGTAATTTATTAAAGCATTATAAAATCCAATCCACTTTTTACAATTAATGCGCTTTCATTAGCATATCTTATTGTATATTTGCCGTGCAAGTAAAATATATAAAAATATTTAAAAGTTTCTGATATTTTATTTTTAAGAAAAATATAACAAAAATAGATAAGCTGAAAAATTAAGATATTTATATAGTTTTTCTATGTTTTTGCGAGAGTATGAAACTTTAAAGTAAATATTCTATTAAACATGTGTTTTATATCACAAGGTGATCTTAAAACAATTTATTCGTTGTTATAGTTTATTAGAGGTTATTGAGTGAATAAATACTCTGTTATTTGAATAAAAAATTTGGAAATTAACTAATAAAATAAAGTGGAAATTTTAGAGCAGAAAAGTTATTGATTTACTATCTGTGTATAACTTTTTTATATTATTGTGGATAACATAAAATGAAAAAATTTTTTATACACATTGAACAAAAAACTTATGCACATATTGTTCATAACAAGTGCTTAAAAATGAGTTAATCACTCTTTATCCACAATCATATTGTCACTTGTGTGCAGTGAAAAAACTTTGACTGTGAATATTCGTAATTAGAAATGAAAAAAATAAAGAAATCGTATCCTTGAATCTTTTTTTGAGGTTTTACGTATATAGAGGCAAAGAAAATTAGGAGGAATATCAAATGTTAAAAAAACTAGCATCAGATGCACTAGGATTATCGGATATTGGGATTGTTGTACCAAAGGAGGATTTCGATAAAACTGAATCTGATGATTTTGTGAAGCATGAGTCAGGGGAATTTGTGTATTTCTTGATTAAAACAAAGTCAGATGAATATTGCTTTACAAATCAAGCATTAATCCACGTAGATGGTGATTCAGCTATGAGTAAAAAACGTCTATTGAAGCGATATGAATACGAGCATAGTACAATATCTGATGTTATGTTAGAAACAGCAGGTACAATTGATTTAGATATTGAAATTAAATTCACAATTGATAACATACCGATGTCAATAGATATTCATAAAAAATTCGATACGGAAATTAAAGACCTCTATAAGGCATTGCATACTATTTCAATGGAGATGCTTTATAATAAGAAAAACTTCGAAATAGCACAAAATAGTTTAAGCTATGCAGCACAATCGATTGGCAAAGTAGAGGCTAAAGAAGTAACACCTGCACAATCCTTTGAACAAATTACACGTTTTGCAAATGAGTGGGTGTTGAAAAACAAAGAACAATATATTAAAAAGGATTTTGGTGAAATATTCGAGCTATATATGAATCATTAATACCATATTTAAAAACCTTTGTTTTTATAACAAAGGTTTTTTCTTTTATTTCTCCAAAAAAAAAGAGTCTTCAGCTTTTCGCCAAAGACCCAAAATTAGGTTTATACTCACACGAAGTTCGACTTTTATTTAGAAATAAAACATCGAACTTTAGGATTCTATCATACTATTAATTGGTGTTCAAGTGTTGTAATAATATTGACACAACAATGGTTGTAATTACCAAGTAAAGAGTTTTATCTAGATGATTTCCGCCTTAGTTTTATGCATCCTTTGTTTTTTCAAAACTAAAAACAGCTACAACAATATAAAGTAATAAGAAAATAATAATAGAGCCAGTCCATGTTACATCAATACGATCAAAACCTGCAACAATGAACTTTTTGAAGAGTACGACACTAATAGCAAACTGTGCAATTGTAACAACAGTATCTACTGATTTTGTCAATTTAACATTGCAATTAGCAATAACAAATAGGGAAAGTAAATCAAGTAAGATAATCATAGAAAAGATCAATATAATAAACCAACCAAAGTAGAAAAGGTCTTGGTACCACTTTTCGAAAATATCAATATGAGCTAGGTTGAATTTAGCTAATATATTATATAAACCATAAAATCCAAAGTAAGGTACTGTAATGGCCAAAGTAAGTGAGATACCTAAAATAGCAATAAGGATCAATAAAGCTGACCATCCAGAAACACGAATTTTAATCTTTTTATTTCTAAACATAGAAATCCCTTCTTCACCTATTTAATATAGGCATCTACTCAATATTATTAGAAGTATTTAACTACTTTCAGCGAGAGTTACAGATTCTAGCGCTGAAATCGGAAAAATTTCGAATAGAGCTAACATTCTTCAGCTTTTTTGACTACGCAATTGAAGCTCAATATATCACATTATAGAACAGTGGAGATAACATTGCACATGAACTCTATGGTATTCTACTTTAATATTAATTTTCTGCTATTTTCTTTAATAGATAAAAGATAAATATCATTTTATGTGTGAATTGTTACAGAAACTTAATAGCCTTGTAAGATAACCATACTCTAACTCCATGTTACTATAAAATTGTCGAAAAGAGTCCTTAAAGATATTGGAAATATACATATGATAATAATTGAATAGAGATAGGTGAAGTTATGCTACGAAATATGAAATGGTGGATGCTGTTTGCTATAGCATTTTGCATAGTATCCTATAATTCTCAAAATGTATCAGCTAAAGAACCTGAATATAAGGATGTAATGGTTGTATATAGTAATACATCAGGTAAAGAGCAAATAATGAAATTAGCATCATCAATTGAAAATAATTTTGACTTATTGAATATTGTGCAAGGGGATTTTAGTGCTGAGCATTTAGCACTCTTAAAACAATCACATGATATTCAAGTGATTGAGAAAAATACGGCAACTTTAGAAACAAAAGGTACTTCCTTAAAAGGGATTATCCCATTGGCCAATATGAGAATGATGGGTGTTCAAAATGCATGGAATCAAAATTTAACAGGACAAGGTGTTAAAGTAGCAGTATTTGATACAGGTGTAGCTAATATTCCTACGTTAGCTAATGTCAAAAAGTATTCCTTTGTAGAAGATAACCCAGAGACTCCTGAAGATGATCGCTCCCCATTAGATACAGATGGACATGGAACTGCTGTTGCAGGTATTATAGCAGGTCAAGTGGGAAGACAATTAGCAGATGGAAATTTAGTCGGCGTAGCACCAGATGTTGATCTGTATAGTGTTAAAGTTTTTGATCCTACTGGCGCTGAAATGGAAACGGTTCTAAAAGCCGTTGAATGGGCAATCGAAAATAATATAGATATTATCAACATGTCATTTGGTACAGAACAAGATGATCCTATTCTATATCAAGCCATAAAACAAGCACATCTAGCCGGCATTACAATGGTTGCAGCAGCTGGAAATGAAGGTAATACGAATGCTGTTGATTATCCAGCAAAGTACAGCGAGGTAATTGCTGTATCATCTATTGACAATTATAAAAGGCTATGGAAGAAATCAAACACAGGTAGCCAGGTTGAATATACTGCACCTGGTGTTGGGATTTTTACATTAAGCCCAACTGAAAACTACGTACAAATGACCGGCACTTCCATGTCAGCTCCACATATCACAGGGATGATTGCATTACTAAAACAACAATATCCAACCTATACGCCTAGTGAATTACGCGGTGTACTTCGAAATTACACGATCGATTTAGGTGACGTAGGAAGAGATCCTTTATACGGATATGGCTTAATAAATACAGCTATAGCGAATCCAAGTAATGTTAGCAAATTTTCTGCGTTACAAATTAAAAAATCATCAGCTACCTTGCACTATGAGATGGCACAAAACGCCATTGTTCCTGTAGAAAAATATCGAATAGAAGTAACTGGGAAGAAAGCAATCACAACAACAGATACGAACTATGTATTAAAAGATTTGAAGCAAGGCACAACCTATCGAGCAAAAATAATCACGATTAGCACACTCGGTAAAGAATCTGCAGGCAAAACGATTCAGTTTACAACAGCAAAGGATTCAGCATCCGAAATCTATGTAAGTCATAATAAAACGAAGATTGATAATGTTGTTAAGAATATTAATAAGGGCAAGAAACTAAATCTCAAATCCGAGTTTTTGCCAGTTTATACAGTGTACAATGATTTAACGACATTACAAAAAAAGGCAATTAAAAAATATCGTGAAAAGCTAAATTTAACTACAATTTCGACTACATCAAAGTCAACTCAAGTAAAAGCAACAAATCTATCAAATATGAAAAAGAAAAAATATACAACCATTACCTTTAAAACAGCTATTAAGCCATCAACATTAAAATCGAGCCATGTTTATGTGAATTATTCAGGTAAAAATTTATCTACTTTTACATTATCGAAGAGTAAGAATGGCAAAACAATTAAAATAGCATCTAAGAAAGCTCTTGCTGCAGGTAATTATGTTATTTTGATTGACCAAAAAGGGTTGAAAACATCGAACGGGAAAGCTGTTAAAAATTCAATCGCAGTGAAATTTACAGTGAAATAAATTATCTAACATAGATTATTCATTGATTTCTTCATAAGACGGATAAAGCTAATTTTATTAGCTTTATCTGTTTTTTTTTCTAACTTTTTAAAAATTTTTAGTTCCATTTTCCTTTATATGTGTTAACCTATATTTAAAATGAGTTAACGCAAAAGGGCGGGGAATGAATGACTTCTAATATTTCAGGAACAAAAGCTAAACTTACTACATTAGAGATTGTTTACTGTGGTATGTTTGCAACATTAATGATGATCGGAGCGAATATTACATCTTTCGCACCGTTTTTAGTAGTTGGTGGGGTTCCAATTACGCTACAACCGTTATTTGCCATTTTAGCTGGTCTTGTTTTAGGTAGCCGTCTAGGCGCCATTTCCATATCAGTTTATACGCTTGTTGGTTTAGCTGGAGCACCTGTATTTGCCCAGTTTAGTGGTGGTTTTTCTTCTATTTTAAGTCCAACATTTGGCTTTATCATAACTTTCATATTAGCTGCTTATGTTGTAGGGAAAATGGTGGAATATCGTCGTACGAAAAAAATGTATATTGCAGCAGCGCTTGTAGGTATAGCTATTAACTATTTACTTGGTACAAACTGGATGTATTTTGCTTATAAACTTTGGGCAGCAGCTCCAGAAGGATTTACTTATAAAATGGCTTGGTTATGGATGATTCCTCCAATGCCAAAGGATATTATTTTAGCCGTATTTGCAGGAATTTTTGGATTTAGATTACAAAAAATCGTAAAGGTAGGTCATTAATATGGATTACGTAAAATTAGCTCAGCAAGTAATTGATGGATATAAAATCAACGATGAGGAAGCATTATCTATTTTAGAGAGCCCGGATGTTGATCTATTGAAAGTACTGGATGCATCCTACCAAATTCGTCACCATTATTTTGGTAACAAAGTAAAACTAAATATGATCATCAATACGAAATCAGGATTATGTCCTGAAAACTGCGGATACTGTTCACAATCAATCGTCTCAAATGCACCCGTCGAAAAATATCCAATGATGAAACAAGCAGAAATTATGGCAGGTGCAGATCGTGCAGCGGCATTAAATGTTGGTACATATTGCATAGTTGCTAGTGGTAGAGGTCCTGTGAACCGTGAAATTGATATCGTTGTTGATTCTGTAAAAGCGATTAAAGAAAAGCATCAAGATATGACGATTTGTGCATGTTTAGGTATTTTAAAACCTGAGCAAGCCGAGCGTCTAAAAGAAGCGGGAGTAGATCGTTACAATCACAATATCAACACATCAGCTAGAAATCACGCAAACATTACGACATCACATACGTATGATGATCGTGTACAAACAGTTGAACGTGCAAAAGAAGCGGGAATCTCACCATGCTCAGGCGTAATCGTCGGTATGAAGGAAACAAAACAAGATGTTATTGATATGGCACGTAGCCTACATGCATTAGATGCAGATTCGATTCCAGTAAACTTCTTAAATGCGATTGATGGTACACCATTAGAGGGTACGCATGAACTGAATCCAAGATACTGTCTAAAGGTGTTGGCATTATTCCGTTTCATCAATCCAACGAAGGAAATACGTGTATCTGGTGGCCGTGAAGTAAACTTAGGTTCACTACAACCGTTTAGCTTGTATTCAGCAAACTCTATTTTCCTAGGTGACTACCTAACAACAGATGGTCAACCAGGTGAAGAAGATAAGAAAATGCTTGAAGATTTGGGATTTGAAATTGATCTTGCACCATTGCATGAGCATACTTGTTAATAAGGTAAAATTTAATAGTAGTTTTTTGGCTTAACATAGCAAATATTAATAATCCTCATTTAGAATTCAACTTTGGATAGATTCAAAGGAACTCTAGATGAGGATTTGTTATTTTAAAGCTTCTAATTTCATTTATTCTAAACTTTAGAAATGATCATTATTTAATTGAGAATGTGCTACTTCAGTATAAGAAGTAACACATGTTGTGGGGGATATTTTCCTTGTGTATGGGATTGCAATAACAAATTTTACTAACATCGATGGGCTGTGGAATTTAAGTTTTTTTAGAGTGATTTTTGTGAATAATTTATTTGGACAAATTTAGCGTCTATAGACTTGATTCATTACTTCATCTATTCTTTGGAAAAGGTTTTATCATTTCGTTTGCATTTGCAATCCTCATACATTAGTATTCTATGTATTTTCTATAAGGGGTGCTGTACGAATGTCTATAAATGTAATGGAAAATAGAGAAAAATTGAATTTATTAACGGGTTAGGCACTATAGTACTTGAAAGTAAAAAGGCGACTGCTCCTTTAGAGGGAACAGTCGCCTTTTCGAAATATTATTTACTTCAAATGCTAATAAAACCGTGTGATGATGGTAATGGAGTGTTACATTATTTCTGCAGCATATGCTCATAAGATGTGTTATGAAAGTGTAGTGTACATATTATACCTTTAAAATATTATCCAAGTGTACCTTCATCAAGCACTGGTAATACCCTATGCGCATGCACCTGGAATTGTTGAACTTGTAATACTTTTAAAAAGAGATCCATTACGATTTTTTCACGTAATACGCCAAATTCACCCTCTGGTTTTACAGTTTTTGGTGAGAAATCAAGTTCAAAGAAATTAGCACCTATTAATTCACCATATGGTTGCTCATTGTATCTCACAAGATTTTGGAAGAAGTTTTTGTCTAATCGAGGCACTTCACCATTATTGTCATTTAAGAAATACGATTTGCCACTATCAGATACACCAATGATAGGGGAGATTAAGAAGTCACCATGTTTAAGCTCAGCGAACCCACTAAACGGTATAGTTACAATTCGATCGTGGAGGGTACCTTGACAATCACTAGAAGAATATTCGATATTTTTTCGAATATGTCCTGCTACAAATAGTTTTGCTTTCTTTACTTTAAAAAAGCCTGGAATGTGGTGACAATGTTCATCAGAAGCTTTTTCAAATTCCACAGGGATAAGTTTTACTTGCGTTAAAAAGACATTCTTTGTTACACGTTTAATCTCTGTTGCTTTTGGATCAAGGTCGATATCTGCCTCTACTACAATTTGAAGCTTCGTTTCTGCAAGTACAACTGGCACTTTAAATATAGGGCACGGGTTTTCAGTCTTCTTAAGATCGATATTTTTATCATGGAGCGGAATCTGTTGCATTGGCGTTATTTCACATGGCTCATTATGTTTATGACACTTCTTTGACATACATTAACATCTCCTTTGTGTATTGAGCTTTTTTCAAACTCTACAGTAATAAGATATGTTGGTTAAAATCTTGTTGAATAGGCTAATAGATTAGTTAATCCATGTATATTTTTAATTGGTATATCCCACATTAACGGGCGGTAATGTCCGCATTTCAAGAATCAAGGACAAATGGCCAATCCTGATGCATGTACCTTCTATATTATCCCTAACATATTAGGATGGTCTTAATCTTTTATATTTTCGAAAGGATAACATTTAAGTTAAGGGCCCTTATAGTATAGAAGCCGTCTCAAAAAATATATCGATTTTTTCTAATAAAAAAGACAACTCACCATTATGATGAGTCGTCTTTGTGTAGGAATGATTAACTTAGTTTTTTTATGAAGACTACTTTTAAATAATTAAATTCCGGAAAGTCTCGATTAGCACGGAAATCCTTAGGTAATCCATATTGATCAATTATTTTATATTTTGTATGAGTATCTTTGAAGGCTTGATCAATAAATGTTTTAAATTTTTTCATTCCAAAGCTTGCGTTATTTGTCGAAGCGACGATGATTCCATTTTTCTCAGTAATGGCAATTGCATCTGCAAGTAATTTTGGATAGTCTTTTGCAGTAGAGAAGGTCATCTTTTTCGTACGTGCGAAACTTGGAGGGTCAAGAACGACTAAATCAAATTTCAATTCATGTCGAACAGCGTATTTGAAGTAGTGAAAAACATCCATTACTTTAATATCCTGTGCTTCATAGTCGATACCATTCACACTAAATTGTTCAATTGTTTTCGCTAGACTACGTTTAGCAAGATCGACACTTGTTGTTTTTGATGCACCACCTAAAGCAGCAGCTATTGAAAAAGCTCCTGTATAGGAGAATGTATTTAACATATTTGTCCCATCTGCATAATGATCGCGAATCGCACGGCGAACATCACGTTGATCAAGGAAAATACCTGTCATTGCACCATCATTTAGGTTAACGGCAAAGTGCATCCCATTTTCCTTAATAATAATAGGAAAATCGCCTTCTGTTCCCATAACAAAATCGTCTTGGTCAATGTATTGCCCTTTTGTATCAAAACGTTTTTTCTCATAAATCGCTTTGTATTCTACAAGTTCATTTAGAGCATTATAAATATATTCTCTAAATGAATAAATTCCTTCACTGTACCAGCTCACCATATAGTACCCATCGAAGTAGTCAATTGATAAACCGCCGATGCCGTCACCTTCACCATTGAAGACGCGAAATGCTGTAGTATCATTATCATTGAAAAAGTCTTCTCGATGCGCTAATGCAACCGTTAACTTCTTATTAAAAAAGGCTTGGTCAATTTGTTCATGCTCTTTCGTTGTTAAAATCCAACCGATTCCTTTGTTTTGATTACCATAATAACCAGTACCGATATAGCGATTATGTTGATCCACTAAGCGAATGATGTCGCCCTCTTCTTCTAATAAATCTTTATTCTGAATTGCGTCTTTTAATATAAGTGAATAGCCTCTATTTAGTTCAGCCACATACTTGTGGTCTACTCGTAATGTAAGTATATTTGTCATCGTGTCATCCTTCATGTGTATTTTCCTCATTATCGCATTTTTTTTAAAGAAAAGCGAAAGGAAGTGTATTGGACTAGGCCGTTAAGTGATTTATATGTAGCGTTGTAAAATTAAACCACTACGATTGAATGAAAAAATCTTTAATTAATTTACATATACCTCATGCTAAAGGCAAAATTAAAAAAACTTTAAATGGCACCTTGTTTTGGTATGGAAAAGTGGATACACGATTCCTTTTAATAAAAAAAGTTAAAAACAAAGCTCCGTAACTCTATACGGAGTTTTTATTTTGTTTAAAAATGGTAAAAATATACATTTATATTGCTGGTATATTAAAATCCGAAAAGATATCTGTCATTTTGTATTATTTGTAATAAAAAGTAATAACTCTGTAAATGAAATCGCGTTGTTTCTTCATCAAAATTTCCATAATATTAGTATATAAATTAATTAGAATACAATTACATTAATCGAATACATCAAATGAAAAATATTTTAAAATGGAGGAACGACATCTAAATGAATAAGAAAAGCGTATTAAAAGCATTTACCGCAAGTACCTTAACTCTTACATTAGGACTTGGGACATTATTAGGAGCTGCTCCTCAAGAACAATTACAAGCACAAGCAAAAACTAACATAGAACATACATCACATAACATTACAACTGTATCTAGCTCAAAGGCTGTTAAAGCATCAGGTAAATATAAAACAAAAGCAGCGCTAAACATGAGAAAAGGTGCTTCAACAAAATATAAAAAAGTCACTACATTAAAAAAAGGTGCGGTTGTTACTGCTACATATAAGAAAACTGTTAGTAACAAAAAGTGGTATAAAGTAAAATATAAAGGCAAAACAGGCTGGGTTTCAGGATCCTATTTAAAGAAATATACAAAAACTAAAAAAGTATCTAATGCAGTAGCTGGCAATAAGCTGATTAGCATTGGTAGTGATTACCTAGGTGTTCCCTATGTATGGGGCGGTATGTCTCCATCAGGATTTGACTGTTCAGGATTTACAGCATATGTTTACAAAAAAGCAGGTTACGGTACACTACCTCATAGCAGTCGTACACAATATTCTGTTACAAAACGAGTAAGTAGCCCAGATGTTGGCGATTTAATTTTCTTCGGTGCAACACCGGGTAGTAATACAATTACTCATGTAGGAATCTATGCAGGTAACGGACAAGTATTACATGCAGCTGGTAACAAAGTACAATTCCAAAGTGTAGCAAAAGGTAGCTATTGGTCAGCTCGCGTTATCGGTTATGGTTCATTATAAGAAAGTACTAGTAAGCAAATTGAATATATAGAAGGGGTTTATGCCCTTCATTAAAGAAAGCCACACTATAGTCCAATTGGATAAAAAGTGTGGCTTTTTTGTTATGTCCTTTTTTATTACATGTTTAATTTCATTTGTAGTTGGCAATGGCTGAATGTATTGAAAATCAAGGAGGTAAAGGTGGATGAATATAAATGAACAACAAAAGGGAGGGCAACCCGCTCAAACGCAAGAAAAGCAACCAGGTATTGAATCCATTATGAATCCAAAGCCCATTCAACCGATCGACTATGTTGGAAGTGGAAAGCTAAAGAACCGAGTGGCAATAATAACAGGCGGTGATTCGGGTATAGGAAGGGCGGTTGCGATTGCCTATGCAAAAGAAGGAGCACATGTTGTCATAAATTATTTAGAAGAGCATGAGGATGCTAACGAGACAAAGAAAATGGTTGAACAAGAAAAGGTGAAATGTTTACTAATAGTAGGGGATATTTCAAAAGAAGAGACAAGTAAAAAAATGGTTGATCAAACAATCCAGGAATTTGGCAAGATTGATATTATAGTTAATAATGCAGCGGCACAATATCCTGTGAAAAATTTTGCTGATATAACGAGTGAACAGTGGCATAAGACATTTGCAACAAATATAGACCCAGCCTTTTATTTAAGTAAGCATGCGATGCCGCATTTAAAAGAAGGAAGTTCAATTATTACGACGACTTCTGTAACTGCATATAAAGGGCACGAACAATTAATTGATTATTCAGCAACAAAAGGAGCAATCGTAGCTTTTACTCGAGCGCTTGCTCAAAATTTGGCAGGGAAGGGGATTCGTGTGAACATGGTAGCACCGGGTCCAATATGGACACCACTTATCCCATCCACATTTGATGCCCAGCAAGTGGCAATTTTCGGAGCTGATACGCCAATGAAGCGTCCAGGTCAACCACGTGAATTGGTAGGAGCATATGTACTACTTGCATCGGATGAAGGAACTTACATGACTGGGCAATGCATTCATGTAAATGGCGGAGCAATTATGAATTCCTAAAATAAAAGCGAAAGCATTTCGACTAACTTTATCGAAAAAAATAAAAAGAATTAAAAAAGCTCTAGTAAGAAAAAGTATTCTCACTAGAGCTTTTCCCATGTGATTAAGCTTGTGTAGCAGATCCAATGCTTGAAACAATTTCTGCAACGACAATTTGGCTACCAAGTAGTGGAGATTCTTTAGGCTCTTCACCTGGTTTAGACTCTGGACGTTTATGAGCGTGTTTGAAAGCATCACTTTCACGCCATTTTTTGAAACCATCAAGATTTTCCCAATACATATTGACGCTCATTTCATCATATTCTTCAAAATCTTTGCAAACGGCAACTTCTACTTTTACAAATCCTTCAAATGATTGCAATGCACCAGGACGTGTGAAGTTTGGTGCCATTTTTTCTGCAAAGCCTTTTTTAACTTTAATACGGTTCGTAACTACGTACATGTAAAATCGCTCCTTTTTCAAATGGTGTCTATTCGAAAATAGCGTATCTCATTTTTAGCAATGAATGCAAACGAGAAGTTTAAATAAACAAAAAAACACCAATAACCATTGAGGGGTGGTTACTGGTGTATACAAAAAGGAAAGTTCTTCATTTTTGTTATACAATAATCAACTTTAAGGCAAATAAAGTAATGTATCAGAATTGCATAACATACTAACACTTTTACAATGTTAGTGATTAGAACAGGGGAGGGTCTAATTCCTACTATTCTAAGTGGTTAATATTATAAAGTGTTATAATATCAATTGCAACACCATAACAATAAAAAGATTGAAAAATCAAAAATTACCAATTTACTTGATTTATATAAAAATATTGAGAGAAAAATATCTAAAAAAAGACATCTGCTTTACTTAAAAAAACAGCAACTTTGGTCATTGTGGAGCGAAAGACGGCGACTCCTACGGGAAAAGCTTGAGCTGAAAGCCCCGCAGGAACGTAGTGACGAGGAGATTGAAGCCAAGCCCGTGGAAAGCGCCGTCTGTAGCGGAACATCCAATTCAATATGAGGTGGGTAGAAACCGCGAGATTCCTGACGAAAGGGAGCGGTTTTTACCCACACCTGAAATGATAAATAATCATATTAATAGAATTTTATATTAATTTCATGTAAACTATAAGTAAATAATATTCAGAAAAAAGTCGGCCGTATTAGCGAAATGTATGTACAAGTTAGGGGATGTTTGTATGTTGAAAAAGCTATTAAGGTTTTTAGGATTTTTACAAGATGATTTAGATGATGATTATGATGATACAATAGACCGTTTTAATGCATAGTTTTGATCAAATAGCTATACTGACGTATATTTTACAATCAGTTTAGCTATTTTTTTGAATTTTTTTAATCCAAACATTACAATTTTTAGTAAAATAAAAGAAAAACTTAAGGTGAGAATAATATAAAATGAAAAAATATCATTTAAAACTGCAACATTTAATCATCGGTGTTGCAATTTTAGCGTTTATGTTAACCATTGTAAGTAGTTTGTTGAGTAGTTACCGTATGAACAATCAAACGTTAATGGATAACACACTAGAAACAAACCGAGTATATGCTGAAAAACTAGCAACTACAGCAAATAATTATTTAAATGAGACACTTCAAACACTAACAGTTAATGCGAATTCAATTGCAGAACACATGGATAACGAGAAACAACTTCTAACTGAAGCTGATCGCCTGAAAAATCAATCAAATACATTTAACTCCATTTCTATTTTAGATGCAAAAGGAAAAGTATTAGCTACTTCTCCGCAAACAATAGGTATCAAAGGCAAAACATTAACCTCAAATGCAGTGAAAACTGCTATAAAAGAAAAAAAGCCGATGATTTCTGATCCATATCGAGCTATAACAAATCGTGAATTAATCTATATTTCTGCGCCTATTTTTAATAAAACAGGTAAATATGTAGGCCTTGTAGGTGGAACAATTTACTTAGAAGAACAAAATATTCTTTATGAATTGTTAGGAAAGCATTTTTATAATGATGGTTCATATGTGTATGTAGTCGACCGGAATGGACGTATCATTTATCATCAAAATCGAAATCGTATTAATAATGTAGTTAAGGAAAATCCAGTCGTCCAAAAAATAATGAATCAGAATGATGGTGGAGCCCAAAGAGTAACTAACTCGGAAGGAAAGGACATGCTAGCAGGTTATGCATTGGTAGAAAATACTGGATGGGGAGTTGTATCACAAAGGCCAACAGAAATCTCCTTACAGCCTGCAGAAAATATGGTAAAAGAAATGCTTTATTTAGCATTACCGTTACTCATAATTACTTTAGTTATCATTATTTGGGCAGCGATCCGAATATCTAGACCATTGCAACAATTAGCTGAATTAACAGAGAGTAGTATGAAAAAAGACGAACAAAAAAATCTATCTGCTGTTCAAGCATGGTATTACGAGGCTATACAATTAAAAAATGCATTAATTCAAAGTTTAAGCTTTTTACATCAACAAGTGAACTTTTTTATGGATCAATCGACAACAGATCCATTGACTGGATTAACAAACCGACGAACATTAAATGCTAAAATGGATGAATTGATAACTGCAAAAACGCCATTTTCCATGATTTTAATGGATATAGACCGTTTTAAATTGGTTAATGATACATATGGACATGGTGTAGGAGATGAAGTTTTACAATACCTAGCATATAAAATGAAAGCTACAACTCGAGCAACCGATTTATGTTGTCGGTATGGTGGAGAGGAGTTTATCGTTCTTTTACCGAATACTAGCGCTCAAGATGCTTTTGAAATAGCCGACATTTTAAGGAAGGATCTTGAAAACACAATTAGTCCTACAGGTGAAGCAATAACAATTTCCGCAGGTGTAGCTGAATACCCAGAAACAGAAAAAACTCCTACTAAGTTAATTGAACAAGCAGATCAATGCTTATATCAAGCAAAAGAACAAGGGAGAAACCGTATCATCATGGCGAAAAGTTTAAACCCAACTATATAAAATAGTTGGGTTATTTTTAATAATCTTTGATTAAGTTTCTGAAAACACATCTAGAAGATAACAACTCTTTTTATTTATCTTGAAAAATTTAAAATAGAGGGGAATAGGATAGGGGAGAGAAGATGAGTTACTTAAGTTTAGTATTCTTTCAAGTAGTTGCACCTATTTTAGTTTTACTTGTCGTTGGTGGAATCATGCAACGCAAGTTTCAATTTAACTTGAAAGCTTTATCCAATTTAATCACATATTGTTTAATGCCAGCTGCTGTATTTGTTAATATATATGAAACAAAAGTGAACCCAGCGGTTCTAGGGAAAATATTAATCTATTTATTTGCCTTTAGTATCAGTTTAATGATTATTAGCACGGTTATTAGTAAAGTATTGAAGCTTGAAAAAAAGAAAGCAGCCATCTTCAAAAATAGCATTGTCCTAATTAATTCTGGGAATTATGGAATCCCAGTCAGTCAAATGGTATTCCATGCACAGCCATTAGGTACAGCGATTCAAATCATCACGGTAATTTTTCAAAATTTAACGACCTATACATACGGGTTGTATAATTTAATTTCCACGACAAAGTCAGGATGGGAAATTGCCAAAAGTATTGTGAAATTACCACTTGTACATGGTTTAATTCTAGGGGTTATTTTAAATGTAGCGAATATTCAGCTGCCACAGTTTTTATCCATTGCTGTTGGTCATATGGCAGATGCTTTCGTTGCCATTGCGCTGCTCACTTTAGGTGCACAACTGTCAAAAATTCACTTCAGCACGATGTTTAATAAAATGTTATATATGAGTTGTATTGGCCGATTGCTGATGGGACCTTTAGTTGCTTTCCTATGGATTACTATTTTCGGATTCCATGGCGTAGTGGCACAGTCTTTATTAATAGCAAGTGCTTTTCCAACGTCGCGTAACAGTTCTACTTTGGCATTAGAGTATGATGTCGAGCCAGAACTTGCTGCACAAACGGTTCTATTTACGACTGTCGTTAGTTGTATAACGGTAACCATCGTGATTTATGTGGCGAAAATTTTATATGCTTAAGGAAAAAAACAAAAAATAAATATAACTTGATAAAAAAAGGAATCTATTTTGAAGGTTTTCAAAGTAGTTTCTTTTTTTATACAGAAAACAGCCAAATCTTAAGAAATTCTTCAGTTTTTTAACATGAAATTATTAAGAAATTTTTCCTATACTAATTAATAGACGAAATGAGGGAGGTTGATATTTTTGATTAACGTACAAAATGTCAGTCATACATTTAAAATAGGTAAAAAAGGAAGCGAGAAGAAAGTTCCTGTATTGAGGAACATCTCTTTTGCAATTGATACAGGAGAAATCATCTCAATTGTTGGAAAAAGTGGATCTGGAAAATCAACATTACTAAATGCTGTTGCAGGATTTCTTAAGCCTGAGCAAGGATCAATTATCATGCAAGGAAAAGAAACGACAAATCTAACAGAATCAGAATATGCGAAATTCCGCTCTGAAAATATTGGATTCATATTCCAGAATTTTCAACTGATGCCTGGATTAACGGCCTTTGAAAATATTGAATTGCCATTGAAAATTCAAGGGGTAGAGAAAAATGCACGTTTTCAAATAGTCCAAAAAATAGTAAGAAAAGTAGGCTTAGAGACAGTTTCAGATCATTATCCCAGTGAACTATCAGGCGGTCAACAGCAACGTGTTTGCATTGCTAGAGCACTTGTAACCAATCCACCTATTATTTTAGCAGACGAGCCAACAGGAAATTTAGACTCCGAAACGGAACAGGAAATTTTACAGTTAATCATGTTATTAAATGAATCTATGGATATTACGTTTATTATTATTACGCATGATGAAGAAGTAGCGAATATAGCACATCGAAAATTTCTGATGCATGATGGCGTATTAAAGGAGGCTGTTCCGAGTGCAGTTTAGAGATCAAATAGATTTTGTGCGACAACATGTCAAGAAAAACCGTATGCGGATTTTTACCACTATATTAGCAACAACTATGGGTTGTGCGTTTTTAATTGTATTAGCATCAATTGCATTTGGACTACAAGGTTCAATTAAGAAAGAAATTTTATCAGATAGTGCTGTGACGAAGATCGAAGTATATAATTCCGATGAAAAGGGCATCGACAAGAAAGCCATTAAAGAAATCCCGAATGTTCAGGCATTAGGTGAAACAACTCAAATTACTACTGCAATAAATACAAATGTGAAATTTGAAAATCGTTCCGGTTTTGGCGATGTAAAATTCAATAATTTTGAAGAACAACAAAAAGCTAATATTAAATTATCGAAGGGTACATATCCTACAAAAGAGAACGAAATTGTTGTTGGCTATAATTTAGGACAAAGCTTATTGACTAAGAAGGAAGAACAAAGTATTAAAGAGGAAAAAAATGAGGAAGGAACATCAAAAAAAGGTTATCAGCATTCATTATTAGGTAAAACGATTTCCTTATCCTTTACACCAGAGAATGGAGATAAACATACGAAGGTACGACAATATAAAATAGTTGGAATTGGTGAAAAGCCTTCAAAAGAGTGGGCTATGGATACGAGTATACAACTAAGCGATACGATGAAGCCTAAAATTCTAAAGGATTATAATACAATAGTCGAAAAAGCGATGAAAGAAAAAGACTTTTACTATGTAAACTACTCCGTTTATGCAACAGATATTGAAGCGGTTAAAGGTGTACTAAAAGAGTTAAAAGCGATGGATTTATCTGTCTATTCTGTAACTGAACAATTAGATCAATTAAATGTATTTTTCCTTGCCTTAAAAGTAGGACTTATCTTTGTAGGGACAATAGCGGTTTTAATTGCTTCTATTGGTATTTTCAATACGATGACAATGGCTGTAACTGAACGTACACGTGAAATAGGTGTGATGAAGGCGATTGGTGCTGGTCCAAAGTTAATTCAAAGATTGTTTGTAATGGAAAGTGCTTATATAGGTATTTTAGGGACAGTTATAGCAATTATTATTTCATATATCATTAGCTTTTTGGCGAATTTTGCATTGCCAAAAATCTTAGATGCGGTCATGCCTGATAGTGGTATTGAGAAAGCGGGAATTCAATTTTCAACAATACCATGGGAGCTTGTTGTAATTGCTTCATTGATTAGCATAGGTGTTGCTATTATGAGTGGTTGGCGTCCAGCTCGAAAGGCAACGAAGATTGATGTCATCCAAGCATTACGTCAAGAATAAAAATAGTCTAAATAAAAATCCCTGAGTCATCATAAGACTCGGGATTTTTAGCATTTATAGTTTAATTACATAATAGATAATTTGGTATTTCGTTTTAAGAAGTCCCGGTACGATATAAT
Source organism: Rummeliibacillus pycnus (assembly GCF_050459865.1). Lineage (GTDB taxonomy): Bacteria > Bacillota > Bacilli > Bacillales_A > Planococcaceae > Rummeliibacillus > Rummeliibacillus pycnus_B. Next base: position 44,859 of record NZ_JBCMNM010000023.1, read on the forward strand.
CAGCTGTAGGATAAGAAAGCTGGTGGTAGATTTGATGAATAAAGATTTTTATAAAGGAGAAAATTTTTGGAATAAGGATCCTAAAAATAAGCGTCACGAGTACCCTATTAACGATGAAATTATAAAAAAGGCGGAAAATATATTGGATGTTCACTTCCCATCGTCATTTATTGAATTGATGAAAAAACAAAACGGTGGAGAACTTAATTATCCTTATTTTACAGAATACAAAGAGTCACTTCCGAGCATAGAGCCTATACACTTTAGAAAAGATGATTTGGGTATATTATCCTCCAAGGAATTGTTAGCAGAATCAGATCTGCCAAAAGAACTTATTGTTCTTTGGACAAATTGCCACGAATGGATTGTTTTGGATTATCGAAAAGGGAATGAAAATCCATCTGTTGTATATATAGTGGAAAACTACTTTACAGAGGAAATAGAATGGGAGTTTCATAAGATTGCGGATACTTTTGATGACCTATTAAATCAATTGTTCCGAATAAGTCCGAAAAAAGCAAAGAATCGAAAAGGATTTTTTAAACGAAAAAGGCGGTAAGCAAATAAAAGCACATTACTGATAGGTAATGTCCTTTTATTGTAGATGAAGTAGTGGTTTGTTTACTTACAAATTCGATAAATCGCTTTACTACTGGAGAGGCGTAACCTTGTTTAGGTCAAACCCATCATTGTTGTTCGAGCAAGTCGGATGATTAAGCTTAATAGGAATAACTTTTTCTGAGTTAAGCATTTTAAACCAAAATAAAGAGACTGTAGACAAACCTTACTTTCATCAAGTTTGCCTACAGTCTTTTTTAGGATATGAATGTTGAATTATTAGAAAATCTTAGTGGTATTGAACTTCTTTCAGTACATCGATCTTGTTGATCTCGATACCCATTGCTTTTGCAACGCCTTCACCATATTTAGGATCTGCTTTGAAGCAGTGGATGATGTGACGTTCTTTGATGAAATATTCAACACCTTCCATGTTACGAGCAGTGTTTTCGAATAGACGCTGTTGTTCATCTGGGCTCATGATGTTGAATAATTTCCCTGGTTGTTCGAAGTAGTTATCATCGTCTTCGCGGAAGTCAAAGATATCTGCTGGACCTGCTTCTTCGCTTGGATTTTTGAACTCAGGTTGTTCTTTCCATTCACCATAGCTATTTGGCTCGTAGTGTAATGTGCTACCTAAGTTGCCATCTGTACGCATTGCACCATCGCGGTGGAAGTTGTGTACTGGGCATTTTGGAGCGTTAACTGGAATTAAGTTGTGATTTACACCTAAACGGTAACGTTCAGCATCAGCATATGCGAATAAACGAGCTTGTAACATTCGGTCTGGTGAGAAGCTAATACCAGGAACTACGTTTGAAGGAGCAAATGCAGCTTGTTCCACTTCAGCAAAGTAGTTAGCTGGGTTACGGTTTAACTCGAATTCACCAACTTCAATTAGTGGGAAGTCTTTTTTATACCAAACTTTAGTTAGATCGAATGGGTTATATGGATGATTTTTAGCTTGTTCGTCAGTCATCACTTGGATTGACATCGTCCATTTAGGGAAATCGCCTTTTTCAATTGATTCGTAAAGGTCACGTTGTGAAGATTCACGATCTTTTGCTACAACTCCTTCTGCTTCTTCATCAGAAAGGTTTTGGATACCTTGTTGAGTTGTGAAGTGGAATTTCACATAAAAGCGTTCGTTATCAGCATTAATCATTGAATAAGTGTGAGAACCAAAACCGTGCATATGACGGTAGTCAGTTGGGATACCACGATCGCCCATCACATAAGTTATTTGGTGTAATGCTTCGGGAAGATTTGTCCAGAAGTCCCAGTTGTTATTTGCAGAACGCATATTAGTACGTGGGTCACGTTTAACAGCGTGGTTTAAGTCAGGGAAATGCATTGCATCACGGAAGAAGAATACGGGTGTGTTGTTACCAACTAAATCCCAGTTACCTTGTTCTGTGTAGAATTTTAATGCAAAACCACGGATATCACGTTCAGCATCAGCAGCACCACGTTCACCAGCTACAGTAGAGAAACGAGCGAACATTTCTGTTTTCTTACCAACTTCTGAGAAGATTGCTGCTTTTGTATATTTAGTAATGTCATGAGTTACGGTGAAAGTACCGAATGCACCTGAACCTTTTGCGTGCATACGACGTTCTGGAATTACTTCACGGTTGAAGTTTGCTAATTTTTCAATTAACCAAACATCTTGTAAAAGTACTGGGCCACGTTTACCTGCAGTCATCGAGTTTGTGTTACTTACGACAGGAGCACCAGCGGCAGTAGTTAACTTTTTGTTGTGTTCATTTGTCATGAAATCATTCCTCCTATTAAAATCTTAGAATTACCTCTTCGAACACAACTATAACAGATTGATAATTGAAAGTAAATTATAATAATTATTTTTAAGGAATATTTATTTTTAAAAAAGGAATATAAATAGTTAAACAATTAATGTAATATTATTGCAGGTTTTATTAATAAAAGTGTTGAATCATCAAAGAGTAGGTGGGATTTAACTGAGAAAAATATGTCAAATAATTTCACATTATAATAATTATTATTATCAATATGGCGATATATGTCGTATTAATTGAAAATGAAAATATACATATTTCGCTATGATTCTTTTAGAACGAACATGCGAAAATAGACTTAGCTTTGCTAAGCGGGGTATTAGTAGACTGGAAAGGTATTCGAAGTGTATTTTTAGGGTAAGGTGTACTGTTATTAACAGTGACTTGCATCATCTTAAAAAACAAGCGATTTTTTTCATATGAATTCTCCATACAGATTGATAAAATAAATTTGAGGATGGTCCATTTCAAAATGAACCTCCTTTTTAATTTGTATTGCCTGCCTAATTATTGAATAAACTCTAACAGATAATGGGGTTTGTTCAGGTAAACATGTTAATATAACCTTATTACTATGGTCAGTCGATGATAAGAAGAAATTTTAAAATTGAAGGAAGGTATATAGTAAGATGAATAGCACAATAAATCCTCCAATTGTACAACATTCAAAATTAGTTGAGTTTCAAGAGTTTTTTAGGTTTTTCAATTTTATTTCTAATAATAATAAACGAACAAAAAGTCCATTGACCTTAATATTTATTAATATTAAAAATACTTCTCAAAAAAGCAATTTGAATACTTCGAAAATAGAAATGCAATACGAGAATACGAACCAATTTCTATCCGATACATTAAGGGGATCGGATATATTAACAAAACTCCCAGACTATGAAGGTTGGTTAATTATGCTGCCAAACTCAAAAGAATTAGAGGGAATTTATTATTTAAACAGAATAAATAAGGCAAGAGAAGAAGTCTTAATAATGCAGGAAATTAAATGGTGTTCAAGTATAGTTGAAATTAATAATACTCAAGCCTCATTTGAAGAAATTTATATAGATGGGACCAATGCTTTAAAAGAAGTATTAGCAGAAGAAGCATTTTCTTATAAAGCGGTAGCAAAATATCAAATACCAGAATCTGATACTTTAAAAGTGAGTATTATAGAAAATGACCAAATTACAAACAATATTTTTCATGAAATGATGGGAAAAATAGACGTCGAAAATTTTGAATTAGATATACGTTCTTTTTTTGATGGTCAAAGTTTTCTAGATTCCTCTTGGTATCACTCTGATCATATGCATTTAATATTAATGAACTACGCCTTACCTAAAAAGAATGGTTTGCAATTGTTACATGAATTACGTTCGATGCCAAATAACGGAAAATATATTATTTATATTATTTCGAAACAACAGGCGCCAGAAGATATGATTTATGCTTATGAATCGGGAGTAGATGGTTTTATTATTAAACCGTTTAATTTAAGTGTAGTAAGAGCAGAGTTAAAACAAATGATTAAGAGGATTCGAATATAATGAGTAAAATATTACTTTTGATAATAGCTATTCTTTGTATCGCTGTACTAATTATTTGTGGTTCTCTTTATCTTATTAATAATCGAATGCTACAAATGCAAAATGATAATAAAGTGCAGAAAAATATAGAAGAATTTTTACCACTATGCTATCGCTACTTTATAGAAGGTTATCCAACTGAAACTCTTGAGAATATTCAAAACCCCCACCAAATCAAAGCAATGGAAATAATTCTTACAAAATATATACATTTGTTAAGCGATCAGGATGTCATTATTCGGATACACTCATATGCTGAAAAAAACCTTTATGTACATTATAAAAAAAATCTTAGAAGCAGAAGATGGGGCATACGTATAAACGCTTTATATAAAATACTCGACTTTCAAATGCAGTCTTTAGCGCCTGATGTATTGGAACTTTTAAATAGTTCGAGGGAATTTTCGCAAAAAGAGTATTTTGAAATGTACAAAGTTATCGCACTTTTAATGCCTGAACAATTAATGAAGCCATTAAAAAGCTCTACTAATAGAATAAGTAATACTGAATTATACAATGTATTAGTTTTATTGGAAGAAGATAGTATAAAAGAAATAATGCAAACCTTTGTATCGTTAACGCAAAATCAAAAAATTGCAGTTATCGATACAATAGGATCTAAAAGTTTGTTAGAGTGCAGAGATTTCCTTCATCAAGCGATAAAAGATGAGAATATAGAAATTCGTCTACATGCATTAAAGGCGATATTAGAAATAGGTTTTGTTCAATCAATTGAAGTGTATGAACCATTTTTTTATGCAGATGATTGGAGAGAAAGAATGTTATTTGCAAAATTACTAAAATATTTTCTATTAGATGAAATAATGGATTACCTAAAAGTTTTGATATCTGATCGCTCATGGTGGGTGAGATATCATACAGTGCAAATGATTGCAGATCAAAAGAATGGTGAGAAAGTACTAAAGGTACTTTATAGACAAACAGAAGATCCGTACGCTAAAGAGATTATTTTAGAGTCGTTAGGAGCATAAAAATGGATTATTTAATAAAACAAATTCTATATCATCCATTTATATATTTAGTATTGATTTATGTGCTAATTATCGTAGTTAGTTATACGATTATGTTAATTTTTTCTTTATTTACTTTATGGAAAGATCGCCAATTAGATAAATTAAATCTATATGAAGAATTAAATGATATTCAGTTCTCAAAACCAGTGTCCGTATTAGTTCCTGCATACAATGAGCAGCAAAATATTATAGATACAGTTCAATCATTGTTATGCATAAATTATCCTGAATATGAAATTATCATTATTAATGATGGATCGACAGATAAAACGCTCGATGTCTTAATAAAAAATTTCAAAATGGAAAAAGTAGAAAAAGTGGTTCGAAAGCAAATTGATACGAATTCAATACGAGCAGTATACCAATCTACAATTAATAAAAAAATATTATTAGTAGATAAAGAAAATGGTGGAAAAGCAGATGCATTGAATTGCGGTATAAATGTATCGAAGTATCCTTATTTTTGTTCAATTGATGGTGATTGCATTTTAGATACCAATTCGTTATTACGAGTAATGGAACCAATAATTCAATCGGATGATGTCATTGCAACTGGAGGAAGCGTAAAAATTGCAAATGGATCAGATATACAAATGGGCTCGATCATGAGTTTAGGATTTTCGAAAAAACCACTTGTTGTGATGCAAGTTATTGAATATTTCCGTGCATTTTTAATGGGAAGAATTGCTTTTAGTAAGTCAAATATGGTTTTGATTATTTCAGGTGCTTTCAGTGTATTTGCAAAAAAATATGTAATTGAAGCAGGGGGATATCTAACAAATACAATTGGTGAAGACATGGAGTTGGTAGTGCGGCTTCATCGATTAACGAGAGAAAAAAAGGAAAAGAAAAAAATTCTCTTCGTTCCAGATCCAGTATGCTGGACAGAAGCACCTGAAACAGTTCATACACTTCGAAAACAAAGGAGTCGTTGGCATCAAGGGTTAATGGAAAGTCTATGGAAAAATCGTCAGATGATGCTAAATCCAAAATACGGGCGCATTGGAATGATTGCTTTTCCTTATTATTTTATTATTGAATGTTTAGGTCCTATTGTGGAATTGGGAGGATATATCTATGTGATTTATGCATTCTTTACAGGAAAAGTCTATTTTGAATTTGCTGTTCTATTGTTATTGCTGTTTATTTTGTATGGAACGTTATTCTCTATGCTGTCAATCATATTAGAAAGTTGGACAATGAAAAGCTATCCTAAAATAAAAGACTTATTCAATCTATTAATCCTCTCCTTTACAGAAGTTTTATGGTATAAACCTTTAACTTTACTATTTAGATTTGAAGGGCTTATTAATTATTTTGCTGGTAAAAGAAGTTGGGGGGAAATGACCAGAAAAGGTTTAGATAGGAAAGAGGGGGATACAGAATGAAAAAGATTATAGGAATCTTTGCTTTTTTTATTCTTGTCATTTCTTTATCATGTATACTTTGGCAACTAGAAGATGAAAAAAAGCTACAAATTGCAATAATTGATAAAACGGTACCGGATGAATCCTATAGAGAACACTTAGGATTGAATTGGTTATTAAAGACCTTAAAATATGTAGATTCAAATAATGATTCATATAAACTGGATGATTATTTTGGATTTAAACCGAATACCAGTAAAAAGACGTATTCTATAAAAGATTTACCAGATTCATATGAAAATGATGATGTCATTTACATTGCCGATACATATGGAGTATATCAAGATGATTTTCCTTGGATAAACAAAAATCGAGAAGGAGAGCGATCTAATCTAGTATACGGCGGACTAAAAATGAATGAATGGAAAGCAATCGTTAATCGATTAAATGAGGACAAAAAAAGTACGTTAGTAGCCGAATTTAATACATTAGCATCCCCAACTGATGAAACAGTAAGAAATCATATGAGCAGTGTTTTAGGTATTCAGTCATCTGGATGGATGGGTCGATATTTTGATGAATTGGATTATCGTAAAAACAATGAAATTCCTAAATGGATAGTTGATAAATACGGTAGTAATTGGGGATATAAAGGTAAGGGTTTTATATTAATTAATGAAAGAGAAAATGAGATTGTTGTCTTAAAAACGGGAGAAGATATAGATAACAAGGGGATTTGGTTAAAATTCACTGAACAGGGTAAAAAAGAGTTCAATATTGAAAAGAGCGTCAAATATAATTATTGGTTTGACATTGTGACATCAGAAGATAAAAGAAATGTATTGGCTAATTATGATTGGAATTTAACCAAAAAAGGGCAAGAGAAATTAACAGATAATAATATTCCGACATCCTTTGTAGCAGTAAATAAAACACAAATTAAGAGTGCAACAACCTATTATTTAGCAGGAGATTTTAATGATATTTCAACTGCGCCAAACTTTTACAAAATGAAAGGCATTCTTACAATCAATAAATACGCTAATAGATTTTCAGATTCAGCATTTTATTTTGATGCATATGTTCCTATGATGAAAGAAATTTTAAAACAGGCTTATGACAATAAAAACGATGATAAAGAAAATATAAGCAAGAAGAAAACTGAAAATAATCATGATGTTCAATACACAGCTAAAATATCTGACGACAAAATGGAAGTTAAAATAGACGATAAATGGCAAAGTATGAAGATCAAAGGAGTAAATGTTGGTATTGCGAAACCTGGTTATTTTCCAGGGGAAACAGCTATTACAGAAGATGAGTATTATCAGTGGTTTAAAGACATTGGTAAACTAGGAGCCAATACAATCCGAGTTTATACAATCCACCCACCCGGGTTTTATAATGCATTAAAAAAATACAATGAAAGTCATAAAAACCCTATATATGTTCTCCATGGAGTATGGATTGACGAGGAAAGACTGGTTAGTAAGGGCAATGCCTTTGATAAAGTAGGAACCATTAATTTTCAAAATGAAATAAAAAAGACAATAGATATTATTCATGGAAATGCATTAATTTTACCAAAAGCAGGACATGCTTCTGGCGCGTATAATGCGGATATATCTAAATATGTAATTGGATGGATACTTGGGATTGAATGGGATCCTGAAATGGTTCAATCAACAAATAAATTGAATAAAACAATGCACGACTATAAGGGGAAATATGTCGAGGCAAAAAATGCCTCTCCTTTTGAGAACTGGTTAGCTACACAAATGGATTATACGGCAACATATGAATTGGAAAAATATAATTGGATACGCCCACTAAGCTTCACGAACTGGGTGACAACAGACCTTTTAAAACATCCTTCAGAACCAAGTGAAGAGGAAGATTTAGTTTCTGTTAATCCGAATGTTATTCATTTAAAAGGTCCATATACATTGACCAAGGAATTTGCGAGTTATCATATCTATCCTTATTACCCGGAATCAATGAACTATGATTATAAAAATTTTGTTGATTTTAGAGGGAAGAAAAATAACTATGCTGGATATTTACATGATTTGCATAAGGCACATAAACTACCCATTTTAGTTGCTGAATTTGGTGTTCCGTCTGCTAGAGGAATGACCCATACAAATATCTACGGTTGGAATCAAGGTCATTTATCTGAAAAGGAACAAGGTGATATCTTAGTGCATTTGTATGAAGATATTGAACATGAGGGGCTTTTAGGAGGACTTGCCTTTACATGGCAGGATGAGTGGTTTAAAAGAACTTGGAATACGATGGATTATGATGATCCAAATCGTCGCCCTTATTGGTCGAATGCTCAAACGAACGAGCAGCAATTTGGCCTATTAAGTTTTGATCGATTAAAGATAAAAGTGGATGGAAAGTATGATGATTGGTCCGAAGCTAAAGAACTCTATAAAGGTGGCAATGGGGAATTGCAATCTTTAATGGTCGACCATGATGAACGTTATTTATATTACAAGATAAAAATGAATGACTTAAAACAAGGCTATCCAGTATTACTACTAGATACGTTACAAGGAAAAGGTAATACCTCCATTAAGCAAATGCCAATGGTTCATACAAAAAATGGACTTGATTTCATTGTACCAATTAAAAGTAAAAATGATGCACATGTCTTAGTGGATCGTCAATATGATTTATTTGCAGCTCTTTATAGGGGCTATAGAGCAGGATTCGATTATTATAGCAAAGGAAATACAGGTTTATTTTCTCCTATTCGTTACGTATTAAATGATAGTTTTACCATTCCTACGACTGAAAAGGTTATTCCTTTTTCATACTATGAAACGGGTAAGTTGAAAGAAGGGAATGGAAATCCTGCTAGTAAGGACTATAACTCATTAGTTGATTTTAATATTAATGAAAAGGAAAATACCATAGAGTTACGTATTCCTTGGCTTTTGTTGAATTTTAAAGACCCTAGCACGAAAGAAATTATGGGGAACATAAGCGAATTAAACTTTTCAGCAAGTGAAAAAGTAAATGGAATTCAGGTGGGAGTTGCTTATGTAAATAATCAGGGGAAATTGTTAGATTCATTCCCGAAAGCAGAAAAAAAGATGATCCCTGCATTTGAACAATATAGCTGGGATAATTGGGATCTACCAAAGTCTACCTATCGGTTAAAAGAATCCTATTATATCTTGCAGAAAAAATTCATTTCGACTGACAACTAGGTAAACATATTTCGATTAAAAAGATAACATAAGGCTATTTAGTAGAATATTATCTACTGAATAGCCTCTTTTAATTTATGTATATTCTTCGGAAATCTTTTAATATTATGTACCGTAGCTGGTTAGAATAAAATTTGAGATATAAATTAGTATTTTATCTACATATTTTTTAGTCTAAATATTTCCTTTATGATAGAAGTACATGAGTTTCAATAGGAGGGTTTTAACAGGATTATGTCGATGTTAAATAAGGCAATGGATTTTATAAAGATGTATTATGCTGAGAATGATTTGCCAGAAGAGCAAATGAATCAACGACTAGGAGAAGTTGAACAGCAAATTACAGAGCATGGACATTATACACATACTACAGACGAACTCGCTTATGGAGCAAGAGTGGCGTGGAGAAATAGTAATAAGTGTATCGGACGTTTGTTTTGGCAATCTCTACAAGTAAAGGATCAACGTGTGATAATAGATGAAGAGATAATTTATGAAAAGCTCTTAGAACATATAGACTTTGCTACGAATGATGGAAAAATACGACCTACGATTTCCATCTTCGAACCAAAAAAAGTACGAATTTGGAATCACCAGCTGATTCGCTATGCTGGTTATGAACAAGAAGATGGTTCAGTAATTGGAGATCCTGATTCACTTGCTTTTACAAAACAATGCATAGAATTAGGGTGGCAAGGAAATGGTGGACAGTTTGATGTGTTGCCATTAGTAATTCAGATTGAGGATCATCCACCTCGATTCTTTGATATTCCGCAAGAATATATAAAAGAAGTTCCTTTGCGACATCCTGAATTTGATTGGTTTGCTGATTTACATATGAAATGGTATGCAGTACCAATGATTTCAAGTATGAAGCTAGAAGTAGGAGGCATTACCTATGCAGCGGCTCCGTTTAATGGCTGGTATATGGGAACTGAAATCGGCGCTCGCAATTTAGCAGATGAATATCGGTATAACATGTTACCAATTGTTGCAGAGAGAATGGGTTTAAACACTACATCGAATTCAAGCTTATGGCGTGATCGTGCATTAGTAGAACTAAATGTAGCCGTACTTTTTTCTTTTAAGGAAGATGGCGTAAGTATCGTCGATCATCATACTGCAGCGCAACAATTTAAACGTTTTGAAGTAAATGAGGCTTCAGCAGATCGCGATGTTACAGGTAACTGGACATGGCTAATACCACCGTTGTCACCAGCCGCGACTCATATTTTTCATAAACAGTATGATAATACAAAGAAATCACCTGAGTATTCTTATCAAAAATCACCTTATTAAGAAATAAAAATTATGTAAAAAACTTTGGATTTTGTCCAAAGTTTTTTGCGTATATTAGAGCTGATATCACAAAAAGTGCTCTGAATGCTTTGAGGTGATAATAAAAAGAATTTTCAAAAAAAGTATTGATTTACAAGCAATGATGCATTATTATAGTCTATAAAGTTTAAAGCATACTAAACTGATAAGGATTCTTGTGAAGAGAGACGAAGGGACTTTCCTTATGAAATCTAAGCAACCACTAAAAACAAGGGTCTAAATCTAGAAAGTGAAAGCTTGATAGATAAGAGCTATTTGATGAACTATAAAGTCAATTTCCAACTCATCAGAAATTGGCCTATATTTTCACCTTAAATATGAGTAAACATATAAGAATACATAATATGAGGAGGGGTATCATGACAACTTCAACAAATGATGAAGTAATCCGGAGTATTTTCAATGATATAGATCAACATTTTGAGGAGACCGTTTCATGGAGAAGACATTTACACCAAAATCCTGAACTTTCATTTCAAGAACAAGAAACCGCAAAATTTATTGCTGAAAAATTAGAAAGTTTTGGTATTGAAGTAAAAAGGCATATAGGTGGTAACGGTTTAATTGGTACTTTAAAGGGTGCTTATGATGGTCAAACGGTGGCTCTTAGAGCAGATTTTGATGCGTTACCTATCATAGATTTAAAAGAGGTTTCGTATAAATCTCAAAATCCGGGTGTAATGCATGCTTGTGGTCATGATGGTCATACATCTGCATTACTTTCAGTTGCAAGAGTATTGACACAGCACAAAGATAAGATTTATGGGACAGTGAAATTTATCTTCCAACCAGCAGAAGAAACACCTCCTGGTGGTGCTAAATATATGGTGGAAGATGGAGCGCTAGAAGCTGTTGATGTTATCTTCGGTGCACATCTTGATTCAGGGAATCCAGTAGGAAAGATCTCCGTTGGCGAAGGTTATCGAATGGCTGCAGTAGATAAATTTAAAATTACTCTACAAGGCCTAGGTGGCCACGGAGCTCGCCCCCATGAAGCAATCGATTCAATCGTCTTAGGTGGTAAAATCGTCAGTGACTTACAGCAAGTAGTTAGCAGACGTTTAAATCCATTTGATCCAGCAGTTGTGACAATTGGTGTTTTTCACGCAGGGAGTGCTTTCAATATTATTGCAGACTCAGCAATAATCGAAGGTACGGTTCGTACGATGACTGAGGATGTCCGTCAAAAAGTAAAAAAAGAAATTTACTCAATCGTTGAAGGTGCAGCATCATCAGCTCATGCAACAGCTGAAATTGATTACTTGCACGGTTATCCGGCACTTTACAATCATCCGAAAGAAACAGCATTAGCTAAAAGTCTTTTCGAAAAACAATTCGGTAAAGACCGTGTTCAAGATTTAGAGCCTACAATGGGTGCTGAAGATTTTGCTTATTACTTACTTGAAAAACCGGGTACGTATTTCAAAGTTGGCTCACATAACAACGATCCTGCAACGCAATTTCCTCATCACCATCCAAAATTCGATTTCGATGAACATGCATTGCTCGAAATTCAGAAGTCTTTCGTCACAATTATTGCGCATTATTTATTTGAAAAATAAAAGGGGGATGGACAGATGGTACAGCTACAATTTGACCATTTAGTACACTTTTTAGATAAACCAGAAGATTTTATCGCTGAATTAAAAGAGCAAAATATTCATGCAGTAGATGGTGGTGTACATGAAGGTCGCGGTACTTACAATGCTTTAAGTTATTTTGACTTAAGCTATCTAGAATTTCTTGGGACATATGACCGGGATCTAGTGAAAAACGCAAAACAAGCACATCACAGTATGATGGAAACCATTATCGATGCAGATTTTAGAGAAGGATTCATTCGTTTTGCTTCTCGCACAACTGATATAGAAGTTGTCGCGAAAGAATGGCGTGAAAAGGGCCTAACGGTGTCTGGTCCACACCCACTTTATCGAAAACGTCCAGACGGCAGTGTCATTAGCTGGCGCTTGCTTTTCGGTGGGGAAGAGAATGATTCATTAAAATTACCGTTTATTATTCAATGGGATGACGATGATGAAAAACGCCGTATCGAACAAATAGAACAAGGTGTAATTGGTCATCAACAATTAGGAATCGAATTTGCAGGTCCTACTTTCGCAGTAAAAGATTCCGTAGAAACTGCTAAAAAGTGGGCTCTTTATTTAGATTTAGTTTCAAAAGCATCATATGAGGACAAAGAATTGAATGCACATGTCGAAGTATTAGCACTTCATGGTGGAGATCTCCATTTTGCCAGTCCAAATGGTGATGGTATTGTTCAAAGTATTCTAGATGAACATGGTGAAGTACCATTCCAAGCAAATTTCGTAGGTGCAAGTGAAGATAAAACAGTCGAATTACACAATGGACGTTACCATTTTAAAAAGTAATTTAAAAAGCTTCAAAACCAAGTTAGTAAATATGAATAAGAGGTGTAATGGATGAAGAAAATAAGTCGAATTTTATCGTTAGTAATACTAGGCATAATGGTATTGGCTCTTGCCGCTTGCGGATCAAAGACTTCCGATTCGAAAGCTTCAAGTGCTGGTTCAAACGATGACAAAGTAGTAAAAATAGGTTACCAAAAAGGGAATACAATCAATATTTTAAAAGAAAGTGGTTTTCTAGACAAAGCACTAAAAGAAGAAGGTTATAAAGTAGAATGGCGTGAATTTAGCCATGGTGGTACTTTATTAGAAGGATTATTCACAGGTAATATTGACTTTGGTCATGCGGCAGATGGTTCCGGAATTAATGCTCAAGCAGGGAACAAACCATTTGTATATGTTGGTGCAGATAAGCCTAACCCAGAAGGTATTGGTTTATTAGTACACAAGGATTCTGGTATTCAAGATATTCAAGCACTAAAAGGCAAAAAAATAGGCGTCTTAAAAGGCGGAAACCACCACTATTTAGCAATGTTAGCAATAGAAGATGCAGGTTTAAAATTAGATGATGTAGAGTGGGTATATCTACAAGACGCATCGCAACTGCGTACAGCTTTTGAAACAAAGAAAATTGATGCGCTTGGAACATACGATCCATTCTTCGCTAGTGCTGAAATAGACTTAGATACAATTAATTTAACTGAAGGAAAAGATTATAACTATCCAAACCGTACTTTCTACTATGCAAATGAAGACTTTAACAAAAAGCATCCTGAATTAGTTAAAATTATTTTAGATTCGATTGCTAAATCAGATAATTGGGCGAATAAAAACAAACCAGAAGTTGTAAAACTTGTAGCTAAATCACTTGGCATTGACGAAAAAGTAATTGCGCGTGCAACTGAACGTCGTACGTATGGATTAGATTATATGAACGATGAAATAACTGAAACTCAACAAAAACAAGCCGACTATTATGCAAAAGTGGGTCTAATTCCACAACCAGTAAAGGTTTCTGAACGAGTAGTTAAGATTGAAGAATAGGGGTGCCCATCATGAAAAGAGTAGTTTATAAAGTTTTGCCATGGGTAATTCCTGTTCTCTTTTTAATCGGATGGCAATTGACAGCTACATTTGGTGTTGTATCCACACAATTAGTGCCCACACCAGAAACGGTTGTTAAGAGCTTTTATAAATTACTGATTTCAGGTCAATTACTCTACCATCTTGAAGGAAGCTTAGGTCGTGCTTTCGTCGGTTTACTAATCGGCGGAAGTATAGGGTTCTTATTAGGAATTTCAAATGGATTATCGAAAATGTCATTTGCATTCACAGATACTTCGTTGCAAATGATCCGTAACGTACCGAATTTAGCACTTGTTCCACTTGTGATCATTTGGTTTGGTATTGATGAAGCAGCGAAAATTTTCTTAGTTGCAATCGGAGTAATGTTCCCTCTCTACATCAATACATTACATGGTATTCGTAATATTGACCCAGGTTATATTGAAATGGGGCGTATGTACGGCTTAAAAGGATGGAAATTATTCAAAGAAATCTTACTTCCAGGTGCACTACCCTCTATTTTCGTTGGTTTACGATATGCACTCGGGGTAATGTGGATGACATTGATTGTAGCAGAAACAATCGCGACTACTCGCGGTGTTGGTTATCTTGCAACAACTGCTCAACAGTTCATGCAAACGGACATTATTATTATTACAATTATTTTATATGCATTGTTCGGGAAACTAGCAGACCTTCTAGCACGCTTTGGAGAAAGAAAAGCTCTCCGCTGGCATAAGGCTTACTAATCTAAGAGGGGTGAAAATATGGTTGTGGCTTTTCCGCTTGAAAAAGTTCAAAATAAGCAAGGAATTGATATCCGAATAGAAAAAATTGAAAAAATGTTCGGGGATAAAACAGTTTTAAAAAACCTTTCATTGCCTATTGAAGCTGGCGAGTTCGTTGTTATTGTTGGTAAAAGTGGTAGTGGTAAAAGTACTTTGCTTCGTCTAGCAGCAGGGTTAGAAGAGCCAACATCAGGTACAATTACATTCAATCAAGTGCCTATTCAAAAGTCGGAAGCAAAGCTTCGTATGATGTATCAAGATTCGCGATTGCTTCCTTGGAAAAGTGTTTTGAATAATGTTGGAATTGGATTAAATGGCAAGTGGAAAGATGCAGCTGAAAAGACACTAGATCATGTAGGGTTAATAGATTATAAAGATCAATGGCCATCTACTTTGTCAGGTGGACAACAACAGCGTGTAGCTCTAGCGAGAGCTTTAGTCAATAATCCCTCATTATTATTATTTGATGAACCATTGAGCGCATTAGATGCATTAACCCGTTTGGAAATGCAAAATCTAATCGAAACATTATGGCTTGAAAAAGGATTTACAGCATTACTTGTCACACATGATGTACAAGAAGCAGTAAGATTAGGTGACCGAATTATTTTAATTGAAGATGGTACTATTACAATGGATGTAAAAAATAATGTACCCCGTCCTAGAGGAATCTCTGACCCTGATCTAACAAAATTAGAAAAGGAAATTTTACATCGAATTATGCAATCGTAAAAAAACTTGAACGACTATGTCGTTCAAGTTTTTTTACTTTTCTGGCGTTACATAGCGATCTTTTGCTGAAATCCATGCTGAGATGATTAAACCTACAACTGTAATTGCATAAAGTATATTTGCTGCATGCCAGCTTTCAAATAAATCATGTATATAACCATAGAGAACTGGTCCAACTGCTGCAAGTAAGTATCCGATAGATTGTGCTGTCCCAGAAAGTTCAGCAGCTTCTAGTGCATTATGTGTACGTAAAGAGAAGAACATCATGGCTAGTCCAAATGATGCCCCACCTGCAAGTCCAATTAGGATCATCCACAACATAGTTAGTGAAGTTAAATTCATTAATATTCCTGCAAAGCCGACCACATAAAATGAACCGAACATTACTACTAGTGATCGTTGATCGGATTTTCGTCCTGCTAATATAGGAATAAGAAAAGTCATAGGCAATTGTGAAAATTGCATAATTGAAAACATCCATCCAGCTTGATTTGCACTCATTCCTTGGGCTTCTAACATGGCAGGAATCCAAGCGGCTGTTGTATAGAATATTAGAGATTGCAATCCCATTGCTAGTGTAATCGCCCAAGTTAAGGGATATTTCCAAATAGGTTTATCTAACTTCGTATGTTTATGATTTTCCTTTAGCTCTGCTTTCTTGCGTAATTGAGGCAACCATACGATAATGGCAATAATGGTTAGGATAATCCAGCAACCGAGTGCGCCCTTCCAACCAAAAGAGGTACCAGCTATTGGATAACTAACACCTGCTGCGACACTTGCTGTAATGTTCATTGCAAGCGTGAAGAGAGAAGTGAGTAATCCCACTTGTAATGGGAATTTCAATTTAATAAGAGCTGGTAACAAAACATTACCAAATGCAATAGCAATCCCGATTAATGCAGTCCCAAATAATAGGGAAAATGTATTTCCAAACGAACGGATTAAAATACCTACTGCTAAAATCCCCATTGCAAATAGTAATGTTTTTTCAAACCCAAATCTACTTGCGAATTTTGGAGCAAATGGTGACACAATTGCAAATGCTAATAATGGAATTGTTGTTATAAACCCAGCAAGTACATTAGAAATATCTAATCCTTCTTTTATATAAGATATAATTGGACCTACCGAAGTAAGTGGAGAACGTAAAGTAGCAGCAATAAAAACAATACCAAGTACAAGTATCCAAGTATTTCGATTCCAATTTAGTTTTTTGCTTAATCTAGCTGATTGTTGTGAAGCCAATCCTTTAACCTCCTTTATCAATAAGCTCCTTTAGCAACCGTATCATTAATAGATAGTAAATTTCAATATTTCGACACAAAATAAAAGGTTAAGATATTTAAAACTTATATTGTATTAAAGTACCAGGTGTTTTATGTCTTGTTATCGAGTGTATAGTGTATTATAATGAGAAACATATTAAAACTATATATTGCATGCCTCATCCAATAGATGAGGTAGAGGTCGCGATATTCATAAGTATAATCGACGAGATGAGAAAGCATTAAGGACTCGATTAAAAAGGGAATATTGCCGAAGTGTTGGTAAGCTTTTTATTAGCAATGCTGGGGCTGTTATCGAAAGGTACAGAACTGTCACGTCTGAAACGACGTGTTGAGCTATCTTTATCAAGGTTGATGGGGAATTTTAGATACCATCTCAAGCATCCTTGTGATGGTATTTTTATTTTTATAGCTACGGGCTCGTGTCCGAAGCTGAATTGACTTCAACCCGACCTTTCTTGCAATGAAAATGGGAAAGAGGAGAACTATGAGTACAAAAAATACAAGCTCTGGTGAACAACCGAGCTTAAATAGAGGTTTAAAAAGTCGTCATGTTACGATGATTTCACTTGGTGGCACCATCGGTACAGGTTTACTATTAGCAAGTGGTAACTCGATTGCGGCTGCAGGACCTGGTGGTGCATTACTAGCTTACGGTTTAATAGGTATCATGGTATTCTTCTTGATGACAAGTCTTGGGGAAATGGCTGCATATATGCCGGTTTCTGGTTCATTTAATACCTATGCATCTAAATTTATCGATCCAGCTTTAGGATTTGCGCTAGGTTGGAACTATTGGTATAACTGGGCTATTACCATCGCAGCAGAAATTTCAGCCGTTTCTATCGTTATGAAATATTGGTTCCCAGATACGCCTTCATTTATTTGGAGTGCAGCGTTTTTAGTAATTATTTTTGTATTGAACTACTTATCTGTTAATAGTTTCGGGGAAAGTGAATATTGGTTTGCTTTCATTAAAGTAGCTACAGTTATCATCTTCTTGATTGTCAGCTTCTTAATGATATTTGGTATTCTTGGAGGCAAAGCACCAGTTGGATTTGAAAACTTCTTTAAAGGAGATGCACCTTTCCATGGTGGTTTCTTTGCAACATTTGGTATTTTCTTGGCTGCTGGATTCTCATTCCAGGGAACAGAATTACTTGGAATTACTGCCGGGGAAACAAAAAATCCTGGTAAAACAATTCCAAAAGCAGTTCGTCAAATTTTCTGGCGAATCTTGTTATTCTATATTCTGGCGATTTTAGCTATTAGTTTGTTAATCCCTTATACAGATCCACGTCTTGCTAATAGTGATGATGTAACAGTAAGTCCATTTACTTTGGTATTTGAAAATGCAGGCGTTGCATTTGCAGCATCCATTATGAATGCTGTAATTTTAACAGCTATTTTATCAGCGGGTAACTCTGGTTTATATGCATCATCTCGTACTCTTTGGCAATTAGCGATGGAAGGTAAAGCACCTAAAATCTTTAAAAAATTAAACAAACGCGGTGTACCAGTAGCTGCACTTGTTGCAACAGTTCTAGTAGCTTGTTTATCATTTTTAGCATCATTATTTGGTACAGGTACTGTATATACTTGGTTGTTAAATGCATCAGGAATGTGTGGTTTCATCGCATGGTTAGGAATTGCGGCAAGTCATTATCGTTTCCGTAAAGCATTTGTTGCACAAGGTCATGATTTATCTGAATTACCTTATCGTTCAGGTTTCTTCCCATTCGGTCCAATCTTTGCGTTTGTATTATGTATGATTGTTGTATTAGGACAAAACTATACAGCTTTTACGGAAGATCATATTGATTGGTACGGTGTATTAGTATCCTATATTGGTTTACCAATCTTCTTAATCCTTTGGTTCGGTTACAAATGGAAACATAAAACTAAAATTGTTCGTTTAGAGGATGCAGATTTTACATCTGATCGACTAAATCACGATTAAATATAAGGCTAATCTATCTCAGGTTTAGATATCTGAAATAGATTAGCCTTTTTGTAATGATTAAACGTCGAATCAGCGTATATTTAGGGTTACTTACTTATTAATGTTCGCATAATGCCTATATTTTCTCTTATATATTTTTGAATATTCGGGTTTGGGAATTTTCTGAATTGTTTTACATTTAAATATTTTGTTGAAAATTGTCTATAGAATGCTATACTTGTAACATTCTCAAATCTAAAACAAAATATCATTCACTCATATAATAGCGAGAATATGGCTCGCAAGTTTCTACCAGTTCACCGTAAATGGGCTGACTATGAGAAGCAATATAAATAGTAATTAGCTTACTCAATTAGTATTTTATTTACTATTCCTATCGACTTTAAAGCTCGAAGGACTTTGCTCCACTCGTAGATGATTGGATGTACAAGTTCTTTGGGCTTTTTTATTTAAAAGCCGAGGTGGCTCGTTCAGACTCGACAATCATTGGAAGGCCCGAATCGAAAACATCACTTCAGTTTTCGACCGAGGGACTGTTTCAAAGAGGATAGCCTAAAAGCGCGACATCGTGTCGCAACGGCTATCGGGTACACATCCTGTGCACCCTCGAGAGTCTAGCCGCCGCAGCTGGATATTATTTAAAGGCGGAACACACAGGTAAAAAACGAAGAACACGAAACAAGAAGGGAGATCCTAAGTTTGAAAGCACTTCAGGACAAAATCGTTAGTGAAGGTAAAGTCTTATCAGGAGACGTTTTAAAAGTAGATTCATTTTTGAATCATCAAATCGATCCAAAACTCATGCAAGAAATTGGTCAAGAGTTTGCAGATCTTTATAAAGATGCAGGTTTAACAAAAATCCTTACGATTGAATCATCAGGTATCGCACCAGCAGTAATGGCTGGACTTATTTTAGGGATTCCTGTTGTTTTTGCTCGTAAACGTAAATCCGTAACATTGACAGATAATTTCTATTCTGCAGATGTTTACTCATTCACAAAGAAAATAACAAGTACAATTTCTGTTTCAAAGGATTATCTAAATAAGGATGATGTAGTATTAATCATCGATGATTTCTTAGCAAACGGAGAAGCTGCAAAAGGTTTACTTGATATTGTAAAACAAGCAGAAGCTACGACAAGTGGTATCGGCATTGTAATAGAAAAAGGTTTCCAACCTGGAGGAAAGTTCTTACGCGAACAAGGTTATCGCGTTGATTCATTAGCTATTGTTTCTTCATTAGAAAACGGAAAAGTACAATTTGCTTAGGAGGCAACTGATCGATGAACAAGGTAAAACTTGCAACACTAGGAATTCAGCATTTACTAGCAATGTATGCAGGCGCGATTTTAGTACCATTAATTATTGGTGGCGCTCTAAAATTTGATTCAACTCAGTTAACGTATTTAGTATCAATTGATATTATGATGTGCGGAATTGCTACATTATTGCAAGTTGCTCGTGGTAAAGTTTTTGGTATCGGATTACCATTAGTTCTTGGATGTACATTTACAGCTGTAACACCAATTATCGGAATTGGTACGAAATTTGGTTTAGGAGCTATTTATGGTGCAGTAATTGCATCCGGTTTAATCGTTGTTCTTATTTCAGGCTTTTTTGGAAAACTGGTGAAATTCTTCCCGCCGATTGTGACAGGTTGTGTTGTAACAGTTATAGGTATTACATTAATTCCGGTTGCAATTAATAATGCTGGTGGTGGTCTAGGTGCTCCAGATTTCGGATCTGTTGCAAACATTTCGCTTTCATTTGGAACATTAGCTGTTATTATCTTATTGTATCGTTTTACTAAAGGTTTCGTTCGTTCTATTGCTATTTTAATCGGTTTAGTGCTAGGTACTGTTGCTGCTACTTTGATGGGTATGGTAGACTTTGCACCAGTTAAAGAAGCTGCTTGGGGACAAATTGTGACACCATTCTATTTTGCAACACCTGAATTCCATGTTGTACCAATCATTACAATGACATTGGTTGCACTTGTATCACTTGTCGAATCAACAGGTTCTTACTTTGCATTAAGTAATATGACCAATACACCAATTAATGATAAAGCGCTTGCTCGTGGTTATCGTTCAGAAGGTTTAGCTTCAATCATTGGTGGTATTTTCAACTCATTCCCTTACACAGCGTTTTCTCAAAACGTTGGTTTAATGGAAATGACAGGTGTAAAAAATCGTGCTGTTATCTTTGTCACAGGGATTTTACTTGTATCATTAGGGTTCTTACCTAAAATTGCTGCATTAACGACAATTATCCCAACTGCTGTACTTGGTGGTGCCATGATTGCTATGTTCGGTATGGTTGTTTCACAAGGTATTAAAATGTTAGGTGCCGCT
The DNA here is from genome assembly GCF_050459865.1 of Rummeliibacillus pycnus. GTDB lineage: Bacteria > Bacillota > Bacilli > Bacillales_A > Planococcaceae > Rummeliibacillus > Rummeliibacillus pycnus_B. Next base: position 66,352 of record NZ_JBCMNM010000023.1, read on the forward strand.
GTTCGTGAATCAGAAGGAAATGCGATGATTATTGCTTGCTCAATTGGTTTGGGTCTAGGTGTAACAGTCGTTCCTGACATCTTTAAGGTATTACCAGAAACTGCTCGTATTTTAACGAGTAACGGAATTGTTGCTGGTAGTGTAACGGCCATCGTATTAAATATTGTCTTCAACATGATTCCGTGGAGACGTGACACACAAATCGAATCAGAAAATGTAAAAGTGAAGGAAGAAGTGCAAGAAGCCACTTCTCAATTTACTGAAAAACATGCTTAATTATTAATCTAATTTTAGCCTCATCCAATATGGATGGGGTTTTTTCTATGAACAAAATCGAGTTTATTAGAGATAGCTATCTATAGGTAATTAAATACAAATATTAATAGTAATAATCTGTATTCTGCATGATGTGGAATTAGCTTCGCTTTCCGCGGGCGAGCGTTGAGCCTCCTCGGAAGCTAAAACATTGTGCTCCTGCATCGCTTCGCTAGCTTCGTCGCAGAAAATTCTTTTTGTGGGGCAAAAAGAATTTTTGCTTCACTGCGGGGTCTCACCTGTCTCGCTTTCCCGCAGGAGTCTGCGCTAATTCCACATCAACAAAGATAACTATACAAGATTTTTATTTATAAATTTTCATCTATTTTTACTTTTTCAGTGACTTCACAACGTTCCTACGGGGCTTTCAGTTCAAGCTTTTCTCGTAGGACTCTAAATGAACCTCACTGAAATAACATCGCTCGAAGGGAATGCGGATGTATTTTCGAGGACTCGCCGTTCTTCGCTCTACAATGAATATCATTAAATGTTCGTATATTTTATATGAATTTAGCATTATGAAATTGATTCACTTATAAATAAAATGTATATGAATATGAATGTTTTTTAAAAATAGTTTGATAATTTAAAATATTTCCATTATAATGTAAAAATTAAAGGAGGTTGTTAACATGCAGATGTTAGAAAAGATAAGTAAATTTGCTGGGAATACCTTTGCGCTTTGGGTATTGTTAGCTGCAGGCTTAGCCTTATATGCTCCAGATCAATTTACATGGATTGGACCTTATATATCATTATTACTTGGAATTGTCATGTTCGGTATGGGAATGACACTATCACTTGGAGATTTTAAATTGGTTTTAAAACAACCTAAAGGTGTGATTATCGGTGTTTTAGCACAATTCATCATCATGCCGTCTGTTGCATACTTATTGGCCAAAGGTCTTCAGTTACCTCCAGAAGTTGCAGTTGGTGTAATTTTAGTTGGGGCTTGCCCAGGGGGTACAGCTTCAAATGTTATGACATTCCTTGCAAAAGGAAATACTGCTTTATCTGTAACGATTACTTCTATTACAACATTACTAGCGCCATTATTAACTCCAGCAATTATATATTTTTTAGCTAGCGAATGGTTGAATGTTTCAGCGAGTGCTATGTTCCTATCAGTTGTTAAAATCGTATTAATTCCAATTTTCTTAGGCATTGTAGTGAAGATTATCTTCAAAAGTAAAACGGAAGTGGCTAATGGTGTTATGCCTCTTGTATCAGTAGTAGCGATTGTTGCAATTGTAGCTGCTGTTGTAAGTGGAAGTCGCGATAAAATTCTTGATACAGGCTTATTAATCTTTGCAGTTGTTATTTTACACAATGGTTTAGGTTTACTGTTCGGGTTCTTAGTAGCAAAAGTATTAAAACTAAACTACGAAGATCAAAAGGCTGTTTCTATTGAGGTTGGAATGCAAAATTCTGGCCTTGGTGCAGCATTAGCACTAGCGCACTTTAGTCCGTTAGCTGCAGTACCAAGTGCAATTTTCAGTGTATGGCATAATATCTCAGGTCCATTACTTGCATCGTATTGGGGATGGAAAGCGGATCGCCTAAAAGAGAAAGAAGAACTCGTTAAAGAAACAGTAGAAGAGGGACAAGCTTCATAAATAAACATTTACGAGCTTCAATTAAAACCATAGGTTAAATAGATTTTATTACAGGAAAATGGCTTATCAGTTGAGAAACAGCTGATAAGCCATCTTTTTTATCCGTATTTTATTGACGTTCTTAAACAAGAGTCTTTTGTCTTTCTAAAGCTTCCCCTAGATATTTTGCTAGTTCTAACATACCGTACTTGCCAGCTTTTGCTTCAGCATCGCTGTTGTAGTTAGTGTTGGTATTAATATCGTACGTATAAACAATACCATCTTCATCTTTGATAAATTCGATACCTGCAACAGTAATATTTTGAGCTTTTAAGAATTCTTCATAAGATTCGATTTGTTCTATATCTAACACTGAATTATCAACGATTTGGAATTTAGGTTTGTCTTCAACTTGCTCACCAACTGGGCAGAATAAGTCGTTGATTTGGCAAGCATCCGCTGGACATAGCTCGAAACCGTTAGAGGTATCAACTTGAACAGCATAAACGAATTTAGTACCTACGAACTCCGCGCGAGTGATGAATGATTCTGGTGATTTAATATATTGTTGGATTAATGTGATTCCATCAACGGGCTCTTCGTAAAGTGGACCATTTACATATGAATCTAAAGCCTCAATAGAGTTGAATAATTGTACACCCAGACCTTTACCGGCACGGTTATGTTTAGTGATAAATGAAGGAGCGTTTAATTTTTTTGCAGCTTCGATAATTTGTTCTTTTCCTACAACAGCGGTTGTTTTTGGTGTACGGATACCTGCTTTTTCCAGTGCTAAGTATTGATTTACTTTACTCAATTCGAGTTTAAGGGCATCAGTACCGTTGAATACTGTACGACCGTGAAATTCTAACCAAGCAAGTACTGCGTTTGATAGTTCTGGAGCAAAGCGGTGATCACGTGTATGGGATGATGCACTCATTCTGCTATAAAAAATGCCTTCTGGTGGAGCAGAATTTAAGTCAACATTCCCTTGATCTAAAAACCACTCTTCATAAGGGAGATTCAGTTCGTTTAAACGTTTTGTTAAATGGTCCGTCCATTCACTGTTTTCATGGATAATATAGATTTTTGACATTTATATAACCTCCGCTTTTTCATTTCTGAGTTGTTCAACTAATGGCATTACTTTTTCAGCAAAGATCTTCATTTCTTCAAGATGAGGTGAGAATTGAAGAATTAAAAGATTCAAGCCAACTTCTTCAAATTCAAGAATACGTTTTGCGATTTGTTCTGGTGTACCAACCAAGTTTGGACGTAAGCCACGATTAGAAACGCAATAGTCTTCTTTGCTTACTTTTACATTAAGTTGAGATTTACTCGTGAAATCTTTGTAGCCAGCATAAGCTTTACTTTCTGGGTTCATGGTGGTGATTCGTTCTAATTCAGCTTGTACTTCTTCCTTTGTATCACGGCAAACAATGAATGCAGCCATTCCGAATGTTTCAAAGTCTGGTTTACCTAGCCCTACACGGCGCTCGTTCATTTCACTAATTTTTGCTTTGATTTCTTCCAATGTGCCACCGTGCATTACATATGAGTCACATGTTTTAGCAATTGTTTGTTTACCTGTTTCAGATTCGCCGCCTGCATAAATAGGAATGTGTTTATTGTTAACAGGTTTTGGCAAAAGTACGGTATTTTCAAATTCATAAAAATCACCCTTAAATGAAGCAGGGGTTTTTGTAAATAATTCGTTTAATGCTTCTAAAAATTCTTCTGTACGTTTATAACGATCATCGTGGGCAGTAAAAGCACCGCCGTATTGGCGAGCTTCTTCTTCCCACCATGCAGATACGACGTTTAATGCTAAACGCCCATTGCTAATATTATCGATATTAGAAGCCATTTTCCCGAAAGTTTGTGGTTTGTAGTAACCTGGACGAATGGCTGTAAGGATGTTAAGTTTTTCTGTTACAGCAGCTATAGCAGCAGTAGTTGACCAAGCGTCTAATGCAGGCTCTTCAATACCTTTTATATCATTTAAGAATAACTCCGCGATTAATGTCATATCAAAGCCAAGTTTTTCAGCTGTTTGTGCAACTTCTTTAACGTATTCAAAAGTAGCAGGTGATTGTCTATACTCATCCTCGATGTTACGTAACCAACCACCATATAGAGGGGACCAATATCCATATTTCATCATTGATTTCACTGCCTTCCGACACAGGATTTTTAATAATCTGACTATTTAGTGGGATTATCGTAACATACATAAACCTAATAAACAATATAAAACTTATAAAACTTAGTTGATAAATAGGTTTTGGATTCTATGATAACGTAAACAATTAATTATACAATTTTTGGATTGTCTTTTATTATTCTCTTGAATTAAATCTAGAACCAGAAAAGGAATAATGTTTTTATTTGGTTTTTTATATCAGAAAATTATTTATTTTCAAAATTATAGTTGCTATTTGATAAAAAGATAATTATCATAAAGGTCACAATACAATCCTACTAAACAAATAGGGATTTAAGGTTAATTATTATAAAGAGGAGGAATTTATAGATGGCTTTACAATTTGCTTATTGGGCACCTAATGTGAGTGGAGGGCTTGTTGTTTCAGAATTACCACAGAAAACAGGTTGGAATTATGAAGATAATAAACGTTATGCACAGCTTGCTGAAAAAATTGGTTTCGATTACGTATTGTTACAGACTCGGTTCCTATCAAGTTATGGTGCTGAAAATCAATTAGAAGCTGCAACTCTTGCTTCAGCATTAGCTGCTTCAACTAAAAGTTTGAACATTATTACTGCTGTGCTTCCTGGTTTATGGCAACCAGCAGTATTCGCTAAGATGATGGCATCAATCGATCATATCAGTAGTGGTCGTGCATCGGTAAATGTAGTGTCTGGTTGGCTAAAAGATGAATTCTTAAGTTACGGTGAACCTTGGCTAGATCACGATGCTCGATACAAGCGTTCAGAAGAGTTCATTGAAGTGCTTAAATTACTTTGGAATGATAAATCGGCAAATTATAATGGTCAATTCTATAAATTAGAAAATGCGACTCTTGAACCGAAGCCGATTAACCCAATTACCGTATTCCAAGGTGGGGCATCACGTGCTGCAAAAGAAATGGGTGGTCGTGTATCAGATGTCTTCTTCATGAATGGTAATACGTTAGAAGGTTTCAAAGAAATTATTGAGGATGTAAAAAAATTACGTCAAGAAAACGGTCAACAACCAATTAAATTTGGTGTCAATGGATTTGCAATTGTTCGTGAAACAGAAGAAGAAGCACAACAAGTTCTTCGTGACATTGTTTTAAATGCCAATACAGAAGCAGTAAAAGGGTTCCAGAAATCAGTTGAGCAAGCGGGTAAAGCATCACCAGAAGGTAAAGGCATGTGGTCTGATGCAACACTAGAAGATCTTGTGCAATACAATGAAGGATTTAAAACAGGATTAATTGGAACGCCAGATCAAGTGGCAAAACGTATCATTGAGTTAAAGGAAATCGGAGTAGACATCGTACTAACAGGCTTCTTACATTATGAAGAAGATTTAAAGGATTTTGGTGAAAAAGTGATACCTCTTGTACGTGAAAAAGAAGCGGCATTAAATTCGGTTACTGTTTAAAACTGCCCGAAATTCAGATGTTCGAGAGGAAACAGTATATAAGGAATTTAGGTTATATTTGGGGCTATGTTTGAATCTTTTAATAAAACTGGGTAGCAACTTGTTTATTGCTCCCAGTTTTTCATTTGTTCTTCTTCAGCAACTACTTGTAAATCATAAGCATTAATTAGAAGAATTTCATAGTCATTCTTGTCTGCATATTGCTCGGCAAGTTTTTTTATATATTTTGGTGATCCCTCATTTTCCTCATCATATACAATGAGTATCCCATCTGAATTTTTGATAAAGAATTTATTTTTCTCTATAAATTGCCAAGGGGCTTCGTATGGTCGTTTTGTTAGGCTGGTCACAAAGTCAGCTTGTGCTAATATCATCTCATACTTTTCTTGCTTAGCTTCGTTCCAGTTTTTTTCTTGATCTAGAAAGGGAGTCATAACAGCATACTTTAACTCGGGATATTCTAATTGTAAATCCATCACAACTTCAGCAGCCCATGTTTCAACACCGAGTTGACCACTTAAAATAACCCATTCCAGTTGGTCTTCAATAAGTTGAATCAACCGATCTTGTAAGGCTTTTTTTATGATTGGAATACCTGGATGATTATCATTGAAGATCCCAAGTTCATGCGCTTTGTAGCCTGTGATCGCAAGTCGCTTTAGCATGTGTGCCCTCCTTTTTATTAGCTAGTATTTCCGATGTGAAAATAAAAAACCGATTTCTAGGAAACCGGTTGACTGATGTAAATATAGAAGCAGGCTTTGTAGTTGATGGATACCTTGCTAAATTAGTCCGGTTACATAAGAATTACATTATATCCTACCAATCAACAGTTTCTGCTTTCTTATTTTACAATGGCTATTTTCTGTTTACAATGGATGTTTTGTGTCAATAGGGAGAATGAATAGAGACTTTAAAGTTAATTTAGAAGTAAAAACAGCTGAATTTTTTGATTTATTTTTGGGGTTTTGGAGAGTTTCTTACTTTATTTATCAAATAAATATTAGTAGCACCTAGTAATATTACAGATATATTCAGACTAATTACCGATATTTCAATATTAAGGACTCATAGAGTGCATTTTACAAAAAAGTAAACTATACTACAACTGTACTAAAAGATTAGAAGAATAATATAGTACAATTTTTGAAAACGTTTCCGGAAACCTACTTTCAAAAGAGGCTCATTTACCTCATAGTTATTAAAATTTTTACAAGGTTAGAAATTATAATTTTCTTGGAGGGTCTAACAATGAAAGCAGCAGTTTGGTATGGCAAAGAGGACATTCGTGTTGAAGAAAAAGAGTTAAAACCTTTAAAAGATAATGAAGTAACAGTTCGTGTTGCGTGGGCAGGTATTTGTGGTAGTGACTTACATGAATATCAAGAAGGTCCTGTATTTGTTCCAGTAGAAAAAGCTGATGAATTAACAGGTGAAATTGCTCCAATTATCATGGGGCATGAATTTGCAGGTGTAATTGAGGAAGTTGGTAAAGACGTAAAAAATTATAAAGTAGGAGATCGTGTAGTTGTTAACCCTACATTAACACATGGCAATAAACCTGAAGATATTGATTGTTATGATGGTTTCAGTTTTATCGGTTTACATGGTGATGGCGGTTTCGCAAAATATGCAAATGCTCCAGAATCTAATTTATATCGTTTGTCTGAAACTTTAACACTACAAGATGGTGCTCTAGTAGAACCAACTGCCGTAGCAGTACAAGCTGTTAAAGAAGGTGACTTGCATTTTGGTGATACAGTAGCGATCTATGGTGCTGGCCCAATAGGATTACTTACAGCAATTGCAGCAAAAGCAGCTGGTGCAAGTAAGATTATCGTTCTTGACCTTTCTGAAACTCGTCTAGAAAAAGCCATAGAACTTGGTGCTACTCACATTATTAACTCTGGTAAAGTAAACGGTCCTGAGGCTGTTCGCGAAATTGTACCTGGTGGCGTAGATGTTACATTTGAAGTTGCTGGTGTTGCTCCAACATTCAAACAAGCGATTGATTCAACTCGTGCGCGCGGTACAATGGTTATTGTTTCAATCTTTGCACGCCCAATCGAATGGAACCCATTACACTTAACAAACACTGGTGTAAAAATTACTTCTACAATTGCTTATACACCAACTTCTTTCCAACAAACTATAGATTTAATGGGTACTGGGCAATTGAAACCACAAGGTATCGTAACGTCTCAAATTGTACTAGACGATATCGTAGAAAAAGGCTTCGAAGCATTAACAAACGATAAATCTCAAGCGAAAATCCTTGTTGAGCTTAGTGGGGAAAAATAAGTTTTTATAAGTTGACTATATTTTAAAATAAATAGAAAAGTTAAACCTGCAGATACGTCCATGTTTAAGGTGTATCTGCAGGTTTTCTTTTTATTAAGAGAAAATTGATTGTTCTTTTTTACAGAAGTAGGTGGTTTTACTTCATCTGATATAGTCTTTCCTTTATTATTTCAGGCGTCGTTAGTGCATAGTACTTTATAAAAACTAAGCACTGGCAAATTATCACTACTTTCATCTGGATGTTTTATAAAGAAATTCAACGGTAATTGTATGTATGTTGAAGTTAGAGGGAAGAGAAATCGCTCATTTCATTGTCTGCTTAAAGTTAGAACATTTATATAGAAGGAAATCAAATAATGTTGCTTGCTACATATGCACAAAATTAATTATTAAAGAACCAGTTAAACGAGTTGCAAAATCATCAGAAGGCTTGGTGTGAAGGTATTCATGTATTAAGTTCGCCATTAGAGTTAACGAAATTACTCTCAACAGTTTTTGATAAGGATAAGGCATGGACTAGCATGCCAGAAGTAGACAGAGGATTTTTTCAAGTGATATGGTGAGAAGTCCCAACTGCGCATTTCATGGTGAAAAGAGAATATAGAAAGTTAGTATAATAGAAGTGATTCATTTCAATACATAGACTAGGATTGAATTTATATTATTCTATTTTAAAATCATATAAAAAACTGTTGACGGATATAAATATACATGATAATATAATCAAGTCGCTAAAACAAAACGACAAAAATGATATAAATCTTACAAATGAAATAAATATTTGTTGACATCATAGGTGTTATCTGATATAATTTATGAGTCGTCTATAAGACGACGGCGATAAATTAAATCTTTTATAAAAAAGTTGTTGACAGATAATGAGAGATTTGATATTATATAAAAGTTGCTTGATAGCAACGAAATAACATGAACCTTGAAAACTGAACAAGCAAGACGTTAATCAATAAACTTTGATTACTAACTATTGTTAGTAACAAGGACAAA
>NZ_JBCMNM010000024.1:0-53796 GCF_050459865.1 Rummeliibacillus pycnus
GTGACGAGGAGATTGAAGCCAAGCCCGTGGAAAGCGCCGTCTGTAGCGGAACATCCAAATCTGAATAGTAAAAAATTAATGCGTTGAAATATTCGTATTTAAAAACCGAAATTAGATTTATGAAATTGATTCATTTAGATATTCCAAGATTGGTACCATATACGAATGAGTATCATAAAAAAGGTTCCAAATAATTCTTCTCATCAAATTTTCATAAAATCATGATACGATAAAGAAATACAAAGATTAGTAGGGGTATCATTATCATTACTCGCTATTAATAGAATCAGAAATCGGCAGGTGCGTGTGACATGTCAGAACGTATATTAATTATCGAAGATGAAGAAAAAATTGCCCGTGTTTTACAATTGGAATTAGAATTTGAAGGTTATGAAACGGGGATTGCATATACAGGTTCAGATGGACTTGTTTTATATCGCGAACAACAGTGGGATTTGGTCTTATTAGATATCATGCTCCCCGTTATGAGTGGGATTGAAGTGTTAAAAAGAATACGAGCTACAGAATTTTCAACGCCTGTACTAATGCTAACTGCAAAGGATGAACTAGAGGATAAAGTATCGGGACTAGACCTCGGAGCAAATGATTATATTACAAAACCTTTTGAAATCGAGGAATTACTTGCCCGTATTCGCGTAGCATTAAGATTTCAAAAGAAAAATCAAGAAGCGGTTACAAACGGCAAAGAAAAAGATCCATTTCTACATAAACATGCTGGACTTTCTATGCATGAAAAAACACGAGAAGTAATGAAAGATGGAGTTTCAATTGATCTAACACCACGTGAATTTGAGCTGTTGTTATATTTACTGAAGCATCCTAAACAAGTGCTAACACGCGAACAAATTTTAGATAGAGTGTGGGGATATGATTATTACGGAGATACCAATGTTGTTGATGTTTATATTCGATATGTCCGCCAGAAAATAGATAAAGGGAGCAATAACCCGCTGATCCAAACAGTGCGAGGGGTAGGCTATGTATTAAAGGAACAAACACATGAAACTTAAAACGAAAATTCACATTTTCTCAACAATACTTATGCTCCTTATTTTAATAGTAACGACAATTGGCATCTATTTTTTATATGAAAAGATGGCCTACGATACTGAGTACAAACGATTATTAGATGAATCGCAAGAGCTTGTAACATCGATTAGCCAAACGAGCACTATTAATGATCCTGCCACTATATTACGAGCGTATATTCCATCTAATGGTGCTATTCGAATTGTCGATCATAATGGCAAATCGATAGTAGCTGTACAGTCGATGGAAGGTATTGAAAACTATAAACCAAAGATACACGAGCACTATCAAGTAGAAACATATAAAGGCATAACGATTTTATCTTTTCAAATCCCCGTTATTTGGGCGGATGGCTCAGTTGTATATGTGCAAATGATGCAGTCCATGAAAAGTGTTGCTAGTACCTTATCATTATTAAAGCTTGTATTAAGTGGAATGACCGTACTTGCTGCTATTCTTGTCTTGTTGTCTAGTATGACACTAGCTGAAATCGTTCTTAGACCGATTCAACGTCTCACTGCTACGATGAAACGGAGCAGTAAATCTGGAACATTTGAAAAAATTGATGTTAGTCAGCAGGGGAAGGATGAACTAGGTGAAATGAGTCAAACCTTTAATGATATGATGTCACAACTAGAACAAAACTACCGCAAACAAGAGCAGTTTGTATCGAATGCTTCACATGAGCTAAAAACACCGTTAACAATCATTGAAAGCTATGCTAGATTACTAAAACGTCGGGGCTTTGAAAATAAGGAAGTGGCAGAAGAATCTGTAGAAGCTATTTTGAGTGAATCCATTCGAATGTCTGAAATGATCCAACAGATGCTAGAGCTAGCGAAAAATAAAGAACGAACACCAATCCAAAAAAATAGAGTGGATGTTCATCATTTATTGGACCAAACATTAAATCAAATGCACCAAGCGTATAATAGAGGTTTCTACTTACATGGAGAAGGTCCTGTATTCCTTACTACAGATGAACAAAAGATTAAGCAATTGTTCTTTATTTTTTTAGAAAATGCTCGTCGTTATAGTGATGATGATGTTCATGTGTATATATCTGAAAATCCACTGGTTATAAAAATTCAAGATAGTGGTGAAGGAATTGCAGAAGAACACATTCCGCACCTTTTTGAGCGTTTTTATAGAGTGAGTCAAGATCGTAATAGAAAAACAGGAGGAACTGGACTTGGTCTTGCAATCGCTACAGAAATTGCAACACAATTGAATATCGGTTTATCTGTAGAAAGTACAGTTGGAATCGGCACAACGATGTTATTGACATTTAATGAGTTAGAGGAGGAACAGCATGGAGAAATTTAAAAATCGGACTCTTCTAATGTTTATGATATTAATTTCCATCGCTGTTCTCATTGTGTTTTTAATGTGGAATCATATGTCAAATGCAAATTATAAATCGACTGCGGAAGTGTATAAAAATATCGAGACAATGTATGGAGGAGAGATTACAACCTTCAAGAATAATGGCAATCGGTATGAGATGGAGCTTTCAAAAAATGGTGCAGTTTATCATATTGAAGTAGAAGCGAAAGACGGCAAAATTTCGCAAATGAAAAGAACAGATTTGGCAGGAATAAAGAAAGAAGATCTACTTTCAAAGAAAGCATTACACACAATCATCAAGGAAAATTATCAGGGTAAAATTTCACGTGTACTTTTAAATATCGGACAAGATACACCAATATATCAAGTGGAAGTTATGGAGCAAAATAAGAAGTTGAATATCCTTGTTGACGCAATTACTGGGGATATCCTATCTGAAACTCAGGTTGATGCAAAAGCAGATCATACCGTAATAAGTAAAAAAGAAGCTGAACAAATCGCTAAGAAAAAATTGAATGGTACTATTCGAAATACGACTTATTTTGAAACAAGTAATGGTGGTTACTATTTGGTGGAAATTGTAACGAAGGGGCAAGCAGAAACCTTCCAAATTCACGCCGTATCAGGAAAAATAATGTCTATTACTAATCATTAAACTTCTCATTAAATTCTAACCTTATTCTTTTTGAATTATCATTTTCATCATGTACATTATTCCTAAAAGGGAGGCGAAACGATGAAAAAGACTTTAATTGCAGTAGCCATTACAGGGTGTATAGCAGTTTCAGGAGTTGTGGCAGTTGCTGCACAGAATAATGGAAAAGGCAATATTTTATCTTCGAAGGAAATCTCCAAAAAAGCTTTGAGTTATGTAAAAGGGCAGGTATATAAAGTTGAACTGGATCATGAAAAAAGTGGTCCTATATATGAAGTAGATGTGAAAAATAAACAAGCAAACTATGAATTGAAGCTAGATGCTAAAACGGGTGAACTACTAGAAAAATCAACGAGATATTCTTCAAATGATCCAATAAGTAATAAAATGATTGGTATCACAAAAGCAAAGAAAATAGCGTTAAAATTGGTAAATGGTAAAATTCAAAAAGCTAAATTAGATTTAGATGATAACGTTTATGAAATTGAAATTATCAAAGGTAAATACAAATATGAAATTGATATTAATGCCTATACAGGTAAAATCGTTAAAAAAGATAAAGAAAAAAGCTCACTATCTAAGAATGGTAAAGTAATCAGTTTAAGGGAAGCAAAACAGATTGCACTAAACTATTTAAATGGTGTTGTTCGAAATGCAAAATACAATCGCGAAAACGGTACATATGTTATACAGATTGCCAAAAACTCAAGAACTTACAGAGTTGATATTGATGCCTACACAGGAGAAATCGTAAAAAAAGAAAACAATGTTGTGACGAGTACTGTTTCAAGTAATGTAATTGGTATTGAAAAAGCGAAACAAATAGCCTTAAATGCAATAGGCGGAACCGTAACAGAAGCCACCTTAGATAGCGCAGGTGTTTATATTGTAAAAGTACAAAATGGTGAGTTTGAATATCAAGTTGAAATCAATTCAACAACAGGCACTATTATAAAACAAAAACAGGTATCTTCATCACAAGACCTTGCTAACACTGGAACAAATACTATAGGTATTGAAAAAGCAAAACAAATTGCGCTATCAAAAGTATCAGGAACTATAACATCAGCAAGTTATGATCAAGATGATGGCGTATATGAAATTTCAATTGTGGCTAATGGAACTGAATATGATTTCGATATTAATGCACAAACAGGAGACATTATCAAACAAGATCAAAAATCAGAAGAAGATACATCATCTAATAATGATTCTACAATCATTACTTCACAACAAGCATCTCAAATTGCCCTAACAAAGGCAAAAGGAACCGTTACGAAAATTGAGTTAAACGGCAATGTATATGATGTAGAAGTAAAAGATGGAACATTCAAGTACGAAATCAAAATTGATGCAACAACAGGGGATGTGCTAAATGTTGATAAGGATTATGAAAATTAATTGATAACACGGTAGCTTTTTCATGTTGGTTCGATGTATTTCAAAGATTAATTATTAAAGAAGTAAAAAATATAACAAATAATTTCTCTGATATCAAAATAAATGATAACTTTGTAGCGTTTTTCCTTATTTTTGCATATGTGCTTGTCTAAGGTGAACACAATATGTTAGATTATATATATTAACAAACACAATATATAGTATGTGAGCGAAAATTGGTACCAGCAATGGTGTAATAGGGAATTCGGTTCGATGCCGAAGCTGTCCCCGCAACTGTAGGTGTAGACATTTGTCAAATAGCCACTGAGCAATGTGCTTGGGAAGGATGACAAAATGGATGAAACACAAGCCAGTAGACCTGCCAAATTCTCGTTTTGCGACACTTTCTTCGGGGGTTGAGAGGTGGGAGTATTTAATTCACAGCACGTATTCTTCTTGATATGAAGTTTTTTGCTGTGGTTTTATTTGTTTCCATTTCAATTAGAGCAATCATTAGCCGAAGAAGGCGGATGATTGCTTTTTTTATTTTAAAGTTGATTTATATATTGTTTAAAAAGGAGACGACAATATGGTGACAATGATAGATGATAAAGAAATGGTATTGCAGCGATTAGAAGCTGAGTTTGGGAAAGAAGAAATGGGTCCACTTAGACGTAAACATGAACGCTTTGTTCAAAAACATCCAGATGCAACAGAAGCAGAGTGGTCAAAATCTCTATCATTAGATGCATTAAGTTTTCTAGATGAAGAGGAACCTTACTGGACTTTCGCTGCAGCTCGTCTATTACAAATGGAAATCTATCAAGAAGCCGCAGCTTCACGACAAGTTACTGTAGAAGATGTTTATAAAGTATTTCCAGAACAAGTACTTAAATTAGTAGGAAAAGGTCTTTATCATCCTGTTTTAGTGGAAGCTTATTCAAAAGATGAATTGCAACAATTGGCATTAACACTTGATTCAAAACGAGATGAGCTTTTTACATATATCGGTCTAAAAACACTAATAGATCGTTATGTAACGCGCGACTTTGATAAAACACCTATCGAATTACCACAGGAACGTTGGATGGTTATTGCGATGACACTAATGCAAAGTGAAAAGGAAGATCGTATTGAAAAAGTAAAAGAAGCTTATTGGGCAATGAGTAATTTGTATATGACCACAGCGACACCTACATTGTCAAATGCCGGTAAGACGCATGGTCAACTTTCAAGCTGCTTTATCGATACAGTAGATGATAGTTTGCAAGGAATTTACGATTCAAACACAGATGTTGCAACACTTTCTAAATTTGGTGGTGGTATCGGTGTTTATATGGGAAAAGTTCGTAGTCGTGGTTCGTCTATTCGTGGATTTAAAGGTGCATCTAGTGGCGTCATACCATGGATAAAGCAATTAAATAACACTGCCGTATCAGTAGATCAGCTTGGACAACGTCAAGGGGCGATTGCGGTCTACTTGGATGTATGGCATAAAGATATCTTTTCATTCCTTGATTTAAAACTAAACAATGGTGATGAACGGATGCGTGCACATGATATCTTCACAGGTGTATGTCTACCAGATATTTTCATGGAGGCAGTAGAGAAACGTGAAGATTGGTGTTTGTTTGATCCACATGAAGTACGGTCAATTATGGGATTTGGCTTAGAAGATTTTTACGATGAAAAACGTGGTGAAGGATTATTCCGTGAAAATTATTTGGCTTGTGTAAAAAATACATTATTATCACGAGAGGTAGTCCCAGCGATTGATATTATGAAGCGAATTATGCGTAGCCAACTAGAAACGGGCGTACCATTCATGTTCTATCGTGATGAAGTAAATCGTAAAAATCCAAACAAACATAAAGGCATGATTTACTCTTCGAATTTGTGTACAGAAATCGCACAAAATATGTCAGCAACAGAATTTGAATCTGTTGAACTTGAAAATGATCTAATTGTTACTCGCCGTAAACCTGGAGATTTTGTGGTATGTAATTTATCATCCATTAATTTAGGTAGAGCTGTTCCAGCAGATGTATTAGAACGTTTAATTCCAATTCAAGTGCGTATGCTCGATAATGTTATCGATTTGAATAATATCCCTGTAAAACAAGCAACTCGGACAAATGCACGCTATCGAGGAATTGGTCTTGGTACATTTGGATGGCATCACCTACTTGCAGTTTCGAGCATTGCTTGGGAGTCAGAAGCAGCTATTGAATTTGCAGATGAATTATATGAAAAAATCGCTTATTTAACGATTCAATCTTCTATGAAATTAGCAGAAGAAAAAGGCGCATATCCATTATTTGAAGGCTCCGATTGGCAAACAGGAAGCTATTTTGAAAGTCGAGGCTATCATGATGACAAATGGACAACACTACAACAAGAAGTTGCTGAAAAAGGAATGCGTAATGGCTATGTAATGGCTGTAGCCCCTAACTCTACAACCTCTATCATTGCAGGAAGTACTGCAAGTATCGATCCAATTTTCCAAAAGAGTTACTCTGAAGAGAAAAAGGATTATAAGATTCCAGTAACAGTACCGAATTTAAATGAAAAAACAACATGGTATTACAAATCAGCTTATTTTATCGATCAAAACTGGACAATTAAACAAAATGCTGCACGTGCACGCCATATTGACCAAGGCATTTCGTTGAATCTATATGTTCAAAATACGATTAAGGCAAAAGATTTGCTAGCACTTCATCTCAATGCTTGGAATAGCGGTATTAAAACAACATACTATGTCCGTTCTACATCCGTTGAATTACTAGAATGTGAATCATGTGCAAGCTAATAGGGGGAGATCAATAATGGTTGAAGTAAAAAAACGTGAACTGATGGATAAAGAAGCACCAAACCGTTCGACTAAAATCGTCAATGGTCGATCTTCAAATATACTAAACTGGGATGATGTTCAGTTCAGTTGGGCATACCCAAAATATAAAAAAATGTTAGGTAACTTCTGGACTCCTTTTGAGATTAATATGAGCAATGATATAAAACAATTTTCGCAATTAACAGCTGATGAAAAGCAAGCATTTAAGAAAATTATTGGTTTACTAGCATTGCTTGATAGTGTCCAAACAGATTATGCAGGGAGAATTGCTGATTATTTAACAGATTCTAGTCTCAATGCTTTGATGATTATTTTGGCGCAGCAAGAAGTCATCCATAATCATTCTTATTCTTATATATTGTCTAGTCTTGTTTCAAAAGATGAACAAGATGAAGTATTTGATTTTTGGCGTACAGAAACCGTACTTGAAAAACGCAATGATTTTGTCGTTAAAGGGTATAAACAATTTGCAGAAGAACCAACTGTTGAACATATGCTAGATTCGATTGTTTATGATGTCATTTTAGAAGGCTTATTCTTCTACTCAGGATTTTCTTTCTTCTATCACTTAGCACGCAATCAAAAAATGGTTGCGACAAGCACGATGATCAACTATATCAACCGCGATGAGCAGTTGCATGTGGATTTATTCGTAAAAATTTATAAAGAATTACTAGAAGAATATCCAGAATACGATACACCAGAACGTGCAGAAAAAGTAGAAAAGATATTCCGAGAAGCAGCTGAACTTGAAATTGAATGGGGCCGTGATGTAATCGGCGAAAAAATCGATGGTTTAGATATTGAAGATGTGGAAGATTATATTTACTTTTACGCCAATGTTCGCTGTACACAACTAGGTTACGAACGACCATTTGAAGGTTACCGCAAAAATCCAATGAAATGGATTAAAGCCTATGAAGATGTCGATATGGGCAAAACAGACTTCTTTGAACAACGCTCACGTCAATATGTTAAAGTGAATGTTCAAGATAATGGATTTGATGAATTGTAATTTTTAATTAATAAAGAAAATGCCGTGTTTGTCGTATATTTTTGACCAACTCGGCATTTTTTATCATATTATTATTAATCCTTTCCTCTTAACATATGAAATAAGAAAAATAAAATAGGTAAAATAAGTATCGTGGAATAAGCGAGACCATTTGCTAATGTCGTATACAATGCTAATGTTCCAATAATAGGGCCGCCTGCAATTTGTCCTATTGCATCTAATTGTCCAAACATGGATAAAGCAGTAGCACGACCTTTGGACTCTAATCTTTCATTTATCATAATACTCATTAAAGGATAGTGAATTTTACGTAATGTGCTAGCTAGCAAATAAGTTATGACAGCAAATAAAAAATTGGAGCTAAACGCAAAAATTAGTATCATGATAATTAAAAAACTATTCGTAACGAATAGAACAAAAGGATAATTTTTCTTAAATCTTCGTTCAACAAAATGCAAAACAACGATATTCAACAAAAAGGTAGTGGCATAAAAGGAGCCAAACCAATAGATAGATTTTTCTTCAGATATATGAAAGTCCTCTATAAAGTGAGCTCCCCATAATCGGTCAAAACCTTCACTTGCTAATCCTGAAAATATTGTAATCATGGCTATACTTACTAGCATTGTATTGCCATGAATTTGTTTAGTACCTGCACGAATTGTTCTTACCAAATGACGAATTGCTGAAACATCTTTCATACGTGTTACTTTTAAGAATTTTGTTTCGGGCATGAAAAATAGGATAGCGAAAGCAAGTAATATGAGCATAGCTCCTGCAGTAATAATCGAAACTTTTACTGAAAAAAGTACAGCTATACAAACGCTAAGGATAATCCCAAGAAATTGTCCAAACGATTCAAATTGGGCACCTTTTAAAAATATAAAATCTAGATTTTTGCCTTCTAACTCATCAGCAATCCAAGCCTCTTCCGCTCCGCTAATAAATGTCCAACCTACTCCCCAAAGCCCTGAAGCAATAGCAATTGACCAAAATGATGGAAAAATACCTTCAAGTACATGTGCAAATCCTACGATTAAGGTACCGATGAACAATGATCGCTTCCGACCAAAATGATCAGCTACTAATCCTGTAGGCATTTCAAATAAAAAAATCGTTGTTTCCATTATGGTTCCAATTAGGACAAGTTGAAGAGGGTTAAGGTTTGCATTAACAACATAATAAATAGCGTTAATAGTGAAAACCATTTGTATAAGTAGAGAACGAAGACTGGCAATTGTAAAATAGATATTTTGTGTTTTCAATTGTTTTCCTCCGAATAGTAGAATATCGGAGGTCAAACTCTCAATATTAAGACAGTATGCCCTCCGTGTTCACGTTGAAAGTTTGTAATAAGCTTTTCATATTCGTCCACTCCTTAATTAAAAGTAAGTTTAGTATATCATGTTAAAAATGGTGAATGTTGATATTTCTATATAAAATGGAATTTTATGTATAAAAGTAAATTTCATAAGATTTTTTCCAGTTAAAAAAGTACAAATATTTTCTAAATAAAAAATTCAATAATTCGGATAATATTTCATTTCTAGTATTTACTTAGTATGCCACTCCAGATGGCGCTTTCCGCGGGCGAGCGGTGAGCCTCCTCGGAAGCCCGTACCGTGCTTCACTGCGGGGTCTCACCTGTCTCGCTTTCCCGCAGGAGTCGCCATCTTCCGCTTCATAGACAATGCTCTAATAGATATGGCAACAATTGCCCATTTAATGTTCGAGTTTTTTATCAAATCTTTGAATTATGAAATTGATTCATATATGCAAAATATTAGGGGAAGCATTCGAAATATCTAACGAAACCGTTCCGGTACCCAACCCTATAAAAAATGAGGGCACTGAAAAAATAAAAATAGATGTGAATTTATAATGAAAATCTGGTATAGCTTTCTTCGTTGAAGTGGAATTAGCGGAGACTCCTGCGGGAAAACGGACTAGACGAGACCCCGCAGGAAGCGAAGCGTACGAGGAGGCTCGTCAGTTCGCCCACGGAAAGCGGAGCTAATTCCACTTCATTCAATAGCGGGTATATACTATAAATATTTGTATTACTACACTTTTCAGTGGCCTCAAAAAAATATATGCTAATCCTGGATTTAGAACATTTTCGATGGAAATTTAAAAAGATGGCACTCTTATTTAAGATACCATCTTTTTGGATATTTGTATGGTGGAATATAAACAATAGTACTGTAAGAGGAATGGGGATCTTTTAATTACCAAAGTTTAAATCCTTTTGAACCTAGCGGAGAATTT
Organism: Rummeliibacillus pycnus; assembly: GCF_050459865.1. Lineage (GTDB taxonomy): Bacteria > Bacillota > Bacilli > Bacillales_A > Planococcaceae > Rummeliibacillus > Rummeliibacillus pycnus_B. The sequence goes on from NZ_JBCMNM010000024.1 coordinate 10,570, forward strand.
TGCACTATATCATATATTGGGAATGTATATGCGATTAAGATTAAAGCAACTAAAACGACGATCCAAACTTTAAAATTCTCCAAAATTGGTGGCGTCCTTTCAGCTTGAGGGGCAACTTCTGCAATAGGAAATTCTTGTTCACCTTTTGGTGCGAACCAGCAAAGCTTCACAAAGATATATAAGAAAATGATAATCCCGATAAATAGAAATGTTCCCCCAATTGCTTCAGCAACTTGATAAGAAGCCCAAGTTTTTGCAATTTCGGCTCCACCATAATCAGAAAAAGTAGAACGTCTAGGTGCACCTAACAAGCCTTCAAAATGCATAGCTCCAGACATAATAAGCATACCAATAGCCCAACAGATTGTTTGAATTATTCCTAAACTATTCAATTGCTTGGTAAATGTACGCCCCGTTACGTGTGGTATTAGCCAATAAGCTGCACCGAAGAAGGTTAAGATAACTGTCGTTGCAACGGTTAGATGGAAATGCCCTGTTACCCAAATTGTATTATGAACGACTTGATTCATTTGGTATGAAGCATTAATAATACCACCAGCTCCCCCAGGCACAAATGCAACCATCCCGATAAATGGAGCAAAAAAGCGAGCATCCCCCCAAGGCAGTTTCTTTAACCAGCCAAACAGTCCTTTTGCACCTAGCTCTCGTCCACGCATTTCAAATGTAGCAAACATCGAGAAGGCCGTAATCATAGATGGAATGACGACCATCATTGTTAATACTACTTGTAGGTATTTCCAAGACCCTGCAATACCTGGTTCAGTTAATTGGTGGTGTACACCAACAGGGATGGAGAAGAGAACGAACATGATAAATGCTAAGCGAGCTAATCCATCTGAAAAGATTTTTCCCCCAATAATTTTAGGGATGACGCAATACCATACCATATATGCAGGCAATAACCAGAAATAAACAAGGGCATGTCCGAAATACCAGAAGAATGTACGTGATAACAGTACATTTACGCGATCAACCAGCCCTAAAGACCAAGGTATTAGCTGGAATATTACTTCAATTGCTACTCCTAATGTTGCAACAAACCACAATAGACTATTACAGACAGCCATAAATGAGATTAGTGGGGTAGTCTGATTAGGATGTTCTTTCCTCCATAGCTCCCATCGCAAACAATGCCCCAAGCTATCTATCCACGAACCAGCAATGACAAGGGCTAAACCTAGATAGTAAATCCAATGTGCTTGTAATGGTGCGTAGAAAGTATACAGTACAGAAGCATCGTTCAATAAGACCATTGTAGCGGCCATTATTGTACCAATCGTCATTACCCAGAAACCGATCCAACTAAAGGTTCGTTGGTTGTCGGATAGCGCTCCAGAAGTACGACTTACAGCAGCTATTTGAAAGCCCATGATAAAGAAGGTTGTTAATATAAGACCCAGTAAAACACCATGAACTGTTAAAATTTGATAGTAACCTAAAGGTGCAGGTAATTCGAATAGGCCTGAACGAACAAGTACTTGTAAGAGACCGGCTGTGCCTCCTAAAAGTAGTGCGATAAAAGCGACATACATATGGGCCATTACTAATGTCGCGTCTTTTTCATCAACTTTAAGGACTCCTACTGATTTAGAAGTGAATTTTTCTGTTGTTTTTTGTTTAGGTTTGCTCATTTAGAATTCACCACCTTAAGCATCGAATGCATTTGAGCGTGACCGACGCCGCAGTATTCGTTACAAACAATTAAATAATCCCCAGCTTTATCAACAGTTGTTACATATTCAGAAATATATCCTGGCTCCACCATCATATTGACATTTGTGCCTGCAACCTCAAAACCATGTACTACATCTTTTGACGTAATGAAGAATTTTACTTTTGAACCAATAGGTACTTTGAGTTCAGGAGGATTATAATAGAATGCTGATGCAACTAACACTACTTCATAATCCCAATCTTTCCCCGATACTTTATGAACACCTGGATTGTTAAACGGAGCAATTTTATCAACTTGCTCGTAGTTGATGGTCTTTATAGCACTTGGTGGGTGACTTCCATAGTGGAATGCCATAATTCCAGTAATTAGAAGGAATATGACAAGAGAGGCTCCACCAAATGTAAGCCAATATTTTTCATATTTGTGCAAATGCATTTAGCTTCCTTCTTTCCGTTTGGTTAAAAACGATCAAGGTATAGATTTAGACATAAAGTCCAAGCAACTACGATAAAAATACCAACGAACATAACGAAAAAGAAAGTCCCTTTTAAATTTGCATCTGGTTGTTTTTTGTCGCCCATAAAAATCCTCCTTTTCCCTTTTTTTTAAATGATTTCTTCGTATTCAGACTACCTATTTAAGCATTGGTCCATCCTATAGAACTAGTTATGGGCAAAGTTAAACTGTATCAAACGAAAAAGTCGAAATATTATTGAGCTGTAAATTATTTGAAGTGTGGATACAATTTTATTATTCGTGGATTGGGGTGGCTTTTATGGATAGGCCATCAATTTCGTGGATAAGAAGAAACATTTCATTGTTTAAGAATTTTTGTCTGCTTGTGGGTAATTTTTTTCTTGGCAAAATAAAAACAGCCTCATTCGGCTGTTTTTTGTGTCTATTGTGGCTTTATCATTTAGTCGTCACTGAAAAGGTTAAATATGCCGCCAATCCCTTTTTCGTCTGCTGATGAGCCTCCAAGATTTCCTGGTGCTGCTGCGAATACTCTGCTTGCTAAGCGGCTGAATGGAAGAGATTGAATCCATACAGTACCTGGTCCACTAAGCGTCGCGAAGAATAAGCCCTCACCACCGAATAATGCTGTTTTAACGCCTCCAACGGCTTCAATGTTATAATCTACTGAACCTGTCATAGCAACTAGACAGCCTGTATCTACACGAAGTTTTTCCCCTGGTTGAAGGTCTTTACGAATAATGGTACCGCCAGCATGAACAAATGCCATACCATCGCCTTCTAATTTTTGCATGATGAAACCTTCACCACCAAAGAAACCAGTACCTAATTTTCTTTGGAATTCTACACCCACTGAAACTCCTTTTGCAGCTGCAAGAAAGGCATCTTTTTGACAGATAATTTTGCCGTTAAATACACTTAGATCCATAGGAATAATTTTCCCTGGATAAGGTGCTGCGAAGGAAACATGTTTTTTTCCCATGCCTTCATTTGTGAATGTTGTGATAAATAAGCTTTCGCCTGTAACTAAACGTTTACCAGCGCCCATTAGCTTACCCATAAAGCCGCCACCGCCGCTATTAGAGCCATCACCAAAAACCGTTTCCATACGGATACCATCTTCCATCATCATCAGTGAGCCAGCTTCAGCAATGACCGTTTCGTTTGGATCTAGCTCTACTTCTACAAATTGCATATCATCGCCATGTAACTTGTAATCAATCTCATGATTATTCATATAATATTCCTCCGAATCGTATAATCTGTTCTAACTAATTATAATTACGATTTGCCAATAAAAAAAGTTTCAACTTTGCAAACTTATGTTTATCAATCCAAAAATATCATTGGTAAAATAAAGGATATTTTTACTCTATGTAGAAATATTAGTAATTAGTAGAGCAATAAAACGCAAAAAAGAGGAGGGGGTACATGAGGTTCCAGCTACAGCATTATATTGGAGGACAGTTTCAATCATTAGAGAATGAGAAAAATGTAAGTGTTTTCAATCCAGCGAATGGGCAGGAGTTAGCAATGGTACCAATGGCGTCAAAAGATTTGGTGCATGAAGCTGTTGTAATTGCAAAAGAGGCACAAAAAGATTGGGCTTTAGTACCTGCACCTAAAAGGGCAGATTATTTATATGCGATCGGTTTGAAGATGAAGGAAAAGAAAGAACACCTTGCACAAGTGCTAACAAAAGAAATGGGAAAGGTTATAGAAGAAGCTCGGGGGGAAGTTCAGGAAGGTATTGATATGGCTTTTTATATGGCTGGTGAAGGTCGTAGGTTGTTTGGGGAGACAACACCTTCTGAGCTATCCAATAAATTTGCTATGAGTGTTCGTTCACCAATTGGAGTTGTTGGTCTCATTACACCATGGAACTTCCCGGTTGCCATCGCAACATGGAAGTCATTTCCTGCAATTGTGGCTGGGAATACAGTTGTTTGGAAACCTGCGACAGAAACGCCGATGATGGCTTATGAAATGGCGAAAATTTTTGATGAAGTTGGTTTGCCAAAAGGAGTAGCTAATGTAGTCTTTGGTTCAGGAAGCGATGTAGGTACAGCATTGATTGAGCACCCAGATGTTAAAGTAATTTCATTTACTGGGTCAACAGCAACTGGTAGAAAAGTAGCAGAACTTGGTGGGCATCATTTGAAGAAAGTATCTCTGGAAATGGGTGGCAAAAACGCTGTAATTATCATGGATGACGCGGATTTAGATCTTGCAGTAGAAGGTGTTCTATGGAGTGCATTTGGTACAGCAGGGCAACGTTGTACGGCATGTAGTCGTGTGATAGTGCATAAAGATATTAAAGAAGAATTGGAAAAGCGCCTATTAAACGCGATGGAACAACTAACAATAGGAGATGGACTTGATGAATCCGTAAAAATAGGTCCAGTCATTAATAAAACAGCATTGTACAAGATTAATAGTTATGTAGAAATTGGTCAACAAGAAGGAGCAAAATTGCTTACTGGAGGTAAAATTTTAAAAGATCCTCCATTTGATCAAGGTTATTTTTACGAGCCTACATTATTTACGGATGTAGCTCCAGATGCACGCATTGCTCAAGAGGAAATTTTTGGACCTGTTGTATCTCTCATTTCCATTTCAAGTCTAGAGGAAGCAATCGAAGTTAATAATAGTGTTCAATATGGCCTTTCCAGCTCTATTTTTACAAAGGATATCAATAAAGCATTCCAAGCACAACGCGATTTAGATACGGGGATTGTTTATGTAAACGCGGGGACAACTGGTGCTGAAATACACTTACCATTTGGCGGGACAAAAGGTACTGGTAATGGTCACAGGGACTCTGGAATTGCTGCATTGGATGTCTATACTGAATGGAAAAGTATTTACATTGATTACAGTGGTAAATTGCAACGCGCACAAATTGATACAGAATAATATCACATAAGGGGGAGTAAAGTATGAAAATTGCAGTTTTAGGTGCTGGTTTAATGGGGAAAGAAGTTGCTCGCGATTTAGTGAGAAACCATAATGTCGAAAAAGTTTACTTGGCAGATTTAAATGTAGTACAAGCACAGCAATTTGCAGATACACTTCGAACGGATAAAATTGAGGTATTACAATTAGATGCGACAAATGACCAGCAACTTAAAATGGTGATGTCAAAAGCGAATGTTGTGGTCAATGCATTATTCTATAAGTTTAATGAAAAAGTTGCACGTACAGCAATTGAAGTGGGCGTTCATTCAGTTGATTTAGGTGGACATATTGGTGGAGTAACAGATGAAATATTAAAGTTAAACAATGCAGCAAAAGCAAAAGGTATTACGCTTATACCAGATTTAGGAGTTGCTCCTGGTATGATTAACATACTAGCGGGTTTCGGTGCTTCCAAATTAAATCAGGTTAAATCGATTAAAATCTATGTAGGTGGTATTCCAGTAGTAAAAGAGCCACCTTTAGAATACAATGTTGTTTTTTCATTAGAGGGTGTTTTTGATCATTATACAGACCCTTCGCATGTTGTACGAAATGGAAAGTTATGTAAGGTACCATCTTTATCTGAAATTGAACCTTTTTACTTCAAAGGATTTAGTGGTTTAGAAGCTTTCCATACATCGGGTGGTCTATCAACACTAGCACAATCTTATCCAAATGTTCAAACACTAGAATATAAAACAGTCCGTTATACTGGACATGCGGAAAAATTTAAGCTACTTGTTGATTTAGGCTTAACAAGTAAAGAAACAGAAGTAACTATTAACGGTACCACGATTAAAGCACGTGACGTATTACGTGAAGTGTTGCAAAGTAAAATAGAGCTTGGCGATAAACAAGATGCAGTGTTACTACGTGTTGTAGTAAGTGGAGAAAAAAATGAAGAAGCAGTAACGTATGAATATGAAATGGTGGCCTATAGAGATCAAGAAAATAACGAAACAGCTATGGCATTAGCAACTGCAAACACCATTTCTGTTGTTGCACAATTAATCGGAGACGGTACTATTACGGATCGTGGTGTATACCCACCAGAAAAGATTGTGCCAGGTAAGGAATACATTCGAGAAATGCAGCATCGAGGCGTAATCATTAAAGAAACAAAGCATCGCTCTACAAGCATTGTCAAGGGGTAAGGAGTTTCGCAAATAATCGTGTTAAATTAGATAGCTGATAGTTAAACGAAATAGATATTGTGCATGTACTTTAAATAAAAATCAATAGAATCCATGATTATGGTCATGCAAAAAAGGCATCAAAATGTTCGAACTGAACATTTGATGCCCCTTTTTTAAATTATTTCCTTTTATTTGCGTTTAATTCTGAAACAGTTACAAATGTATAGCCTTGTTTTTTAAGATAAGTAATAACTGCATCAAGTCCGTCTGCGGTTGATATATGGATATCATGCATTAAAATAATAGCTCCTGGGTAAGTTTGCTTTTTAACAAACGTCATTATTTTTTTAGAGTTATGATATTTCCAATCAAGAGTATCAACGCTCCATAAAGTGACAGGTAATTTCGTTTGAGCACGTACTCTGTTATCAACAGCTCCATATGGAGGTCTAAAGAGAGTAGGATTATGCCCAGTTGCATTTTTTATAGCTGTATTTGTTCTTGTTAATTGGCTTTTAATTTGTGCATTTGTTAAGTTCATCAAATTAGGGTGTGAATACGTATGGTTTCCAATTTCATGACCTGCTTCTTGAACTTGTTTTGCTATCTTAGGGTTTGCCTTAACTTGGGAGCCAACCATAAAGAATGTGGCTTTAACATTGTGCTTTTTCAGGATTTTTAGAACTTTGGGTGTTACAGTTTTACTAGGACCGTCATCAAATGTTAATGCTACTAGTTTCTTCGGTTTGTTCGTTTTGTTCGTTTTTTTCTGAACTGTTTTTTCCGCTTCTACTTTAAAAGGTTTTGCAAGTATACTATTAATAGTAGATAAAGGAACATTAACTGACTTTATTTGTTTAATACCATTGGATAGTTTACTGCCATCGAAGTAAACAGTATATATTTTGTCTGTAAGAGAATAGTTATCAAAGTTTGCCCAAATAGGTTTTGTAGCTTCCTTAATGGGTGAAGAAGTCATTAATTTTTTAAAATCTGGATCGTTACTCATTTGTGCTTTCACTGCTTTGGACAATGGAGTAAGATTTTTTTGGGATTCAATAACATCTTGCAGTAAAATTTGCTTTTTGTTTTTCTGATCATACATAAAAGTTTTCACATTTTTTTGCTTAGAACCTATACCAGTGTATGTAGTTTGTGTTAAAACAAATGAGTAGTAGTTTTTTTTATGTACGACAGTTTTATAGGAAATGTTAAGACTGCCAATTAGAGTATCGTCTTTACGAAGTGATTTTTCCATATCTCTTAAATATTGATCGCGAATTTTATGTATAGTATCTGTTACTGATTGATTGAATACTTTACTAGCCGTTTTGGGATATTGGATAGTATAAGGTGCATTTTTATTGGTTGATTTTTCTGTAACAATATATATACCATCGTATTTTGATTTTTCTTTTATGACTTCTGAAGATGCTGCTAATGCGATATTTTCAGAGTCGTCAGAGGAAACATTTCCATCTTGTATTGTAACTAAACATATTGTTAAAGCGGTTATTGTTAGGATGACACCTATTAATAGAAGGTTAATCCAACGTGGTTTATTCTTTGGATGAATAGTAGTCACTTCCCAACTGCCTCCTTTATACTTGATGATTCTATTCTAACTTATTAGACATGGAAAAAGAGTAAAAAGTTTTGAAAAAGTTACATTTTTATTAAATTTATTTCAGAAAAGTTACATTTTTGAATCGATGCATGAGGTGAGAGGAAAGATGATTGAAATAACACAAGAAGAATTAGCTATTGATTGTTTTCTTCTCGCAGGGCGAATGCTTATTCAAAGCGGAGCAGAAACGTATCGTGCAGAGGATACAATGCTTAGAATGGCAAGTTCACAAGGGCTAACGGATGCCCAAAGTTTTGTTACGCCTACTGGTATTATATTTTCTGCAGGACATAAACGCCCTACAAGGATTGCACAAATTTCGAGTCGTACAACGGACTTAGAAAAAATTGCACTTATTAATTCGGTTTCTAGAAAGTTAACAGCAGGTGTGATTACAATTGAAGAAGCGTATGATGAGTTGCTGAAGATTGAACGTACGAACTTATTTTTTCCTATTTGGGTACAGGTTGTGGCTTCTGCTATAGCGAGTGGCTGTTTTTTAATCTTGTTTAAAGGAACATGGATTGACGTCCCATACGCTATGATTATTGGAGGTATAGGTTATCTAATCTTTTTAGCTATGCATTCTTTAACGAAAGTTAAATTTTTTGCTGAATTTACAGGCTCATTATTTGTAGGGTTACTTTCAGTTTTAGTCTATAAGGTAGGATGGGGATATGAGCTTGATAAAGTTATTATTGGTTCAGTTATGCCATTAGTGCCCGGATTACCAATCGCAAATGCAGTACGGGATTTAATGGCAGGACATTTTGTATCTGGTGTTGCAAAAGGGATGGAAGCACTTCTTACAGCTTTTGCAATTGGAGCTGGTATTGCTCTAGCATTGTCTTTTTAGGAGGAATTTTATGGATTGGCTTATTCAAGGCATTCTGAGTTTTATAGGGACTGCGGGATTTGGCGTTATATTTAATGCACCAAAAAGGTTATTATTCCATTGTGGCTTAGTTGGTATGACTGGGTGGCTAATCTATTATGCTTTTCAACAAAAGGGTATAGATGCAGTTTTTGCGACATTTGCAGGTGCCTTCATCATTTCGATTGTGGCACATTTACTTGCACGACAATTTAAAACACCGATGATTGTGTTTAGTGTTGCTGGAATTATTCCTTTAGTTCCAGGGGGGCTTGCTTATAATGCAATGCGTACTATTGTAGAAAATGATTACGTTAAAAGTATTCAATATGGGGCAAGAGTATTTATTATTGCCGGTGCGATTGTAATGGGATTGGTATTTGCTGAGGTATTTATGCAACTGATTTTTAATGCCATTCGTAAAAGAAAAGCAAGATTATCTAATATATCATCATAAACTTTTTTATATAAAAAATTAATGAGCTATACACTCCAACTTTATTTACAGAAAAAGCGATTGAATCCTATTAAAACTGGATTTAATCGCTTTTTGTTTTTTTATTGATGTTTTATGGATATTGTTGATACTTTAATCCTTAAAGCGAGCTTAATAAGCCCACAATAAGTATTCTGTCAATATCAACAAACATATTCAGCGCCTTTATGAATAAAGCACCTAGCTCCTACTTAGTGAAGGTTCACTTAATATTAGCTTTTCAATTTCTTTTGCTTCAATTGGGCGACTTATATAGTAGCCTTGAATAGCGTCACAGCCAAACTCTGTTAGGATATCTTGTTGTTCTTTTGTTTCAACACCTTCTGCAAGTACGAACATATTAATTGATTTCCCAAATTGGATCATACCTTGAATTAGTTTTTGACTTTTCGGTTGGTATTGAATTGTAGAGATAAACGTTTGATCAATTTTTATCTGAGATAATGGCAATAGTTGCATATAACGGAATGAAGCATATCCAGTTCCAAAATCATCTAGAACAAATACAATGCCATCATTTTGTAATTGTTTCATTTGTTGAATAATAGAAGTTTCAGCCTCTGCTTCTAATGCAAATTTCTCTGTAATTTCTATATTAAGCAACTTTGCTGGACATCCAGTGTCCTCTAGTATTCGACGAATTTGTTTAACCATATTTTTATCTCGGAACTCTCGAACAGAGGAGTTAATGCTTACATTTATATCTATCCCTTTTCTATGCCATTCAGCTGCTTGAAGGCATGCCTGTTCTAACATAAACGAACCAATATCATTGATTAATCCCGTTTCTTCAGCGATAGGAATTAATACATCTGGTGTAACTGTACCGATTTCTTCATCATCCCAACGGACTAAAGCTTCTACTGTAGTAATTTTTCCAGTTCTTAAATCCAACTGCGGTTGATATAAGACTTTTAAATCTTTCTTATCTAAAGCTACAAGAAGTCGTTTTTCGATAATTGACTTTGTATATAATGCTTTATGATCAGCTTTTGATAGGCTAGAGATACTGCCGCCGCCTTCAGATTGTACTTTTTGAATCGCAGCATAAGAAGCCTTCATCAAATGGGCAAAGGAGATCTGGTCATCAGGAAACTTTGAAATACCACCACTAATTGAAAGCGGTAAAGTAGTATTGTTTATATAAATTGGATGCTGTTCTAAATATGTAAGGAAGCCTTGAATAAACCATTCTCCAAGTGGCGTCAATACAACGAATTCATCAATGCTCACACGTGCCATAGAACTGTCTTGGAAGTACATTTTCATACGATGTGTAAATTCTTGAAGTAATACTTGTTCAGCTTGATCTCCATATAGTTCTTTTAAAGAATAGAATTTATCAATAGTAAAATAGACAAAAGAAAAATGATGATTTTCTGTAATCATTTGATTGACGATCTGTTCTAAACGATAACGATTCATTAGGCCTGTTTCTTGGTCAATATAGGCGATTTTTTCAAGCCGATTTTGTAATCTTTTTTTCTCGGTAATATCGTTTTCTAACAAGATAAAACTAGAAGGTTTTTTGGAAGTAGTGAAAACGGGAATCGCTGTTAAGTCTACCCAATAGGATTGACTATCTTTTGTGATTTTTTCAACTTCCCCTTTCCATTGCTTACCGTTTTGTAAGGATCCCCAAATCATATCCACGGTGGAGGGACTTTCAGAAGTTTGGGGGAACATTTGCCAAAATGTTTTACCGACTATTCTTTTTGGTGTCCAATTACTATGTTTTAAAAATAAAGTATTGGCGTATGTAATTAAACCCTCTTGATCAATTGCTAGCATCATAAACGATGATTCCAGACCATCTCGGATACTTGAAAACTCATTGAACGATAATAAGTCTTGTTTTTCTGCTGCATCTAAATTGAATTGAATGTAAACATAACGATTATTATCTATTGTAAATGCTTTCAAAGTGATAGATGCGTTAATGACTTCCCCTTTTTTTGTGTGGAAAGTGATTGGTTCAAGGTGCATAGGATCGGCAGAATGAAGAACTTTTTGCCATAGATCTTTATAGAAAAATGTTTTTTCCTCTTCAATAAATGGATAAAAAGCCCCTAGTATTTCTTCTGTGCAATAGCCAAATGTCTTCTCTGCTTCACGATTCCAAGCAACAACAATACCTTCCAAATCTAATATCATCATAGGACAAGGTATTTGGTTCAATATAGGATTAGCAGTTTGAAAAATAGTTTGAATGTCATTCATGAATTCTACGTCTCCTTGAAATTACTATACTTACTATTATAGTAAATAGAGAGTGATAAGTCATTAGTAATGGATACTGAAGTAAAAATTATTTTTTTAGGTCATAAGAATATAAAATTAATAATTTTATAAAAAAACTATTGGAAATAAAGTAATATGTATTCAAGAGAAGAGGGTGAAGACTTGAATCATACGACACACAGAATAAAAGGAATCGTAATGATTGTATCAGGTGCAATGCTTTGGGGAGCAACTGGTCCCATGATGGAATGGGTATTGTCTAATAGTGATTTGACAGTATCATTTATGTTAACAATCCGCTTAATTATTGCTGGTTTATTGTTGTTAGCATTTTTACTTGTAACAAAAAAAGATATCATGGCTATTTGGAAGCACTCTGTTTGGTGGAAGAAGCTTGTCATATTTGGTGTTATCGGGATGTTGGGTGTCCAATATACCTTTGTAGAAGCAATTGATGCCAGTAGTGCAGTTTTAGCAACTTTACTGCAGTTTTTAGCCCCAATCTTTGTTGTGCTGTTTGTTTCATTTTCAAAAAAGATGCCACCACCAAAGTACCAAGTTATAGGTATTTTAGGGACTTTAGTTGGTTTGTTTTTATTATTAACAAATGCTTCCTTCGACAATCTATTAGTTAGTAAAGAAGCATTAGCATGGGGTGTTGGTGTCGGATTAACATTTGCATTCTACACTTTATATCCTGTTACTCTTATGAAAGAGTGGGGGGTATTAATCGTTGTAGGATGGGGAATGCTCATCGGCGGCATCGTATTAGGCATATTTTCAGGCGTTTGGAGATCTGATTTATGGCATGCCCTTTTGGAACCAACAGTAGCATATATGTTGGTGGGAATTATCTTCTTTGGAACGATTGCATTTGTTTTATTTTTAAGTAGTATGAAATACATAACGCCAGTTGAAACAAGTATTTTATCCAGTATGGAGCCATTAACTGCAATGGCGATATCTGTTATTTGGCTGGGCAAAACGCTCGCATTATGGCAAGTTGTTGGCATTATCATGATGCTAATTTGTGTTACTTGGCTCTCTATTGAAGGAGATCGGCAACAAAAACAACAAATGCTAGAATAAAAAATTGAATACCAAGTATTTTTAAGATGTCTTTAAGTAGGTAAATAAGCCTATAAGACGTCTTTTTTTATGAGGCTTCTTTATTTCGAGTAACGAATATATATGGCATAATTAATGACAATTACATTTTTTCTATCAATCGAAAGGGGGCTTTCTTTTGAAAACAATCTTCCAATACATAAAGACGTATAAAATTCCAGCATGTATTGCACTATTGTTAATGCTTGTAGAGCTTGCTGTGGAACTTACGCAGCCATTACTTATTAGAAAAATTATTGATGATGGAATTGTCGATAAAGATGTTAACACGATTGTGATATGGGGAGCCATTATGTTAGCATTGGCATTTCTTGCATTTCTTGCTGGCATAGTAAATTCCTTTTTTTCAGGTTATGCAGCACAAAACTTTGCATATGATTTACGCAATGCCTTGTTTAGAAAAGTTCAGTCATTTACAATGACAACCTTTTTACGCTTTCCTTCTGCAGGGTTGATTACAAGGTTGACGAATGATGTATCACAAGTACAACAAGTATTTTTTATGAGTTTAAGGATTATGCTTCGTGCACCATTAGTTGTAGTTGGTAGTTTAATCATGGCTTTTTATGTGGATGCATCATTAGCAATATATTTAGTTTTAGGGGTACCAATCCTTGCTATATTCATGTATTTAATGGTGAAAAAGAGTATAGGCCAGTTTGCAGCAGTACAGCGTAGGGTAGATCGAGTGAATCGTGTGATTCAAGAAAATTTACAAGCTATGCGATTAGTAAAGGCATATTTAAGAGGCTTATATGAAGCAAGTCGTTTCGAAAAAATTGCAAATGCATTGAAAAAGGACACATCTAGTGCATTGCGTTTAATGGAATATATTCAACCCATTTTGTTAATTGTCATGAACTTAGCGATGCTTGCTGTTTTATGGTTTGGAGCAGAGCAAATTCAAAATGGGCAAACCCAAATTGGCGATATTGCCGCTATTATCAATTATACAATGCGAATGACAGGGTCGTTTTCAATGTTCGCATTCATCATTATGTTATTCTCTCGTGCGAAGGCATCAGCGGATCGTATGGAGGAAATTCTTCTTATAGAAGACGGAGTGGAAGGTGTTACTGAACATTCCTTTAGAGAAATGCCATTACAGAAAGGTGAAATCATATTTGAAAATGTTTCGTTTAAATATCCGCAGACAGATCAGTATGTATTGAAGAATATTTCCTTTACTTGTGGACAAGGTGAAAAAATAGCGATTATGGGTGCAACTGGTTCAGGGAAATCTACTTTGCTACAACTTATTCCTAGTTTTTATGAAGTGAAGAAAGGTCGAATCTCTATTGATGGTATAGATATTAAGGAATGGAATGTAGAAAATCTTCGTCATCTGATCGGTTATGTACCACAGCGTTCTTTACTTTTTACAGGGACTATTTTTGAAAATGTAACATGGGGGAAAACGGATGCTTCATTAGAAGAAGTAGAAAAAGCTTCAAAACAGGCGCAAATTCATGATTCAATCATTCAATTCCCAAATGGTTATCAAACGCGAGTAGGACAAAAAGGTGTTAACTTATCTGGAGGTCAAAAGCAGCGATTGTCAATTGCTAGAGCAATTTTGCGTAAGCCTGAGTTCTTGTTATTAGACGATAGTACAAGTGCACTTGATATAAAAACGGAATCTGCTTTGTGGGATGCTCTAGCTGATGAAAAGGCAACTATGCTTGTTGTGACGCAAAAAATTCATACAGCACAAGGAGCAAATCGAATTTTACTTTTGGAAAATGGTGTTGTATCTGCTTTTGGAACACATGATGAACTAATGGCAAGTTCATCGTTGTATCAGAAAATTGCTTATTCTCAACAGGATCCAGGAGGTGACAAATGATGATTAGATCGTGGTTACGTTCTATCGGTTATGAACCAGTTCTTACGAGGGAAGATATAAAGTCTTCTAAAAAGAGAAAAGGTGCAAGAGCAAGTGATTGGCAGAAGACATTACGTCATATATGGAAAATTGTCGATGAGCAAAGAGGCTTATTGATTGTCGTAATAGGGATGGTAATCTTGAGCTCTGTTTTATCATTGTTGGGACCTTATTTGATAGGTAAAATAATTGATGATCATATGATCAAAAGGAATTTTTCAGGTTTAAAGACAATGATTGCTGGCCTTGTGATTGTATATATTGGTTTATCTATATCACTGTTTTTGCAAAACTATTGGATGATTGGAATAGCACAACAAACGGTTTATCGGATGCGTACAGAATTATTTTCAAAACTACAGCGATTACCAATCTCTTTCTTTGATAAAAGACAACATGGTGAGTTAATGAGCCGTATGACGAATGATATGGATAATATTAGTTCCACTTTAAATAGTACATTTATCCAAGTATTCTCCAGTGTTTTAACTCTAATAGGGACAGTAATCGTAATGCTTACTATGAGTCCATTACTAACATTGTTAACAATGCTTATAATTCCTGTGATGTTCATTTCTACACGTTGGATTACAAGAAGAACAGGAAAATTATTTAAGAGTCAACAGCAAGCGTTAGGTACTCTTAATGGCATGATTGAAGAAACAATTTCAGGTCAACGTGTTGTGAAAGCTTTCTCTCAGGAGCAGCGTATGATGGATGATTTTGCAGAGAAAAGTAGTCATTTGCGTCGCGTAGGTTATTGGGCAAATGTCTATTCAGGAGCCATTCCAAAAGTGATGAATTTACTTAATAATGCTAGTTTTGCTGTAGTGGCAGGCGTTGGTGGACTTCTTGCCGTAAAAGGGTATGTTTCCATTGGAACAATAGTGGTATTTGCAGAATATGCTCGTCAATTTACAAGACCTTTAAATGATTTAGCAAACCAATTTAATAATGTATTGTCTGCTATAGCTGGTGCAGAACGAGTATTTTCGATAATGGAAGAAGATGAGGAACAAGATGATGCAAAAAATGCACCATTGCGAAAGGTGCAAGGTGACGTTAAATTTGAAGATGTATCATTTAAATATGAGACAGAGGAAGAAAATCAGACAATTTCACAAATCAATTTCCATGTAAAAAAAGGTCAAACAGCTGCTTTAGTCGGTGCTACGGGGGCTGGTAAGACAACGATCATGCAGCTGCTTGCTCGTTTCTATGATGTCCAACAAGGTCAAATTTTAATCGATAATCAACCAATTCAAGCATTTTCTCGTGAAAATATTCGTAGCCGAATGGCCTTTGTTCTTCAAGAGCCATTCTTATTTGAGGCAACAGTCAAAGAAAACATTCGATATGGTCAACTAGATGCGTCAGATGAAGAAGTGATAGAAGCAGCTAAAAAAGCAAATGCACATGATTTTATCATGACATTACCTCAAGGTTATAATACGTTTTTAACATCAGATGGCGGAGAAATTAGCCAAGGGCAAAAACAATTACTATCAATCGCAAGAGCGCTTGTAGCAAATCCTTCCATCTTATTGTTAGATGAAGCAACAAGTAGTATTGATACTGTGACAGAATTAGAAATACAAGAGGCACTTGAACGTTTAATGCAAGGGCGCACAAGCTTTGTTATAGCGCACCGTTTAAATACTGTCAGAAAAGCGGATGTCATTTTGGTCATGCAACAAGGAGAATTAGTAGAGTCTGGTAGGAGAGAAGAGCTTATTGCAAAAAAAGGAATATTCTATCAAATGCTACAACAATCGAAGTTGTAATCATATGAAACTCAATTGTAAGGGCGACAATCTATTGTGCATTTGGCCCCTTTTTTTGAACGCTTTAGAAAAAAGATATTGTCATCAAGTAAGTATTCATAAATTTTGAATTGTAATTTTTGTTGAAGTGAAGTGGAGACAAAAGACAGACGAGACCCTACAGTGAGGGAAGAGAAGGTACTGAAAAAGAAAAAAGAAAATTTATAATAATAATCTGGTATAGCTATCTTTGTTGATGTGGAATTAGCGCAGACTCCTGCGAGGAGGCTCAACGCTCGCCCGCAGAAAGCGAAGCTAATTCCACATCATTTAGCAAGTAGATTAATACTATAAATATTTGTATTGAAACCCTTTTTTTCAGTGCCCTCAGGGAAGCCGCGAGGAGTCTAATCGATTTGTCGCATTGCGGAGCTAATTCCACTTCATTCAATAGTGGATATTGTCCTCAAAGCGAGACAGGTGAACCCCGCAGGAGCAACAATTAAGGAACGGAGTCTAAGAACGCCACGTCAGGCCTGTGGCAACGACTCCGTGACCAACATCCTGTTGCCCCTAAGATTTTACAGCTTTTTTGAAACGGAAATTACCCATCAATAAAGTTGCATAAGGCATATATCGTTTCATGATGATAGAAATAATGATTGGAATAATTAGGCAGAGTAATGTGTAGCCCAATAATTCATAATGTATAAAGTTATTCATAAATTTATCAACCGAAATGTGCAAATACATGATTGTAATAGAATGCAATTCGATAAACTCTAATGCCTTTAGACGAATATACTTTGTGACAAATTGGAAGAAACCAAAGATCACAATAAGAAATGCAATAGGTAGAACGATATCTAATATTGAATTACTATAACGAATAAATTTCATACTTAGGTGATAATCAAATTCTTTATTCCAAGTAAGTCGCATCGCCATCAATACAATTGCTGTACATGTGATCCACAATGGAAACCGGACATGTGAGAAGATTTCCTTTGCATAGTAACCAATCGCAAAATAGACAACTGCAATCAGAACTACGTCTAAATTCCAAGGAATCATAATAGTCTGTGATGCTGCATCAACAGGTCCCCCCACAATATTAACTACATAAAAACTTTCAATATGAGCGAGAATATAGCATAAAATAAGGAATAGAGCTTGGTTTACACGATTTAAGTAACGTGTTACTAACAAGAATAATATATATGTGAAGAATAATGTTGTGATAAACCAGATCACACCGTATGAACCACGGGCAAAGCGCCCTCCAAATAAGATAGTAAGTAAATCATGTTTGTAATATTCAAGATCTGTGTTACCTGACATAAATGCTAGTACATAGCGTAAACATGTTATGATAACTAAGAAGAAAACATATGGAACCATTAACTGCATCGTTCGTTTTTTAATTGATTCAATCATAGTAGCATTAGAATCTGCTGGTTTAAAGAATAAGCCACTAAGAACGAAAAATGCAGGCATATGAAACCAATAAATATATGTTAGTAATGGATAATCCAAATGTTTTGGGTAATGTCCAATTACTACTAAAATCATTAAAAAACCCTTCGTCGCATCGACCCAGGTTAGTCGTTTTTTGGTCATTATATTAGCCTCCAATGCGTTATTCTATACCATTAGTCGTAGTCTGAAAAGTAGGGGAAAGTAAAAAAATTATATCATTTATATTTCAAAACAATTACGAAATGGAGGGCTTATAAATGGATATCTTTTTAATGAAAGCTTCTTATCCACTTGATGAGTTAACAATTCAAGAGTTGAATGTATTAATACAAAGTGCGAGTCCGAGTAGAAATCAGGATATCGCTCTATTAATGAATGCTGATAGTTGGAAAAACTACGAGAGTCAAGGGCTAGTTATTTTAGCATATAATGAACAAGATCAATTATTAGGAGCTCTTAGTGCTGCAGATTTATTTGGTCTACATACGTATGAATGGAGTGTAGTTGTTCATCCTGATTATCGTAGACAAGGAATTGGTACAGCGCTTGTACAAGAGCTTACTAATGCTCTAATTGAACGGGGTGCTACAGGTGACATGGGTTTGTCATTTAATGATGTTGTTGGACATCAATTTTTGCACCAACTAGGGTATGAATATAATTCTTCAGAAGCAACATTGCAGGCTGTTGCTGAACCATGTAAGTTTTCTAAAGATATTATCGTCCGCCCGTTTGCTGAACAAGATCGTGGTATATTAGGCGAACTAATGAATGAAGGTTTTGGTGACATGTCTGAAGAAACAGCAGAGCTTATTACCTTTAATACCACAACTACGGGGCGTATGTTGAATATGGTAGAACTTGATCAACAAGTAGTTGCAACTGTTTCAATAGTAGAAAATGAAGCGGGTGTCTGGGTTACAGCGTTTACAGTTCAACAATCTCTAAGAGGTCAAGGAATCGGTTCAGCTGTCTTACAATGGGCAAAAGACTATGCATATAAAAAACAGCAACAAAAGGTTTTGCTGGATGTTGAAATCGATAATACAAACGCTCTTAGTGTTTACCAAAAAGCAGGATTTACACCTTTACAACAAATAGATTATTTTATTAAATAAAAATTTACTCAATGAAGTTTTGACTTTTTGTAAATCATACAATGATTCAGGAAGAAAAGGTGCGTGTAACCATGAAAATTGTTTGTTTTGGAGATAGTCTTACTGCGAGAGAAGAGGGTTATCTAAAACCAATGTTAACCACACTTCTGGAGCAGGAATTAAACGGGTATCTTTTTATCAATGCAGGTGTTCGAGGTGATACGACTGTTAGGGCAAGAGAACGTTTAGAAAATGATGTTTTAAAGGAGAATCCAGATTTAGTGACGATTTTATTTGGAGCAAATGACTCCGCATCACATAAATTAGTCTCACTAGATGTTTATAAGGAGAATTTACAATTCTTTATCCAAAAAATAGGGGCAGAAAAGGTTATTTTAATTACACCTTCTCCAATAGATGAAACATTGCAACCGAATCGTTTAAATAATCGTATAAAAGAATATGGGGATGCTGTAAGAAAAGTTGCAGAAGAAACAGGATGCTATTTTATTGATTTTTTCTCGATTCTATACAAGCGCCCTGATTATAAACAAATACTTGTAGGAATCAAAAATGATGGTCTTCATTTTGGAGAAAGGGGTTATCAGCTCTTATCCAATTTGATTGCCGAAGAAATTCGAACGATTGTAAAAGAAATTTAAATTCTATATTGCGAATGAAATCTTAAAAATGTAGTTATAAATTAAAGATTTTCTTTATAAATCACACATATCTTGGAAGTAGGTACATATTATTAGAATATAACTTACTTTTAGGAGGGGATTATAATGAGACTTCCTGCATTACAAAAAGTAGAAGGTGTGCATAAGAATTTAATTAGTCAAATCCTTTGTAAAATCGTAGGCCGGAAAAAAGGTAAAAATGATAGTCAAAAAAAGCGTTATTATCCAGTTCCTTCTCGAAAGTAAAAAACTTGCCTTAACACAAAAAAGCTTGGAAGCATTCAATGTTTCCAAGCTTTTTCTCTATTTCAATAAAAAATCCTCTTTTCTAGGAGCAACTAAATGCAATTCATGCATAGCGCGTGTTAATGCAACATATAAGAGCTTGCGATCAATCGGTGTATCCGTAAATGCATGGTCAACGGCTGCGATGATGACGGCATCAAATTCAAGGCCTTTTGCAAGATGGCTCGGTATAATAAGCAAAGCATCTTGATCAATTTCGGATGTTTCGAATAATGTTTGCACATTTACATTCGCTTTTTGCAATGCTTTAGTGGCCTTTTTAGCCTCATCTGTTGTTTTACATATAAGTGCAATAGAACGGTGTCCCTTACTTCGAATTTGGTCATAAATTTCTGCTATTTGAGCAGCATCAAAAGCCGCCATTTCATGAAATGAAGGTTCTTCTCCATGGCGAACAACGGGTTCTACTAACGGTAAATCTTCAACCATTTGTTCTAAAATACGATTAGCTACAGCCATAATTTCAATGGTTGTGCGATAACTTTTTTGTAACGTTTTGTAGCTGGCCCGTGGAAAAAGATCTCGCACAGGTTCCCAATCTGTTAATGAACGATAGCTATGAATACCTTGTGCCAGGTCTCCGACCATTGTAAACATATCCGTTTCAAGTCCCTCTTTTAAAGCTGCCAGTTGGAACAAGCTATAATCTTGTACTTCATCAATAAAGACAACTTTCATCTTCCACTCATCTTTTATTCCCTTGATTTTAGCTTGCAAATAAAACAGAGCAGCCAAATCTTCAAGAGCCCACGTTTCTTTTATATGTGCTTCTTCAAATCGGTCATGTTCTTCTTCCGACCATTCAGGTGCCAATTCTTCTTGTAAAGCTCGATTGGTTAAAAATTCACGGTAGAGTGGTTTAATCTTGTATTTTTCAAATCGCTTCATATACCGAGTGATTACTGTCCTTGCTTCTTTTTCCACTGCTGGAATTCGTTCATCTCGTTCATCAATCCATTTAGTCACAACTTCTTTACGCTTTGCATCTTCACGTATACCAAATAATGCCTTATCTAGTACAGCATCATAACGCTTTTTTAACGAATAAAGAATCTGCTTTTTCTTTTGTCTCACATGGTTTTGCATAACAGAACGAACTTTTGCAATTCTTTTTTCTAAAGGTAAATAATTGTAGTCTTCTAAAAAGAGTCTACGTAAATGTGAGGCTTTTAAAATACGATATTTTTCAATATAGATATCTTCAAATTGATCGGCAATTTGGTTCTCAATTTTAGTAATATAGCTTGCTATAATATCACGATATTCAAGTGTGCCCTTCATTTTGGATATCCATAGTGAAATTTCATCTATTTCTTCTTGCTGTACTAACTTTTCAAGTTGTTCATTCGAATCTTGCAATTTCAGCTTTATATTCGTAGCATTTTGCACATATTCAGCATATGTTGTTTGACAAATTTGACCAACACCAAGCTCTGGTAGAACATCCGCAATATAGTCGATAAATAATTTGTTCGGTGCTAAGATCATTAAATCTTGTGCACGGAAATGTTCGCCCATCGTATATAGAAAATAAGATATTCTATGTAAGGCAATTGTTGTTTTACCACTACCAGCTGCACCTTGAACAAGAATTGGTTGTTTTAAGTGTGCTCGAATTACTTCGTTCTGTTCAGCTTGGATGGTCGAGACAATCTCGGTCAAACGAACATCTGCTTTTCCGGCTAAAGCATCTTGTAGGAGTTCATCATTTGTTGTGAGA
Organism: Rummeliibacillus pycnus; assembly: GCF_050459865.1. GTDB lineage: Bacteria > Bacillota > Bacilli > Bacillales_A > Planococcaceae > Rummeliibacillus > Rummeliibacillus pycnus_B. Next base: position 32,133 of record NZ_JBCMNM010000024.1, read on the forward strand.
TCAATATCACGGACCTCAAGTAGTCGTCCTTTTTCAATTTTATATTGTCTTTTTGAATAGAGGTGACCTTTATTTTCTTCGCCATTTACTTCATATGTTAAATCACCTAGACGTCCGTCATAGTAGACATTTGCAACTGGAGAACGCCAATCAACAATAATTGGTTCTTGCGTTTCGCGATCAAACAAGGATGTTTTCCCAATATATAATTTTTCAGCTGGCTCATTTTCTTTTTGAAAGTGAATACGTGCGAAATAAGGTTTTTGACGAATTGCTTCCAGACCTTCGCGTTGATTCTTTGCCATATCAAAAAAACGAGCATTCGTTAAAATATTTTGGTAGCTTAAACTGGAATCTAAATAATCCAAATCAGCCATTGCAGTACGAATATTTTCTTGGGCGGTTTGTACATCACGTTTTGATTCGTCTAACAGTTTGTGCATATAATATTTTGTATAAGCTAAATGTTGTTCTTCTTCTTTAAAATCAGGATGTTGTGTCACGAAATCAGCCTCCCTTATCTTCATAGGGTGATAATTATTACTATACGCTTCTTATTATTGTAAATGAAGTTTAATGTTGTTTAAAAGTTGTATGCGCTGTAGGATGGAAGTAACAAGTAGAATGGTTGGAGGAATATACCAAATGAATATATTTGCGCACCGTGGTGCATCAGGTACCTTTCCAGAAAATACATTAGCATCATTTCGTGAAGCAGCGAGATTACCAATTTACGGTGTTGAATTAGATGTTCAGCGTACAAAAGATGGTGTTTTAGTGATTAATCATGATGAAAAAATTGATCGTACATCAAATGGTAAGGGCTATATTCGAGATATGACGTTTGAAGAAATTCGTTCATATGATTTTGGCTCATGGAAAGGTGAGCAATTTGCAGGTGAAAAAATTCCAACCCTTGATGAAGTGCTGGATGTTTTCAAAGCTACTCATCATATGATTAATATCGAATTGAAAACGGATGTTTTTGAATATCCAGGCATAGAAGATGATGTATTAGATACTGTGAAATCTCATGACATGATGGAACGAGTGCTATTTTCATCATTTGATCATGAAATGGTAGAAAGAGTTCTTGAAAAAGCACCTTACAATGAAGTAGGTGCACTATTTATGAAGATTTTGGTCAATTTAGATGAGTATGGAAAAATGATTGGTGCAAAAGCGCTTCACGTTTCATTAGTAGCTGCTAAACGTGATGCAGTGAAAAAGGCAATAGAAGCAGGGAATAAAGTACGTGTCTACACCATTAATAAAGAAGTCGATTATGATTTAATGGAAGCAATAGGAGTGGATGCAATCTTTACTGATTATCCTGAAAAGATGTACCGTCATGCATATAGCAAAAGAGTATAGTAAAAGAAACAGAAATTGAATGGAATTGTGAATTACTTTTGTATAGCTATCTTTTTTGATGTGGAATTTTCTGCGACGAAGCTAGCGAAGCGATGCAGGAGCAAAGGTTTTTTCTGCGACGAGTAACCGCAGGAGCAAAGGCTTCCGAGGAGGCTCAACGCTCGCCCGCAGAAAGCGAAGCTAATTCCACATCATGCAGAAATTAGTTTGATGCTATATTTATATAATAATTTTTAGAAGGAAACGACAGTTTATTGCTGTCGTTTTTTCGTTTTTAATTCATTTTTAATCTAATTTTAATGGGCTACTAAATACCTACTAAGATTCCTTATATGTTGTTCTATTAAAATAGGTGTATGCCACTTAAGTTATTGAAATGGTCTAGGTTTCAAAGTTGTGGACATATTTCATTTAAACGGGATAGGCAAAGGAATAATTGTACAATTTATAGACAAAGTAATTTAAGAAAATTAGGAGGAATCGGTCGTTATGAAAGATCAAGGAATTAGTTCAGTGGATCAATCACTAGGCAGACAAATGCTAAACAAAGTTCCACAAGTTACAATTTTCTTCTGGATCATCAAAATTTTATGTACAACAGTCGGCGAAACATTTGCTGATTTCCTAAATTTCAATCTTGGTTTAGGGCTAGCTAACACTACCATACTTATGGGAATTGCGTTTTTCATTTTCTTGTTTCTTCAATTCAGAGCAACTAAATATGTTCCAGCAATTTATTGGATAACGGTTGTTCTAATAAGTGTATTTGGAACATTGGTAACTGATAATTTGACAGACAATATCGGAGTACGACTAGAGGTTAGTACAGCAGTTTTCTCTGTGCTACTAGGTTTAACTTTTCTTTTCTGGTATCTTAGCGAAAAAACACTTTCGATCCACTCAATTTATACAAGAAGAAGAGAAGCTTTCTATTGGTTTACTATTCTTTTCACATTTGCACTTGGAACAGCAGTCGGAGATTTATATTCTGAACAACTAGGTCTTGGTTATCTTAAAACAGGTATAATAGTTGTTTTAATAATTGGTTGTGTATATTTAGCATACAAATTTTTGAAACTTGATGCTGTATTAGCGTTTTGGATTGCGTATATCCTTACTCGTCCACTTGGCGCATCATTAGGAGATTTGCTATCTCAACCAAAAGTTAATGGTGGGTTAGGTTTAGGGACAACCGTAACTAGTGTAATTTTCCTTGTAGCTATTTTAGGGATCATCGTCTTTCTAGCTGTTACAAAAATTGATACAACGGGAAAAAGTGATACAGCAGAAACAAACCAAGAAAATGGTAACAAGAATAATGTTTTGATACAAACCATTGTAGTACTGTGCATTTTCTTAGGTGGTGGTATAGGCAGTTACTATTCAATCAGTAATAGCGTCGCATCGCAAGCAACTACATTAGCTGGACAATTAACAGACTTTATTAATATTGAAAATAATATGCTAAAGGATGTAAACTCAAATAACTTTACTTCAGCGAAAAAAGAGGCTGACGATTTGGAACATCAATGGGACGCATCTGAATCTAAACTAAGAAAAATAGATGGCACAACATGGACTAAAATAGATGGAACGTTTGACATTGTATTAGCATCAGTTCGTTCATCAAGCCCGGATGTAAGCAAGTGCAAAACTGCACTTACTAATTCGCTTAGTGCTTTAAACAGTGCAAATAAAGCATCGCAAGCAACTACATTAGCTGGGCAATTAACAGATTTCGCTAAAGTTGAAAGTGATATGCTAAACCAAGTAAACTCAAATAACTTTACTGCGGCGAAAAAAAGTGCTGACGATTTAGAACATCAATGGGATGTAGCAGAGCCTAAACTAAGAAAAATAGATGGCACAACATGGACTAAAATAGATGGAACAATTGACGTTGTATTAGCATCAGTTCGTTCATCAAGCCCAGATGCAAGCAAGTGCAAAACTGCACTTAACGATTCGCTTAGTGTCATAAACGGAGCAAATAAATAAACATTTTAGGAATCGCAAATTGCGGTTCCTTTTTTACGTTGAAGATTTCTATCGTATAAACCTGATATATAAAAAATGCCCCCTTTCTAAAAAGCGATATCTGATATAAGTGACTATATAAGGTAAAAAGCTCCTTCAGTACTCTGAAGGGGCTTTTCGCTTGTCCGTTAAAAAAACAATGGGGCTGCCAAAAATCATTCAAGGATCTTATAAATATACTTGGTGGAGAAGCTTAATAGTTTTCCTTCATCCCGTAAATAAAGTTGTAGTCACTGACACTGAGATTAAGGATTTTATTTACAAATGATGCTTATTTTTTTGTATTCATTCGCAAATAATAAAAATAAACATATTCCGATTATGTTTGACAATAAATAAACAATATCATATTATGTTTATAAATTGTTAAACGAATAAAGGCTGTGTTTGCTTATGTAAAAAGAACGGAAAGCTAAGATTTTTATAGTTATGATGGAGCTTTTGAAAGAAAAGGATCAATATGCGCTTTTTACCATGATTATGTCATTTTAAGAAGATACTTAATTGAATATGGTTTTATTGATCGGAAAGCAGATGGAGTCAGTATTGGTTAAAGAATGAATAAGTGAGAGGATGAATAAAATGGATTGAAAAACAGAATTGAAAATACAATATAAAGAAACAAAAACAGTTGTCGGCGTGCGAAAGCCTTCGTCATTGAAGAATTAGAAAGATTAAAAGTCGAAGAAGATCGTTACACCAACGGAAAAAGTGAACTGAAAAAACTAGAAGAAAAATGGCTAGAAAAACTTAAGGTATATGGAGAACGTAGATATAACTCAGAAAAATTAAATGAATGGGGGGATGAAGCTTGATTTCAACTGATGATTTAAAAAAAGAAGAATTAACTTCAAAAGAACCTAGGGGAAATAAACTTACATTATTACGCCCGATGATAATATTCCTAATTCCTCTACTTTTAAGCAATATATTGCAATCAATTGGTCAGGTATTTGGAATGATCGTTGTTGGACATTGGTTAGGGGTAAATGCACTAGCAGCAATATCAGCCTTTTTTCCATTGCTATTTTTACTAATATCATTTGCAATTGGGATTGGATCAGGTAGTTCAATATTAATTGGGCAAGCTTATGGAGCAAAAATGGAAGAAAGATTAAAGGCAATTGTAGGAACTACTCTCTCTTTTACTTTTATTTTAGGACTTATACTTGCGATTATTGGAAGTATCTTTAGTAGAGACATTTTAATAGGAATAGGAACACCTGAAAATATTTTGAATGTAAGTGTTCATTATGCTCAAATCTTATTTTGGTCAATGCCTATTATGTTTTTGTATATTGTATATACTACATTAATACGAGGAACTGGAGATTCTAAAACGCCATTTTACTTTCTTTTATTAAGTACAATACTAAATGTAGTCCTTTTGCCTGTATTCGTATTTGGGTGGTTCGGAATCCCTAAGTTTGATATATATGGTGCGGCATACGCAACACTAATTTCAACAATATTGACATTCGTAACATTACTAATTTATTTATATAAAACTAAACACCCGCTGCAATTAAATGCCTCCTCAAGGAAATATCTTCGAATGGATGTTGGATTATTAAAATTGTTATTAAAACTTGGAATACCAACAAGTATTAATATGATTTTTCTTTCACTTTCTGAAATAGCTGTTATTACTTTTGTAAACAAATATGGGTCAGATGCAACAGCTGCTTATGGAGTAGCAAATCAACTTCTAAGCTATGTGCAAATGCCAGCGTTATGTATCAGTATTACTGTATCAATCTTCGTAGCCCAATCAATTGGAGCAAATCAATTCGAACGGTTAAATCAAGTTATCCGTGTTGGGGTATTGCTTAATTATGTATTAGGTGGAGTAACCGTATTTTTAACTTATCTATTGTCTAAACCGATTCTTCATCTATTTCTAACGAGTCAAAATACGATACAGATCTCTCACAGCTTACTAATGATTACTTTATGGAGTTATTTAATAATTGGTCATTCATATATCCTAATTTCAACGATGCGTGCTAGTGGAAATGTACTTTGGCCGACAATTCTTAGCATTATATCGATTTGGGGTATCGAAGTTCCAGTAGCATACCTACTTTCTCATTATACTAATTTAGGAATTAAGGGTATATGGATTGGATATCCGGTGGCTTTCATTGTTGGGCTTGTCTCACAATATTTGTATTATAGTTTAATGTGGAAAAAGAAAAAATTAACTCGTTTAGTAACATAATTAGTAGTTAGATAAAAAGGAAAGCTAAAGGCAGGAATAAAGAAAACTGTAAGATTTCTACAAAGAATAAAAGAGAGTCTATTATAAAATATAATAGGCTCTCTTTTTCTAAAGTTACCATTTGGCGATATGGTTTTCAACTGTCCCAAGGAGTTGTTGAATGGGTATATAACGTCCATTTTCCAAGTGAATACGTCCATTATAATAGCCAACCATTTGATGAATAGAAGATTTCACTAGTTTTACATCTGTATTAGCTTCGCGTTCAAAAAATGGTGTGAATGTTAGTTGCACATCATCCGTAAATTTAGTAGCAATATGCCAAGGTTGCATAAAATTCTTCTTATTATACTGGAAAATTACATCTTCATGAATTTTTTGCATTTTGCCATCGATGAAAATGGCATTTTCCGTCATACCGGTACCATCTGTCCATTGTCCACCAAGGTTTAGCGCTATACGGTGATTCCCACAGCGTTGTGAGGCCATAGCCCAGTTCCAAGCTGTTTCACGTGGCCAGACTCCACGGCCATAGTCGAGAATGGCAAAACAGTCTTCTTCGAAAAAGTTATAACGTTTATCTCCGATTTTTACATAACCACTTGTTGGTAAAGAATGATGCTTTGCAGTAAATTGAAACGTTTGACGATTCCACGGAATGACAACATTTAATGATTCATCGTCATTTGGATGTTTGATTGTTAAATCCGCATGCAAAAGATCCCCGTCAAAATTAGGTATAGTTACAGTCATCTGTGTTTCACCTTGTGAATGAAGTAATTGAATCTTGATATCATTATTATTGAAAGAAACTGTTTCTAAAACATTTTCGGGCATCTTTAGCTTATAGCCAAGAGGAATGGTGACTGTTTTCTCAAAATATCTTTGCGTTTCATATTCGAGAAAGTAAACGAAACAAACTGCTGCGTAATCTAAATGACTAATCGTCGCTGAGAACATAATATCATCACCAAATACACACCAGTAATTCCATTTTTTCTTACGTAACATATGCCCTTTTAAATTACTTTGAATAATTGGCTTTCTTGCATAGCCGATAGCTGCAGGATTTAAGTTGCCTTTTTTATCACAAAGTAATGTCACATCAACAATTTCTTTTTCAGCATGCTGTGTCAATTCAAACATCCTTTCACACAAAAAATAGGAGATACAAAATGATATTGTTCTCATTGTACCAAAAAAAGTATGAAATTGGTTACTTATAATAGGAATGTTGTAAAAGTTATATATTTGTCATAACAGTTCTAGAAAAAGTATCAATTGGATGTGGCCTTACATAAGTTACAATAGGAGGTTATGAACGATGTATAATAGGCAAAAAGCGGTTGACTATGCAAATCAATGGTGGAACCATGCAAATCCTGCATTCCCTAGATTCGAAGATGATTGCACCAATTTTATTTCGCAATGTTTACTAGCAGGTGAGGCACCTATGACGGGATATCCTGATAGAGTAAAAGGTTGGTGGATAAAAGGGAAGTCCTGGAGTTATAGTTGGACCACTGCAAATGCACTTTTTTGGCATTTACAAAATTCTAAAAAAGGATTACAAGGAAGAAGAGTTTCAAGCGAAAGTGAGTTAGAGCTGGGAGATTTGATTTTCCTTGATTTTACTGGGGATGGAAGAGTTGATCACTCTTTAATTGTAACGAGCATTATTAATGGTGTTCCATATGTCAATGCACATACGACTAATAGCTATCATCGTTTATGGACATATGAAGATTCCAGTGCATATACACCAAACATTAAATATTACTTCATGCATATAACAGTAACACCTTAAGATGATGTTCTTTTTATTTTTCAGCAGACTGTGGTAAGGTGGATAGGGTAATATACATACAAGTATATTCAACGTAAATTGTGTTCATATTATAGGAGTGATTATGATGAATGAACAGTCTTTATCAGTTAAAGATGCAATCCGTGAACGTCGTTCTATTAAAATGTTCAATGGTCAACCTGTAGACCGTGAAGATTTAATGGAAATTATTAATGTTGCTGTATGGGCGCCAAATCATGGTAATCGTCAACCATGGAGAATAGTACTTGCTAGTGGAGCTGAATTAGATGCTTTAAAAGATTTAATCCGTGAATATGCAGTGCCAGATTGGAAAGAATTATCTGAAGACGTACTTGCGAAAAAAATGCAAAAATTCACAACACCAGGTGCATATGCATTTGTGATTATGCCACAAGATGTACGTCAAAAAGAACGTTATGAAGACTTTGCAGCAGCTAGTAGCTTAATTCAAAATATGCAATTACTAGCATGGGATCGTGGAATCGGTGCTTGCTGGAAAACACCTAACTGGATCGATAATCCAAAGTTCCGTGAAGCATTAGGCGTGAAACCAGAAGAACGCATCATCAGCATGCTTCAATTCGGTTATTTCGATACAATTCCAAATGAAAAACCACGTAAATCAGCAGTAGAAATCGTCACTATTTTTGGTGAAGAAAAGTAATAGCGAAACGAGTTTAGCTGGATAATTTTTAAAAAATAAATAAGCCCACATTCCTTAGGGTAGGAATGTGGGCTTTTTAAAAATTTTATTTTGATAAATTCGCTACTTCATAATAGTAATCACTTATGACACGAAGACCTTTATCAAAGTTTTCTAAGTGGAAGTGTTCGTTTGGTGCATGGAAGTTTTCTGTTGATAGTGCAAAGCCCATCATAATTACTGGAGCACCTAAAATTTCATCGAATGTTGCCACGATAGGAATAGAACCACCAGCGCGAATATAAGCTGTTTTAGCATCGTATTGTGTTTCATATGAACGGCCAGCAGCTTGAATATATGGATGATCTAGCGGTGTAATGAAAGGTTTACCTTTATCAAAATCAGTGACTGTAATATCAACACCAGCTGGTTTATGTTTTTCAAGATGAGTTCTTAATTGAGCTACGATTTCATCTGGATCTTGATCTGGTACTAAGCGGCAAGTGATTTTAGCGCCAGCAGTTGCAGGAAGAACTGTTTTAATGCCTTCACCAGAGAAGCCACCAAATACACCATTTACTTCTAAAGTTGGGCGAGCCCATGTACGTTCAAGGTAAGTGTAGCCTTCTTCACCGTATAATTCTTTTACACCAGCTTCTTCTTTAATAGCTTCCTCATCGAATCCCAAAGCTTCATATGCAGCTTTTTCATCAGCGGTAATTGGGCGAACTTGATCATAGAAACCATCAACTGCAATCGTGCCATGTTCATCGTGGAATGATGAAAGGATATCTGCTAAGGCATGAATTGGGTTCTGAATACCACCACCATAAATACCTGAGTGAAGATCTCCTTTTGCTGCACGAACATCAATTTGAACACCTGTTAATCCACGTAATGCGTAACAAACTGCAGGACGACCTGGTGCATAAAGACTTGTGTCTGAGATTAATACTAAGTCCGTAGCAAGTTGTTCTTTGTTCGCTTCAATAAACGCAGGAAGATTTACACTACCAATTTCTTCTTCACCTTCAATTAGGAATTTCACGTTAACTGGTAGTTCACCATTTTCTTTCATTAAAGCTTCGATAACTTTTACATGCATAAATACTTGGCCTTTATCATCGCTTGATCCACGAGCATATAAAATATTATCACGAATTTCAGGCTTAAATGGTTCGCTGACCCATAATTCCAATGGATCTACTGGTTGTACATCATAATGACCATATACTAAAACAGTTGGCTTTCCTTCAGCATGTAACCAATCTGCAGTAACTACTGGGTGACCAGCTGTTTCATTAATTTTAATATTTTCAAGTCCAGCGTTCTTCATGGATTCACCAAGGAATGCAGCAGCTTTTTTCATATCTTTTTTATGTTCAGATAGTGAACTAATACTAGCTATAGATAAAAGTTGTTTCATTTCATCGAGATGTTCATCACGATGAGTTGTAAAGTAAGTGTCTAATGCTTCTAATTGATTCACTTAAATCCCTCATTTCATTATTTCGATATTAGAATTATTATACCATAGCAATCATTTCAAATAGAAAGAACAACTCTAACTTAATACGGGGTTAACTAAAATATGGTATATTATGTAGTATAAATTTGTACGGAACTTGAACAGTTTTTTGGGGAGGAATATCGTTGGAATTTATTGGGCTAATCTTGTGCTTGCTCATATCATTTTTCTTTTCGGGAAGTGAAACAGCTTTAACAGCTTTAAATAGGATGAAGGTCCAGTTGCGGGCGAACCAAGGTGACCGCATGTCTCAAAAACTAAACCTATTAATTGCTCAATCGGACCGAATGATTACGACTATCTTAATTATAAATAATACGGTCAATATTTTAATGCCAACATTATTAACAATTATCGCAATACGTCATGGCTGGCAGGTTTCAGTAGCTACTACAATCTTAACAATTGTCGTTATTGTCTTTGGAGAAGTTTTACCGAAAACAATCGCCGTAACCTTTGCAGATCGTCTTGCATATGTAGTAGCGCCAATTATAGCGTTATTCGTGAAAATACTTAGCCCTATTACTTGGATTTTGCAAGGGTTTACGAATCTAATCATTCGTATTATTTCAAATGGAACAGTGACAGAAGCATCTTTGACGAAAGAAGAATTTAGAGGGTTTGTAGATTTTGCTTCGACAGAAGGCACATTTGATGAAAGTGAATCTGAGCGGTTAAAAGAAGTATTAGATTTTCCAGACAAAGATGTGTCAGACGTTTTAGGTACACATCGTACGGATGTTATCGGCTTGCCATTTGATGCTACTTATGATGAAGTAAGAAACACAATTTTAGAGTACTCATTTACTCGATATCCGATTTACGAAGAAAGCTTAGATAATATAGTAGGGATGTTTTATTCGAAGAAATTTGTTGAATGGTCATTAAATCCAACAAAAAAGTTGGGTGATTTTATGGATCCAGATCCTCTCTATGTTGTCTCGACGGTTAGTGTTGAAAAAGTATTTACAATGATGCTTGCTCAAAAGAAACATTTAGCCATTGTACTGGATGAATATGGCGGTACACTCGGTATCGTTTCACATGAAGATATAATAGAAGAAATGATAGGTCTCGAAATTGAAGATGAATCAGATGAGGAAGAAGAATCATTTGTTTATGAGCTTACAGATGACACATTAGTTTGTCATGGTCGATTAGAGATAGAAGAAGCAAATCATCTATTCAATGTTGCTATTCCCCAAGATCATGAAACAGTAGGTGGATTTGTACTAGAACTAAGTTTACACATACCTGAGCCAGGGGAGATGTTTGATTTTGAAAATCTACATATCGTTGTAAATGAAGTAGACGATAGCCGAATTACAAAATTGACGATAACAAAACAACCGATAGAAGAATAAAAGAACAATTAAAAATTCCTAAAAGCTGATTTATAAGCTTTTAGGGTTTTTTTATAAAAAAACCAATAGAAATAAGGGTGATGTAACAGAGGCTAAGGGGGTTCATTACATACTTTACACACAAACCTTACACGAATGTAATGTAATTGAAAGTTAATCCGATAGAGTGAAAGCTTTGTTTTTGCGAAAATAGGTTTATCAAAGCAAGACGATGAACCGGAGGATTTGAAAATGGATACTACACTTGAAAATGTTTATGAAGAATACAATCGTTATATATATCACTTATGTTTAAAATTAACTCGCAACAAATCAGAAGCAGAAGACCTTATGCAAGAAGTTTGGGTAAAGGTTGTTCGCTATGAAACTTATGTTGCAGAAGTTGAACATGTGAAAGCTTGGTTAACAACTATTTGTATGAACACTTTCCGCGACCGCTATCGCAAAAATGTTCGTCGCAGCAAATATATGATGAGCCAACCTGAAACATTAGACGTACCAGTATTAGATTTGGTTCCCAATAATGATCCATCTACTGAAACTGTTGTTGAACAAGAAGTTATTGCTAAAATTGTTCAAGAAAAAATTAACCAATTAGATAGCATTTATCGTAATACGCTTTTATATTTCTACGTAAACCAATATTCTTTAGTAGAAATTGCAGAATTGATGAAAGTGTCAATTGGAACTGTGAAATCTCGTCTATTCCGTGCTAAACAACGTTTAAAAGATATTATGATGTCTGATGTAACATCAGCAGAAGTTATATTACCAGCTTAAAAAGCCCTCAATCTAATCACTGCATCACACAATCTATGCAGAGTTTGTTGGCTGTGAATAAGAATATAAAATCGTTACTCTATATAAAGAGTAACGATTTTTTTATGCTTGAAGGTTAGACTGTAGCAATAATAAAAGTTTGATGGTGACTACTTAAATCCTTGTAAACGGATTACTCACATTAATGCGTTGGAAAAACAATATAATGATAAATACAAACGGACTATTTGAAATAAATATAAGAAAAACGCTAAGAAACAATGTGTAAACCAATATGTATGTATTTGCAACTGTTGGTTGCCGCATTGCAAATAATGACTTCTGGTTTAAAAAATGGGGATTGCTTATCATTTATTTAAACCCTTGAATAGGAGGCAATCATTTTATGGAATTAGAGAATCGTTTAAAAAAGTTGAGAGAAGAACATCAATATTCTCAAGAAGATGTTGCAAGAATTTTAGATATTTCACGTCAGTCTGTTTCAAAGTGGGAGCTCGGTAAAGGGTATCCTGATTTAGATAATCTCATTAAACTTAGTGATTTATATGGGGTCTCTTTAGATGAAATCATACGAGGAGAAGAGAAATATTCAGGTAAAGTTGAAGATAGTCAACAAAGTGAATTATCTCATAAGACATTTGGGGATTTTATGTATCACTATTGGTGGCTTATTTTTCCCATTCTAGGAATGCTATCGCCTATAATATATAGACTTATTTGGTGAAACAAAAAACCGTTCAAACTTTTGAACGGTTTTTTTCTTTGAATTACGCAGACTATAAGATAAAACTGCACTTAATAATAGTACTTTATTTTTATGGTAAGGATTTTTTAAAAATTTATCCAAGTAAGCATTTTGAGAAGATAGATCGTAAAGAATGAATTTCGTCTTCAGTGAGCATCCCAAACATACGGTCTAAAGTATTTGTAATATGTTCGTTAGCAGTTTCTAAAAGTTCATGACCTGAATCAGTAATCTCAAGCTGTGAAGCACGGCGATCAGTTGGATTTTGTGTTTTAATAATAAAACCTGCTTTGATCAGCTTGGTAGTGAGTACAGTGACACCACCTGAAGTAACGTGAAGTCTTTCTGCTAAAGCAGAAGGGCGCATTGGTCCTTCTACATGAAGTAATTTCAGTATAAAGATATGCGTTTTTGACAATCCCATCGTATTGTGACTATTCCACTCATTTGCCCATTTTCTTTCTAAAGAAGAAACGATTTCAAAAAGGGAAGCGATGCTTTCTCTTCTTGTTTCATTCATAATTCTCATCTCCAACATGTATCATTAACCTTCATAGGATAAGCGTTGCATTTCATACAATTCATATGCACGAACCTTGCGAGGGATAAAACGGCGAATATCCATTTCATTATAGCCAACTTGTAGGCGTTTATCATCTAAAAGGATAGGACTACGTAACATCTTTGGATGATCTTTTACAATATCATAAAGTTCTTGTATAGATAATTGTTCAACATCACAATTTAAGTTCTTAAAGTCTTTAGAGTTCTTCGAAATGATTTCATCTGTACCGTCTTCAGTCATACTTAAAATACGTTTGAATTCGGGAAGTGTTAAGGTTTCAGAAGTAATACGTTTTTCTTTATAAGCTATATCATTTTCTCGTAACCATTGTAAAGCTTTTTTAGATGAAGTACAGCTTGTTTGAGTATAAATTGTAACAGTCATATAGATTCCCGCTTTCTCTATTTTTATTATATTTATATCTTATCAGTAAGATATTTATAAATCAATAGGATTTTGAGAGAAAAAGAGTGGGATTTATGAAAAAAGTGAGCATATTCACGAAATGTTCACTTTTTGAATTTGTTTAGCTGTGGGAACATTTTGGCTTGAAAATAAAAAATCACTGTATCAGTTTGATACAGTGATTGGATGAAAAAATTAGTGGATGTCTTTTTTCTTAAAGTTTCCACCTTGGATTTCAGACATGTTACTAAATGCCAAAAATGCTGATGAATCGACGTCTTCTACGATAGATTTTAGCTTTGCTTCTTCAAGTCGGCTGATTACACAAAAGATGACTTGTTTTTCGTCTTTAGTATAGCCACCCTTGCCGTTAAGATAAGTGATACCACGTCCTAGGCGATCCATGATAGCTTCGCCAATTTCATCTGCTTGATCACTAATAATCCAAATTGATTTTGTTTGGTTAAACCCTTCTGAAACAAGATCAATTGTTTTAAAGGCAATGAAATAAGCGATTAAAGAATACATGGCACGATCTAAGCCAAATAAAAACCCAGCGCTTCCTAAAATGAATAAGTTCATGAATAATATAATTTGTCCGACAGAGAATGGAAGCTTTTTGTTAAATAAAATAGCCAACGTTTCACTACCATCTAAACAGCCGCCTGCTCTAATTGCAATCCCTACGCCTATACCAAGCATAATACCGCCAAGAACAGTTGCTAGAAGTGTATCATTTGTGAATGCTTGTCCATGTGGGAAGAAAGATGTAGCAAGTGATAATACGGCAATGCCGTATGCTACTGAAATAGTGAAACTTTTACCAATTTGTTTATACCCTAAATAGAGAAATGGTATGTTGAATAAAAAGAGGAATAGACCAAGTGACGTACCTGTTATGTGAGATGCCATCATGGCAATACCCGTAACACCACCGTCGATTAAATTATTGGGGATTAGCACTCTTTCAAGGCCAATTGCCATGATTAAAGCACCAAGAGTTATTAAAGCAAAACGGATAACGATTCTTTTATGTTTTGCTTTCTTTTTCGATATACCATCTGAATTGTCATTATTGCTCATAAAACCACCATCCTTATATTTTTTGTACCATGAATAATTACACAACTTCAAGTGATAGCTATTGGAAAACTCTAAAAATATCATGGTAAATAATAGAAAAATAATAACGGGTGAAGCGAGTATGAAGCATCGGGGTAAGTAAAAAGGAGTATCAGAAGAAGTAAAACAAACTCATATGAACTAAAAAAATTCGATAAAAACTTCTATAAAATGAAAAAAAGAATATCAAAATTGACTCCAAAATTCTACGAAGTAAAGCAAAAACTTTCTTCAAAAAACTATGTTTAAAGAGATAAAAAAGCTCTTCATTGTTCGCGTCAGCATAAAAGGGACTAGCTAAAGCTAAGACGCGTACAAGAAGAGCATTTATTATTTTATTTAAGATAGTTGCCTGCTAATCGTTAAAACTAACAGAAAGCCCCCGCTTTAAATTATTGATGTCCTTGTGAGAACCATTCTGCAACATTCCAAACTTTAGTGACAAGGCCATCATAGAATTCTGGTTCGTGGCTGACTAATATAATTGTGCCTTTGTATTCTTTCATGGCACGTTTTAATTCTTCTTTTGCACCGATATCCAAGTGATTTGTCGGTTCATCGAATAGCATCCAGTTACTTTCTTCCATCATTAATTTACATAAACGAACTTTTGCCTGTTCTCCACCGCTTAGTTGATTTAGTGGACGGGAAATGTGTTCATTTTTTAAACCTGTTTTGGCAAGCAATGCACGCACTGTAGCTTGTTCTAAAGAAGGGAACGCATTCCATACATCTTCGATAGGGGTGATGGAACCGGCTTTTACTTCTTGTTCGAAATAAGAAGGGAATAAGAAATCACCGCGTTCTACTTTACCACCAAGTGCAGGAATCTTGCCTAGCATTGTTTTTAATAATGTAGATTTACCAACCCCGTTCATCCCAACGAGTGCAACTTTTTCACCACGTTCAATTTGGAAAGTAAGTGGTGGAAGTAGTGGTTTATCCTTGTCATAACCAATTAGTAAATTCTCAGCTTCTACGACATAGCGGCTTGAACTACGTGATTCCTTGAATGAGAATTGTGGTTTTGCAGCTGTTTCTGGACGGTCAATACGCTCCATACGATCCAATTGCTTTTGACGGGATTTTGCACGACCAGTTGTTGAGAATCGGGCTTTATTTTTTGCAATAAATGTTTCTTGTTTTTTAATAAAATCTTGTTGTTTTTCATACGCATCGATATGTTGACGTTTATTGATTTCTGCAAGTTCTAAGAATTTTTCGTAAGTTGCTGTGTAGCGAGTTAGTTTTGAGAATTCCAAATGGAAAATAACATCAACTACACCATTCATAAATTCAGTGTCATGCGAAATTAATAAGAAGGCATGTGGATAATCTTTTAAGTAATTGCTTAACCAAGTGATATGCTCTTCATCTAAATAGTTTGTTGGTTCGTCTAATAGCAATACTTTTGGTTTTTCTAAAAGAAGTTTTGCTAACAATAACTTTGTTCGTTGACCACCAGAAAGGGCAGTGACATCACGGTCTAAGCCAATTGCATCAAGCCCAAGACCACGTGCAACTTCTTCGATTTTCATATCTAACGTATAAAAATCCCCAGCATCTAGTGCATCTTGAATAACGGCCATTTGTTCAAGAAGATCTTCTAATTCTTCAGGTGTTGCATCTGCCATTTTAGTTGTGATCTCATTTAATTCTTCTTCTTTTTTATATAGAGGTAAGAAAGCGTCGCGTAATGTATCACGCATTGTTCTACCTGGTGTTAATAAAGCGTGTTGATCTAAATAGCCATAGTGCGTTCCTGGAAGCCATTCAACTCTGCCGGCATCGTGGATTAACTCACCTGTAAGAATATGCATTAATGTCGATTTACCAACACCATTTGCACCAACTAGACCAACATGCTCGCCTTCTACAATGCGAAAAGATACTTCTTTAAAAAGGGTACGATCGCCAAAGGTATGGCCTAAGTTTTCAACTGTTAATATACTCATGTGTTATAGGGTCCTCCGTATCCATGCATGGAGAATCTGCATGGGTAGTATAGTAGTTTTTTTAGTGAATAGTATAAAATTTGAATCATGACAAAGGATTTTCCGTAGCACAGCAAAAAGCGCCTCTATACTAAGCAGGCGCTTTTAAGATTTACAAGCTTCAAGTTGCTTGTTAAGTTCTGCAAGCTGTTTTTCCATATCGGATAGACGTTTTTCTGCTTTTTCGATTAGTTCAGGATATCCTGTAGATTCTAGCTTTTCTATATCACCTTGTTGTCGAATATAGTCGCTTTTAAGCTCAGCGATTTGGAACAATAATTCATCTTTTGTTGGCATGATAAAGCTCCTTTATTTATAAGGTTAATTAAAGAAACCTTTTTTGTTATTGTATCATACCGCTTGTTTTCTTGGCTTGTTCTTCTATTAAAAATGCAGTTGATTTTGCATGACTTGATATGAAACTTTTGATTAATGATTGTAAATATTGATTATTTCTATTTAAATCAATATTTAATTGCTTACGAACAGCATGTTCACGTCTTGCATCGTGTAAAAGGAATTCCATCACTGCATTTTGTAAAAGAGATTGTTTTAGCTTTTTACCTAGCCCTAGGTTAATAAAACCATTGGATTCAGTTGGGAAAATGTGCTGCATTTCAAGTTCATCTTGGCAAACAACAATGCATGGGATTCCAATAGTTGCAACTTTATATGGGGTATATTTTGCGCCACAAATTACAATATCTGCCTCTCCTAATAGCTCGTAGAGGGCATTATCTTTTTGTATAATTTTTATGTTCTTTCGGCTAAGTGCCATTAATTTTAGTTCGTCTACATCATGAGCATAGCTCGATTGAACAATTACTGATATTTTGATAGGTATTTGCAATTGTAATAAATGGCGTAAAATACGATAACTTGTATTATCCGCATCCATACCTTCGATTGCTACAACAATATGCGGTTTGTCAGCTAATTCATCTGTCTTTTTATGAATGGCCTGTAGTTGCTTTGGTACAACATATGAAGAGGGGCCAACTAAATAATGTGGTAGTAACTTTTCGCGCTTTTCCTGATACAGGGTATGAAAAACGCAATCAGCAGCTGTTCCACCTTCTCCAAAATCATCAAAGTGAAGTACTGTTGGGATAAATGTTTTTAAATGGTCGATCAGAGGTAATTCAGTGCTCCCTACGTCATGAATTAGAAGGGTAGGTGAGAGCTTGGTTAATTCTGAAGCTAACTGCTTGTCATTTTTATAGACAATCGGGTTAAAACCCTTTTGAATTAAAAATTCAATTGCATGTTCATCCTGATTAACCAATATTTGAGTTTGTTGTTTGTCAAACATCGTAGAAAGTGTAACGATTCTTTCGATAGGGTAAAGATTATGACAAGGAGTCACTGCTCCTACTAAAACAGTCTTATTAGTTGTTTGCTCAGTATGTTGATATTTCATACATCTCCATCCTTTCCGCTGCTATTTTCAATTTATGGGATGGAGAACCGTAATATGTATAAAATAGTAGTGAAACTAAAGGAACTTTAAATTCAAGAAAATTAATATAAAAAAATAGATTTATCGTTTCCGTCAAAAGACTGATTTATTGTTATTTTGAGCTAATCACCTTATGAAAGGCTTTTGCATTTGTTACAATAACCTTAGGAATTTTGAATTGGAGGTAACACCCTATGAAGATTTTGCTTGTTGACGGCACTATTATTGGTCGCAAAACTGGTGCTATTTTAGAACAAGTTGAACAATATATAAATGAATTTGATGGGGATTTAGAAATTACTCAATTACATCTTGCTGATTTTGAACATCAATTTGTAGATGGCCGTCCATTCGATCAATACAATGATGATATGAAAAAATTAGTAAAAACAATAGAAGAAGCAGATGGTTACATTTTAGCAACACCAATTTTCCAAGGTTCTATTCCAGGTGTTTTAAAAAATACTTTCGATTTCCTTCACCCTAAGGCATTAAGATATAAACCAGTTTCAATCGTAGCAAATGGTGGAACATATCAACATCATTTAGTAGTGGAAAATCAATTAAAACCAATTCTTGATTATTTCCGCGCATTAGTAACGCCAAACTATGTATATACACATGCTGGTCATTTTGACAAAGACAATAACATTATTGATGAAAATGTACATGAACGTCTTCGCGAAATGTCACGTGTATTCGTTAAATATTGCGAACTAAGCAAAGACCTACCTAAAGAAACAATTGATCAACATTAATTTTTAGAAGGGACTGTCTAGGTAGTCGGTGAAAACCGATGATCAAAGGCAGTCTTTTTTTATGTTGTGGATAGAAACCGTGAGACTCCTCGCGAAAATAAGCAAGAAAGACCTCGGAGCGAAAGAAGTAAGTGAACTAAAAAAGTGTAGTAATACAAATATTTATAGTATATATCTACTATTGAATGAAGTGGAATTAGCTCCGCTTTCCGTGGGCGAACTGACGAGCCTCCTCGTGCGCTTCGCTTCCTGCGGGGTCTCGTCTAGCTCGTTTTCCCACAGGAGTCTCCGCTAATTCCACTTCAACTAAGATGGAAACACAAGATTTTCATCATAAAAACTAGTGCTTCTTCAGTGGCTTCAAACGAAGTGAGCGTGGAGGCTTTCTTGCTTGTCCGCGGAAAGTTAGCGGTTTCTACCCATCCCTATTCACAAACACAAGCTTTGAAGAAATTCATAATAGGGTATTATTTTAGTTTTCAAAAAATTCAAAACGTGTTATAATTCATGTAATCATATTTGAACGGAGGTGAAAAGAATGAAAAATTCAGCTATGGAGACTCGTGCAAAACTAGATAAAGCTATTTCTAAGTACTTTGCGCAAGTCATTACTTTTGATTTTGCTAACAACGGGATAGGTATGTCCATTTTTAATGCAAATCAAATAAAAAACGTAGCTGATTAACCATTCTTTTCACATATTTTAGACTGAAAAGACTGCTCGTTAATGGGCAGTCTTTTTGTATTTAGAGGCTTTTCGCTACGTATCCGGAGGGAAAGTAGATGTCTATAAAAGCAGAAAACATAACCAAATCATTTGGTGGCCATATTATTTTTGAAAATTTAATAGTTGAAGTTCAAACAGCTGAGCATGTAGCTATAGTTGGTAATAATGGCTGTGGGAAGACAACATTATTACAATTATTTGCTGGTGTAGAAGTACCCGATGCAGGGAGAATTATTAAGAAAAAAGATAGTACAGTTGGCTATTTGCATCAAATTCCACTTTATCCTGACTATTCAGTAAAAGATGTTTTAATGGAAGCATTCGCCTCATTATTAAACATTCAGCGAAAAATGACAGGATTTGAGGAGCAAATGGCATCAGAAGAAAACTTAGAAAAGGTACTAAAAGAGTACGGACAATTACAAGAACAATTTATGCAACTTGGTGGCTATGAAATAGAATCGAAAATGGCGAGTATCGCAAATGGTTTAGGCATTAGTCTATTACTTGGGCAACAATTTAATGAGTTGAGTGGTGGCGAAAAAACGAAGGTAATGTTAGGTCAAATATTGCTACAAAATTCGTCTATTTTATTGCTAGATGAACCCACTAATCATTTAGATTTACATGCCATTGAATGGTTAGAAGAATACGTAAAGAATTTTGCAGGTACTGTTATTGTCGTTTCACATGACCGTCAATTTATGAATAATGTTGTACAAAAAGTGATCGAACTAGAAGATGGTGAAGCCAGTACTTTTCATGGCAATTACGATGCTTATATAAAAGGCAAGGAAGAGAAAGTTGCACAAGAATTTGCTCAATATGAGGAGCAACAAAAGAAAATCAAAAAGATGAAAGAGGCCATTAAACGTTTAAGACAATGGGCGAATGAAGCATCTCCTCCAAATCCTGATTTATATCGTAAAGCTAAAAGTATGGAAAAGGCCCTTGAACGAATAGAGTTAGTGAAAAGGCCAAAAATCGAAAAGAAAATGAATCTGCAATTAGAAGCTGCGGATCGCAGTGGCAAGGAAGTTATTACTGTCAAGAATGTCACCAAAGCATACAAAGCACCATTATTTAACGAAGTGAATTTCTCTGTATATTGGCAAGACCGCCTTGCAATTGTCGGTGAGAATGGAACAGGAAAATCGACTTTGCTTAAGATGATGCTTGGAGAAATTAAACCTGATGAAGGGCAATGTATGATAGGGAGTAACGTGAAAATAGGCTATCTAGCTCAACAATTTGATACAGTAGATGATCAAATCCGATTAATCGATGCATTCCGGGAAAATATTTCAATGACAGAAGAAGAAGCAAGACATGTGCTCGCCCAATTTCTATTTTATGGATATGATGTTTATAAAAAAGTGCATGATTTAAGCGGTGGAGAGAAGATGCGATTGCGATTAGCGCAATTAATGCAACAAGATATTAATCTTCTCATTTTAGATGAGCCAACAAATCATTTAGATATTGAATCGCGAGAAGTTCTGGAGGATAATCTTCAAAATTTTGCAGGTACTATTATTGCCGTAAGTCATGATCGCTATTTTTTACAAAAGATCTTTACAAAAATTGCTTGGATTGATCAGCAGACGGTTACGATTCATCATGGAGATTATCAATGGGCAAAGAGGAAACAACAGTCAGTAGTTCCTATCCAAAATAAACAAAAAGCGACGAAATCATCCAAACAAGCTAAGCCATTAACAACTGAACAACAAATTGAAAAAATTGAAAAAAGAATGCAACAGCCTCATTTATCTGACCAAGAGTACGGAAAGCTGAAAAAGCAATTAGACCGATTATATGAAGATTGGTTAGCTGAATCTTGAATTGAATAGCTCCTCTGTTTAAAGAATTCTCGACATCTTTAAAAAGAAGGTACTGAAAGTAAAAATAGAAGAAAATTTATAATAAAAATCTTGTATAGCTATCTTTATTGATGTGGAATTAGCGAAGACTCCTGCGGGAAAGCGAGACAGGTGAGACCCCGCAGCACGATTAAGGAACGGAGTCTAAGAACGCCACGTCCTGTGGCAACGACTCCGTGACCAACATCCTGTTGCCCCGAGGAGGCTCAACGCTCGCCCGCGGAAAGCGAA
>NZ_JBCMNM010000025.1:0-43051 GCF_050459865.1 Rummeliibacillus pycnus
GAACGAGGAGGCTCGTCAGTTCGCCCACGGAAAGCGGAGCTAATTCCACTTCATTCAATAGCTTATCTACTACATTTGGTATATAACAATTGCCTTTTTAATGTTCTTTTTTAGTAATCTTTGAATTACGAAATCTATTCAATAATTGAAAAACACAATGGATAAATATCTCAACAAATTCATATATAGTTAGTACAAATATTTCCTTTTCAGTTTATATAAATAACCGTATAATAGACTAGTTGTAAAATTAAGTAAAGGAGTCACTTTTATTATGTGGTTTTTATTTTCAATCCTAACTGCTCTTGCATGGGGCGGTGCGGATTTGTTCTATAAAAAGGGTTCTGACAGTAATGACAAATATAGTCATTTAAAGATCGTTGTAATGGTTGGACTTGTTATGGGAATTCATGCTACTGGCTTTTCGTTATATAAAGGAATCGAGTTTCACCCATTTGATATGGTGAAATACTTACCAGTTTCTTTCTTCTATATTGTCTCTATGACCATTGGTTATGTAGGTTTACGATATTTAGAATTATCGATATCTTCACCCGTACAAAACTCTTCTGGTGCGATAACAGCGATTTTACTATTTATCTTCTTCCGGCAAGATATTGACTGGATACATATCATAGGTGTTGTAATCATTACAGTTGGTGTAATTGGTATTGCTATCGTTGAAAAACAAGAAGAAAACAAAATAATGAGATTGAATAATATTCAAGTAGATAATAAATATCAACTTGGGTTTATGGCGGTCATGTTCCCTATCATCTATGCACTATTAGATGGTGCAGGTACTTTTGCAGATGGGATCTATCTTGATGAATTAAAATTAATGAGTGAAGATTCTGCACTTTTAGCATATGAATATACATTCTTTATCTGTGCAGCTATTACATTTATCTATCTAAAAGGTGTAAAGAAAGTACAATTTAATGTTTTTAAAGAACGTGACAAAGCATGCGCAGCAATTCTTGAAACAACTGGTCAATTCTTCTACGTATACGCAATGAGTGCATATGCAATTATTGCTGCTCCACTTATTGCATCTTATTCGATTTTCTCTGTAATCTTATCTCGAATTTTCTTAAAAGAAAAATTAACACCAAAACACTATTTTGTTATTGCCATCGTGATGTTGGGAATTATCATTCTAGGCGTTGCAGATGAATTGTAATCAAAAAGGGCTAATTGCTTTTAAAGCAATTAGCCCTTTTTATTTGGGAAAGTTATAGGAAACTATTGAGTTTAACTTCGAATCAATAATGTGTGTTGGAGATTAAGCATATTTGTTTTTAAAATAAAACACCATTACTACGACAATTGCGATAAAAATGGACACTCCGCCGATCATGATAAATCCCATTGTCTTCCCATATAGCTTAATTTTTTCATTACTGTTTTCACTTAACAACATACTTTGATGCTGTTCTAAGTATTCTGCAACATCTAGTGTATGTAAGAATTTCTCTCTGGAAAAATTATTTGTCAAACGGATCTTCAAATTATGGTAGTAAAAATCTGTCCATCTGTGTTGATTTGTTTCAAATGGTTCTCCTATGTTTTCTTCCCAAATTTTCGATTCTTGAGAAAGACTATCAATCATATGCAAGGTTTTTTCTTTTTCACTCGGATGTTCATCAATATATTGTATTAATGTCTTTCGAAATTTAATTGGATCTGTAATGGATACTATATTCTCTAAAGTCTCCACAAGGCTCCCCCTCTCTAACTATTCCTTATCATTGTACGGCATTAGTTTATTTATAAATAGGGAGTTCACTAATAAGTCAGAATCTATTTCGACTTGCGTTGAAAATAGAGATGAACAAGAATAACAGCTAAAGGTGGAAAGACAAATAAAATAACATGCGTCAGTTTATAAATAATAAAAGTTGCAACTAAACTAATACAAAAACTAACTAAATACCAAAACCACATGAAGGCAGCACTCCATACTTTTTACTTTATATACTACCATCATTTTCCCTCATCATCATTTAAAAATAGACTTCTTATAAATTCTGTATCATCGTCTACAATTCGATAATAAGAATAGGAATGGATATAATCTGTAAAAATAATGCGATCTTTATTATAATCAAACCAAACTTTATAATTACTAATCACCAAATTTTGGTTATCATCTTTAAATTGAATATAATATGTTTTTAAGTTTTCAATTTCTGAAGGGACCACTTTAATATTACGGCCATTGTTAAAAGTATCTATTCCCTTTTGGTAAGTTTCTTCACTCTTTTCCGATTTATTAAACTGTACAACACTTTTTTGATCTATTGTTCCTGTTTGCACCGAATGGTTAGGATCCATACAACCCGTTAATACCAAAAAGAGAAGAGATAAGCCAATCCATTTCAACCATTTCATCGCTATCATCATTCCTCCTCTTCATCTTCATAGTAC
Organism: Rummeliibacillus pycnus; assembly: GCF_050459865.1. GTDB lineage: Bacteria > Bacillota > Bacilli > Bacillales_A > Planococcaceae > Rummeliibacillus > Rummeliibacillus pycnus_B. The sequence continues at coordinate 2,431 of NZ_JBCMNM010000025.1, forward strand.
ATTTATTCCCTTTCTAATTAATTTTTTATCCAAGAATATTAGTAATTATCAAATATAAAAACCCTTCACTTCGTCATTTTAAAGTATTAAACTACTTATACTACGTACTATGAACAGTCCTTTTGTGGTTTTATACTAAAATGTCTAATAATAGTGTGGTTCTAAATGCAATGTAGTAGATTAGTTGAGCCCGGACACTTCTGCCGAAAAACCGTCTACAAAAATCCCGCAAGAACGTATGCGGATATTTTTCTTCGAAAAGTAATTCCAGGAGCAGGCTTGGTGGGAGGTCTGCAGAGAGGGAGGGGCAAAATTTATTGCAACGAGTAACCGGAGGAGTTTCACCAGTATATCATGCTGATGATAAATATTATTATATGATAACATAACCCGAACATCTGTTCTAAACCTCTTATTCATGATAGAGTATGAATAGGAGGAATTTTAATGAAAAACAAAATGCAAGGTATACTATTTATCTTTATTAGTATTATATTACTGACTGGTTGTACAAATGCAATTGACGAAGGTACTTCGACAAAACATTCTCATCCAATGCCAGTTACATCTTCAAGTGATCAAGTTCATGTACATATGATTGATATTGGCCAAGGAGATTCTATTTTTATTCAAACGCCAAAAGAAAACATATTAATTGATGGTGAAAATAAAGGAAAAGGCGAAAAAGTAATCGAATATTTACTACAACATGGTGTAAAACAGTTAGATGCTGTTATCTCCACACACCCTGACGCTGATCATATAGGGGGTTTAGCAGATATAATTGATGCCTTTCCCGTTAAATCTGTGTACGCACCAAAGATTACACATACGACTATCGCCTATCAAAATTTTTTACATGCTGTAAAAGCACAAGGTCTCAAAATTAAAGTTGCAAAAAATGGTGTCGATATTCCAGTTAAAGAAAATTCATTAAATCTTCGTTTTATCGGTCCTGTCAAGGAATATTCAAAAAATAATTTAAACGACTGGAGTGGCGTATTATTAATGCAACATGGCGATAAGAAATTCCTTTTCACAGGAGATGCTGAAACGCCAGCTGAAGAAGATATGTTAGATGCAGGTGTTATTCCTAAAATAGACGTTTTAAAAGTAAGTCACCATGGTGCCAAAGAAGCTTCAAATGCTGACTTTTTAGCGGTTGCAAAACCAGATTATGCAGCAATCAGTGTTGGAGAAGGTAATCGTTATCACCATCCAACTTCCGAAGCATTGAATCGATTAAAAGCAGTTCATGCGAAAATTTATCGTACGGATCAACATGGTAATATTGTTTTTACATCAAATGGCTCGACTATCTCTGTAAAGGTGGAGAAATAATTGCAAAAAGGGATCATTGACCGATTCGAAGGCAATTTCGCTGTTATCGAAATCAAAAACAACACAATCGACGTACCAAAGGCAAAATTACCAAAAGAAGCAAATGTTGGTGACCAAATTATCATCAATGGAGATTGCATTACATTGGATATTGAGGGAACAAAACGATTAAGAGAAGAGATTAACGCTTTAGCTGACGATTTATTTGAAGAATGAAACCGTTGAAAGAAAGTCATTCGTTTTAGTAGATTGCTTTTACCGTGCAAATCTGTTATGATTACTGCACATAGTTAAGCATTTAAAGTAAATATCATAAAAATTGTGAGCGAGAAATGAATAGATTTCTCGCTCTTTTTTAGTTGAATTTAATTGATCTACAATTTTGTTGTTAGTTTGTTTTCTTTAGATTATATCTTCATGTAATACTTCGTTTTTTTCTTCATTTTTTTCTTCCTTCGTTTCTCTTTCGCTTCCCTTTCTCGCCGTGATTAAGATAGTACTCAATATGCAAAGCGTTCCAATCCACTCAGGTAATCCAAAGGTAACATTTAGGAAAATAACAGATAATATTGATGCAGTAAATGGTTCGACACATGCTAAAACACTTGCTACTGTCGGTTTTATATAGCGAAAACTCTCAAGGTAAAAATAGAAGCCAAGAAGTGTTCCAAAGATTACAATAAATATGAAACTAGCAATTGAAGAAATCGACCAGGTCCCTTCGAACTGCCAAGGAGGATGAATAAAGCTAAAGCCAATACCACCAATTAACATCCCCCACCCTACTACTACAATGGAACCATACCTTGCCAATAACTTTTGTGGTTGTAATGTGTAAAAGGCTAGGGTAAATGCTGAAGCGATACCCCAGTACAAAGCTTGACTTGATATAGAAAGCTTTGTGATTTGGCCATGCGTTACTAATAGAATTGTTCCAACAATCGCTAATAATACTGAGATTGCTTCATTCCATTTAGGTAAATTTTTATTCTTGAACACTACATAAATAAGAATAATCATTGGAGATAAATATTGCAAAACTGTTGCTGTAGCTGCATTTCCATGTATGATGGCTGCAAAAAATGTATATTGAACAGCAAGCATTCCAACAAAACTAAATAATAGTAAGTTAATAATGTCATTCTTATTCTTCCATATTGCCCAAATCCGTTCCCGTTCTTTTGAATAATTCACTAATAACATCAAAAATCCTGCCAATAGCAATCTTAATACAACTAACCACTCGATATTAAAGCCTTGTATTTGAAACAAATACTGCGCAAGAGTTCCAGCAATGCCCCAGAAAATAGCTGCCAATAAAACTAAAATAATACCTTTCCATTTGTTATTGATTGAAATTTCAGTCATTATTAACTCCAATCTTCGATAAATTACTTTCACAAGGTATATTGTAGCATTTCAAAATTTTTTGACAATATGATTACATTTTATTCATTTCTACGATATTTCTTCTGAACTTCTCGCTCGTTATACAGGTATGTATAAATATAGTCCCAATCTAAAATTTGTTATGGGGCATCAAAATATCTAGTATATCAGTTTAAAGGCATTTACTAACAATTAATGTTAAAAAAAGATGTCCAAAATGATTTGGACATTTTTTAATATGGGTCGGGACAGAATCGAACTGCCGACACTTAGAGCTTCAATCTAATGCTCTACCAACTGAGCTACCGACCCGATATGGAGGAGGAAGAGGGATTCGAACCCCCGCGCGGTTTGACCCGCCTGTCGGTTTTCAAGACCGATCCCTTCAGCCAGACTTGGGTATTCCTCCATTTATGGAGCGGAAGACGGGGTTCGAACCCGCGACCCCCACCTTGGCAAGGTGATGTTCTACCACTGAACTACTTCCGCAAATCACTATAACTTAAACTTTTCGACAAAAAGTACTTTATCATAATAATAACAGTTACGCAATACTAATGAGCGCAGATGAAATAGATAATAATAAAAGCCCTTGTAAATCAAGGCTTCTGAGCACTATTTGAGCTGGTATGAGCGAAAATAATAAAGACAATATATCGAGTCGAACCTTATAAAAAAGAGGAACCCTATTGAAAGGATTCCTCTTTTTGTAAAACTAACTAATTTAAAATTAAAGTTTTACGATGTTTGTAGCTTGTGGTCCGCGTTGACCTTCTTCGATTTCGAATTCAACTTTTTGACCTTCGTCTAAAGATTTGAAACCTTCACCTTGGATTGCTGAGAAGTGAGCGAATACGTCTGCTCCGCCTTCAACTTCGATGAAACCGAAACCTTTTTCTGAGTTAAACCATTTTACTGTACCTTGTGTCATTTGAATGACCTCCATTAATTAAAATTATTAATACATAAGTTTTTTGAAAGAAAAAAATTCACATATTACAAAAAGTATCGAAGAAACACGATTACTTTTTGTAATATGTGAATTCAACTTTTCTCTTATAACCTTATGGACTTTATTATATATCATAAATACACATTTGTCTAATACTTACTGTAATTTACGAAATATAAACGTTAATAAAATAAATTTCAAAGTATATTAGCAATAGCGAGCGTTGGTAAATACTCATCCTAAAAGTACCAAAGAAGTACTTTCTTTAGATTGTGTAGAAATAATAAACTTGATTTACTTCGGAAGGAAATCGTCAAGAATCTACTCCATATCCTTTTTAGTCCTGATCAAACCAAAGTGGATCTTTGTTATCAACATCGCCATTATAATTGATTAAAATTTCATCTCCTGCTTTTATATCTGTGTAAGCATAGAAGTCAAATGTGTGATTTTCAAAACTAATTTCATAAATTGCATTCGGTTCATAAGAATGGTTAAATAACATTCCATAACCAAGAAGGATGGCAGAGTGATTTATCCCATACTCAAAAGCGTAATCAGCTAGTAAAGTTTGCTCTATATATTGATGCTGGTCGTTTGGATAAGAAATCACAGGTGCTTTATGTAAAAGCTCTCCTTTTTTGATATCAACTGTAGCAAATACCCCTCTATTGAATTCTCCATCACTTAATGGAGATGTTTTTACCTCAATCATGTTTGTTCTCCTACTCATTAATATTCTTTTTAACTGTACATGCTTTAATCGCCTTTTCTTCTACGGATATTATTAGCAAATAGTTTATTGTTGTCTAATATTATAGCACTGTATTTTTATTTTCACTTGGTTTGTGCTTATTTTTTACTATTGAATTGAAATTATGTAAAGTAATCATAGTATCTTTAATTTTAAAAAGCATCCAATTCAAAACAATTGGATGCTTAATCGATTTATTTTAATACATAGTCAGCTAAGACACTTTGAATTTTATAAATGTTCAATGTTTTATTAAATTTCTTTTCGATAGGTTCTGCGCCATTTGAAAGCCAGATTTTTAGTTCCGCCTCAAAATCAAATGTACCTGCAGTTTCAATAGAGAAGTGTACGACACTTTTGTATGGGATCGAATGATATTCAGTTTTCTTGCCGGTTACACCCTGTTTATCAATTAAAAGTAATCGTTTATCCGTAAAGACGAACATATCTCGAATCAATTTATAGGCTTGCTCTACTTTTTCATTCTTTGCCAATAAATCTTTTACCTCGGATTCAATTACATCTAACTTCACTTCTGATGCATTTCCCATCAAACCATCAAATAATCCCATACACAACTCCTCCTCTCATTTCATTAACCTTTCTTACAACTTTAAATGTGTCTTTATACATCTTATTAAAGTTTATATCTATATTATTCTTTAACTTTTGTGCTTTCACCAACATATTTCAACAATTTGGATAATAATTCTGGCATTTCTTCAAATGCACTTTTAACATGTAGCCGCTCTGATATCTGATGTGGATCTTTGCCAAATGGACCTACATTTAATACTGGAGCTGAAAACTGAGCTATCTCCTGGAATGGTATGTCGTATGTTTCACCCCATACAGGTGAATTCTTTTCATAGGTTTGCCATTCTTTATCTGCATAGAATTGACAATAGCTTAAATCACAAATGCCATTAAAATAATGAATTTGTTCTAGTGGTATATCATATTTTTTTGCCTCATTTAATAGAAGTGAAACAGCACCTTGAATTAATTTATTATCTGACGAATTTGCTGGTGGATAATATGGAGGAGCGAATAGCAGTACTACAGCTGGCGCTAATTCTTGGCAATGAATCATCAATCGATCAGCTATTCGTAAAGACATTTCGCGGTCATCTAAAGATTCGTTTGTGATTATACCTGCTGTTAATTCAACAACCTTTTCTCCACCTAATTTTTCCACTGCATAATTCCGCAATTCCTCAAAGCGTAATACTCGGATTTCCCCTACTCCTGTAATGCCATGTTTACTGCAAACCTCATCATAACGAGATTGACATTTTTCCATAGCGGTTTTTGCTACTTCTTCAAAAATAGTCATAATCTCTTCTGCACTTCGCTTCATCAAGAAAACATTGTACATAGCAACAGCTCTATACGGCGTTTGAGTTGAGTATTGGTCTTTTAAATCTTTTAATTGTAATGATACTGGGAGTGGTGTGACTTCTCCATATTGGCTTTCTAAAAATTGATCATTCCACTCCATTTCTGCTGTAAGAAATGCGCTCATGAATGGTGCTGTCATACCTTTTAGCGGCTCTCCAACATGTGTTTCTTTTCCATAGAACAAAGCTGATGGCATGATTTTCCCAATCGTTCCAGAATAAATATACTCTTTTAAATCCGTTGGGTCTTGTGAAAATGAAGGTTCACTGTTCAAAAATAAAACGATTTCTAAATCTTGTTCCTTTTGTAATTCAGTAATATGTTTTACTGCTTGACGCATTCCTGCAGAGTTTACTTCTTCATCAGGTACTGTAATGAGCAATAGATTTATTGGCCACTGTTCTTCAATTGCACGTTCAATCATTTGCAAATGAAGTGCAAGACCCATTTTCATATCCATTACACCACGCCCAAACAAATACTCTCCAGAAACTAAATCCTTTTTCGCAGAATCATTCAATTGGTCGGGATTAGCCAAAAATGCTTTTGTTAATTCTTCTGGCATTGTAGCTAGTGGTATTAAAGATCCGTATTCCTCAATTTGGACTGTATCAAAATGACTGATGAGTACAACTGTTTCATCCACTTCTGGATTTTTGTATAAAGCTGATACTACTTGTCTTCCATGATCCACTTCACAAAGGTTTAAGTACGTTGGATTTTTTTCAAAATATTGTAACTGTTGAAGTTTTGCTTGTAATTTTTTTGAAAATTGTTGCTCACCTTGTGTTAAAGTTTGACTTTCCCAACTAACAAGTTCACAAAGTAGTGCTCGTAACTTTTCCGGTGTCTCCCACATCATTTTCTTCACCTTCCTGTTTCTTAATTTCAACTTTTTCTTCTTGCTCAGTTGTAATCATCGTTTTTTTGCTAAGTTTTATTTGATAGAAAAGAATACATGCGATGAAGAACCCAATACCGTACAGCAAGCCAATTCTTTGTGTTGGATCCCACGCAAGGAATATTAGAATGGCTGCACAGAATGTAATACAGAATAGTGGAATAAACGGATACCATTTTACTCGATAACCTAAATTTTCTACTTTTCCTCCGCTTGCTATATATTTTCTTCTAAACATGAATTGTGAAAGTGCGATTCCCATCCACGAAATTGTTACCGATATACCTGCAATCGACATAAGCAAAACGAAAACTGCATCAGCTTTCATAACACTTGTTAATAATGAAAGTAATGAAAAGATCATTGTAAATAACAGTGCTTTAAATGGAATATTGTTCTTGTTAACTTCTCCAAATATCTTTGGTGCCATACCATCTTTTGACATTGCCCAAAGTAATCTTGTAGATGCATACAAGCATGAATTCCCCACAGATAATATGGCAGTTAAGATTACAAAGTTCATAATATCTGGTGCAAAAGGAATTCCTACGTTTTCAAGTAATGTTACAAATGGACTTTCCATTAGACCCAATTCACTTGTTGGGAATATGGCAGATAAAATTAGAATTGATGCTATATAGAAAAGAATGATCCGTAGCAAAATCGTACTAATTGCTTTTGGAATATTCTTTTGTGGATTCTCCGTTTCACCTGCTGCTATCCCCACCAGCTCTGATCCTTGATAGGAGAAAATAACATTCATCATGGTGACAAATATAATACTTATTCCTGCTGGGAAAAGTAGATTAGGTGCAAGATTATCTAAATGTGGTGTTGGTCGATCTACTTGTGAAATAACACCCGTAATGACACCTATTCCAATAACGATAAATAGAATAACAGCAACCACTTTAATTCCAGAGAACCAAAATTCAGCTTCAGCAAATCCTTTTGTAGACAATGCATTTATTGAAAAGAGTAATACCATAAACACTGCACACCATATCCAGACTGGTACATCTGGAAACCAATGTTTCATCATTATGCCTGCTGCAGTAAATTCAACACCTGCAGTTGCTGCTGAACCTACAAAGTACATCCAACCTAATGAAAACCCTGCAGATGGATGTATGTATTTTGTTGCATAAGTTTGAAAAGAGCCTGTTACTGGCATATGTACAGCAAGCTCTCCCAAACAAGTCATAACCATATATAAGATAAATCCACCAATTAAATAACCAATGATTGCCCCACCTGGACCTGCTTGGTTGATCGTATAACCCACATTTAAAAAGAGACCTGTACCAATCACTCCCCCAAGTGATAGCATTAGTAAATGTCTACTTTTCATAGAACGTTTTAATTGGTTTGATCCATTCACCCCTTGTTGCTCGTTCATCGTGATTCCCCCTAGTTTAAAATCTTAATGATAAACAACTTAAACCACCATCTTGTTTTTGAAATTCGCTCATAGGCAATTCAATTACTTGATGCCCAGCAGCTTGCAATTTTTCTTTTGTTGCTGGATATCCTGACGGGATAATGACATAATCATTTACAAGGATGCAATTTGCTGAGTACTCATCATCTTTTGGAATGACAATTTTGTCATACGATGCAAAAAGTTCGTCATCTATAAATTCACCAGCAAGTACCATTTTGTTATTCCCTATATACGCAATGCCCGTTTTTAAATGGAAAAATTCTTTTAATGGTACAATGTGAGCTCTATAACCTTCGCCCTCTAAAATAGACTTAAGTTGTTCTGCCCCTTCTTCATTCGTTCTAGCAGAGATTCCGATATAAAAAGTATCGTCTGCTTGTAATATGTCCCCTCCATCTAATGTACCCGGCGCATCAATATGATAAATTTTGTCATAAAATCCTTTTAGAACTGGCTCCATTGCTATTATTTCACCATTTCTGCTCTGTGCACCCGGATTTGTAACTACTGCAAAATCCTTCGTTAAAACAGCTGTATCTTCAACGAATGTTGAATCAGGATAAACTTCGTCCTTTTCTAAATAAGTTACTTCAACGTTGCATCGTTTTAACGCTTCAACATAATTCTCATGTTGAATTAGTAACTCCTCATAATTAGGTGTTCCTAAATTTGATGTAGTTAATCCTTCAACATAACTTTTACCAGGTTTTTTTACGATTACATTTGAAAACATATCTCTTTTCCCCCTTAGATTCTTTTTACAGGACAAGTTAAACATGTAGGACCACCTGTTCCCTTGACTGTAATTTCTTCCCCTTCATATGTGTAAATTGTAGCACCAGCGTCTTTCAGAGATTGCTCCGTCACCGGATTTCCTGCTGGAAGTATACAAACTCTTGGAGCTAATGCTAATACATTGCACCCTAAATTATCATACTCATCAATCGGAACTTCGATTAGCTGAAAATCGTGTTCCAATAACCACTGTCTTAGCACGACAGGCATAAGTCGTGAATGCACAACTGCTAAGTCTTTGTCTACAATGCTAATGAACGACATTAAATGTAAACAAGCATCTTCTCCTAAATCATGAGGTAGTTGAACGACCATCACTTCATCAACAAAAGGCTTCAGAATTTCTTTATACTGACGAATTGCTTCATCATTTGTACGGTACCCTCTGCCAATTGCTACAGTACAATCATTTAACCATACAAAGTCTCCTCCATCAGAAATCGCTTCCCCTGTTAGTTTACCGATGATTGGAATCTTATGTTCTTTTAAATATTTTTCATAGACTTCTGCTTCTGTCTGACGTAATTCTTTCCCTGATCGTAAAATAATAGCTCCATGTGGCGTAAATTTTACAGGATCATGTGCATACAAGGAATCTAACCCTACATCATCACTTTGTGGCAAGTAATCGATTACTTCCACATGCTCTTCTAAAATATTTAGAAAAGCATCATACTCTCTCAAAGACTTTGCAAAATCCGGTTCACTTAAATAATAATATTTCTCCCAGTTTTCCTTTAAATGTTTCTGACTAATAAAAGCATCTTCAGGACGTTTCACGATAACATGTTTCAAAGGTTTATACATTGAATCACAATACATATTTGCACCCCCCATTTTTCCGTTCATCGGAAAAGTTTTCCGTTACTTGGAAATAATATATTTAGAATATATGAAAATTCGTGTATAATGTCAATATATTTATAATAATCAGAAAATATAATAGGATGTGTATTTCATGCAAACAATTGACAGAATGATGTTAGTCATTCATACAATCGCAAATGTAAAAGAGGAAGGGATAACTATTAGTGAATTATCTAAAAATACAAAGTTACCTTTAGCGACACTTCATCGGATATTAAGCTCCCTCATGTCACATAAACTAATTGAACAAGATAGCGAAACAAAAAAATATACTCTAGGAAATCAGTGGCTAGAGTACGGTTTAATGTTATATGATTCTTTCGATTATGTCTCAACAATTCGACCAGAACTTGATCGTTTAGCAAATATAGTAAATGAAAGCGTTTATTTGAACAAACCTCTTGATGGAGAATCATTGATTATGGAACGGATTGACGGTCCTAATAATCGTATCCATATTGTTGATCAAATTGGTCTACGCGTCCCTATGCCAGAGGGTGCAGCTAATAAAGTGATGCTTGCTAATTTCACACAAAACCAAGTTTTGTCTGCATTAAGTTCTAAATTAACAGAAGTGCAACTCCGTGAATTAATAAAAGAGCTACAAGAAATACGTGCTCAAGATCTTGCAATCAGTTATGATGAGCACTCAGGAGAAACTGCTTCACTTGCAGCTGCTGTTTTTTCTCGTTCTGGTGAAGTCATCGGTGCCGTAAGCATAGGAGTTTTACAATATAGCCTGACATCAGAACGCATTGAATTTCTAAAAAAAGAATTGCTCATTTCAGCAAACAATATTTCACAGAAATTAGGATTTTTAATGATTTAATTCGGGACTTTGAAGGCAATTAAATCAAACTTCCAAGCGATTTGGGGAAATTCAGGCAATTATTGTTTTAAAAAAAGTGATTATAAATAATGATATTCCATAATTTAAAAAGTAGAAATTTTGAAAAATAAAATTTCTACTTTACTTCAAATTTATTTGTTGTTTAAAAATTTAACGCTTACAAGGTTAGCTACTTCCGGAAAAGTGTCTTGAATTCGATTATAAGAGACTTGTACTTTGTCACCAATCCTTATTTTTTGTTTGACATGATGCAAAGGAAACCATGTCCCATTTTTATGTTTCTTCACTATCCCATCTGAAGATAATTGTGCCAATTCTTCATCTGAAGCATTACTTACAACCAAAAATTTATCATCTTCAATCGCGACAACCAGACCGATTTTTAAGAAATTCCCCATTTCTTTTGATTTTTTAGGTATATTATATTCTCCTTGAAGATTTGCTATCTTTTTAGAATATTTTTCACTTAGGTAGTTCATTGCATCTTGTTCTAAGGAAGTTATTACGTGTAATTCGTAAGCGTTTTTATGTTGCTTATAATAGTCAGATACAAGTCGATCAAAAGCAGCTGCTTTTATAGATTGTGGTTTTATATATTGCTCGATCAGTTCTTGTTCAGTTAGATTTAAAAATTTAAGTTCTTCTTTAAAGTCTTTTCTACTTTGAGGGTCTTGCTTCATTTCTTCAAGGTTTACCATAAATTCTTTTTCTTTTTTAATTATCTCATTTTCAGTTAAAACAATTCCTTTACTTAATGCATAAGCATAGTCTGCATCAAGCTGTAAAGAATCATTGAATGCTTTATATTGGGATTCCTCAACTGATAATGCATTCAGATGAGACTGAGATTTTATGTTGATATCATAGATATTTTTATCAAGGATTGAGACTTCATTTGCAGTATGTTTTGGGTAATTAATTATTAGGGTGAAAGTAAATAAAAACATACAACCAGTTACTATTAGTATTAAAATACAGTAACCCCATTTAAATTTATCTTTTTTTGTAGATTGATTTTCAATATACCTTAAAACATTCGTCACAACTTTTTCTTTACTCTCAGTAAGATTATTTAAGTCTTCAAAATATGTTTTACTCATTTAACAGCACCTCCCATTCGTATTTCTCGAATTGTGGTTTCAATAATTCTTTGCTTCTCCTTAATCTAGTTTTCACAGTATTCTCTAATTTCTTTTGACTTTGTTTATTAAACAACTTATTTTGCAATTGAATTTTTCTAAATGCCCCTTCTTTGTATTTTAAACGAATCTCAATATGTATAAGTTTGTTTTTATAAAAGTTTTTTCAGTAGTAAAAAGTTTGATAAAAATTTCAATAGTAATAGAGTGAAACTACGTTATTCAAACTTCCTTTTATATTCTCATCAATCTTTTTATCCAAAATAACGTTTAGCATGCTTTGATTAACTTTATCTTGAGCCAGTATATAGCTATATCTAACTAGTATGTTTTACAAACTAGTGAATGTATGATACATTATTTCCAACTAGTATGTATTACAACATAGTGAGGTGAGTTAATGAAGGAGACACAATTATTAAAAGGTGTACTTGAAGGTTGTGTTTTATCCATTATTAAACAACAACCAGTATACGGATATGAACTTGTACAAATGATGCGCAATTATGGGTTTACAACCATAGTAGGTGGAACGATTTATCCTCTAATGCAAAAGTTAGAAAAACAAGGGCTAATTAAAACTAAGGAGCTCGCTTCACCAGATGGACCGAATCGAAAATACTTCTTTATTACGCCTGATGGAGAACAACAATTAGAAGGTTTTAGAGAACAATGGAGTTCGTTGATTGTAAAAGTGAATCGGATTATGGGAAAGAACGGAGAGTGAATGGGTTGAAAAATGACGTAGCCAAACAATTAGTGGAACAAAATAATAAGTATAGAGAACAGCTATCACCAGATAATAAAGAGTATTACGAAAATATTCTACTATATATGCGAACATTCGGAATTTTCTATGATGAATTAGAAACAGAACGACAATTAATGACGATATTACAAGATATTTTAGAAGCGCAAAAGCATGATGAATCGGCAGAAGAGTATTTCGGTAAAAATCCGAAAGAAGTTGTTGATCAACTGACAAAGCAATTTGATAAACCTTCATGGAAATCGATTTTTAAAATAAGTAGTTGGATATTTTTAATCAGTACGTTTTATACCATCGTCGGTAGTTTTACAGCACCAACATTACAGGTAAATGTATTTGTTATATTGTTGAATGGGATTTTTTCAGTTGCATTGGTTTATGGCATCTTTAAATTGTTACACCTAAGTGTTTATATAAAAATAAAATTACCTAAAATAATTAATTTCTTCATAATATGGATATTGGCAATGATTCCATTTGGATTATTTGTCCTTATTCAACTTTTTACACCGAAACAAGGAATTGTAGAAATTACTGCCCCATTTGATTGGATTGCCATTCTTGCTATTTTAATCATGGCAGTTGTTTATGTAATATTTAAAAAGAAACGTGAATTTTATGGAGGTCTTGTTTTTGTAATTACATTAGGAATTTTTGGTTTATTATTAAGGATTCCTCAAACGAAGGAGTTTTTCCAAGATGGTAAAAGCCAAACTTTTGTTGTTCTTGGCATTATTTTACCCATTACTCTCTTTGTACTATTCGAATGGTTACTACTTAGAAAAATGAAAGAGGAAAATTAGTGGATCAATTTCATAAATCCAATTTCATTTTTTAAATAAGAACATTTCAACTAGCATTTCAATATCCTTATTTAGATGTTCCGCTACAGACTGAAAATTCATGAAATAAAAAACCTACATTTGACTTTTACATCAAAATGTAGGTTTTTTTATAATTATTAAAATACTTTTACTTCACTGGTGATAATTCACTTTCGATTAACCATTTATAATTTTTAACTTCAGATCCACCATTAGTTGGCGTATAGTTCACCATATACACTGTTGTTTTCTTACCTGAATCGATAGTCGCCATGGATCCCTTCATACCTGGTAAATGGTCTGCTTCAAGAGTTACTTTTGCTCCTGGTTGAAGTGTTTTATTATCAGCACTTCGAATCTCTTCCTGAATTACCCATTTATGATTTTTTACAACTGCACCACCTGCTGACGGTGTGTATGTTACTGCATAGGCAACTGTATCATAGGCACCAACAATAGTAGCCTTTGCCCCATTCATGCCCTCAACGTGGTTTGCATTGATGGTTACCTGACTACCAACAGGATGCTTAGGATTCACCGCTTTTTTCACGCCAGTCGGAACGATACCTGTTGTCGATTGATTCATATCGGTATGATCATTTGTAAGTGTATGATCTGGTGTGGTTGGCGCTGGTACGGCTGGTGTGGCTGGTGTGGTTGGCGCTGGTGTTGTATTTGGATACGTAGTATTGTCATGCGTCTTCAAATTATCATCAGGGGCTACGTTTACATTCCTGTTTACTTCGTTCTTACTTGTGGGAGTGGTACCACAAGCAGATAAAGCCAATACTGCAACAAAAGATAGGACTACCATTAATACATTCTTCTTCATGCTATTCCTCCATACATTCAGCTTTTTTTAACCTTACACTAAAATTATTCCCAACCACTCGAATATTAAACAAAGGTCAATTAAGTCAAATGAAAAATTTTTATCGCATGATTTTTAAGAGTAATTAGCATGTTTACTGTATAAAATAATTGATATCCGTCAATCGTTTTCAAGAATCAATTCTACTTGTGCAATAATTTCTATTCCATGTATTGCTTGTGTCGCAAGTCTGTCTGCTTCACCATTCAATTTTCGTGATACATGTTCATACTCTGGTTGAATACCTAATTGTTTCAACTTGTCATCAATACGGTCAGCCCACTTTGCTAACTCAGGTTCGAGCACTGCCCATTCACCATTCATCTGACTAATTACTACTTGAGAATCTCCGATAAACCTGATTGGCATCGTTTTTACATTTAAGAGTTCGAGTTCTACAATACTTAAATGAAGTGCAGCATATTCTGATTCATTATTTGAATCTAGTCCAACGGTTTGCGCATTTTTTCGAACACGATACGGCTTCCCATTCTTTTCAAAGTAAATAACACATCCTAATCCTGCGATGCCTGTCCCTATATCAAAACCACCATCAAAATAAACGGTAATATTATGAGGTTCTCCTTCGACTTCTTTTAAATACTTTTTCATTTCTTTGATGGTCCAAGTGCTATCAAACTGATCGATAAAAGTAATTCTCTTCACACGGCCCGTTTTTTCCAAATCTTGAGCAATCTTCAGTCCTTGTTCTGCTGGTATTTCGTCTGAACGAAATACGGTTTCAGTTCCTTTTGGTGTCCTGTATACCCATTCAATAATAATTTTCATTACAGGTTCTCCTTCTTATATAAATTGAATTTTATTCTTTTTATTTTCCCCATTGTGTTCAATAAATATGAAAAAAATCGATACAATTATTAAAAACAAGGCTTTGTTTAACCATACTATTTTTATCAACAGTTTCACTACAGACGGATGCTTTCCTCAGTAATCGTCGCCTTTAGCTCAAGTAATATCATAAAAATAAAGCTAACATCAAAAAACTGTAAATAAACTTTTACTTTAAGTTTACCTACAGTCTTTTTTAACTTTACTGCCCCGTAATAATAAAAACACCACCGCAATGTGATATCGGATGAAACTCACATTGACAGAATTCTCTTAATAAAGGATGAAGTTCTTCTTTAACAAAATAATATTCTTCTTCGTCCCAATAATTAATACTTTCTTCTCTACAAGTTTCGAGTTGTTCTCTTGTCTCGAAGGCAATATCACCAATTATAATTTTCCCACCATCTTCTAACAGAAATAATAAATTCCTAATAAAAGAAATTTTCTCTTTATCAGACAAGTGGTGAAGTGTATATGTGCTAATGATAAACTCAAATTTAGTGTTTTTTAAAGAATTAGGAAATCCCTTCGAAATATCCCATTCCATTAAACGTGCAGTTGGCATTTTAGATTGTGCAATTTTAATCATCTCCGAAGAAAAATCTAGACCATCTATAATATGTCCCTCTTCATAGAGCTTACTCGTTAGAATTGCTGTACCAAATCCTATATCCAAGACTTTGGATTGTTTCTTTTGCATAATTTCATTGAAAATAGTATTTAATATCGTTTTATATCCTGCAAATGGATAGTGATTATTTTCTTCACTCAATTGTACAGTTTGATCATAATCATTTGCCCACAAATTAAAACCTTGTTTATTTAACATTTATGCTCCTCCTATTATTCAAGCGAATAATTGAGCACATTTTATTATTCGCTAAGTTTTCCCTTTAAAATTGTGTTCTCTTTCAAATCGATAAAGTTTTTCATAATTATTCCTCCTTACATAATAATTAGAATATTACCATAATTTTGTATATTTTAAAACTATTTATTAATACTAATTTTCATAGAAAAAACCTCTTCCTTATGAAGAGGTAAAATGATTTAATTTAATTGAATCATTTTCATAAATACTTTTCTAGCAAAAAAACATGAATGTTATCTAAAAATACAATCCAATAATTCGGATTATATTTAAAATATATCATTTGCTTAATATGCCGCTTCAGATGGCGCTTTCCGCGGGCGAGCGGTAAGCCTCCTCGTCCGCTTACGCTACCTGCGGGGTCTCACCTGTCTCGCTTTCCCGCAGGAGTCGCCATCTTCCGCTTTATAGACAATGTTCTAATAGATATGGCAAATAACAATAGCCCATTTAATGTTCGTGTTTTAGATCAAATCTTTAAATTATGAAATTGATTCTAACAAATAAGAATTAGCAAAATACTTTTTATTTATTTTTATTATTAATTTTTTTAACCACTTTAATGGCTTCATCAATATTTGCTACATTAAAAATTTGAATATTTGTATGGATCTCTTTTTGAATTTTAGCTGCTTCCTTTGCGTTTTCACTTGGAACAATCATAAATGGAATACCTGACAGACTAGCAATTTGAATTTTCTCTTTTAAGACGCCAATCGATAATACATCGCCTTTTTTGTCAATACCTCCAGTTACAGCAATTGGTAGCGTATTTTGCAAATTGTCTTTTATTATGATTTCTGATAATACTAGTGCTAACCCTGCGCTATGTATATGATTTCTATTTAGAAACGCATCAATTCTTTTATCTTTAATTTCTAAATTATGTCTTACGCTTTCTTTCATTTGTTCTGCATCATTCTTTTTTAGATGAAACCAATCTAATAATTGGCGATTTTTAGATTCATAACGTAGTTGATTTGTTATTTCAACTATATTAAGCGCATTAATATGTTGCTTGTCTAAAAGTTTTGTAACTGCTAATTTGTTTTCCATAAATTCAAAATTTATTTGATTTACCCCTAACAAATAGATATTTGAACCTTCAACAATTTGTTCAGGTGACTGATAAAGAAGAGCTGTGTGTGAAGTTGAATCATATAATATAAGGGGAAGTTCATAACAAAATAAAAGAAATGTTATACAAAAAATAAGATCGATTTTTCGTTTGAATTGACTTTTTCTTTTGATTAGACGTGTTACTACTATACAAATTAAGACGAAAAATAACATAAAAATGAAAGTGAAACCACTGATTTTATCTTTAAGATATAACAGTAAGATTAAAAGATAAAACGTAATAGGCAAAAGACAAATTAAAAGGAAAGGCAAGATTTTCTTGAAAATTATTATCCACTCCTTATTTTCTCCATAGCTTAATCTTGAATTCTTTTTAATGTATTGACTTTTAAGTGTAAAATTCAATAGCTATAGAATAAGTTTTCAATTAAAATAGTAATATTATGGTATCTATTACTATATTAAGCTATTATGTTGATTAGTAGAAGTTTAAGTGTTAATCTAAAATAAATCGGCAATTATTCTAAAATGAAAGGATAGGTATCCCTGAAATCAAATGAATTTTTCTTTTTAACGTGGGTAGCCTTTATAACGGGATTTGCTTTTGTTCTAATTGCTATTTGGAACACAGATTGGATGCTTGTTGAACGTGGATATTACACGATTGTGTTAGGTTGGATTACTTTCTCTTCATTTTCTCTTGTGAAAACAATACGAGATAAACAAGAGAATATAAAGGTTTCAAAAGAGTATTTAGGTCTTTGTTGGATATCGTCGATTGCATCTTTTGGAATAGGTATGATTAGTATTTGGAATACTGAGTGGCCATTAGTTGAAAAGGGCTATTATTGGCTGGGGATTATTTTCGTAATGTATACGTCATTCGCCCTGTCAAAGGAAATTCGCGATAGACAAAATTTTACTGATAGACACAATGAAAGAAATCAATTCGGTGACGAGTTTCAAGATATACAAGAAAATTTCTCTGAGTCTAAGGCTGACTAAAAATCTCGACATAAAAAAGGAATTGAGCAATTGAGCTCAGTTCCTTTTTAATATGCCTAACTTCTAAAAAAACAGATTAGTTTCATGGAGGATAAGGGAGCTTCGGCTCGAGTGAAGCAAAAGAGAGCCCGAGTGAAGCAAAAGAGAGCTCGAGTGAAGCAAAAGGAAGCTCGAGTAAAGCGAAAAGGAGCTCGAGTGAAGCAAAAGGAAGCTCGAGTGAAGCGAAAGAGAGCTCGAGTGAAGCAAAAAGGGAGCTCGAGTGAAGCAAAAGGGAGCTCGAGTGAAGCAAAAGTGAGCCCGAGTGAAGCAAAAAGTGAGTTCCCGTAAGTAAAAACCTCTCAAAAACAATTAAATTATAAGATTATAAACAACAATTGAAGGAAAATACCAATTTCCCCTCCAAAAACCACTCAGGTATTTAAAATTCTTAGATACTTTCCCTAAATGATTTAAGGCATAATAACATCATCCTTAGGATTATGCTTTTTCAATAAAATAACGAATAAGCTACCCAATGCACAAAATGCCCCTGACAGCATAAATGCCCATGTGTAAGAATCGAAAATATTATAGATCAAGCCACCGCCGTAAGCAGCTACTGCTGCACCAACCTGATGGAACGCAACCATCCAACCATACATCATGGCACTTTTCTTCATACCAAACTCTCTTCTAGCTAGACCTATTGTTGGAGGAACCGTCGCAATCCAATCGAGCCCATAAAAAATGGAGAATATGATAAGTAAAGTAATAGAATTGTTATTTAATGCAATTGGCAAAAATAATAATGATAGTCCACGAAGTCCGTAATAGAAAAATAATAACCATCGATTATCAATTTTATCACTTAGCCAACCAGATAAGGTTGTACCAATTAAATCGAAAATCCCCATAAAACTAAGCATGGATGCTGCGAGTACCATTGGAATACCAAAACTCATACAATAACCAACAAAGTGAGTTCCGATTAATCCTGTAGTAGACAGTCCACATATAAAAAAGCTACCAGCTAAAAGCCAAAAAGCTTTACTTTTACTACCTTCCATTAATGAATCCCAAACGATTTTAAATGGATTTTCTGTTGATTTTTCATCTGAATGTGCAATAGAATTCTCATCTACTGTCATTCCAAGAGCAATTGTGCCCACTTGTTCTGGCCAATCTTTCATAAATAATAATATGAAAATAAGCATTACTATACTTAAACAAAAGATTAATCCAATTGCATGATGCCAACTATAGGTTTCTATTAAACTAGCAAGTACTGGTAGTAAAATAAGCTGTCCAGTAGCAGTTGCCGCAGTTAAAATACCTACAGCCAATCCACGATGTTTCACAAACCATCGATTTCCAATTTGTGTACTTAATACTGTCAAAAATAAACCGGAACCAATCCCAATCATGACACCCCAAATCAATACGAGCTGCCACTCTTGATTCATGATAAAGGTTAAGACTAACCCGAGTGATAAAAGTGTCATCGAAGCAAGCATGACATTCTTTAATCCGAATCTTTCGACAAATGCAGCCATAAATGGGCCCGAAAATCCATATAAGAATAAACCTACAGCAAAAGCAAACGAAATAGCAGGTCGGCTCCAACCAAACTCAGTTTCAAAGGGTTGTATAAAAACACCAGAAGATGAGCGGATAATTCCTGCAACGATAATTGAAAAGAATGTTATAACTAAAATAATCCAACTATAATGAATCTTTTTCATATAAACATCTCCGTTTTATAAAGTTCATATTATGTATGCTAGTAAGCGCTGAAAAAATTCAATTCAAATTGTGGTGAAAAAAGGCCCGGAATTTGTCTATTCCGAACCCTGATTTTACATAACTAGTTTTCACTTTTACCAAACCCGATTATTAGAAAATTATCGAGGTAATGGACTCTTTTGAACGGATTTATAAAATTGACCTTTTTCATAATATTCATTAATGATACGGTCCATATCTTTTTTATCTTCTTCAGTTAGTTCTCGAACCACTTTCGCAGGACGTCCAAATGCAAGCGTGTTTGGTGGGATTATCTTTCCTTGTGTAACAAGACTTCCTGCACCAATAAATGCTCCTTCACCAATTTCAGCACCATCTAAAACGATAGAAGCCATTCCAATTAGTGCACCTTTTTTTATATGACAGCTATGAAGAGTAACTTGATGACCGACAGTTACTTCATCTTCTAAAATAAGTGGGGCATCTGGACTTTGGTGTAAACAACATAAATCTTGCACATTCACTTTTCGACCGATAATTGTTGGTGAAACATCACCTCGAATAACGGTATTATAAAATATAGACGAATCTGGACCTATTGTCACATCACCAGTAATAACTACGTTATCACCAATAAAAACAGATGGGTCAATAGATGGTTTTTTATCTTTAAATGGATAAATCATCGAAAATACCCCTCATTTCAAGCTAAGATTGTAATATTATCGTAACAAACTAATACGTTAATTGGAACAGAAATAAATTTATTGCGTTAAAATAGGGATAGGAAATTATGAGGAGAGAAGTAATATGTGGAAATGGGAAGCAGAAGGTCAAGCTAAAGGAGTTGCGGTTTTTATACATAGTGCATATGAGCATCATCGTCGTTATGCTTGGTTAATCGAAAAATTAAGAATGTCAGGAATGCACGTAATTTCCGGTGATTTACCTGGACATGGTGAAGAAAGCAGACGTAAAAAGGCGCATGATGAAAATTTCAGAGATTATGGAAAATTTATTCGCCAAATGATGCAAGTAGCTTTAAACTATAATTTGCCAATATTCATTATTGGGCATGGACTTGGCGCAACTCTTGCAATTCAAATCGAACATAAATATAAATTCGAATGTGCGGGTATGATCCTAACATCTCCATGGATACATTTAACACACCAGCCTTCAAAATTATCCAGTGCACTGACTGGATTAAGTAAATTGACTGGTAATATGAAAATTCATCACGATATCACAATAAAACAGCTAACACGCAGTTATGAGTTTTACAAAGAAGAAAAGGATGATCTTTACTATAATGCTGTTATGACAGTAAGTTGGTTTAGAGAGCTTCATCAATTTATGAAGGCTGTTTCTACAATGCAAGAGGGATTTCCAGATATCCCTATACTGTTAATGAATGGTGGAAGTGATAAAATCGTCTCTCCTGCTCATAGCAAAAAATGGCTCATACAACAAAACATATCGGAAATGCAATACAAAGACTGGAAGGTATGTTATCACGATTTATATCAAGAGCCAGAGCGCGAGGATATTTATCAATATATGGAATCATTTATCTTTAATGCATTACGAAATATTGGATATATTATTTAGAAAATAGAACTGGTCACCATGGGTAATTATTTGCTTATGATGGCCATTTTTTTTATCTAACCGTTAGTATTAAATGAATAAAAATACTATTTTTGTTGATTTTATTAATTGTTTCTCAGTCATAATATGTCATTAAGTTGATAGTTGTTAGACCTCAATGTATTGCTACCAGTGTACAAAAAAACAAAATGTGAACGAAAATAATCGTAAAAATAAAATCATGCCTATTTTAAGCCGTTTCAATAATGAATTAAATGATGAAAAATGTCACAATGTCCTTGTGGAAAATACATATTGTGACGATTTTTTGTCAAAATGAATTGTAAACGGTTACAACAGGTGCATAATATAAAAGGTTTATTTTAAAATAAATAACAGTGTAATATAATAAAAAAATAATATTTTAATAGAATTTTTAAACTCTTTTGAATTTTTTATTTTATGTTTTGAAATTCAACATGATGGGAGACAACAAGATGAAAACCTTTATTGATGGTCTTTACAATATTTTATGGGGCCCATGGATGATATACGGTATCTTGATAGTGGGTCTGATTTTCACGATCTTAACGAAGGGTGTACAAGTCAGATTTTTAAAAGATATGTTCGGTCAAATTTTCCACGGTAAAAAATCAGAGGCGGGTGTTTCTTCATTCCAAGCTATGACGATGGCATTATCTGGTCGTATTGGTACAGGGAATATCGCCGGTACAGCAACAGCAATTGCGTTTGGCGGACCAGGTGCTGTGTTCTGGATGTGGGTGACTGCTTTCATTGGTGCAGCTACAGCATATGTTGAGTCAACACTTGCTCAAATATATAAAGAAAAAAAGAATGGTGAGTATCGAGGTGGTCCTGCTTATTATATTCACCATTTTACAGGTAAAAAATGGTTAGGTATGATTTTTGCTATTGCAGCATTAATCGCAATGTCAATTCTTCAACCAACTGTACAAGCTAATGCAATTGCCGATGCGATGAATACTGCATTCCATATTCCACATTGGGTATCAGGGTTAGTTGTTTGTCTTATTCTGGGTACAATTGTTGTAGGTGGAGTTAAGCGTATTGCGAACGCAGCATCTGTTATCGTACCATTTATGGCAATAAGCTATATCTTAGTTGCTGCCATTATCATTATTATGAATATCGATCAAGTGCCAGCAGTATTTGGGTTAATTTTCCGAAGTGCATTTGGTGCTGAGAAAATATTTAGTGGTATTCTTGGTGCAGCGATTGCATGGGGGGTTAAACGTGGTATTTATGCTAACGAAGCTGGTCAAGGAACAGGTCCTCATTCAGCAGCAGCTGCTGAAGTATCTCATCCGGTAAAACAAGGTTTAGTACAAGCAGCTTCTGTGTACTTGGATACATTCCTAGTTTGTACAGCAACAGCATTCATGATTTTATTTACGGGTATGTATAATGTACAACTTGATAATGGTACCGGTAAATTTATCGTCGAAAATATTCCAGGAATTGATGCAGGTACAGCTTATACTCAAGCAGCTGTAGATGCAGCATTCCCAATCGGTGGATTTGGAGCAGCCTTTGTAGCCATTGCATTATTTTTCTTTGCTTTCACTACAACCATGGCTTACTACTATATTGCAGAAACAAATGTAGCATTCCTATTTGATGGTAAGAAACAAAAACTAGCGATTCGAGCAGTACAAGTATTAATTATATTAGCAACATACTTCGGTGCAGTAAGAACATCTGAATCAGCATGGACACTTGGTGATATAGGTCTTGGAATTATGGTATGGGTAAATATCATTTCACTGATTTTCTTAGTAAAACCGACGCTTATTGCGCTCAAGGACTATGAACAGCAGAAAAAAGCTGGCAAAGAACCAGAGTTTGATCCTGTGAAACTAGGAATTAAAAATGCTACTTTTTGGGAAGAAAGAATTAAATAATAATATTTCTTACTCTATCAATTTTTATCGTTTTTTCTTGATATGTCTTAAGATTATATTTTGTGAACAGTTAGAAAAGAAGTTAGTAGTAACTTCAAGATTCTTGCTAAAAAACGAATAAGAAAGGCCCCGGACATAGCTTTGCTGTAGAAGGGGCTTTTTTGGTTCGCGGAAAGGGAGAGGTTTCTCCTATCCCAATTCACAAATGGATTCTTTAGAAAATAGCTTTTCATTCAGACGAATACCCATCAATCAACTTCTAAAAATTTCTAAAAATATTATATTTTTAATATTATTATTGAAATAAATTACAATTTAGAATATATTGAATTATGAAACAATTCAGAAAAGGGGTATTATATGGAGAAAATTGTCACGTTTATAAATGAAATTCTATGGGGTCCGTGGATGATTTATGGTATTTTACTAGTTGGATTATTCTTCTCGATTATCATGAAATTTCCACAAGTACGATTTATAAAAGACATGGTTGTACTAATGTTTAAAGGGGAAAAATCTGAAAAGGGGATTTCATCTTTCCAGGCTTTATCGATTGCTTTATCTGGTCGTGTAGGGACTGGTAATATTGCTGGAACTGCAACAGCAATCGCGTTTGGTGGACCTGGAGCAGTATTTTGGATGTGGGCAATTGCATTTATCGGATCTGCTACAGCCTATATCGAATCAACTTTAGGACAAATTTATAAAGAAGAACATGATGACCAATATCGTGGAGGTCCAGCTTACTACTTGGAGAAAGGTACTGGTAAGAAATGGGCAGGCATAGTATTTGCAGTAGCAGCTTTAATCGCTATGGCAGCTTTAATGCCAGGGATACAATCAAATGCCATTTCAGATGCTGTGCATAATGCATTCGGTATTACACCATGGATTACGGGATTAGTTGTTACAGCTCTTTTAGCAGTTATTATTATTGGTGGTGTTAAATCGATTGCAACCGTAGCACAATATGTTGTACCGTTTATGGCAATTTTTTATATGCTTATGGCATTTATTATTATTTTTATGAATATCAGTGAAGTACCACATGTAATCAAACTAATTTTTGAAAATGCATTTGCATTAGATTCTACTTTTGGTGGAATGATTGGTGCAGCGATTGCATGGGGTGTTAAACGTGGTGTCTATTCTAACGAAGCTGGACAAGGAACAGGTGCACATGCTGCATCTGCTGCAGAAGTTTCGCATCCAGCTAAACAAGGGCTTGTACAAGCAGCATCAGTTTATATCGATACGTTATTAGTTTGTTCTGCTACTGCATTTATGGTTTTATTCTCAGGGACATATAATGTATTCGATGAAGCGAAAGAAAAATTCGTGTTTTTAGGTAAGTTTGGTTCAGGTACTGTTGCAGAACAAGTATCTGCGGGGTCTGCATATACGCAATTCGCAGTTGACCATGCATTCCCAGGCTTTGGTTCTGGCTTTGTAGCGGTTGCCTTATTCTTCTTTGCATTTACAACAATCATGGCTTATTACTATATTGCAGAAACAAATATTGCATATTTGTTTAAAGGACGATCACAAGTTGTAGCTACATGGATTACTAGAATCATATTCTTAGGGGCAAACTTCTATGGATCTTATAAAGCATCCACTTTTGCATGGGCGCTAGGTGATGTAGGCTTAGGTTTGATGGTATGGGTTAACGTAATAGGTATTCTTGTTATTATGAAACCTGCATTATTAGCTCTGAAAGATTACGAGAAACAGAAAAAAGAAGGCAAGGATCCTGTCTTCAATCCAGAACAACTAGGAATTAAAAACGCAGATTTCTGGGTGGAATATAATAAGAATAATCACGATGAAAAGAAAAAACTAGGGGCATCTTAATGCTCCTAGTTTTTTCAATATGCATCTATTAATGCTCTAATCTCTCACTGTTTTTAAATATACTTTTTAATGCAGCTTCTTCAGCAGGAATTCGAATAAGCATCATAACCATATTCAAAATCGTAAACAAAGCAGCTGTTAAATTAGCCTGGAAAATTAACGGTATGATAGCAATCTCTAAAGCTACAATCAAATAGTTTGGGTGTGGTAACCATTTATATGGCCCCTTCTTTACTAAATTTGCATTCGGCAGTACTATGATTTTCGTATTCCAAAAATGCCCCAATGACTTAATAGCCCAGACACGACCTATTTGTAATATCAAAAAGAAACCGAGTAACCATATCCATATTGGACTGAGTGCAAAGCCTTTTATTAAATTTTCAATCAGTAAACTAAACAAAAATGATACATGTAGTAATACGATAAAGGGATAATGCGATTGACCAAATTCAATTGCACCGCGTTCTTTCATATAATGTTCATTAGCTCTAGCAATACGTAACTCTACAATTCTTTGAAGACAAATGATTGCAAAAACAATGATAAATAAAATGTTTAGCCCTCCCACTCTAGTAAAACTAATTCACCGCTAAATCCAGGACCTAATGAGGCCATGATTCCTAGTTCGCCACTTTCTGGTTTTTGTTGCATAACATGCTTTAAAACATAAAGCACTGTTGGTGAGGACATATTGCCATGCTGTTGTAGAATGAAAGAACTTGGTGCAAGTAATTCTTTTGAAAGCCCCAAAGCTGTTTCGTAGGCGGCAAGCACTTTTTTTCCTCCAGGATGAGCAATAAATCGGTTGATATTTGTTATTGATTGTTCATTTTTTTGAAGAAAACTTTTTAAAAATGGAGTAAACCATTTTTCAATAATGCTAGGAATACTTTTAGAGAAAATGACGTGAAGGCCGTTATCTTCAATACGCCATCCCATCACATCCTCTGAATTTGGTAGTAGTCTGGAAGCTGTTGCTTTTATAGAGGGTAACGCGTTCCTACTGGATAACTTCACTTGGTCACCACTTACCAAAACACAAGCGACCCCATCTCCAAATAGTGAAGTACCGATAAAGTTACTTTTGTTCATATCTCCTGGTTGAAAGGTAAGACTACATAATTCAAGACAGATAATTAATACTAAAGCTTCTGGATGTGCTAAACAATAATCATTTGCTCTACTAATTCCTGCTGCACCGCCACCACAACCAAGGCCCCATATAGGAATGCGCACGACATCCTCTGAAAATGATAGCTGGTTCATTAACCGTGCCTCAATACTTGGAGTTGAAATACCTGTTGTAGAAACAAATATTATCGCATCAATATCTGTAATCTCTACATCAGAAACTTCTGCCAAACAATCTTGAATGACTCGAACACCATACTCTGTTGCCAATTCAATATATAAATCATTTCTTTCAGAAAAGGAATGATCTTCTTTGTACCATTCAATAGGCATGGCCAACTGTCTATTTAGAATCTCGCCATTCTTAAAAACTTTTAAATATCGTTCAAGTCTCGCCATTTTCCCATTGAAAAGTTGATGAATAAATTCTTCAGCTTGATCCTGAGGAACTTGATGAGAGGGGGAATATGTACTAACTGCATGTATCTTTGGCATAGATTTTTAAGCCCCTTTTTAAATATGATGTTATTAGTCTATACATCTATGTTTAATAATATTCCGGGAAAAGTAGAGTTTGAGGTTCATTCTTTCAATGGTGAATAGTGATATAAACGAAAACAATGCATAAAAAAGGCACCTTAAATGAATGATTTAAGGTACCTAGAAAGCTAAAGTTTATGTTATAGTTCCTTCATTTTTTCAAGTGCAATGATAAATGGAGGGTCATTTTTTTGATTGATAAATTCATATCTCAATACATGTACTTTTTTCTGTGGTAAATTGCTGACATATTCAATTACTTGATTACGCTCTTCTTTACCGCCTTCGTGTCCATAGTAGACTACTAATACAATCATGCCACCTACTTTTACTAAACCCAATAAACTTTCAATCGCTTTTAAGGTTGTATTAGGCTTTGTAATAATATCGTGTTCACTACCTGGTAAATAGCCTAAATTGAAAATAGCAGCACTAATTCGTTCATTAATATAGTGGGCAACGTTTTCGTGACCGTCTAAAATGACGGATACACGTTCGGATAAACCTTCTTCATGTAAACGATTCTTTGTAGAATTTACTGCTTGCTGTTGTACGTCAAATGCATACACATGGCCCTTTTCACCAACTAGTTGAGCAAGAAAAACAGTATCATAGCCGTTACCAGCAGTTGCATCTACGACAACATCACCTTCTTCTACCGTTTGTCGCAGAAGAAATTGTGCGTATTGTAAGACACGTTGTAATTTCATTTTGTCTCAGCTTCTTCCGGTTTGTAGAATTTTCCTTGCCAGCTTCCGCGACGTTTCAACTCAGCATCAATACCATTTAGTACTTCCCATTTATTGACTGACCACATTGGACCAATCATTAAGTCAATTGGTCCATCACCTGTAATACGTTGTACGACCATGTCAGGAGGGATTACTTCTAATTGATCAGCTACTAAATTGATATAGGCATCTTTATCCATAAATTCAAGCATACCTTTTTCATACTGTTTAACAAGTGGAGTACCTTTCAATAAATGAAGTAAATGGATTTTGATTGCTTGCACATCAAGTTTTGCTACTTCTCGAGCTGTTTCCATCATCATAGCGTAGTCTTCAAGAGGTAAGCCGTTGATAATATGAGTGCATACACGAATGCCATGTTTGCGTAGTTTTTCTACACCTTCTACATAAGTTGCATAGTCATGTGCTCGGTTAATCAAATTAGCTGTACGCTCATGAACCGTTTGTAATCCAAGTTCAACCCATAAATACGTACGTTCATTTAACTCGGCCAAATATTCAACAACATCATCTGGCAAACAGTCAGGGCGAGTTGCAATACTTAAACCCATAACACCCTCACAAGCAAGAGCTGCTTCAAATTTTTCTTTTAAAACAGGGAGAGGAGCATGTGTATTTGTATAAGCTTGGAAGTAGGCCATTGTTTTGCCGTCTTTCCATTTATGCTGCATTTTTTCTTTAATAATATCGAATTGAACAGGAATTGGGTCTACACGGTCTCCGGCAAAATCTCCAGATCCTGCTGCACTACAGAAAGTGCAACCACCAAAAGCAACTGTACCATCACGGTTTGGACAATCAAAGCCTGCATCTAAGGCAACTTTATAAACTTTACAACCAAATTCATCTCGTAAAAAGCGATTCCATGTATAATAACGTTTCCCATCAGAAGGAAATGGGAATTCATTGGTTTTAATATCTGTCATAATTTCACTCCTCAACTTCCTATTCTATCACGGACTGGTAGAAGTCGACGAATACTTTGTCCCTTATTAATTAAAAGTCGAACTGTAGAGATTTTTGATAGATACTCCGATTGTCCGCGGCTAGAGTGGTTGTGGGGTTACATTGTAATTCCGCGAATAGATTAATCCACGCTCACGGCAGCTTTATACTCGATAAAATGAATTGTAACCACGCTGATGACTATTTAAGTCGCCAAATTCAGATTATGAAAAATCTCCGTGAAGCTTTGAGATGAAAAAAGTATTTTGATTGATTTTTCACAGTATTTGTTAATAAAAGAAAGTTAAATTTAACGAAATATGGTTGTAACTTTAACAAAAGGTTGTTACTATTGCTTAGATATACGAAATAAAAATGGAGGACTAACAATGCCTAAAAGTGTATGGTTGTTAATTATTGGGATGCTTGTCAATACGGTAGGCAACTCTTTTTTATGGCCATTAAATACAATTTATATGCACGATCACCTTGGACAATCGCTTTCAATGGCTGGCCTTGTTCTTATGGGAAACGCTGCTGCCGGTGTAGTTGGAAATCTATTAGGTGGCTATGTATTTGATAAATTTGGTGGTTATAAATCTATTATGATGGGAACGATTATTACCATCATTGGATTAATATGCCTAGTTATTTGGCATGATTGGCCACAATATGTTTGGTTTTTAACTTTAATTGGTTTCAGTGGAGGTATCGTCTTCCCGAGTATGTTCGCGATGGTCGGTACTGCTTGGCCAGAAGGCGGTCGAAAAGGATTTAATGCAATCTACCTTGCAACGAACTTAGGTGTGGCAATTGGTCCAGCACTTGCGGGAGTAGTAGCAAATAAAAGCTTTGATTATTTATTTATTGCGAATTTAATCATGTATGTGGTGTTTTTCTTTATTGCTTTATCATATAAAAAAATTTCAACAGAAAAC
Source organism: Rummeliibacillus pycnus (assembly GCF_050459865.1). Classification (GTDB taxonomy): domain Bacteria; phylum Bacillota; class Bacilli; order Bacillales_A; family Planococcaceae; genus Rummeliibacillus; species Rummeliibacillus pycnus_B. The sequence continues at coordinate 31,954 of NZ_JBCMNM010000025.1, forward strand.
GAAATTGCTCCAAGCTCTGTTATTAGTGAAAGTGGAAAAGTAAAGAATAGATCATCATTGTATGCATTAATTATTTTAGGAATCGGTTACCTAATAGGCTGGATGGTTTATACACAATGGACGACTACGATTTCATCATATACACAAGATCTTGGCATTTCGTTGAACCAATATAGTCTATTGTGGACTACAAATGGCTTATTAATTGTTTTGGGGCAACCACTTATCAGTCCAATTGTTAAGAAAATGGGCGAGTTTTATAAAGGGCAAATTTTTATTGGAGTTACGATTTTTATCATTTCATTCTATGTTGTTAGTTTTGCAAGTACATTTAAAATGTTCCTTGTAGCAATGATAATTTTAACTTTTGGTGAAATGTTTGTTTGGCCAATTGTACCAACAATTGCTAGCAAGCTAGCACCAAAAGGAAGAGATGGTTTTTACCAAGGGTTGATTAATAGTTTTAGTGCGATTGGTAAAATGCTTGGACCATTTATTGGTGGTGTTTTAGCGGATCAGTATGGGATGAAAATAACGTTTTATGTGTTGATTATAATATTAGCAATCTCATTGATTCCTTATATGTTGTATGATCGACCTATGAAACAAAAAGAACAAGAAAGAAATATATAATTTTTTTACTAAAGGAGCTAAAAGAGGCTCCTTTTTTGTATGCATAAAGAGGATGTCCTTGCACTCCAGCAGAAAAACTAACTGCATAGCCCTCGCAATGATCGGCTTGCGAATGAGGAGGCTTGGCGGTTATTCAGTGGAAATGGAGGGGGAGGAAACTAAACAAATACGTTAGATGCTATAACATTATTTTTGACAATGTTGGAGCGAAAAGATCATGAATGTTTTATTGAAAAGGTATGTACTAAAAAGAATTTCGCTTAAATTTGCAAGAAAATTCTGTCTTTGAGAGAATAATAGAAAAGGGGAGTGATGGGATGAAAACAATATATCGTTCTGCAGATGAGGCAATAGCACAAGTTAAAGACGGAATGACCATTATGGTAGGTGGGTTTGGACTCGTGGGTATTCCTGAGCAACTTATTATTGCTCTCGCGAAGAGTGGAGTAAAGGATTTAACAGTCATCTCTAACAATTGTGGTATTGATGACTGGGGTCTTGGTTTACTATTAAAAAATAAACAGATTAAAAAAGTAATAGCTTCATATGTAGGCGAAAACAAAGAGTTTGAACGCCAAGTAATAGCAGGCGATTTAGAGGTCGAGCTGACTCCACAAGGAACGTTAGCAGAAAAAATACGTGCTGGTGGTGCAGGGATTCCTGCTTTTTATACACCTGCTGGAGTTGGTACATGGATTGCAGAAGGAAAGGAAATTCGCCTCTTTGGTGAAAAAGAATATTTACTAGAACAATCTCTGGTTGCTGATTTTGCTTTTATACGAGCTTATAAATCAGATCGGCTAGGGAATTTACAATATAACAAAACAGCACAAAACTTTAATCCAATTATGGCAACTGCTGCGAAAATAACTATAGCGGAAGTGGAAGAATTTGTTGAAATAGGAGAACTAGATCCGGGTTTTATTCATACGCCAAGTATTTATGTTCAAGGTATGCTTCAGGCAGAACAACAAAAACGCATTGAAAAAGTAACAACTCGATTATAGGGGGAAAAACATGAATATTCGTGAAAAGATTGCAATAAGGGCTTCAAAGGAAATAGCCGATGGAAATTACGTGAATCTGGGAATTGGTATGCCTACGCTTGTTGCTAATTATATAGAAGAAAAAAATGTTATTTTGCAATCTGAAAACGGGCTTCTTGGCATTGGTCCTTACCCTACTTCAGATCAAATTGATCCAGACTTAATCAATGCTGGAAAAGAAACCGTAACAACTGTACTTGGTGCGTCTTTTTTTAGCAGTGCAGATTCCTTTGCGATGATTCGTGGAGGACATATTGATGTAGCCATCTTAGGTGGTATGGAGGTTTCTGAAAAAGGAGATCTTGCTAATTGGATGATTCCAGGAAAGATGATCAAAGGTATGGGCGGCGCAATGGATCTAGTTCATGGTGCGAAAAAAGTGATTGTCATCATGGAACATAATGCAAAAGATGGATCTCCAAAGATTAAAAAGACTTGTGACTTACCGCTAACAGGAAAAAGAGTAGTTGATTTAATTATTACGGAAAAAGCAGTAATTGAAGTTACAGAGCAAGGACTCGTATTAAAAGAAGTGATGGATGGTTTTACTGTTGAGGATGTTTGCAAATTTACAGGAGTAGAGCTCAAAGTGGAAATTAATTAAGAAAGTAGGAGTTATCACTGAACAAGCAAATAAACAAATTGTTATTCGTCTTCCTATTTGTCCTATTAGTTTCAGCTTGTTCTAATTCAAGTACGGTTAACGAAATAAAAGTATCGGACTTGAACAACAAGATGACATCCAAAATTTTAAATCTAAAAGAAATCACAACCATTGAAAATGCTATACGTAATACTAAGAAACTAGATGGAATAGTCGATGTAGCGAATCCACAATATTCAATTCAATTAGGAGAAGAATCTTATTCATTTTGGTTTCAGGAAAAATCAGCTACGTTCATAAATGAGCAAAATACTGAAACCATGTATAAAATTGAAAATGCGAGTGAAATCATCAACATTATCCGTGCTACTGAATAACTATTTTGAATAAGTTATGTTCAACAGGAAAGTGTTCATTTACTAATTATCCACAAGAATTTCACAATTTTGCTAAATCTCTTGTCAATTTACGTAACTTCGATTAGAATAAAACTCAATATGATATGACTATGAATGGGAATAGTAGGTTTATCTTGATTTTGTAGAGAGCTAACGGTTGGTGTAAGTTAGTAAATCGGTAAATTGAACTCGCCCGGGAGTCACAATGGTGAAATGAATGATAGCCAAAGTCGTTTTCCGCGTTAAGGAATCAAGTTGAGTGCTTACACTAATTTGGGTGGTACCGCGGGAGAATTGATACTCTCGTCCCTTTTTCAAGGGACGAGAGTTTTTATATTTCACGGAATTCTTCATATTAGAAGCAAATTAACTAACTATCGTTATTTTACACAAGAAGGAGGAGTTACCATTGAATTTCAATCATCAAGAAATCGAGAAAAAATGGCAAGCTTACTGGGCTGAACACGAAACATTCAAAACAGTAAATGAAGATTCGAAACCTAAATTTTTTGCATTAGATATGTTCCCATATCCTTCAGGTGCAGGTCTTCATGTAGGACACCCTGAAGGCTATACTGCAACAGATATCTTATCTCGCTTCAAACGTATGCAAGGCTACAATGTAATGCATCCAATGGGATGGGATGCATTTGGTCTTCCTGCTGAACAATATGCACTTGATACAGGAAATGACCCTGCAGAATTTACACAAAAGAACATCAGCACATTTAAACGTCAAATCCAAGAACTAGGTTTTAGTTATGATTGGGATCGTGAAATTAATACAACAGATCCTGAATACTATAAATGGACTCAATGGATCTTCATCCAACTGTATAAAAAAGGTTTAGCTTACATTGATGAAGTAGCTGTTAACTGGTGTCCAGCACTTGGTACGGTGTTAGCAAACGAAGAAGTGATCGATGGTAAATCAGAACGTGGTGGTCATCCAGTAGAACGCCGTCCAATGAAACAATGGATGCTTAAAATTACTGCATATGCTGATCGTCTAATTGATGATTTAGAAGATGTCGATTGGCCAGAAAATATTAAAGATATGCAACGTCACTGGATTGGCCGTTCTGAAGGTGCAGAGGTCGATTTCAATATCAAAGATACGAACAAAAGCTTCCGCGTATTCACTACACGCCCAGATACATTATTTGGTGCTACTTACACAGTACTAGCTCCAGAACATGCATTAGTAAAAGAAATCACTTCAGATTCACAACGTGCTGCTGTAGAAGCATACCTTAATGAAGTGAAGATGAAATCAGATCTTGAACGTACTGATTTAGCAAAAGAAAAAACAGGTGTCTTCACCGGTGCATATGCAGTAAACCCAATTAACGGAAGAGAAATCCCAATTTGGATCGCAGACTATGTATTATCTAGCTATGGTACTGGTGCAATCATGGCCGTACCAGCACACGATGAACGTGACTTTGAATTTGCAAAACAATTCAATCTACCAATCATTCCTGTATTAGAAGGTGGAGATGTTTCAAAAGAAGCGTTCACTGAAGATGGAACACATATCAATTCTGATTTCTTAAACGGTTTAGATAAAGCAGATGGTATCCAAAAAGCAATTACTTGGCTTGAAGAAAACAAAGTCGGAGAAAAGAAAATTTCTTACCGTCTACGTGACTGGTTATTCTCTCGCCAACGCTATTGGGGTGAACCAATTCCTGTCATTCACTGGGAAGATGGTACAATTTCAACTGTTCCAGAAGAAGAACTTCCATTAGTTCTACCAAAAACATCTGATATCCGTCCATCAGGAACTGGTGAGTCACCACTTGCAAATATCGAGGAATGGGTAAATGTTGTAGACCCTGTAACAGGTAAAAAAGGTCGCCGTGAAACAAACACAATGCCTCAATGGGCTGGCTCTAGCTGGTATTTCTTACGTTATATCGATCCACATAACAAAGAAGCAATCGCTGATCCAGAACTATTAAAACGTTGGTTACCAGTTGATATTTATATCGGTGGTCAAGAACACGCAGTTCTTCACTTGCTGTACGCTCGTTTCTGGCATAAAGTTCTTTACGATTTGGGTGTTGTACCAACAAAAGAACCATTCCAAAAACTATTCAACCAAGGCATGATTCTTGGTGAAGGTAACGAAAAAATGTCTAAATCCAAAGGCAATGTTGTAAACCCAGATGATATCGTGGCTAGCCATGGTGCAGATACACTTCGTTTATACGAAATGTTCATGGGACCGCTTGAAGCTTCTATTCCTTGGTCTACAAACGGTTTAGACGGAGCACGTCGTTTCTTAGACCGTATCTGGCGTCTATTTATCAACGAAGAAACTGGCGAGCTATCAGATAAAATCCAAGCATCAAGTGATACAACTTTAGAAAAAGTGTATCACCAAACAGTACAAAAGGTGACTGATAACAACGAACATATCCGTTTCAATACATCTATTTCACAAATGATGGTCTTCATCAATGATTGCTATAAAGCTGAAGTTGTACCAACAGCATACGCTGAAGGGTTCGTGAAAATGCTAGCACCAATCGCTCCTCATGTCGCTGAAGAACTTTGGGCTAAACTAGGTCATGAAGATACAATCACATACGAATTATGGCCAACATTTGATCCTGCAAAACTTGTAGATGACGAAATTGAAGTCGTTGTTCAAGTCAATGGTAAAGTCCGTGCTAAACTATTGGTCTCAAAAGATGCATCACGCGAAGACCTAGAAAAAGTTGCACTTGCTGACGAACACGTAAAAGAGTTTATCGAAGGTAAAGATATCAAAAAAGTGATTGCAGTACCTGGAAAACTTGTGAACATCGTTGCAAAATAATATGTATTATTCAATTTAGGAATGATTTAAGAAATAAAAACCTTCTTTTCAAAATTATTTTGAGAAGAAGGTTTTTTGCATGGAAAAGACCATTGAGAAAAAGATAACCGTTTTTTTTAAGTAAATTTACTAAAAATACATATTTGATTGACTGAATTATTGTTAATATAATATTATACTAACAAATTTTAACTTTATAGGAGGAGAGTATGAAAAAGTTACAAGTAATACTATTATTAATTATTTCATTAGCAATTTGGGGGCACTCTAACAAGGTAAGTGCTGCTGAGGGTGAAGAAACAACATCAATAACTTTACCTAGTAATTTAGAAACATTAGAAGTCGGAGAAAAACAGGATTTAGCAATTATGGTCATAACAGATGGTCAATCAAGTACAGTTAACAGTAACATTATCTGGACCAGTTCAGATCCATCTGTCGTAAAGATTGATTCGAATAAAATTATTCCTTTAAAGAAAGGGAATATCATCTTAAATGTTGTATATAATAACATTTCTACGGATTTTCAAGTAACTATTAATGATACAAAAGCACCTATATTGTTAGGTGTTGACAATAAGATCATTTATAAAGGAACATCATTTGATGCTAAAAAAGGTATCAGTGCAAAAGATACAAATGATGGCAATGTAACAAATAAGATTAAAATCAGTGGAAAAGTAAATAATAACAAATTAGGTACTTATAAATTAACATATACTGTTGTAGATTCTTCAGGTAATAAAACAACTAAAAATAGGATTGTTACTGTAAGAAGAACATTGAAAGATAGTTTTTATAAGGAAACTAAACATGAATGGACAATGTACGGACATAAAAACTTAATTAATACGAAGGGTAACTATATTTATAAAAACAATATTGTTCTAATACCAGTAGAGGATAAAAAATATGCCTATCTTGTATTATTTGCCGAACATGAAAAATTAAAACCAAGTCAAATTAAATTTACAATCAATAAGAAAAGTAAAACTATAAAATTAATGGAAAATGCGGAATTTCTCTCGAATTCAGAAATAGCATTTTTGAAAAACAATATTAAAAGTAATAGTATTGTAGAGGTCGAGTTTAAAAATTCTAAAAAAACTGTACATTATAAGCTCAATCAAAAACAAGTGGATGCATTAATTGATAGCATCAAGTGGTATGATCAATTATAAAATGGGAGTATTCCCCATTAAAAATGATAAATATTTATTTGCATTTGAAAAAGCTGTTCCATAAGGAACAGCTTTTTTCGCATTTGATAATCATTCATTGATTTGTGAGTGAAATAAGTTCTCTAGTTGCTTTGCCATCTTTAGTTATTTTAATAATACCTACATTTGGTGCAAGATACATTTTTATATCCCCATAATTGACACGGACTACGTTTTTAAAGGATCCAGCTTTTACTGTGAAAGGTTTTTTTAAAATGTTCATTTGTACAGGGGTGGGGCCCATAAAGTAGTATTTTTTATTATTGATTACTGGATACTCAAGTAACGTCAACCCCTCTGCATGAGCAGAGTACATAGTAAGACCAAGTGACCCTTCAATAATGTGTATTTGGTCATATCCTTTTGGATCTTCCTGAAAAGGTTTTTTACCTTGATACCAAACAAATGAATTTTTATTAACATATTGCAAGAAGGGACTAGAAGTTTTTCCATTACTCCACATATAATCGTATTCACTAGAATATGAGATTATTGCAACACCAGTATTATGATATTTATAAACCTTTTTTGGATTCATGGTATAGCTTGTTTTTTGTTTTTTTAAGATATTTAAATTAACGCTGTAGATATATCCAATTTTCTGTCCATATTTAACCTTTGCCCAGCCGTTAGGATGAATGAAATAAAGAAGGACCTTTTTATTTTTTGGAAGTTTTGTTAATTTAGTAGATTTTGAACTTGGGCTTTTATAAAGATTCGTTGGATAGATTACTTCTCCATTCATTGTTTCAGCTTTTGCTATAGGATGCTGAAACACAAATAAACCAATGGCAAAAATTAGAGCGATAAGGTATTTCAGGTAAGTAAATTTCTTCATATGATTCTCCTTTCAGTAGTTTGTCTTTAATTCACATATATTAATATTTGACCATTAATATTCCATCTAATTTTAATGTTTGAATATAAAGAAACGATTCTACTTTAAAGTACTTATTTTGAAATAGTTTATTAGAATAATTTTCATAATTCGAAGATTTGATAAAAAACATAGAAAGGTGGTTAACATAACCTCGATTCACCATGGTCTATCCATGAATTTGAGTATTTAATACAAGTCAACGATTATTTATGGTTTAGCTATCAACCTATCTTCTAAATAAACAACTTAATAATTCGGGCAATATGTCATTTCCTGTATTTATGCCGCTCCAGATGGCGCTTTCGTGCTAAGCGAGCGTTGAGCCTCCTCGGAAGCCCGTACCGCGATTCTCTGCGGGGTCTCACCTGTCTCGCTTTCCCGCAGGAGTCGCCATCTTCCGCTTCATAGACAATATTCTAATAGATAAGGCATATAACAATATCTTAAAAATTTTATTTGAAACTTTTTAGGACTTAAATCGTATATATTACTAATCAACTATTCGAGAAGAGGTTATGTTGAATGGAATCACAATTTCCGAAGGTTCTTCGGTTCTTTACTTTATTATGGGCTGTAACAGCAGTAGGGCTATTTGCTGGGGTATTTGTTCCACCATCACTTGTTATGCCAATCAGTATCGCAACAGTTGTTTTACTGATTATTGTTATGTTTAGTCGTGCAGCAAGAAAAGCCAGCAAATTCATTTCAATCTTGTTTGCTTTCTTGACAGGTATTACGTTATATAGCCTATTAAACTTTTACATTGGGGCTTTAGGTGGCAATTTAGTTCTTGTCATCTTCGGTACAACTGCAGCTATCTTCATTGTGGCTGGTCTTATTGGATACAATACAAAACGTAATTTAGGTAACTGGGGTAAGTTTTTATTCATCGTTTTAATCGGTGTGTTTATCTTCTCCATTATTACAATATTTGTTGGTTTTAGTAATCTTGTTATGGTGGTTGCTAGTGCGATCGGTGTACTCCTATTTGTAGGATACACATTGTATGATATGAACCAAATTGCCCATAATCATATTAGTGATGAAGAAGTTCCACTTGTTGCATTAAATCTATATTTAGACTTCATCAACCTATTTACTGAGCTACTAAGACTTGTTTACTTTTTGAAAAATATTTTTGATGAAGATTAATCATTTATACGATAGTGAAAGCTGATATAGCTTTCACTATTTTTTTTTCGGGGTAGATTAATTTTACATTTAACTAAAAGAGTCATGTTATCTTCTTCAAAGATTCAGATGTATTTCAGTTTCATGTAGTAATATTGAAGTATGACTCCTAAATTAGAAGGTGAGAATATGAAAATTCTTGTAGCTGAAGACGATATGAGGTTGTTGAAGAATATTGTTTTTATGTTAAAAAAGGAACGTTATTCAGTAGAAGGTGTAGAAAATGGTTTTGAAGCATATGAACATGCTCTTATGGACGAGTATGATTTGATTATTTTGGATTGGATGATGCCCAAAATGGAAGGAATCACTGTGTGTCAGGAGTTACGGAAAAATGGATATGAAGGTGGAATTTTGATGTTAACTGCTAGAGATGATGCTCAAGATGTGATTCAAGGCCTTGACATGGGAGCAGATGATTATCTGATTAAGCCCTTTAAGATGCAGGTTTTATTAGCAAGAGTTCGTGCTATTTTGCGTAGAAAAAATAAACCAATCGAACAAATTATTCAACTGCAATCATTTGAGCTTCATGTAGATGCACGAACACTTTTCAAGAATCATGAGAAAATCGAATTAACAAAAAATGAGTTCTTATTGTTAGAATACCTATTTATTAATAAAGGACGTATTTTAACGAGAGAACAAATTTATGATCATATCTGGGGATATGACGAGGAAGTATCCAATAATGCGCTGGACGCTTTAGTGAAATTAGTTCGAAAAAAAATAGATGATGGCGAGCAGCCTTCTCTTATTCAAACGGTAAGAGGTATCGGCTATAAACTGAGAGATGCCTATGTTTAAAAAAATTCAACGAAAACTTACTTTGCAATATTTGACCTTTTTCTTATTATTTGTATTTTTACTAATGATTGTTCTCTATTTTGCTATTACAGCCATTGTACTACAACAACAAGTACAAGAACTTAAACTATTCCAGCAAAAGGAGCATTACCATCTACAGGGGAACAATATTCGAAAAGATAGAGAAATCGAATATGATGCAAACCGAATTTATTTTTACTATATTTTCACAAAGGACCACAAATTAGTACATGGCGACGAATCTATTCATGGACTTAGTAATGAGATTGACTCTCTAATGATCCATGCAAAAGATGGTGACCCACAGTCAATTGAATGGAAGGGGGAACATTTACTACTTTTAAAATATCATCAACCTCAAAATTCGAATGGAAATTATATGATTATTGGGCAATCGGTAACGAAAGAGCATCATTTGTTAGAGCGGATGATGTATACCATTATCATTCTCACTTTGATTGGTACAATAGTTATTGCTTTTCTTAGTCACTATCTTGCAGGTAAAGCAATGGTACCAATTAAACAATCTTTTGATCGACAACGCAAATTTGTATCAGATGCATCACATGAATTACGCACACCTTTAACGGTTTTTTACAGCTCTTTGGAAGTATTAGAAAGTGATGATGAAAATCGATTTAGTACCTTTGGAAAAGAAGTTATAACTGATTTAAAAGACGAAGCGCAGCATATGGAAACCTTATTAGAAGGTCTCTTATTTTTGGCACGTTTTGATCAGAATAAGTTGCCTATTAAAAGGGATTCAATCGCATTATCCGATATAGTTCATAATATGACAAAATCCTTTGAAAGAACTTTACCGGGTACAATCGAACTTAAAACAAAAATAGAGGACCATATCGAGTTTATCGGCGATGAAACAAAAATTCGAGAAATGTTATATATTTTACTTGATAATGCAGCAAAATTTACGGAACAAGGGTTTATTAATGTTGAACTTAGAAGCTTAACTGATAAGATTGAGCTTATCGTAGAAGACACTGGATTAGGAATAAGTGAACATGATTTGCGACATATTTTTGAACGGTTTTATCAAGCTACAAAAACTCAGGCAAAAGAGGGAACGGGTCTAGGTTTGGCCATTGCACATGCCATCGTTTTACAACATCAAGGTCATATTTCCGTAGAAAGTAAATTAGGTCAAGGAACAAAATTTATCGTTTCTTTGCCACTGCAAAATAAAAAAGATTAAATATCACTAAAACAAGATTTTGTCTCAGAATGTAGAGTAACTCGAAGAATTTCGAGTTTTTCTACATTCTTTTTCTTTTACTATAAATATAAAAGCATAAGTCTGATGATTTCCACTGCGGATGGACGCTTTCCGCGGGGCGGGTTCGAGTCGTTAAAGAAGCTGATCTGGAATTTCCTGTTTTTGAAGCACTTAAGATGAAAGATTATATAAAAACTTGTTTAGCTATCTTTGTGGATGTGGAATTAGCGAAGACTC
>NZ_JBCMNM010000026.1:0-147293 GCF_050459865.1 Rummeliibacillus pycnus
CTCAACGCTCGCCCGCGGAAAGCGTAGCTAATTCCACATCATGCAGAAAATATATTAATACTATTAATTTTTGTATGTACACACTTTTTCAGTACCCTCCCGCTTTTCGCTGGAGGCGCCATCCTCCATTCCAATCGAATAAACGTAAACAAACAAAATTCAATAATGAAAGACTAAAACTTGCTAAATATAAGATTTAGTCTTTTCACTATTGACGATGTCATATTAAGTATAATTAATCGCCTCTTATAAAATATATTTTTAAAAATTATCAGTATTTATTCAGATTCATTTCATGATGTTTTTTTACACTGTACTTGAAGGGAGAGGATGAAGGTGAAGAAAAGCATAGGATTGTTTCTATTAATGCTGATTATTGGCACATCGGGTGGTGCTTATACTGCACATGCAGATGACGACCATCACGAATATTACGAAGAACATGAAAATCATGATGAAAAAGACCATGATGACGATGAAAATGAATATGAAAACAACTACGATAGTGGATATTCTGAAGATAATACGTTTACATCCGAACAAGGTCAATGGAATATTTGGACACGATCTCTAGTCCAAAATATTGATTTACTACCTTTTAATGAGGCAAAAAAGGTAACCTTTAAGATTGAAAATAAAGCTGTTGAAATCTACGTTATTCCCAAAAACGGAGAATTATTTGTCCCTGCTCAAAAACTAACGAAAGCTCTAGGGGGACAGTCAACTTATTATGAAACATCGAAGATTTTGGACACAAAGATGAAGGAGCATCAACTTATTTTCAGAGCAAATACAAATGTAGTCTTTGAAAACAAGTTTAAAACACCAATGCCAGCAAAAGCTTTTCATTTTAGTAAGGATATTTATGTGCCAGCAAGTGTCATCTTAAATTCATTTGGCTATTCCATAGATTGGAAAGAAGGACAACAGCAATTTATTTGTCAAATACTATAAGGAGGAATTGAAACATGAAAGATACCAAAAAAGCAAAGTGGCTTATCGGTTCATCTGCAGTTCTTTTATCAGCAGGATTATTGACACAAATGAACGACAAAGGACCTGCGGATGCTAATCACTTATCAAATAGCCAACTATCAAGAATTGATCAATCTAAAATAAGCAAAAAAGAAAAAGAGTTAATTCAACTTGATTGGACGAATTTTGACATAACAACGCAAGCTCCCACCGAAAAACACGATCGTCTAACGAGAAGATCATAAAGGTGAAACAAATGGAATCCACTTCATTGCACATGATGAATACCGACTTTTTTATAGAAGTACCCTCAACTTCTGAAAATTGGAAAGAACCCGTTTCAAAATGGCTTCAGTATGTGGCACAAGAATGGTCGCGCTTTATTCCAAATAACGAATTAGATCAGATTAATCAATTACCGATAGGAAAATCGTTAACAATTAATGCATCGTTGTACGACTGCTTAAAAAAGGCAAATGATTTTTATGAGCAAACAAAGGGGTTTTTTTCACCATATTTAAAAAATCAATTAGAAAAACATGGATACAATCAATCTTTTCCTTTCAATCCAGTTGAAAGTTATAAAGAAAGGTTAGATCTAATAGTGAAAGACCCATTGCTTTTTTTGGGGAACCAACAAATTTATAAAACTTCGAATCAACCAATCGATCTTGGCGGTTTTGCAAAAGGTTATGCTGTGGAACAAATAAAAAAGTGGTTGAAAATACATGGTTTTAGCTATGGAATTGTAGATGGTGGAGGCGATATGGCGATGTGGTCTGATGGGGAAAAAGAATGGTATATAGGCATTGCCGATCCCTTTGACAGAAAAAATATGGGGAGTATTAAAATACAAAATGGTGCTATTGCAACTTCTAACAGAGTATATAGAAGCTGGATTTTTCAGCATAAAGAAAGGCATCATATATTAAATGGACAAACAGGAAAAGTTGCAGAGACCAATATAATACAAGCAACAGTTATTACAGATAGTTTGTACAAATCTGAAGTAGCTGCCAAGTTATGTTTTTTAATGAACGAGCAGCAGCTAAATGAATGGTTAGTAAATAGTGGTTGGCGTGTGGCACGATTTATGGTCGATCAAGATGAGACGACCAAATGGATTAAAATAGGAGATGGAGAACATGTTTAATACTTGGGAATGGATTCGGATATGCGGATTTCTCTCCTATTTCTACTTTACTGTAGCAGTTATTTTTGGCTTATTTCGAAAAACACCTACCATTACAAAGCAAAAAAATCTATTATTTCATTTACATTTAAGTGCGGGTTGGATGGGGTTACTAGCTCTTGCTGCGCATGTTTTATTACTTTTAATTGATCAATATCAACCCTATCGTATAGTAGAGATTCTTGTACCTTTTACAGCCAACTATAAACCGATTTTATCAGCTATTGGAACAATTAGTTTATATGTATTTCTAATCGTAATCATGACTTCTGATCTTTTAATTAGTAAATTGAATCGAAAACTATGGAAATCGATCCATTTTCTTGCACTTCCAGCATGGGTTTTGATCTTCTTACATGGTGTTTTTATCGGCACCGATAGTGCAAATCCTATCATAGAAATATTTTATATTACAACAGGTAGTATCATTATTATTGCAAGCTGTCTCCGAGTCTATGGAACATATACAAAAACAACATCTCAAACTTTAAGCAAAAAAGAGTGAATATATAAGATAATATAGGGTAAATAGTATAATAAAATAAAACCACACCTTATATTTAGAGGATTTGAGTTTGATTATATGTAATCAAACTTTATAATCAAACTTTTATTTGTATATAAAAATACATCCATTAAATCTTTATTGAGATAATGGATGTATTTTTTATTGTGGTCTTTTAATAAAGATTGATAATTAATAATTAAGTTCGATTATTTATAATAAAGTTTGAAAAAAACCTGTATGGAATGCAGTTTTCTTATTCCACAATCGGGCCATATTGTTGAATAACGAGTGTGAGGAAAAATTCATATTGTGAAGATTTTCACTTAAAATAACGGGGCAGTTTAGTTGAATAAGAACAACTGTTAAAATAACAATAAATCAGTTAAAAAAGGTGTTGGTATTTTGGGGAATTACCTGTTGCTTATAGAAGTTTTACCTCATTTGGCAAACAAGATTAAACAGTATTTTATTAGTAAATCTCTATTTGAATTAGCAAACCAAGTTGATAATCTTCGAATTAAGGGACTTTGTGAATGTGGTGAACCTGATTGTGGTTCATTTTATCTTGCAGAATATGAAGAAAATGAGGATAAACTAGAAGGTTTTTCATTTGAAGAAATAGGAACAATCGAAGTTTATGAAGGTAAAATCGGTTTTGTTGAAATCTTTCCAAGTAATTTTGGTTACGAAATACGTTCAACACTAAAGAAAAACAATATATCTTGTTGAGCTTAACGGTTGCGTTAGTTAAAGATGAATTAAGTGATTTTAGGTTTGAGAACTTCTAATAGTTATTCCATTATAGGGCGCTTTTCTAAAATAGGAGAGCGTCTTTCTTCATAAATAGGAACTTAAATAACAATCCACAATTAACTGGATATTAATGTTAAAATACAGATGAGAAAAAAATAAACTTAAATTAATAGGTTAGTCGATTAAGGTACTTTTGACAAAGATATAGGGGGATACTATGAAGGGTACAAAAATCTCGGTAGATACAAATGATCGTCTTAAAAAGATTGAGTATACACATATTAAAACAGGTTCTAAAAAAATTTGCTTTATGTTTTCGGGTAGTGGTTATACCTACGATAAACCCTTGTTTTATTACGCAACAATGGTAATGCTTGAAAATCAATTTGATGTTGTTCAGATTCACTATTCATATAATAAAGAATTATTCGATCAATCATTCGAAGTTATAACTAATAACATCATGAATGATGTTAACCCTGTTATAAGCAATGTTCTTTCTAATTTTCAATATGATGAAACAATTTTCCTAGCGAAATCACTTGGAACAATTCCTGTTATTAATGAAATTATGAAAAGAGAAGTTTTTAATAAGTCGAGGATGATATTACTTACCCCTTTATTGAAACTTGATAGAATATATGAAGAAATTTTAAACAGTAATCATAAAGGATTGTTAGTGATTGGTGACAAAGATCCTCATTTTAACTCTGAACAAGTCGAACATATAGCACAGGAAACTTGTTTTAACATTGAGGTAATCAATGGGGCAAATCATTCGTTGGATAATGTTGAGTATGATACACTAACTACTATTTCATCTTTAATGAAAGTGATGAAAAAACTGAGAGAATTTATTTGATATATAAGGTAATATTAAAACTCCCTTTATGCAACAATCGGGCGCTATCCTTGAATAAGGATAAGCACTTATTTTCATTAAAGGGCGTGATTGTTTAATAAGCGTCTCGGTTCTTATTAAACTCCCATGAAAGAACTTAATCATCTTTCATTTTCTGTGGTGAAGTGCTGATTTTGGTGCTTCATGGGTGGCTAAAGGGGCAGTTTAGTACAAAAAAAGAATAGTTAGTAGTGGTTGCAAAGTAGATGTTAGAAGGCTGTGTCAAATTAATTTTGACACAGCCTTCGGATTTATTTAACGATACTTATCACAAAGCCATCGTACCCTTTATTGCCAACCGTTTGTATAGCTGTAGATTCAATACGAGGTTCTTTTTCTAATATATCCATAAATTTACGTACACCTTGCACGCGGTCATCTGCACTTCTTTCATCAATAACTTCACCGTTTCGAACGACATTATCACTGACTATCAGCGCCCCGTTATTCGCTAATTCTAATGCCCATTTTAAGTAATCGGGATTATTGGGTTTATCTGCATCAATAAAAATTAAGTCAAAAAATATACCTTTTTCTTTAAGGGTAGGCAAGGTTTCTAATGCTTTGCCTACTATGACTTCGACTTTACTCGTACAACATGCGTTCTGAATATTTTTAATAGCTATTTTTGCATACTCTGGTTCAATTTCAAGTGTATATACTTTACCAGTTTCAGGGAGTGCACGTGCAAGCCATATACTACTATAACCACCTAGGGTACCGATTTCTAATATGTTTTTAGCCCCTTTAATTTTAGCCAATAGGTATAGAAGTTTACCTTGTGTTGGTGATACATCAATTTCTGGAATACCAGCCTCTTTATTAGCTTGCAAAACTCCTTCAAGTGTTACATCAGATGGTATTAGTTTATCAATAAAATATTCATCTACATCTTTCCAAACGTTATTTAGCATAATGGTAACCTCTTTTCCATTTTATTTTTATTCTTCCAACAAAAGTGTATGATAAAATGAATAATAATAAAAATATATTATTATTATTCATCCATAACTTTAGGTTATAGATAGGGGTGAAACCATGAATATACATGGATTAAAATTGTTTTATCAAGTAGCGAGTACAGGTAGTTTCACAAAGGCAGCCAAATTGATGTGTATTAGTCAACCTGCAGTTTCTAGTCAAATTAAAAAATTTGAACATGAAATTGGAGTTCCGTTATTTAAGCAACAGGGACGAGGTGTTGTATTAACTGATTTCGGGGAAGCATTAGCAGAAAAAGCAAAAAATCTTGTTACTCTTGAAGAAAATATTGAATCTTTTATTGAGGATTATCGACTTGCCAAGGCAGGAACAATTCAAATTGTTGCTACGTATTTGCCTGCAAATTTTTTAATACCTAAATGGGCAGCTACGTTTAAAAGTGCAAATGAAGATGTCAATTTAGTCATTACAACTGCCAATACGAAAGATGCATTTGAGCAGCTCATACATTATAAAGCCGATATTGCTATTTATGGGGGTGGAGTATCGGAAAGACCAGAGGAAGTAGCGTGGGAAGAGTTATTTGAAGACGAACTTTGGTTTGTTGTATCTACTTCTCATCCGTTTGCTAATAAAACTATTTCGTTAATGGAGATGGTTAAAGAATCATTTATTATGCGTGAAGAAGGAAGTTCGATGAGAGAACATCTTTTTTCTTTATGCAAAACTCACCAAGTAAGATCACCCAAAATCTCACTTCAATTTAGTGGCATTAATGAAACAATTCGTTCTGTAATGGCTGGATATGGTGCAAGTTTTATTTCATCGCTCGCTGTTCGTGAATATGTAGATAATGGCCAATTAGCGAGAGTGTATGTACAGGGTATACATATTAAACATAAAATCGCTATTTGCACAAGAAAAGCTGAGAAGCATAGCTTACTTGTGCAAAAATTTACAGAAATTGCTAAAAACAATCTGTGAGTAAACTCCACCCTTCTGTCGTTAAAGACAGCGACTGTTAAATAAGTAAAAAGAAAAGAATTTAACATGTGATTTTTTTGGTCTCCTAAATCCTTTTACGTTAACAGAGCATTCTTCTTAAACTAAACCAGCTAATAGAAGGTTAATCGTTATTCAATTATAGGGCGCAATTCTTGAAAAAGAATTGTGCCTTCTTTAGCTAAAGGGCCAGATTGTTGAGCAACTCTTTTAAAGAAAATTAGATCTGTAAGTTGGTAGTAACGAGGGTGTTGATCCAACAAGGATTTACGCCTTTATTTGTTGAAGTAAATACACTATAGGGCAGTTTGTTTCATAAGATAAAATTTTTGTCTCGGAGGATAAATGGATAGACATAGAAAAATGGATAAGCATTTTAGTATTAAAGTTAATAGCAAATCAGTAAAAATACTTAAATATAAGAGAGATAGTTACTATGATGACCTTAATAATGAAGAGGTACATATAATTGAGTTAATCACTAAAATACCTACCAATGTATTAGACCATAAGGAAGTTATTATTGATATAGAAGGTGAAATCATAAAAGCTAAATGGGTTTCGCATTTCTCTCAACCAGGGCTACATAGATACAAGTACAGAGTATATAATGCCTTATTTCACTTTCGGATGCTTAACGATCTTCAATAATCGGGCGCGATTCTTCAAAAGCGAAGGATCGCATTTTTTTATTCATGTAAGGTGCAGGTTAGTGAAATCAGTGTTTTGAAACTTTTTTCAAAAATTAATGTCTAAAGAAAAGGGTGAATATTTTGAAAAAGATATTTATAATACTTTCTGTAATTAGTTTTGCATTAGTTGGCTGTTCTCAAGAACCAAAAATACCGAAGGTTGAAGAAGTAGTAAATAACCACGGTGATGTTCAAAATTTGGAGGGTTTAGACAGATTTGTTAAGAATGTAGAAAATCAAAAAGAAACAAAATTAAATTTTATTCAGTATGGGACAGAGGGGCAACGGGGAGTTAGGACATTAACGTTCGATGGAGAACAAGTGATTGTTTTTCATAGTGTTGATGGGAATATTATTGAGGAATACAATTGTAAAAAAATAATAGTTGAAGCAGAAGAAGAGATGAAAAGTTATATTCTTAGCGAATGTAAGGGAAGTTTTAATGGGGATTTTGAGTTACTATCAGTTCCAAATAAATAAAACTAAGATGCTTTAGATGGAGTATATATTTTGCAATTTTCGTGTTTTTCAATATTCAACAAACGGGCGCGTTTATGGAGTAATGTAGGTAGAAAATGATCAAACTTTTTTTAAAAACCAAACTTAAAAACTCAAAAGAAGAATCCATTTTGATCAATCTTTTTTTCAAAATGGATTCTTCTTATTAATCGTAAAATAATGATTTATGAAGTGTTTTGCTCAAACTTTATTTCAAAGCTACATTAATGGATGTATTTTTATATACAAATAAAAAGTTTGATTATAAAGTTTGATTATATATAATCAAACTCAAAACCTCTAAATATAAAGTCTGGTTTTATTTTATTATACTATTTACCCTATATTCCGAGTTTATATTTACTCTTTTTTCTTATCTTCATTCCTCGAAATTGATAATCCACAAAGTTGACACAATAAAATATCTTAAAGTTCCATTAAAAAATGAAATAACCTGAATCACAGTGTTAAATTAAAATAGGGATATATTTGAATCAATTTCATAATGCAAAACTTATATAAAATATACTAACATTTAATGATATTCATTATGGAGCGAAAGACGGCGAGTCCTCGAAAATGCATTCGCATTTTCTTCGTGCGGTGTGAATTCAGGGAAGCTAATTCATTGTCCTACAGGAAAAGCTTGAGCTGAAAACCCTCCAGGAACAATAAAATGGAGAGGACCGAAAAAGTAAAATAGATAAAAATTTATAATAAAAATTTTGTATAGCTATCTATGTTGATGTGGAATTAGCGAAGACTCCTGCGGGAAAGCGAGACAGGTGAGACCCCGCAGTGAAGCACGGTACGGGCTTCCGAGGAGGCTCATCGCTCGCCCGCGGAAAGCGAAGCTAATTCCACATCATGCAGCAAACAGATTAATACTATTTATATGTGTATTTAAAAATACAAAAGTATAATTCCTAATTTACGTTAACAAATTGAAAAATTAAAGAATCCATGATTTTAAACGATTCTTTAATTGTGCACAATAGATAGAAGTTGATACCATTACATTGGCAACTTAAAGGAGTGTTTAAATATGGAAAAACGAATTTTGGTAGTTGAAGATGAACTTCAAATTGCTAAAATATTGAAATTAGAGCTTGAATATGAAGGATATGAAGTAGTAGTTGCGAATAATGGCAAATTCGGATTGGAAGTAGCTCTTAATGGGAAAATTGATTTAATTCTATTGGATATTATGCTACCAGAAATGAATGGAATTGAGGTATTGAGAAGAGTAAGAAAAGAAAATGAGATGATGCCGATCATTCTACTAACAGCTCGTAATATGACAATGGATAAAGTAACAGGACTTGACCTTGGAGCCAATGATTATATTACAAAACCGTTTGAAATGGAGGAATTACTTGCAAGAGTTCGCTCTTGTCTTCGTCAAAGTTCCTTTATCTCTAATAGTTCAAATATTGAAGAATCGATTATGACAGTAAAAGATTTAACCATCAATAATGATACCCGTGAAGTTACAAGAGGTGATTCAGGCATCACTTTGACTCCTAAGGAATTCGACTTACTAGTGTATTTGGTTTCTCATAAAAACAAAATCGTCACAAGGGAAAATATTATTAAAGACGTATGGGATTATGACTATGAAGGCGATACAAATGTAATCGACGTTTATATTTGGCATTTAAGGAAGAAAATCGATGAAGGGTTCGAAAGTAATGCTATTATTCAAACCGTTAGGGGAGTGGGCTACATCGTAAAGGAGAGTTAAGTAAATGAAAATCACTACTAAAATTAATCTGATTACAACAGCATGGATCACTTGTGTATTGGTCATTGTGAATATTGCAGTATTTTATTCTTTTATGAATGTTACTGTGAATGTAGAAGAAAAAATAATGCTTCAAAATGCAGGCGAAATTTTAGAGGATATCAATCACGGTGATTCAGATGCAGTTATAAACGATAAATTATCGAAGTATTTAACAAATGGTTCATTTATTCGAATTATAGATCCTCAATCAAATATTAGTAATCAAGTAACAAACAATAAACAATTAGCGAATAAAATTAAAGGGAAATTCACTGCTAGTAAAGAATCTAAACGATATCTAGTAACACTAGCTCAAGGAGAAGAACAGATTCTTGTAGTAAGGATTCCAATCGAATCCAATGGAAAGGTAATTGAAACGCTAGAAATTGGGGAGAGATTGGTGGGACTTGAATTAGGTAAGGACGTTTTACTTTCTATTCTCGTTCTTTGTACCATTTTTGGAGCAATCATTTCATTACTAGGAGGTAAATGGTTAGCTAGTATCATTATAAGACCTGTATCTCATATGATTAATACAATGGAGGAAATTGAACAAAGTGGTATTACAAAAAGGGTGGTTATTGATCAACAGCCTAAAGACGAATTACAAAAAATGGCTGTAACATTTAATCGGATGATGGATCGATTAGATATCAATCTAGAAAAACAACAACAATTTATTTCTGATGCCTCTCATGAACTTAAAACACCGATTACTGTTATTAAAAGCTATGCAGATTTCTTACGAAGACGTGGTATACAAAATAAGGAAGTAGCACTTGATGCTGTCGAAGTCATTCATTCGGAAGCAACTAGAATACAACAAATGACAGAAAAATTTCTAGATTTAGCTAATACTGAATCAGAAAATGCTTTAGATAAGAAATCAATAGATTTAGTATTGTTAAGCGAAGAAATAGTGAAACAACTTCACAGCACTTATAAGAGAAATTTAGTATTGCATTATGAAGAAAAGCCAATTACGGTTATAGCAGATGAGTTAAAGTTAAAACAGGTGTTAATTATACTCCTTGATAATGCGATCAAATATAGTACAGATCAAATTGACATTTATTTAGAGAAAAAAGAAAACGGCACAGTTATTCGTGTAAAAGACCATGGAATAGGTATTCCAATGGACGAAATTAATAATGTCTTTGAAAGATTTTATCGAGTCGATAAGGCAAGAAATAGAGAAACTGGTGGTACAGGACTCGGTTTGTCCATAGCAAAAAATATTATGAAACAACATAATGGAGAAATTAAAGTAGATAGTGTTGAAGGAGTTGGAACAGAGATGGAGTTATTCTTACCAAAAGATTGATTCCAATGAAGCAAAAAAAACTATTGAAAAGAGCTGTTATTTAAGTGAACTATTTATTAATTTGTGGGGTAATGATTGTAATATTATTCCTTTGTTATGGGCCATTACCTACAGTGCTTATTCGAGTATTTGAGCGAGGTATTTCAAAAAGGATTCCTGAAAAAGGTATGGCCTTAACTTTCGATGATGGTCCAAATGCTGAATATACACCACAGTTGCTCGATTTGTTTAAAAAATATGATGTAAAAGCTACCTTCTTTGTTGTAGGCAGCAACGTTAAAAAGCATCCAGAAATTATTAAACGTATGGCTAAGGACGGTCACACAGTGGGAATCCATCATTATGACCATATTTCAAGTTGGATTATGTCTCCGTTTCGATTAAAGAAACAATTAGAAATGACTGAAAAAGTAATAACTGAATGTACAGGTGAAAAAGTTTCCTTTTATAGACCACCTTGGGGGCATTTTAATGTCTTCACCTTAGCAGTAAGTAAAAGGTATAATAAAATCATGTGGTCAAATATCTTCGGAGATTGGAAAGTAGAAAAAGCTAAACATGGCCTTCTAAACGAATTAAGAAATTCTTTAAAGGAAGGTGCAATTTTCGTTCTACATGATAATGGGGATACTTTAGGTGCTGAAGAACAAGCGCCAGGTTATATGATTCGAAATTTGGAAATTTTCCTAAAGGAATGTAAACAAAAAGACGTACGATTTATTACATTAAAAGAGCTAAAAGAATAGAGGGTGTTATGAGTATAGATACAATTGCACAATATATTGGTTCATATGGTTATTTAATTCTTTTTATCTGCTTATTCTTTGGGATTGTTGGAATTCCTGCTCCAGAAGAATCACTACTGTTTTTAGCAGGTATATTAATTAGCCATCATAAGCTTTCAATGGGACCAACTATTGTCTATACAGATTTAGGAGCTTTTATTGGAATGGTTGCCGCGTACATTTGTGGAAAGTATTTAGGGCTACCATTTGTAAATAAATTTGGCAAATACATTGGTCTATCATATGAAAGATGGAGTAACATAGAAAATAAGTACAAGAAAAGTGCCTACAGAACGATAACATTCGGTTTTTATTTACCAGGCATTCGTCAAATAAGCCCATACTTTGCTGGGATTGCAAAAGTTCCGTTTCTCCGTTTTTTCTTATTTTCCTTATTAGGCAGTACTATCTGGACAATTCCATTTATCTTAGCGGGATATTATACAGCGGAAACGATTTATATCAATCCTAAATACGTACCTTATTTTGGGGTTTTATTGTTCGTGCTATTTTTATTGTATATTTTCATAAAAAAATTGGTTTCCCGAAAATAACAAATGAATAAATCTAACATAAAAAGACGTTCATCAAGTAACCAAATTATCTAATGAACGTCTTTTATTTTGGAATTCAATTTCCAAAGGGATTTTAGTTAGATAATGTTTTGAGTGTAAGCCAAAAATTTTTTACGTAGAGTAACCATAGAAGAGGCACCGAACAGATGGTGAGAAAAAGAACTGAATTTTTATAATGTAAAAAATGTTGTAAATTCACATCTAAACGAAAGCTGAAAGTTAGATTAAAAATAAATTAAAAGAGAAGATTTTTACAATATCAGTGGTATTGTCTAATTGTTAAGTATAAGAATATTATTCTTTAAATTAACAACTAGGAATTGATCATCTTTTCTTAGTGAAAAAGGAGTTAATTAACATGAAAAAGATATTATTCTTTCCACTCTTACAAATGCAATCAGGTCATCATCAAGTTGCAGATGCAATCATGGATATGTTGAAAAATCGAACTGAAGAATATGAATTAAAGAAAATAGATATGATGAGTTATTCAAATAAAGCATTAGAAAAAATCATTTCAAGTAGTTATTTAAAATGGATCCGATATTCTCCAGAAACCTATGACTTTGTGTACAAAAAGCGTTTTTATGGTTCAAAACAAACAAAAAGTTCAAATAAATTTTATCAAGGTTTTTTCATTAAAAAAATGGAGCAATTGTTAGCTGATGAAAAACCAGATGTAATTGTTTGTACACATGGTTTCCCTTCTTTTCTTTTAAGTCATTTAAAAATGAATGGGAAATGTAATGTTCCGGTGATAAACGTTTATACAGACTTTTTTATAAATGATGTTTGGGCGAAGGAAGGCATCGATCTTCACCTTGTTCCAAGTAAAGAAGTAAAAGAAAATTTGATCAAAATGCATAAAATTCCAAGAGAAAAAATTATTGTTACAGGTATTCCAGTACATGAGGAAATTACGAAAACTACTAATAGAGAGATCCATTCAGAAAAACCTCAAATATTGATTGCTGGGGGAAATAGTGGACTTGGTGGGATATTAAAATTATCTACAGAGTTGAAAAAATCCTCACAATTTAATTTCATTGTACTTTGTGGCAATAATCAAAAACTTTATGATGAAATTATTTCATGGGATTTAGAGCATATTAAACCATTACCATATATTTCATCAAGAGAAGAAATGAACGAACTCTATGATGAGGTTGATGCAATTATTACAAAACCAGGTGGAGTTACGATAAGCGAGGTATTGAGAAAAAAACTACCTATTTTCGTTCATTCATATCTACCTGGCCAAGAAGAAATCAATCTAAATTATTTAAAAAAAGACCAACTTGTATTTGAGCTCGTACAAAATAGTTCATTAGAAAATCAATTATGTGCCATTTTAAGGGACTCTAAGAAAATGGAACAATGGCAACAAGCGATAAATCTATTTCAACAAGGCATAGAAATGGAAACTTCAGAACAAATAGTGGATGTAATAAATTGGATTTTAGACAAGGAAACAAATCGTATTCCTATATATTCTGTTGAACCAACCATTCAATTACAAATTGCTAGGGTATAGAGAAGAAAAATAAGGAGTACTCACTATGGGGAAATGATTGCCTATTTGAATCAGACTATTCGAAAAAAATTCAACTTTCGTATCGGACATTTGCGAAGTTCGAATATACTGGTTCTTTTATTTGGGTAACTTTATCCTTGCAGGAAATATATTGGGTACTCATTGGAAATTATTCCAAACAATCATATCAAAGGTTCTCATCATCGGCTGTATCATTGAAATTGTTATAGTAGCTAGGATTATAAATAGAGCGCAAATTAAAAATGTGATTACTCGTCTGATTAATGTACTTCGAAAGCAATTCCGTTTCGTTAAGTAATTTAACTGTTGAGGATGATGAATCATGATGGGATTGAAACAAAGCATACAGAAAATTTTTTAGAGATTAATAAAATAGTAGACATGCTTTACAATCACATCTATGCATTCGGTAACAGAAATTGATGTAATCTGTTATCTACATAGAGTAATTTAAAAGGGGAATATTCATTATGAAAATATCAAATTTAGTAATAAGTAAAATAGAGATTCCGATTCAAGAAGGCACATTAAGATTAATCGATTTTGGAGATGAAACGACTGTTGAAGTGGAAATAAATGTACACCCCACTGTAAGCAATTTTTTAAATTATTTGGATTATCGAAATGAACAAGTTATGTTACTCTCTGAAGATCATGAGACAATTGTTGGTGAATTTGAAATTCATACTGGTAAAGCTGGTATTTTACTTGTAGGAGATTCATGCAAGGTAAATGGAATTGATCAAATAGACGCTATTCCATATGAAAAAAGACCTTATCAAAAAGAAAAAGGTCAAGGGATATCATTAAATGAAGAGCTTCAAGTAAACCACAAACAATTATTCATTCATTTGGCAGAATCAATGTTGAACAATGAAATTCATGATAAGGAAAACCAACAGTTTATCCGTTCACTAATAGAAAAAATGAGAAACCGGGAAGAATTGAACGCTTTTGAGCTGTATTTAAAGGGAGAAATCAGTTATCTAATTGATGAAGTATCTTCATGAAAGTAAAAGAAAAAACACCCCATGGGGATTAATTCTTGAAAGCCAAGTAAAGAATTGATTCCTCTTTTTTATATCCTCGAAACCATCTTCAATTAAGTAATCGTATTAAGAAATTCATTTACCAGGGGCTTCGATTTCATAATTCAAAGATTTGAAAAAAATACGAACATTAAATGAGCCATTGTTATACGCCATATCTATTAGAACATAGTCTTTGAAGCGGAAGATGGCGACTCCTGCGGGAAAGCGAGATAGGTGAGACCCCGCAGTGAACGAAGTGAGCGAGGAGGCTCAACGCTCGCCCGCGGAAAGCGCCATCTGGAGCGGTATACTAAGTATATATTGGAAGTGAAATATTCCCCGAATTATTGAGCTTTTAACTATCGATAATTACGTTGAATAGAGCAATTCAATTTATATATTTTTTAAAAATAAAATTAGAATTTCAGACCTTTTTCAGTTTTAATCGGTATGATAATTATGAAAAAAGGAAGGAGATCATACAAATGCCTTTACATCCATCAATTGTCCATTTTCCAATTGCTTTGTTGGTACTTGGCGCAGTCCTCGAAATAATTAACACGTTTATGAAAAAAGAATCTTTGAACAAATTCGGTACATTTTTAATTATTATTGGTGTACTTTCAGGATTCCTAGCACTTGCTACTGGGGATCAAGCAGAAGAATTTGCATTCCAAAATTGGGGACGAGGTTTACATGATCAAGTAGAAACGCATTCATTATTTGCAGATATCTCGATAATTGTATTTAGTGCTCTAGCTGTTATCAAATTAATATTTAAGCATAAATTTTTCAAGTGGAGACCAAAGCAAATTAAAAACGGCCTTATTTCAACTCTTATTGTTATTCTAAGCGTTGCAGGTATTGTATCATTAACAATTACTGGACATTTAGGCGGTAAAATTGTATATGAACATAACCCTACCGCTGTAGAAAGCTCAACTAAATAAGATAATTAATAAAAGAAGGATGAACCCAAATGGTTGAAGATAACCATTTTTAGGTTCATCTTATTTCTAGTATTGTAGCAACTATTACTTATTTGATGAGACAACTAGAAAGCGTGTTGTTTCTTCTGAATAGTTGTACCAGTAATGCAAGAGGGAAGATTCGAACATTGTTGATTGTCCAGCAGTAAGAGTGATTTCTTCCTCTTCTATTCTTAATGTAAAAGTACCGGATAATACATAAATAAATTCGAAACCTTCATGGGTAAAAGCATTTCCTTCGTTTTCCCCTGGATGAAGTGTCACAAGAATAGGATCAAAGTCTGCACCGTGTACACCATTATTTAAATCTTGATAATGAAACTGTGAAAAGGTAGGGACGATTTCAATAGATTCTTTTTCAAAAAATAGACCTGGACTTACTTGTAAAGCGTCAGAAACTTTACGCAATGATTCAAGAGTTAAATTAGATTTTCCACGTTCTACTTGAGATAAGAAACTAATTGAGAAATCTGTCTTATTTGAAAGCTCCTTCAGCGTTAAACCACGTTCTTTACGTAAATTCTTTAGCTGCTCACCAATGTTAGGTGTATTCAATTGTTTCACTCCCTTGCTATATGTATATTATCCATCTTAAACAACTTAGGGTGAAAATCCAAATCCATAATTTAATTGACAGAAAATTCTCGTTATTTTAAACTGAAATTGAAGTGTCACTTCAATTTTTATTTCACAAAGGGGGAAAACAAAATGAATGCAAAACAAATGCGTAAGATTTGGATTGCTAGTCTAGTTGGAAGTGCAATTGAATGGTTTGATTATTTTTTATATGGAACTGTGGCTGGACTTGTATTTAACCAATTATTCTTTGTCAATGAAGATCCAACGATTGGTTTATTACTTTCCTATGCTTCATTTGCATTGGCATTTTTCATTCGTCCATTCGGTGGCGTTATTTTTAGTCATATAGGGGACAGAATTGGGCGAAAGAAAACATTAGTATTAACATTAAGTTTAATGGGGATTGCAACCTTTGGGATGGGATTACTTCCTACATATCAAGCAATCGGTATTTGGGCACCAATTTTACTTATTACTTTACGCCTTGTTCAAGGATTAGGTATTGGTGGAGAATGGGGTGGTGCCTTACTTTTAGCTGTAGAATATGCACCGAAAGAAAAACGAGGTCTTTATGGGGCGATTCCACAAATGGGTGTCACAATTGGAATGGTATTAGGAACAATTGCATTATCTATCATGACATTACTTCCAGAAGATTCTTTCATTACTTGGGGGTGGCGTGTACCATTTATTTTGAGCGCTTTATTAGTATTCTTTGGTTTATGGATTCGTAAAGGGATTGACGAAACACCATCCTTTAAAAAAGTTCAAGAATCTGGTGATATTCCGAAAATACCATTGGCAGAAACATTACGCTATCATTGGAAAGAAGTTTTAATTGCAATTGGAGCAAAGGTTGTAGAGACAGCTCCATTTTATATATTTGGCACATTCATTGTATCCTACGCTACATCAAACTTAGGATTTTCAAGAACTGCAACATTGAATTCAGTAATGGTAGCAACCATCATTACCACAATCTTAATCCCAATTATGGGAAGTCTTTCAGATAAATATGGTCGGAAGAAATTATATATTGCAGGTGTTATTGGCATGATTCTTTTCGCATTCCCGTACTTCTGGATCATCCAACAAGGCTCTGTAGCTATGCTTGCGATAGCGACAATTATCGGTCTTGGTATTATTTGGGCACCAATAACAGCTGTTCTAGGAACCATGTTTTCTGAGATTTTCAATGCACGTGTTCGTTATACAGGTATTACGTTAGGTTATCAAATTGGAGCTGCCTTAGCAGGGGGAACAGCACCATTAGTTGCAACAGCGTTACTAGTAGAATTTAATAACTCATATGTACCAATTGCACTTTATATTATTTTGACAGCAGTCATTTCACTAGTTGCTATCTTTGCTGTCCGCGATAGAAAATTAGAGCATTTAGACAACGATGTTAATGTACTTGAAAAACAGCTTGATACAAAGGTAAATAATTTACAAAAAGCCAAAGTAAACTAATCACAGCAGGATTCACTAGGAGGTCTCTATGTTAGTATTAGACGAAAAAACAATTATTTCTAATTATGATATGAAAGATGCAATTGAAGCAGTGCGTACTACTTTAAAAGCATTAAAAGCAGGGAACATTCAATCGCCACATCGCACGGTCATTAATATACCAAAAATCCAAGGCTCTGAACTTTACATGCCTTGCGCGAATTTGGAAAAGAGTATGGCTACTATAAAAGTCGTCTCGATTTTTCCACATAATCCAATTGAGGGAAAAGCAACTACACAAGGTATAATGCTTCTTACTGATACAACTGATGGAACACACTTAGCTGTTATGAATGCATCCTATTTAACTAGACTTCGAACCGGGGCATTAAGTGGATTAGCAACCTATTATTTAGCGCGTGAAGATGCTAAAACTCTTGCTGTCATTGGAACAGGAGGCATGGCATTCGAACAAGTATTAGGGGTTTTGGCGGTACGAGAAATTACTAAAATATATCTTTATAATAGAACGATTGAAAAAGCAGCTATTTTCAAAGATAAACTAAAAAAATTTGGCATTACTATAGAGATAGAAATTACCGAAAATGTTGATGCTGCCACTATACATGCAGATATTATTAACTGTGCAACACGTTCTGCAACACCAGTATTCAATGCGGATTATCTAAAGGAAGGTGTTCACATCAATGGTGTCGGCTCGTATTTACCCGAAATGCGCGAGATTGCCAAAGAAGCGATTTTGCAAGCATCTCAAATTATCGTAGATGATCTGGATGGTGTGAAAGTTGAAGCAGGTGAATTCATCGAAGCTGAGCGTAAGGGCATCTGGTCATTTAATCAAGTAAAAGGGGAAATTGCAGACCTCATAGTTGGAGAAATTACAGGAAGAAATAATAAGCAAGAATTGACTATATTTAAATCAGTAGGAGCAGCTTATTACGATCTTGCTGTTGCGATTGGAGTTTATGAAAAGGCAATTGAATTAGATATTGGTACGAAGGTTGAACTATAGAAAATGATGATATGACTAGTGTATGTTTACACAATTTATCAAAAATAGTGAAAAAATGATGGTGAATATCCTATATTCCTGCAATGTTGATTGAATCAAATATGAGTAATTTCTAGTAGTATAAATTAACTTCTTAATATTCATATTAAAAGCCTTAGTAGTGAATAAAAACTCACTCTAGGGCTTTTTTTGATGCACATTTGGTTGGTATTCATATAGTACTTCTTCATTTTCCATTAGTTTGAAGCCATTTCGTCCAGATTCTTTTATTTCGTATAAGAGAGAATCAGCTTTATGTAAGAAATCTTGAATGTCTTTTTGAGATTTTGCTTCACCACGATATGCACCGATACTAAACGTTACCGTGTTGGAAATGCTTGAAGCTTCATTTTGGAGTTCGTATTGATTAATTTCTCGGATGATACGATTATAAATGACGATTATTTCTTCGGGTTTTTTGTCTGGAGCAAGTAAAATAAATTCTTCACCGCCCCAACGTGCTGTGAAGCAATTGGTGGATGATGCAACTTTACTTAAAACAGTTGAAACTCGCGAAAGTACCATATCTCCATATGCATGACCATAGTAATCATTAAATTTTTTGAAAAAATCAATGTCTATCATAAAAACTGTAAGATAAAATGGTAAATTTCTTTTCTCTAAATAATCAACGTATTTATGAAAGCCTCTTCTATTGGCAATATGTGTTAGTTCATCTGTGTAAGAGAGTCTTCTTAGTTCTGCATTTGCTTTTGATAGATCGTATGCTAATTGATTGGCACGATTTGTTTCAAGACATAAGAATTTTTGTTGGTAATAGGATTCTTTAAATTTACGATAATTCATATTTGCAATTAAGGTTAGAATCGGGGTAAGCATGAAGACTAGCAGTAATTCAAAAATATAGTGATAAAAATCTTCTCGCTGATTAAAAAAATTAAGTGCTAATGCTATAATTGCAACGACAAATGGTGCTATAAAATAACGAGTACGCATGACGAAAAATGATGTACATACGACAGCTGCAATACAATAGACAATGGTATGTTGAAAGAATACTAGATCGAGCATTGAAATTCCTAGACTAATCATTAACATCCAACAAACATATAGCGCTACACTTTCTTCAAAATGCTTATAATATTCAATCGATGCATTTGTTTTAAAACGATTTGGATTGGCTAATACAAGAATGATACAGTTCGTTGTAAATAACAATGAATAAGGAATTAAATAGATGCGATAATTATATGTATTTCTATTAGACATCATAAAACTACCAATATTTAATAATACAAAAAAGAAAATGAGCAATAAGAAAATCTTAGATATTAAATACATTCGATTCAAATTTTGTTGAGCCAATTTTCGGTGAAAATTAATATCATTTTCTACAATAATAGGAGGTCCATCCTCATTATGAAACTTGT
The DNA here is from genome assembly GCF_050459865.1 of Rummeliibacillus pycnus. GTDB lineage: Bacteria > Bacillota > Bacilli > Bacillales_A > Planococcaceae > Rummeliibacillus > Rummeliibacillus pycnus_B. The sequence goes on from NZ_JBCMNM010000026.1 coordinate 20,003, forward strand.
TTTTCAAAACATACACCTCGACCAGCTATTATCGCATTTAAGATAATACCGTCTTTCTAGAGATAGTAATAATATAATATTCAATTATAATAATATGCTTTAATTGACCTGAAAGGTAGTGGAAGATATTTCATGTTGACAGGAAAAGAGTAATAGGCTTTACAAGTAAATTGGTCATTAGAGAATAGATTGAGGAATAATTTATCTATACATTCATTAGATATAGTCAATTTAATGGAGGTCCTAAATTGCAGATAAATAACATTTAGGAATCTAATTTTGAGAAAAAACGAATACTCTTCTTGACCACGGTTACAATCTTACAATCATTACTAATGACCATATATATTTCCACCACCGATAAAAAAGAGAATTCGTTTTAATAATAACTGGTATTCAAGAACTATTTATTGGGAAATTCACCAAAAGATTCAGTGTAGTTTGGAACATTCAACTACGAATTTTTTTCAACGACAACATAATCTGCAGCGCTCATTCCAGCAATTCTTCCTGTGACAAGTGCAGAAGTGATATTATAGCCACCTGTATAGCCATGTATATCTAAAATTTCACCGCAGAAATATAAACCAGCTTTCTTCTTTGAGGCCATTGTTTTTGGTTCAATTTCTTTGATAGAGACACCTCCACCTGTGACAAATGCTTTTTCAAGAGGTTGTGTACCGTTTACTTTCATTTCAAAACCAACAAGGTTACCTGCAAGATGACGTGCTTGCTCAGCTGAAAGATCTGCGCCTGTCAATGATTCTTCAATATCAGCTCTACCCATTAAGAATAGTAACCAACGTTCTGGCACAAGTCCTTTCCAAACATTTTTTAAAGCTTTTTTTGGTTCCTCTTTTGCCATTTTGAAAATCAATTGAAAAGCAGATTCAGGATTGTAATCTGTTAATGATTGAATTCGTACAGATACAGGGTTACCACCGTTTTTCTTTATTTCTTTAACTACGAATTGACTACAACGTAAGACTGCTGGACCACTCAACCCAAAGTGTGTGAAGAGCATATCCATTTTATGAGTAACGATTGTTTTCCCTTTTTTATTTAGCACGGAAACTTCTGCATCTCGAAGTGCTAAACCTTGCAACTCTTTGTTTCGAATAAACGTCTCAGTTGAAAGCAGAGGAACTTCGGTTGGAAAAAGATCAGAAATGGTATGTCCAGCTTTTTCAGCCCAGGGGTAGCCATCACCAGTAGATCCAGTTTGAGGAACTGCTTTACCACCAACAGCGACTACGACTGCACCCGCTTTGATTTCATTTCCGTCATTAAGGCGAACGCCAATAATTTTCTCATCATTCATTAGTAATTTAGCGACAGGGGTGTTTTGACGAATTTCTACTTTTAAACGATCCAGCTCACGGAGCATTGCATCCACAACATCTTGTGCGCGATTTGAGACGGGGAACATGCGACCATGATCTTCTTCTTTTAATGCAACACCAAGACCTTCAAAAAAAGTAATAATATCTTCATTATTATAAACAGTGAAAGGACTATATAAAAAGCGACCATTTCCTGGTATATGTTTGACAATTTCATCAATTGGTAGACGATTTGTAACATTACAGCGTCCGCCTCCGGAAATTGCTAATTTGCGACCTAATTTATGCCCTTTCTCTAGAAGCAGGACTTTCTTTTTTGCAGTACCAGCAGCGATCGCGGCCATTAGACCTGACGGACCACCGCCGATGACGATTACATCATACATTTAGGGGAACTCACTTTCTGTTTTTAAATTTATTATACACGAAGTACAGAAACTATTTGAGTAATTGAACAACGAGTTGTAAACTAAAAATTAGTTTTATTAGATTTAGAAGGATTGGAAGGGTATTATGTCATCTTTAATGAAAGGGACTGCCATACTAACAATTGGCATGTTTTTATCGAAAGTACTTGGCCTCGTTTACATATTCCCGTTTTATGCCATCATTGGGCAAGAAAACGTGGCATTATATTCGTATGCCTATGTTCCATATACAATTATGCTATCGGTAGCAATCTCTGGTGCACCGATTGCAGTTTCAAAGTTTGTGGCAAAATATAACAGTATAGGTGATTATGAATCAGGAAGAAGACTGGCAAAATCAGGATTAATGATTATGACACTTACTGGCTTTTTATCATTTTTGGCATTGTATCTATTAGCAGATCCAATTGCACATTTAGTGATTAAAGATGAAGAGCAAGTGGTCACTGTTTCACAAATTGCAGGGGTAGTTCGGTGGATTAGTTTTGCTTTAATCGTCGTGCCGTTTATGAGCTTAGCTCGTGGATTTTTCCAAGGTTATGATCATATGGAGCCAACAGCGATTTCTCAATTAGTAGAGCAAGTTGTTCGTATTATCGTTTTATTAATAGGCTCTTTCCTTGTCATGCGTGTTTTTAACGGAACAGCACAAACTGCTATTTCATTTGCTGTATTTTCAGCATTTATAGGAGCAATAGGAGGGCTGATATCGCTTTGGTATTACTGGAGAAAGCTAAAGCCAGAGTTTGACTTAAAGTTACAAAGCAGTGTGTCATCAGGACAATTATCTTATAAAAGTATTTATACAGAAGTAATCACATATTCTATTCCATATGTATTTGTAGGGATTGCGAATCCACTTTTCCAATTAGTTGATATGCTAACATTCAATACAGCTATGTCCAATATTGGTTTAGCTAAAGTATCGGATGCTTACCTTGGTATGTTAAACTTTACTACACAAAAAATCGTTATCATTCCGGTAATGCTTGCAACTGGTTTTTCCATGGCACTTGTACCGGCTATTACAAATTACTATACAAAAAATCAACATGGTGCATTGATGAATGCTATGGATAAGACGTTTCAAGTTTTATTATTTGTTACATTGCCAGCTGTAGTAGGTATTTCATTATTATCAACAGATATTTACCACCTACTTTATTCAGAAGATGCAATGGGCTCTAGCATACTTGCATTTTACGCCCCAGTAGCGATTCTTTTTGCTCTCTTCCAAGTAACAGCTGCTTTATTACAAGGAATAGAATATCAAAAATGGATTGTCTTTAGTTTATTGACAGGAATTTTAGTGAAATTAGCCATTAATATACCATTAATCGAAGCATATGAAACGAAAGGTGCCATTATGGCAACAGCGATTGGGTATCTAATTTCAATTACTATAAATATGATTGTTTTGAGAAAGGCATTAAATTATAAATCGAAAATGGTAATAAGACGTTCAATTCTTATCATAGCATTAACAGTTATTATGGCAGCGTTTGTTATTGTGACACATAAATTATTAGTCATGATGTTTGGTGTTGCCCATACTAAAATGCTAGCTCTAGTATATTTAGTTATATGTATTTCAATTGCTATAGCTGTATATGCTTTCCTATCATTAAGAATTGGACTTGCACAAAAACTGCTAGGTTCTAGAATTACTAAAATCGCAAGCAAATTAGGTTTTAGGGGGTAACTATGCGTTTAGATAAATTATTATCCAATATGGGTTATGGTTCGCGAAAAGAAGTAAAACAACTTTTGAAGATGAAAGCAGTCTCTATAGATGGAGTAATTGCAAAAGATGTATCTCTTCATGTTGACCCAGATAAACAAAATGTCTCTGTTCTTGGTGAGCGAGTTCATTATCAAGAATTCATCTATTTGATGATGAACAAACCTGCAGGTGTCATTTCTGCGACAGAAGATTTGTATGATCAAACAGTTATTGATTTACTTAATCCCTACTATGTACATTTTGAGCCGTTTCCTGTAGGGCGATTGGACAAAGATACAGAAGGGTTTTTACTTATTACAAACGACGGTGTGTTAGCACATAATTTGTTATCCCCGAAAAAACATGTACCTAAAGTCTATTATGCGAAGATTGATGGCAGGGTAACAGAAGAAGATATTGAAGCATTTAATCACGGTGTTATTTTAGACGATGGCTATCATACAAAGCCAGGTAAATTAAAGATATTAAATTCTGGCGAAATATCTGAAATTGAGCTGGAAATCTCAGAAGGGAAATTCCATCAAGTGAAAAGAATGTTTGAAGCTGTCGGTAAAAAGGTAACGTACTTGAAACGATTATCGATGGGGAATTTACAACTAGATGAGGATTTACAACTCGGGGAGTACCGAGAATTATCAGCGGAAGAAATTGAAAGAATAAAATAACTTGTACTCTCACATTTAACATATAACCTTAAATACAACACAAAAAGAATGACCAAGCGACGCAGCATGGTCATTCTTTTATTAACCTATGATAATTTTCGGATTAACATATTAAGACGAATTTGCCACCAGCATATGGCTAGATGATCGTCTATTCAACGAAAAGCGTGAGATTCAACTCGTTGAACCTTTCTATGATGTCATTTTCACTTTCTTACGCGTCGTTGTCCATTTGCCCCGACTTGGACTTTCTACCAAATCGTTAAAGGCTAACACATTCAAATCTCTTTGAATGGTGCGAGGAGTGATGCCGAATTCATCGACTAAATCTTGCGTAGTCACAGTACCATTACTATGAATGTACATATACACATCTTTTATCCGATTGAGCATCCGATCAGTGGTTGGTTTCATTGTTGAACCACTCCTTCATCTTATTTCTCAAGACTAGCGGACGAAAATAATTGTGAGGTATTCAGGCTCCTAATTTAGTTTGCCTTAGACATCCCCTTTTCAATTTTGATTTGCAGACTTTTATTATCTGACAATTCCATTATAGCGAAAACACTTATTAATTTCCATACTTTTGTTTGACTTTTTACGATTGTAACAATATGTTTACATTTAAAAACGAATGATTTAAACTGTGTAGTTGTTTAATGTACGTATATTGGATAATCCTATGTGAAATGTATAAAAGGGTGTAAAATAATAAAGAGATTTATCAAGGAGGAATTTATATATGAATTGGATGAAACAAGCCCAAGAACGCCAAGGTGAGTTAATTGGTAATTTACAAGAATTAGTGCAAATCAACAGTGTGTTGGATGAAAGTACTGCTTCTAGTGATGCTCCATTTGGTGAGGGGCCAAAACAAGCTTTGGACTGGATGCTTCAACAAGGCGAAGAGCAAGGCTTAAAAACAAAAAACATTGATAACATGGTTGGGTATATTGAAATGGGTGAAGGTGAAGAATTAGTTGGAATTCTTTGTCATGTAGATGTTGTTCCTGCTGGTAGTGACTGGGTTCACCCGCCATTTGGTGCTGTTGTAGAAGATGGTAAGTTATATGGCCGCGGTTCAATTGACGATAAAGGTCCAACAATGGCAGCATGGTTAGCGATGAAAATGGTTAAGGATGCAGGAATAAAATTAGATCGTAGAGTACGTATGATTGTTGGCTCTGATGAAGAAAGTGGTTTCCGTTGTGTAAAACGCTATGTTGAAAAAGAAGAAATGCCAACATTAGGCTTTGCTCCAGATGCAGACTTCCCAATTATTAATGCTGAAAAAGGAATCGCCGAACTTTCAATCCGTCAACAAGCAAAATCATCAGAAAACGAACAATTAGTATCATTCCATGCAGGCCACCGAATTAACATGGTACCGGATTTTGCAGAAGCAATTGTACGAAATGTACCAGAAGAATTTGAAATAACTTTTAAATCATACTTAAAAGTAGCTGAATTAGAAGGTACTGTTGAAGAATTTAATAATGGTTATAAACTATCAGTCAAAGGACGCTCTGCACATGCAATGGAACCAAACGCAGGAATTAACGCAGCAGTGAAACTTGCCCAATATCTGAACACAGTATTTACAACACCACAATCTAAAGAATTCACCCAATTCTTAGTAACTGGTTTTGCGAACGAAACACGCGGTCATGCATTAGAACTAGCATTCACTGATGAAATTTCAGGAGATACTACATTAAATGCTGGAGTCGTTTCATTTGAAGAGGGTAAAGGCGGACAAGTAGATATAAGTATGCGCTATTCTGTATCATATCCTTATGAAGAAAAAATTACTGCTGGTGGTTTAGCAGTAGCAAAACTTGGATTTGCACTTGATGTAGTGGATGATTCTAAACCTCACTATGTGGATCCAAAAGAAGAATTAATTCAAAAACTTTCTAAAGTATATGAACGTAATACAGGAGAAAAAGCAGAGCTATTATCTATTGGTGGCGGTACTTATGCACGTGAATTACCTACAGGTGTGGCATTCGGTATGTTATTCCCTGGCGAACCAGACCTAGCTCACCAAGCAGACGAATATGTTGTCGTAGAAAACTTAGTAAAAGCTGCAGCTATTTATGCTGATGCAATTGTCGAATTAGGTACAAAAAAGTAGAATACTCTTTGATATATTTGTAAAAATTTGTTAATATAGAGTGAGTAGCCTCCATGCAACTAATAGATGGAGGCTTTTTAATTTAAGGGTATTTATCTGAGTGGTGCCTATCATTCTAAAGAGTGGCGTAAAAGAACCTCTCAATAATCTCAATCTAAGTCGAAATATTTAAAAAGGAGAATATTAATTTAAAATGTGCAACAAGAAATACATCTGGATTTTTACACTAGCAATTTCATTTTTAATAATCATTAGCATGGACAATGCAACCGAAGCGAAAGCTAAGACTATAGAAAAACCTACATATCAATTAAGCCCAAGTAGTAAGCCAATTGATTCAACATTTTTGAAATTATCTACTTATAATAGCCAAACAAAAAACTATTATATGTTGCGCTCATATCTAGAAAAATTAGAGAAAACAAAAGGCGGTAAACTGATATTAAATAAAGGAACATACATAATTAGTAATGTATTATATGTACCTTCAAACGTTACCATTCAACTTGAGGATGGAGCCAAAATCGTAAAAGGAAAAAGTACAGGTTCTTCAAAAATAAAACCTTCAAAATCCATTTTCCAATTTATTAGACCATCTAAATCGAAGGAAGAGAATGTTTATGGAAAATATGAAGGTGAAAAAAATATCAAAATAATAGGAAAAGGTAATGCAACTATTGACTTGCAATTCGATTTAAAAAGTATAGGAATAATTATAGGGCATAACCAAAATATCGTTATTGACAATATTCAATTCAAAAATATGAATGGTGGTCATTTTATTGAATTAGATGCTTCAAATAATGTGACCATAAAAAATTCTTCTTTTAAATTTTCAAAGCATTTAAAAGGACATGATAAAGAAGGCATTAATATCGATACACCAGATCACTCTACTGAAGGTTGGAGTGAAGCATGGAGCAAATTTGATAAACAACCGAATAACAATGTACTAATAGCAGATAATACATTTAAAGAATTAGACAGAGCAGTTGGCACACACAAATACTCTGGTGGTAAGCTGCATAACAACGTAACTATCCGTCATAATAAAATTCAAAATATGCGCTCTGATGCAATCCGAGTGATGAATTGGTCCAATACGATTATTGAACATAATTCAATTTCTGACGTAGGAAATGGAAAAAATAATTTGCGTGGAATATTAATAAGCGGAGCAAAAAATCCTACTATTCAATATAACGACTTCAATAACGTTGCACGTGCAATGCAATTTATCGTATGGAAAAATAATGGTCCAGGAAGTCAGTACAAAGCAATTTACAATACACTTAGTGACAAGAACAAAAAGGCTCTTAAAACGAACACAGTGAAAAATACAATTGAAAATTTTATAAGAATTACAAACAAATCATTCGGTAACTATTCAAATGCTGAAAAAATATATTTACATGTACAAAATCCACCTTTGTAAATAAAACTAAAAACATGATAATTTCAACAATTTCTAAAGAAGGAGTGATGAATACATGAAGAGAATCGTTAAAATATGCATTTACATAGGAGCGCTAACAATTTTATTTAGTATTTTGGCAATGAAAGATACCGTATTTAATGTGTCTGCAAAGCAAAATACTTATACCATTTCTACAAACACAACACCAATTAATAAAAACATGAAAAAGTATAAGACGTATTCATCTGAAACAAAAAATTATTACACGATTAGATCCTACCTAGAAAAAATGGAAATAGAAGGTGGGGGTACACTGATTTTAAAGAAAGGTACTTATCAGATTACTAATACATTGTTTGTACCTTCAAATGTCACCATACAATTAAATGATGGTGTGAGATTAGAAAAAAGTATGGATACAGGTAATGAATTAAAAGCATCCAAATCAATGTTCCAACTTGTAGCGCCTAGCGTCGTCAAAAATGTTGAAATGATCGATGAATACAGTAGTTCTGAAAATGTAACAATTACAAGCAATGGAAAAGCTACGATAGATTTACAAAACAATGAAAATATCAATGGTATTATTACAGGACATAATAAAAATCTAACCATTAGTAATATTCAATTTGAAAATGCAAATGAAGGATACTTTATCCAATTAGTAGCGACAAAAAACACCAAAATTCAAAATAACAGTTTTACAAATGAATTATCCTCTTCTAAACCAGCGATAAGCATCGAAGCAGCTGACTTTTCATACGGCACTTATAAAGTATCCTGGAGTATGTATGATGAGACCCCGAATACACAAGTTTTAATCGAAAAAAATAAATTTGATGAAGTATATCAAGCCATTAGTTCAAATAACTTTACTGTTGACACATATCATTCAAAAGTAATGATAGTGAACAACTTCATAAAAAATACCGAATCAAATGCAATCGTGATGAAAAATTGGAAATTACCAACTGTCGAAAATAACAAAATTCAATCTGTAAAAAATGATTATGGCATTTATGTAAAGGGTACGTATAAGCCAATCATCCAACATAACCAGTTTGAGGATATGAAAATTGCTGTTTTATTAGAAGCGCAAACTGGTACCAATGAGCCATCCAATGAAAATACTGTTACATTAGGTGTAAAAAAAGCACTTGCGTCAAATGAAGGAAAAGACTTACAGGAATACTACATGCATATCGAATATAAAGCAACTGAACCTGTTGAAAAAATAGAATTTACCGATATGAAAGATCTTGGCAAAGAAGAATATAAAGTAACACCAGAAACAGTCACACTGAATAAAGAATATCTATTGCGTTCATCGTATACGTCTCAAACAAAGCAATACTATGCATTAAGATCTTATATGGAACAACTTGAAAAACAAGGTGGAGGTAAAATAATTTTTACAAGAGGTGTGTATACAATATCAAATGTATTGTATGTACCATCAAACGTAACTTTAGAATTTGAAGATGGCACAGAAATTAATAAAGGAGATGAAACTGGTACTCCTAATATGAGTCCATCTAACTCCATTTTCCAATTAATTCGTCCATCATTATCTAAAAAAGAACGAGTAGTAAGTGGTTATGATGGAGAAAAAAATATCAACTTTATTGGAAAAGGTAAGGTCGTCTTCAATTTGAACTATAAGTTGAGTAGTTTTGCGATCATTATGGGGCATAATAAAAATGTCCATATATCCAATATTCAATTCCGCAATATGAATGCAGGCCATTTTATCGAAATGGATGCATCTGAAGACGTAACCATTTCAAACAACCAATTTGTTGATTCGAAACCGTCTGATCGATACATTAAAGAAGCTATTAATATTGATACACCAGACAAAACAACACTTGGTTGGAGCTCAAAATGGAGCAATTTCGATTGTACAGCAAACAATAGGATAAATATTGTTAATAACAAATTTTTGAATTTAGACCGGGCGATTGGTACACATAAGTATTCAGGTGGACATCTTCATACGAATGTTGTGATTCGTGGAAACACAATAGATACCACCCGTAATGATGCAATTCGAGTAATGAACTGGAAAACACCAATAATTGAAAATAATGTTATACGAAACGTAGCAGTTAATGACCCGAAAAAGAGAGGAATTCTTTCAAGTGGTGCAATAAATCCGAAAATCAGAAATAACACTTTTACAAATGTAGGACGAGCAATTCAATTCATTGCCTGGAAAAATTCCGGGCCAGGGGAACAATATGATGAAATTAAAGATGTGTTAACAGGGGAAGAAAAGGAATTATTGAAAACAAATCAGCTTTACAATACAACTGAAAATTTTATCCGAATTTCTTCTGTATACGCAGTGTATAGCAAACCAGAAAAAATAATATTAAAGCCATTTTAAGTAAAGGATGTGATGAACTTTTTGTTCACCACATCTTTTACTTATGTATAATGAAAAGGAAAGAAGGAGATGAAGTATGTTGGGGAAAATGCTTATTAATAATCGCTTAATTGATAAAGACGAGGTTTCACTTTCAATAAACGACAGAGGTTATCAATTTGGTGATGGTATATATGAAGTGATCAAAGTTTATGAAGGGTCGATGTTTACTGCAACAGAACATATTGACCGTTTATATCGAAGTGCGGATGAGATTCGTCTTGTCATCCCTTATACGAAGGATGTTCTACATAAAATGCTTTATGATCTTGTCGAAGATAATAAATTAACTTCTGGACATGTTTATCTTCAAGTTACAAGAGGAGTGGCACCAAGAAATCATGCTTTTCCAACAGAATTGACAGAACCTGTTCTTATCGCATATACGCAAAGCGCCGATAGACCAGTAAATAATCATCGCTTTGGTGTGAGTACAATCTTTGTAGAGGATATTCGTTGGCTGCGTTGCGATATAAAGAGTTTAAATCTTCTTGGAAATGTTCTTGCAAAACAACAAGCACATGAGGCTCATTGTTATGAAGCCATTCAACATCGAGGAGAAATTGTAACAGAAGGATCTTCGTCTAATATTTACGGGATAAAAGATGGAGTACTGTATACTCATCCAACCAATAACTATATTTTAAACGGGATTACTCGACAAGTTGTGTTGAAATGTTGTCAGGAAATTGGCTTACCTGTTGTAGAGGAAGCTTTCACAAAAGAACAAGCATTACAAATGGATGAGGTCTTCTTATCATCAACGACTTCTGAAATTACCCCAATTATTAAAATTAACGATACGGTGATTCATTCAGGAGAACCAGGTATTTATACACGTAAAATTCAACAAGCTTTTGAAGAAAAAGTACAGCAATTAACCATGTTGTAATATGTACTTTGATGTTTGATATATTATCTTATGGAGAAGTCGCCAACTTCTCCCTTTTTTTCGTCAAATTTCATGGTAAAATAGGAACATAGACCTTTAATAAATAATTTTTTGAAATGATTTTTGGGGGAGGGAAAGTTTTGGCACAGTTAGTTAAGCTACAAGATTATGTATCACGTTATCAAAAAGATTTAAAAAGATACCCAACCCAATTCGTAAGACTAAAAAAAATGCAGTGGACACGTATGAAAAAAGACTGGGAGTCTGGTGAAGAGATCACGGAGTGGGAACATGAAGAGGAAGTTGTTGAAAAAAAACATAAAAGTTTTCTGAAAAGAATATTGCCATTTACTCGCAAAAAGAAAATAGTTCCATGGGAAGAAGAGGACACTGATTTCGGTGATAAACAGGATTTTCTCAACCAAATGAGTGAAGAGAATACTGGTTTTGAACCAAACGAGACTAATGAAGAGGATATTCCAGAAGACTCGAACACATTATTGTTCAAACCAACAATTTTATATTATCCGCAAACAATAGAAGAATTAAAAAGAATGTATATTGATCAACTTTTTCAATTTCAAATTAAATGGGCCAGCTCAACATTACGAGAAAAATCATATGTGGATCCAAAATACTATCGTGATTCATTGCTAAGAGCATTTACACAACGTTTGCCAGATAGCTTCTTACTATTCTATTATCCGATTTTTCAAGTGAAGAAAGCGCCTATTGAAATGGGGATTATTATACTTACACCAACGGATTGTATATGCATTCAAATGTTAGAAGCAGAAGTACAAGCTGTATTTGTTGGAGATGGTAATAGGTTCTGGAAGAAAAAAGTCGGGAAGATTGATAAAAAAGTATTAAATCCAATAATTGGATTAAATCGTATGGAATCCATTGTGACACAAATTTTTAAACAACATGAAATCGATTTGCCTATTAGGAAAGTTGTTCTATCACGCAATGGTTATATTGACTATCCTGGATCAAGTTATGGCGTTGAGTTTATTGATAAAAAAACCTATACAGATTGGTTTGCGAATTTGAAGAAGAACCCTTCTCCGATGAAGCATATGCAATTTAAAGCGGCACAATTTCTTTTAGATAATGTCCAAACTACTTCTTATCATAGACTCGATCAGGATGATGAACCCAATACGCTTTCTGAACAAATAGAATCATTAGAGGAAGAGCGTACATGAAACTACTTTTCATCATAAATGAAAATGCGGGGAATGGATCGGTAATACAAAAATGGAATAAACTTAAATCTAAATTATCAGTACCTTATAAAGTAGAATTTACGGAATACCCATGTCATGCCACAGAAATCGTAAAGAAACACGCAAATGAGGATGAACAACCTCTTTTAGTAATAGCTATCGGCGGAGATGGTACAATACATGAGGTGATTCAAGGTGCCGTCTACTTCTCTCATACGATAGTTGGAGCAATTGCAGCAGGTTCAGGCAATGATTTCGGGCGAGGCTTCGAAAATTTTAATTCTGTTGAAGAGATTGAACGATTCTTGCAACAACCTATAACACAAGTTGAAATGGATATCGGAATTTTGAAAACTGAAGATGACAGAAAATATTTCATGAATAGTGCGGGATATGGTTTCGATGCAACAATTAGTAAACTAGTTAATCATTCAAAAGTTAAAAAGAATCTAAATAAACTTGGATTAGGAAAGCTATCTTACATCTATTTTTTAATCAAAACATTATTTACTTATAATAGATTTACATTAACTTTATTACATAATGGTGAAGAAGAAGTTTTTCATCATGTTTGGTTTGTAGTGGCTAGTAATCAACCCTATTATGGTGGAGGTATGAAAATTTCTCCTAAATCGATTCCGAATGATGGATTAATTGAATTAACAATTGTCAATGAAGTATCACGCTTGAAATTATTATTATTATTTATGACAGTATTCTTTGGACAACATACAAAACTGAAAGCCGTAAAACAATTTACAGCAAGTGAGTTTGAAATAATTATGGATGAGCACATCATTGCGCATACTGATGGAGAATATGCAGGTGAATCTACAAAAGACAAGCCTATTCGTTTCGAATTAAAGTCACAAGCATGGCGATTAGCGAGAAAGTCTTCTTGACTAAGTCATTGCTTTCTTGAATAATTAAATGTTGAATCGTGAAAAAAATTGAAATGAGGAAATACATTGAGAGTTCGTAACAAACCATGGGCAGGAGATTTTATCCAAGAACATCCGGAAATAATCGAGCCAAACCCAGAAAGTCATAAAGGGAAATGGAAAGAGTTCTTTGGAAACGATAATCCATTGCATATAGAAGTAGGTTCAGGTAAAGGTCAATTTATAACAGGCATGGCATTACAAAACCCAGATATCAACTATATTGGTATTGAATTGTTCGATAGTGTCATCGTAACAGCTGCTGAAAAAGTGATAGAGGCTGGATCCCCTAAAAACGTTCGTTTACTATGCGTAAATGGTTCGGATTTAGAAAAATATTTCGCAAAAAATGATGTTGATCGTCTATACTTAAACTTTTCAGATCCTTGGCCGAAATCACGACATGCCAAACGTAGGTTAACGCATGAGAATTTCTTAAAACTATATGAAAATGTTTTAGTAGACAATGGAGAAGTGCATTTCAAAACAGATAACCGTGGCTTATTTGAGTTTTCATTAGTAAGTACGTCACATTATGGCATGAAGCTAAACTATGTATCGCTTGATTTACATGCAGAAATGCCAGAAGATAATGTGATGACTGAATATGAAGAAAAATTCTCTTCCAAAGGTCAACCAATTTATCGCCTAGAATCACAATTCCAAACAAAAAAAGACTAACATGAGAGTTGTCCAATAACTATTTTGGACAACTCTTTACTATGAAATCGAAAATCATGAGTGTTTTATTAGAAGTTAATTAAATGAATTCTTTCTTAATGGCTGTGCTAATATTTCTTTTTCAAATTGTTTCAAGCGCTTTCCAATTTCTTTTTGGAAATCCAATGACAGGTCTTCTGAAATCTCTAACTCTTCAATCGAATTGAGTAGTTCTAAATATTGAATGCATTTTTCTTCATAATCGTTTTTACTCCTCATGTTTCTCCTCACTTAGTTATATAGTTTCGTTGCATTAGTATACCCTTCTATGATTTAAATAAACAGAAAAGGAATTTTGTTGATAAAAGTATTTAATTTATTCTATTATAGAAAATTTTGTCTTTTTATCATATAAAATAGTACAATATTTTTTAAACATGTTACAATTATGTGAAGCATCATTCATTAAATTATAGATGCAATGATTTAAACAAAGGGGGATCTTAAGTATGGATACATTTCAATTTCATGACATGAAACTAACTTGGCTAAATGGGGGTGCCACTTTTTTAGATGGTGGAGCAATGTTTGGTGTAGTGCCAAAGCCATTATGGTCACGAAAATATCCAGTGAACGACAAAAATCAAATCGAATTACGAACAGATCCAATTTTAATTCAATATCAAGGAAAGAATCTACTAATTGATTCTGGTGTTGGTAATGGAAAATTTACGGACAAGCAGCTTCGAAATTTTGGCGTAGCAGAACAATCAGATATTGAAGCTGGCTTAAAAGAGTTAGGTTTAACTACGGATGATATTGATTATGTCTTAATGACACATTTGCACTTTGATCACGCTTGTGGATTAACAAAATGGCAAAATGAAAAATTTGTGTCTACATTTGCAAATGCTGATATTTTTGTTTCACAAATTGAATGGGATGAGATGCGTGAGCCGAATATTCGATCAGCAAATACATATTGGGAAGTCAATTGGCAACCAGTAGTGGATCAAGTGAAGACATTTGATGGACAATTTGAAGTGTTACCAGGAATTTTAATGGTTCATACTGGAGGACATAGTGACGGCCATAGTATTATCCGATTAACACAAAAAGGAGAAACCATTTTACACATGGCAGACATCATGCCAACCCATGCACATCAAAACCCACTATGGGTACTAGCTTATGATGACTATCCAATGACATCCATATTTGCCAAAGAGAAATTAGTGAAAGAAGCGCTAGATAATGGATATTGGTTTAGCTTCTATCATGATGCTTTCAAACGCATAATTAAATGGGATCAAACAGGAAAAGAAGTAATTGATGAATTATCTTGTTCAATCGAATCCCGTACAACAGCCTTATAAAAAGAATATTATCCCTACACAATGTGTGGGGTGTTTTTGTGCTGAAATAGAAAAATCCTCAACTCATCCATAGAATAAGTCAAGGATTAAAATGTTTATCAATCAATTTACTTTTTCTTATACTCTAACCAAATCGACAACAGTTCCCGTTCTTGCATCAGCTGCAAATTCGAAATTTACAGTTTCACCTTGTTCAACTCGAGAAATGCCACCTTTGTAAATAGGAATTTCAATATTTTCTTTGTGGAATGTTTGAGGCTCCATGAAAATCCATGATCCATCAATAGGTCCTTGCGCTTTAAATGCATCTTTAATATCTTCTAAAACGCGATTGGCATTTTTATATGGATTCACCTTTTCACTTACTTCTTTAATGACATATGTTGCTGCAATTCCTGTTACTACTCCTAGTAAGAAATCGTTCAGTTTCATCAAATACGCCCCTTTCTGTATATGAACTTAGTTTACCACATCCATTTAAGAGTGTGACAATAAGAAGGCGTTAAGAGAGGCTTTTTTGTGAAAATACCATTTCGATATGCGAAGTATTGTGGTGGAATTTTTCCACTTTTTTGTCTACAATAGTAGGGAATGCTCTAAGGGAGGCTTATTAATGAGACAAGATACGTTAGAAATGTTTAAGACACTTACAGAATTACCAGGTGCTCCAGGTAATGAGCATGCGGTGCGCGCTTATATGCGACAAGAATTATCAAAATATGCTGACGAAATTGTACAAGACAATTTAGGTGGGATTTTTGGTTTAAAAAAAGGTGACGAAAATGGTCCGCGTATTTTAGTAGCAGGCCATATGGATGAAGTAGCATTTATGGTTACTCAGATTACAGATAATGGAATGATTCGTTTCCAAACACTTGGTGGTTGGTGGAATCAAGTTATGCTTGCTCAACGTGTTGAACTTTATACAACAAAAGGGCCTATTCCAGGCGTTATTTCTTCAGTACCAAAACATTTATTAACAGATGAAATGCAAGCAAAACCAATGGAAATTAGTAATATGCTAATCGATATAGGTGCAGATGATAAAGAAGATGCAATACGAATGGGAGTTCGTCCAGGACAGTCTATTATTCCTGTATGTCCATTCACTCCGATGGCCAATCCAAAGAAAATCATGGCAAAAGCATGGGATAACCGTTACGGCTGTGGTTTAGCAATTGAATTATTAAAAGAATTAAAAGGTGAAAAACTTCCAAATACATTGTATTCAGGCGCCAACGTCATGGAAGAGGTTGGATTACGAGGTGCAAAGGTCTCTGCTAACATGATTAAACCAGATTTGTTCTTTGCATTAGATGCAAGTCCTGCAAATGATGTTTCAGGTGATAAAAATCAATTTGGTCAATTAGGTAATGGTCCATTACTTCGCATCTTTGACCGTACTATGGTAACGCATAAAGGTATGCGGGAATATGTATTAGATACAGCTGAATCAAATAATATCCCATATCAATACTTTGTATCTCCAGGTGGTACAGATGCTGGTAATGTCCATATCTCAAATGATGGTGTACCAAGTACGGTAATCGGTATTTGCGCACGCTATATTCATTCACATGCGTCTGTTATTCACACAGATGATATTGATGCTGCAAAAGAATTAATCGTACGACTTGTAAAAAATGCAGATCGTTCAACATTAGAAACAATCCTTAACAGTTAATTGAAGAGGGTCTGGCATGTGGAGCTAGATAAAAAAATTTGATATATTAAAGGGAGATTTCCACCTGGAAATTTCCCTTAATTTTTATAGTTAGGAAGTGTCAAGATGAAAGTAGGAATTGGTACGACAAATAAAGCAAAAGTAGGTGCAGTACTTACCGTAGTCACTAAACATTTTCATGATATATTGACATTTGAACATATTTCAGTGGATTCAGGTGTTTCTTCACAACCAATGTCAACTGAAGAAACACGAATTGGTGCTATAAATCGTGCTAAAAATACATTGGCAGAAACCAATTCTGATATTGCCTTTGGTTTAGAAGGTGGCGTCACAATGATTGGTGACACGATGTACTTATGTAATTGGGGAGCATTAGCTATTACAAATGGACAAGTACTAACTGCTGCTGGAGCTCAAATCCCATTACCAAAGGAAATAGCAGTACAAATAGCCGGTGGTCGTGAGTTAGGACCTGTAATGGACGATTTTGTACATCAATTAGATACTCGTCAAAATGCAGGAGCTATTGGTATTTTCACAGATGGTATGATTGATCGAAAAGAAATGTTTGAACACATTTTACTACAGTTAGTTGGACAATATTTTTTCTATGAAAAATACGCAAAATAACCAGATAGTTCAGGATAGTTGCAAGGACCCATCAGGCATCTTACAATAAAGCTAGTCCAGATTGAATAGAGGAATTACATATGCTCAGTCATACCAAGCTAGCCTTTTTGAGTGTGTTGTTGATGAATATTGCAGCATGTGCCAATCAATAGATTCTCAAATGTTGTAACGATTTTCAGATGCAAATACTGTGTCTTCGAACATTTACAATTTTATCCACCAGGGACGTACTCGTTATCTATTAAACTGAGCGAATGAAAGAAAGCTAATTGCGCTTTCGATACAATAAAAATACAAGTGAGGCTATGAAAATGGAAAGTTTAAATTCAGTGGAACAATATAACTCATTAAAAAAACAAGGAAAACATGTCTTCTTATTTACAGCTGGATGGTGTCCAGATTGCCGATTTATCGAACCATTTATGCCTGAAATTGAAGAGAAATTTAGTGAATACACATTTATGTCTGTAGATCGTGACCAATTCATCGATTTATGTGGAGAACTTGATGTTTATGGTATCCCAAGCTTTATTGCTTATAACAACGGAGAAGAAACTGGACGTTTTGTTTCAAAAGATCGCAAAACACAAGCAGAAATTGAAACATTTTTACAAGCTCAATAATTAGTAAATAGAGGAGTGAGTTACCAGATGAGCGCACAAGAATTAGTCAATATTTTAAAAGAGCGTCTAGGAGAAGCTCACTTTGAATGGAAACTAGATTCAAAAACAAACAAATTAAGATTAGAGCATCTTGAAATTGGAAAAGGTATGGATCTTTTTTTAGGGGATGTTCTGACAAAGTATGATACACGTAAAGAAAAAGCAATTGATGAAGTGGTCTATACGATTGAGCAAACCTTTGCAGCGATGAAAAAGGAAAAAGAAACTGGCTTTCAAGAGTTGACGAATATTTACCCTGTTATTCGCTCGGGGTCTTTTTCGAAAAAATCAAAAGAAGGGCATGCCTTTATCACATCAGAACATACTGCTGAAACGCGAATTTACTATGCTTTAGACCTTGGAAATACCTATCGATTAATCGATGAAGAAATGGTTAGAAAACTTCAATTATCGGTTGAACAGATGAAAGAATCTGCACGTTTCCAAGTACGTAAGTTGCCAACTAATGTTAAAAAAGATGAAGTTGCAGGGAATGTCTTTTACTTTTTAAATGAAAATGATGGCTATGACGCAAGTCGAATTTTAAATGATGCCTTTTTAACAGAAATGCGTGGTAAAATTGAAGGTGACATGACCGTTTCGGTACCTCATCAAGATGTACTGATTATCGGTGACATTCGCAATAATACAGGTTATGATGTATTAGCTCAAATGACTATGCACTTCTTTACAGTAGGAGCAGTGCCAATTACATCACTGTCCTTTGTTTATGAAGAAGGTCGTTTAGAGCCCATCTTTATCTTAGCGAAAAACAGAGTGAAAAAGGAGCAAGAAAAACAATGATCGTATCGTATAACAAAGCGCATGTAGGTGACGTTTTACTCGTCCAGTTAATTACAGAAGCGATTGTCAAAACGGAATTAGAAAGACATGGAGATTTAGTATTACTTAAAGAGGAAGCAACAGGTGAAGTGAAAGGTTTTAACCTTTTTAATGCTAGTCAATATGTAACTATTGAAGAAGTTGGAAATATTGAAATAACAAAAGAGCTTATTGCAAAATTAGAAGAAGCCATTGCGAAAAATGGTGCAACATTAAGTCTAGATGTTGACTTATCACCTAAATTTGTAGTTGGTTTTGTTAAAGAAGTTGGAGAACATCCAAATGCTGACAAACTACATATTTGTAAAGTTGATGTCGGTGAGGATCAATCATTACAAATAGTTTGTGGTGCTCCTAATGTTGCAGAAGGACAATATGTAGTTGTTGCTAAAATTGGGGCAGTAATGCCATCAGGTATGGTAATCAAAGAATCTGCATTACGTGGAGTTGATTCTTACGGTATGTTGTGTTCAGCACGTGAATTAGCTATCCCAAATGCTCCTCAAGTTAAAGGGATTATGATTTTAGATAATGATGCAGAAGTAGGTTCAGCATTTAAATTTTAAACTAAATATTTTTAAATAATGAAATACAACAAACAAAAAAGTGTCTTACTTACAAAAAGAGTAAGACACTTTTTGTATATTTCAATAGAAATACTAAATCCCTCATACTAAATGACTCTTTCAGGATAGTGAAATATTCCCGCAGATTTTTTCGAATTAACAAATTCCAAGTAAAAAAATAAGGATATCTGACAGAATCGTCTCAAACGCATTGCATGAAAGCCTTTATTACTGCTAAAATGGAGGCAATGATTTAGAAAAGAGTGGTGCGTAATATGAGTTGGTATAAAAAAATCATCTCTCGAGTTTTAGGCGACGAGATCGAAGAAACTTCAACAACAAATAATGCTAATTACAATGACAACAAAGAACAACTATATAAATCATTTGATGAATTTGAAAATGACTATGAAGAAGAAATTCCATATATAGATGATCAATATGAACAACAACCAAGACAACAAGTACATAGTGCTGAACCCAATTTTTTGCGTAAAAGAGAATCATTTAAATTTCCAATGATTCCTGATGAAAATAATAGAAAAGAGCAGAGGATAAGCCCTACTGAACGAACTGACATTGAATCGCAGAATAGAAGCGTAGATCTACCTGAATGGATGCAAAGTGAAGAATCAATTCATCCTGTTCGACAACAGCAATCATCACAGGCTCTATATCAGGAACCACTACAGCCTACAAACCGGCGCCCAGAGCAGTATTCTCCATTTGCCCGAGAACCACATGGCTTAAAAGGGGTAGTGGAAAAGCCGAGTAGGGAAAACTATAATCCATTTAATCCGAGTGGAACAAAAAATGTAAAACCTCAAAGGAAGAATGCGAAACCAAGTGTGGAGCCAAAAATAAAACCAAGTACGAAATCAACCACAAAACCTAATACTAGGGTTGCTGATGATCAGGTAAAAGAATCAATTGTACCAATAAAGAAAAAATTTGTACCTACAGAAGTTCCTTCACCCATTTATGGCTTCCAAAAACCGCCTAAACGAGGGCGAAATATTTTTGACTTATTAGACGAAAAAGAGAAGGAAATAGACAAAAGTAGTGAACAAAATAGCTCAGAACAAGCTGCATTTGAAGAGGTAGCTGCTACAACTCTACAAATAGAAAATAAAGTAGTGGCATCATCTATTCTTACAAGTTCTCATAATAGTTCAGACGTATCCAGTGAAAATATAGAAACGATATCAGTAAATGAAAGCGTTACGAAAGTAGTAGATGACATTTTAATTTCTAGACAAGATGATGAAAAAACAGTTGAACAAATAAAAGAAATTGAAACCGACCAAGTAGTACAAATGGAAGAAAAGGATGGACAGGTTCAAAATGAAGAGGTTCAACATATAGTTGAAGAAACAACTGAATTTCATCCTCAGTCTCAAATTCTTATAGAAGAAAAGGTGGTTGAAGAAGAACCGTTTGATGAAGCGTTGGATTCGACGTCGATTACAGTTCAAAGTGCTATAGAAAACAGTGTTGAAGCTGCTAATCCTATTTCACTATCAATCAATCCAGAAGAAAAAAATACAAGTGTTAAAGAAGGATTATCGGAAATAATTTCTGAAGCAGATGAAATAATGAAAGAACTAGATGGAATGATTGAAGAAGAGTTAAGTTTAGAAACAGAACTCTTAGTTGATGATCATGACCATCATGTGGAAGAAATTTTTGAAGATAATATAACTAATGCAGAAAAAAGCGAAATAAAAAGCGATTCTGAAAATAGGGAAGAACAACAAGAAGAACTTAAACAAACTGGAAGTCGAGTACCTTTTAATGTCGTAATGTTAAAATCTGATAAGAAAAAAATGGAACAATCCATCACTCAGGCCATCGCATTACCTGGTACAAAATCTTGGGGTATAGCTTACACACCCCCAGTTGCTAGCTCACCCGTCATTGAAGAGAATCATACTTCAAATGATGAACATAAGGATTCTTACATCGCAGAGCAAGGAATCAACGAAAATGATGTCATGCAAGATGACGAATCAGCGGCTACTACGATAGAACCACCTTCAATGCAAATAGAACAAGAAGAACATGAGGAACAAGAAGAACAAGAAGAACAAGAAGAACAAGAAGAACAAGAAGAACAAGAAGAACAAGAAGAACAAGAAGAACAAGAAGAACAAGAAGAACAAGAAGAACAAGAAGAACAAGAAGTACAAGAGGAACAAGAAAAACAAGAGGAACAAGAAGAAAATCTAGATACTTTAGAACAACAAAGTAATATTATAGAAGAACAAAAACCATCTATTTTAAATGAGCACCTTGAAGAAGCTCTTACTTATCTTGAACTTCCAGAAGAACAAACAGAGGATTTTGAATGGATGGATGCACAGGGTGAAAAATTGATTGAGGCATTATCTTATTTCCAAATTGAAGGGGAAATTGTACAAATCGTTCAAGGACCAGCAGTAACCCAATTTGAGATCACTGTTGGACACGGGGTTAAGGTAAGTAAAATACGAAACTTAGCTGATGACTTAAAATTAGCACTTGCTGCAAAAGACATTCGTATTCAAGCACCAATTCCAGGGAAAAGTTCAATCGGTATTGAGATACCAAATCGTACTTCTCGACCTGTCAGACTTTCAGAAGTGGTGACCAGTGAATCTTTTGTTGATTCCAAATCACCTCTTGAAGCGGCACTAGGATTAGACTTAACTGGGGAACCTGTTACTATTGATTTACGTAAAATGCCACATGGAATGATTGCTGGAGCTACTGGTTCAGGAAAATCTGTGTGTATAAACTCACTTTTAATTAGTTTACTCTTGAAAGCTAGTCCGCAAGATGTAAAATTGATGTTAATTGATCCAAAAATGGTGGAACTTGCACCTTTCAATCATATTCCCCATCTAGTAAGTCCGGTTATTACAGATGTCAAGGCAGCGACTGCTGCACTTAAATGGGCTGTAGAAGAAATGGATCGTCGTTATCAACTGTTTGCTCATGTTGGTGCACGTGATATTACTCGTTATAATAAAATGGTAGAAAATGATCGTAAATTCTCTTTGAAAATGCCTTATCTTGTAATTGTGATAGATGAATTAGCAGATTTAATGATGATGTCTCCACAAGAAGTGGAAGAGTCGATTTGCCGTATTGCACAAAAAGCTCGTGCATGTGGTATTCATCTTGTATTAGCAACACAACGTCCGTCTGTTGATGTCATTACTGGCCTGATTAAATCTAATATTCCAACACGAATTGCATTCTCTGTATCATCAAATGTGGATTCTCGTACGATTTTAGATAGTCAAGGTGCTGAACGATTATTAGGTAGAGGAGATATGCTATATTTAGGTAATGGTATGTCTGCACCAGTTCGCGTACAAGGTACTTACGTCACAGATGAGGAAATTGAAGCTGTGACAAATTTTGTTCGCACACTAGGTGAACCTGATTATATTTTTGAACAAGATGAGCTACTCAAAAAAGTAGATTCTATTGAAGATCAAGATGAACTGTTCGAAGAAGCTTGTCGTTTTATTTGTAGTGAAGGTTCAGTATCAGCATCATCTCTTCAACGAAAATATCGTATTGGTTATAATAGAGCAGCTAGATTAGTGGATATGATGGAGGCTCAAGGGTTTATATCAGAATCTAAAGGAACAAAGCCAAGAGACGTATTTTTAACAGAACAAGATATAAATGAAATATTTGGTTCTAACAACGCATAAATTTTATGGATTTAAGCATATTTTCTCTAATTTAAGTAGAAAATAATAAGGAATTAGTGTTTATTTTAGAACAGGGAAAAATCGTGCTATAATGGTAGATGTTTTAATTTAGAAGATAAAGAATAGAACTTACTATATTCGTAGTTTGAAAACAAAGGTAAGTTTCATAGGTTAGGGTAAACCAATCAATGGATATTCGAGTCATTGATAAAGTCTAGTGACAACTCAAAAACTTGAAGAACAAGAGGGTTTGCTTGATTGGATGTGCTTATGAAGCTAATCTAATCAAGAAGTCACCGTTTAAAGGTGAGCAGTTCATAGATTTGATTATTCAAGGGTAAGGAAACTTTCCCAGGAGGTTTCAACATGACAGTTTATCATTTTACAGGAATTAAAGGTTCAGGAATGAGTTCACTTGCTCAAATTTTATTTGATTCAGGAGAACAAGTACAAGGATCAGATATAGAAACATATTTTTTCACTGAAGAACCACTAAGACAACGTAACATTACAATTTTGCCATTTAACGAAGATAATATTAAACAAGGTATGACAGTTATTGCAGGAAATGCTTTTCCTGACAGCCACCCAGAAATTGTGTACGCTAAAGAATTAGGCGTTGAAGTAATTCGTTATCACGAATTCTTAGGTAGCTATTTAGAAAAATTCACCTCTGTTGCTATTACAGGTGCTCACGGTAAAACTTCTACTACAGGTTTAATGGCTCATGTATTAGAAGGTGCTAATCCTACATCATACTTAATCGGTGATGGTACAGGTGGCGGCGCTAAAAATGCACAAAATTTTGTTATGGAAGCTTGTGAATATCGTCGCCATTTCCTTGCATATCATCCAGACTATGCAGTTATGACAAATATCGATTTCGATCACCCAGACTACTACAAAGATGTAGAGGATGTTTTTGATGCATTCCAATCAATGGCACTTCAAGTTAAGAAAGCTATTATTGCATGTGGTGATGATGGGCATTTACAAAAAATTAAAGCAAACGTTCCAGTAGTATACTACGGTTTTGGAGCTGAAAATGATTTCGAAGCACGTAATGTGGAAAAAACGACATCAGGTACTTCATTTGAAGTTTATGTTCGTAACGAGTTTTATAACAAATTCTTTATCCCAATGTTCGGTGACCACAATGTGTTAAATACTTTGGCTGTTATTTCACTTTGTCATTATGAAGGACTTCCAGCAGAGCTAATTCAAGAACGCCTTCATACTTATCATGGTGTAAAACGTCGCTTTACAGAAACAGATTTTGGTGAACGTACATTAATCGATGACTATGCACATCACCCAACTGAAATTAGTGCAACGATTCAATCTGCACGTCAGAAGTTCCCAGATCGTGAACTAGTGGCAATTTTCCAACCACATACTTTTACTCGTACACAAGCTTTCTTGCAAAACTTTGCAAATAGCTTAAGTCAAGCTGATTGTGTATATTTATGTGATATTTTCGGATCAGCACGTGAAAAAACGGGTGCTTTATCAATCCAAGATTTAGCTGATTTAATTGAAGACAGTCAATTATTATCAATGGATCGTATTCCAGAATTACTAGAACATAAAGATTCTGTGTTCTTATTCATGGGAGCTGGAGATATTCATAAATTCCAAGAAGCATTTGAGGAATTATTAAAAGTAAAATAGAGTGACAATGGTCATCTATTAAGCGAAACTGTAGAAAACAAATTGTTATATGTTTTCTACAGTTTTTTATTAATTTCTATGTTAAATTAGAATTGTAGCCAATTTTTTTAGTAAAACTCATTAACTCAATATGTACTTCTAAGAATTAGCATATTACAAAGATTAAGCATACATACTACATGAATTTTGGAATATTAATTAGAAGAATATTTCAAGGAATCAATTTCATCATGCAAATATAAAATATCAATTTTTATTAGTGTTTTATTGGGATAATATTTACTATGGCAGGATATAGAAAAAATTTGTAGAATGTAATTAGGTAAGTGATGTTTAAATACACTTATTTTGTGGAAAAATCCATATAGAGAGAATGGGGGTATTAAAAATGATAGTTATTCTATACATTGCAGCACTGGTAGCCGCTCTTGGTTTTCTAGTATTATGTATAAGTTTAGCAATGACATTGAATTCATTGAAAAAGACAATGAACAATGTTGCAAATACAATGGCGGGCATTGAAGGCCAAATGGAAGGAATCACTCGAGAATCAACAAGCCTATTAGAAAAAACAAATACGCTTGCTGATGATATTCAAGAAAAGTCTCAACAATTGAATTCAGTAGTGAATGCTGTTAAAGGTTTTGGGGATTCTGTAAATGGATTAAGTGATTCAGTGAAGAATGTAACTTCATCTATTAATACAAATGTAACGAAAAACAGTGATCAAATTGCTCAAGTAATCCAATGGGGAAATGTATTTATGGGAATTCGTGAAAAGATGAAAAAGCAAAAAGCCACTGAATTCGATACAATTGACCAGGATGCACCAATGAAAAGAAAACGTAAATAATAAGGGGGTACAAGCATGGTACAACAAAAACCAAATTACAGTGAAGTTAGAAATGTAGGCTATGAAGAAAACGGCCAAACATATTTACCACAAACATATGAAAGACGATCTGAATCTTTATATTCAAATGATGATGGAAGCGTTAATATAAAAGATTTTATTATCGGTGCTTTTGTTGGGGGAGTAGTTGGCGCAGCAACTGCATTATTCTTAGCTCCAAAGGCTGGGAAAGAATTGCGTAGCGATGTAGCTGTTCAAGCAAGTCAACTAAAAGAAAAAAGTGCTGGCTTTACTTCATCAGCAAAAGAAAAAACAGTGGAACTATCTAAAAAGGTTCAAGCGCAATCTGGTCAATTGGTTGATAAAGTGAAATCTTTAAAATCAACTACAACTCCTCCATTTGATGATGGTACTGTTTCATATGAAGGTGAAGAACCATTAGATATCATGGAAACAATGGAAAAAACAATTGCTGAATACGAAGCTGAAAACAAAGAACATACAACTGTCAGCGCTGCAATTGAAGAAGCTTTAACAGAAACAACTGAAAAAGAAGAAAAAGAAACAAATTAATACAAAGGAAAAAAGCACTACAGAGAATACTCTGCAGTGCTTTTTCTATGGAGTTATGGTAGCAGGGATAAGATGGATTGTTAGTTGATCCCCACCAAATATTTCAGCATCAAATTGAGAAGGTTCACCATTTCGCAATATTTCAAATGTACCTTTGAAATTTGTAGGTAATTGCCAATTTGAGAAACGGAAGACATCTTGATAAATCCAGTTAGATACTTCAGCTACTAAAAACTGAATTTGATCTTCACTATGAATTACTGACATTACATTTGCGTGCTGGCCGTTTACTAGTAAATCGAAGCATTGTTTTTTTAACTCCAATTGTTCATTTTGGAATGATATGAAGATTCGATTTTCTATTAACATATTTAAATGTTCAGCTATTTCACTTACAGTTGGATTACTTCGATAGTGAATACTAATCTTATCTCCATTCTGTATTTGGAAATAAGGTTTCACAGGTTGATTGTTTACGAGAATTTCGTTATTGAAAATTGGTAATTGTATAGCTTTACCATCTATTGAAATTGAAAATGGTTTAAGCTGATCTAGTATTTTTTCTTTCCCTAACCATTTTAAAATTTGCTCTACATTCTTTGCTGTTTCTATTTTTAAATCATCACCATCTTGAAGCTCAGTATCCAATTCAGCAGGTTGTCCATTTAATGTTAATCTTGGCCCAATTGAAAATAGTTGGTCATTAACGTATATATTACATTTTTCTTCATATTCGATCATTTCTTGAATGGTTGCCTTTGCCGGTTCACCATTGATTCCTTCAATCAGTTCTATTACATCGCCGTTTTGAATAGAATGTGTAGTTGTAGTTTTTTCTCCGTTTACAAAAATTTCGGTAGGGCTGCCATGTCCACCAGGTACGAAGATATCTTGCCCATTCACTTTAACACACATAGCCAATCCAGGTTTTCCATATAATTTATTAATACTAACATTTGCTGCTAATAGTGCATCTGCCACAGTCATTTCTTTTAATTCGAAAAGTCGAATGATTTGATTATTTACTTTTACAGCCATGTATTTGATCGGTGAAGTTTTTGCGGAAATAGCAATACCAATTGGCGTGACAAGTTCAGGTGAAGCTGGAACATAATCTTCACGAGTAAGTTGTTGGATTGCATCGATTCCTCGAACTGCTGCGCGATTTTTTGGGATTTCAAGCGCTTTACATATTTCATCTGTAATTTCTGGAGTTAAACTGCCTCCACCTACAAGTAAAACTGCTTTTGGCGCTACATTGCTATTCAGACGGAGAATTTCATTGCCGATTGCTGTTGCAAGAGATGTGACTGCAGGACGTAAAACATCTATTATTTCATTTTTAGAGAAAAGTTGCTCAAAACCCAAAATATCTGAGATGGTAATTTCCTCGTTTGTAGACAAGTCACGTTTTACTTTTTCTGCAACGGGGAAATCTAATAGATAGTGATCACTTAATGCCTCTGTAATTTCATCACCAGCTGTTGGTACCATTCCATATGCTGTTACAGTTCCCTTATTTGTAATTGCAATATCGGATGTTCCAGCACCGATATCTACAAGTGCAATATTTAATCGACGCATTGTCGAAGGAATTAAAGCATTAATTGCTGCAATAGGTTCTAACGTTAATCCTTCCATTTCCAAATCAGCACGTTTTAAAGCTGCTAGTAGCGATTCTACGACGACTCTTGGTAAGAATGTAGCAATTACCTCTACTTCTACTTCCTCGCCCTGTTGATCCATTAAACTCCCAATTTCTTCATTATCCAATCGGTAGTATAAAACAGAATAACCAACGCAATAATAATGATTACCGTTATTGTTTTCTTTATGTTCAAGTAATTGTTGTTGTGCCTTTTGTACAGCTGCTAATTCTAAGCGATTAATATCATCTTCTGTAATTGCTGGGCGATTTTTAATATCTAATGTAACCGACGCTTGTTCCGTTTTTAAAGCCCTTCCGGCAGCTGCTACACTAACTGAGTGAAGAGGGCCATGTTTTTCTTCTAATTGTTCTTTAATATGTTGGATGACTGTAGCAACGTGAAGTATATTATGTATTTGGCCATCTACCATAGCGCGTTCCTTGTGTTCTTCTGCAATTAAATCTACTACATGGAACTGGTTATCTTGTTCCTCTAAAATAATACCAACAACAGAACGAGTTCCTATATCCAATGCAAAAAGCTTTGAAGCCACATTTACACAACCTTTCTAGCATAAAATAAGTACACTAACTTTATCGCGTTGAAGCGCTAAAGAAAAAATGCGTGACATTCATGGTGGAATTGATTATAATGTTCCTAATATCATAAAATGTATCATAGTTTTCAGACTTCTGAAAGTACCTGATACGAGGAAGAGAGGAGAAACGGCAATGAGTCATCAAAATTTAGATCACTTACGTGGCCGCGTCGATGAATTAAACCTTGAAATTTTACGTTTAATCAACGAACGTGCTGAAGTAGTACAAGAAATTGGAAAAATCAAAGAGAAACAAGGTGTCAACCGTTATGACCCTCTTCGTGAGAGACATATGTTGAATCTATTGAAAGAAAATCATCAAGGTCCGTTAAGTCAAGGTACAATTGAACACATTTTCAAAGAGATTTTCAAATCGGCTTTAAAACTACAAGAAACAAATCATAAGAAAGAATTATTGGTATCACGTAAACGTAAACCTGAAGATACAATTGTTACAGTAAACGGTGAACCAATTGGTAAAGGAGCACCTTCATTTGTCTTTGGTCCATGTGCTGTAGAGTCTTATGAACAAACAGCTGCTGTAGCAGAATCTATTCAAGCGAAAGGCTTAAAATTAATGCGTGGGGGTGCTTATAAACCTCGTACATCACCATATGATTTCCAAGGTCTAGGTCTTGAAGGATTGAAAATTCTGAAAGAAGTTGGACAAAAATTTGGTTTAGGTATTGTTTCTGAAATCGTTACACCATCTCACTTAGAAGAAGCTTTAGACTACATTGATGTAATTCAAATCGGTGCACGAAATATGCAAAACTTTGAATTATTAAAAGCTGCAGGTGCTACAAATAAACCAGTGTTATTAAAACGTGGGATTGCTGCAACAATTGATGAATTCATCAATGCGGCTGAGTACATTATTTCTAAGGGGAATGACCAAATTATCCTTTGCGAACGTGGTATCCGTACTTATGAAAAAGCAACACGTAATACATTAGATATTTCGGCTGTTCCAGTTTTAAAACAAGAAACACATTTACCAGTCTTTGTAGATGTAACTCACTCAACTGGTCGTCGTGATTTACTTCTACCTTGTGCAAAAGCGGCTATTGCAATTGGTGCTGATGGTGTTATGGCAGAAGTTCATCCAGATCCAGCAGTTGCATTATCTGATGCTCAACAACAAATGAGTATTCCTCAATTTGATGATTTTTATAATCAAATCCAAAATTTCATGAAAAATTATCAAGTTCAAGCGTAAATTTAATAAATGACTTTATAGGTGACGATTCGAATTACCAGAATCGTCACTTTTATTTTCTTGAAAATCGCTTCCAATTTATCGTATCATTAAAAGAAGATAAGAAAAGGGGTGTCATCAAGTGACCGTAACAATTTATGATGTTGCACGAGAAGCAAATGTTTCAATGGCAACGGTTTCTCGCGTTGTGAATGGAAATCCAAACGTTAAACCAACTACAAGAAAAAAAGTGCTCGATGTTATTGCACGATTAGAGTACAGACCTAATGCGGTCGCTCGTGGCTTAGCAAGTAAGAAAACGACAACTGTTGGCGTTATTATTCCAGACATTTCAAATATTTTCTATGCAGAATTAGCTCGTGGTATTGAAGATGTTGCGACAATGTATCATTATAACATCATTCTTTCAAATTCAGATCAACGAGAAGAAAAAGAATTACAACTATTGGACAATATGTATGGAAAACAAGTAGATGGAATCGTAATGATGAGTGATCAAGTAAATGAAGAATTACAAAACAAAATGAGTCACTCACCAGTTCCAATCGTTTTGGCAGGTTCTATTGATGAATCAAAGACAGTGTCTTCAGTGAATATAGACTATTTACATGCTGCATATGAAGTAGTTAAACGATTTATCGATAATGGTCATAAACGAATAGCCTATGTATCTGGACCATTTACATCTACCATTAATAAGAAATATAAATTTGAGGGCTATAAAAAAGCATTAGAAGAAGCTGGTATTGAATTAGATGAAAATTTAGTAATTGCTTCTGAGGATTCTTATGATAGTGGACTAGAGGACTTTAATACTCTAAATAATCTTACAGAACCACCTACAGCATTTTTTGCAGGTAGTGATGAGTTAGCAATCGGCATTATTCATGGTGCACAAGATTTGGGTAAAAAAATTCCTGAAGATTATGAAGTCATTAGTTTTGAAAATACAAAATTAGCGCGTATGGTACGCCCGCAACTAACGAGTGTTGTACTACCACTTTATGATATTGGTGCAGTTTCAATGCGTTTGCTAACAAAATATATGAACAAAGAACATGTAAATGAAGCAAATGTTATTTTACCACATCGTATAGAAGATAGAAATTCAACAAAATAAAAAAAAGACTGTTTCATTTTCCATTTACTAATGGGAAAGAATCAGTCTATTTTATTTTTATACTAAAATATCACTTATCAGTATAAATTGAGGTTAAAGTTTTTTAGTAAAACATATAATCCGATTTGCCTCTGTAAATCCTAATTTTAAGTGCATGACTAGACTTTCTTCGTTATGTAATTCGCAATCACTTGCAAATTCCATACATCCTTTTTGTTTTGCCCATACTTCACAATGAGTTACTAGTAATCTTGCATAGCCTTGCTGACGAAATGATTCTTTAACAAAAAGTCCTTCTAAGTAACCTACTGGATTAGATTCCGTTCCTTCAACATAATCATTTCGTAATTGACATTGTGCAAAGCCAATCGCTTCATCCTTATAGAAAGCCAAAAAAATTGCTGCATCTTTAGAAGAAATATATTGTCGCATATCAATTGTAAATTTCTCTATAGAATTATTTGGCCAAAGAAGTAATGCTAAATCTGCAGCAATATTAGCTTCCTTTATTGTTGCTTGTTTGAGCATAAAATTGCTCCTTTTAAATTCATTTCTTTATGATAAGTTTAAATAAATGTCTGGTTGTCGTACTTAAATCGATTCTCTTTTTTCTGATCGAATTTGATATAATGCTTTCTCGAGAACTTGATGATTTTTTTCCGTGATTTCAGCTTTTCGAGGTATGGGCTCATAAAGTTTTTCGGGATCCATCCAAGTAGGAATGAGTGTCACTGGTGCTTCTTGTTGCCATTTATCAATCCAATTTTCAGGAAGTTTCCCTGTTGGTACTGGCTGATCAGTCATCTCTGTCCAAATTAATGACCATGCACGAGGTACCACTCTCCAAATATCATAACCGCCGCCACCAACTGCAATCCATTTACCACCACAAAATTCATGAGCAAGTTCATGAGCAAGCTTGGGAATCTCTTTATAAATATTCATCGTTCCATAAAGATGCGTTAATGGATCAAAATAATGAGCATCTGCACCATTTTGAGATAGGATGACATCAGGTTTAAAGAAAGCTGTAATTTCACGAAGGGCGGTTCTATAGACATCTAAAAATGATTCATCTTCTGTGAATGCATCAATTGGAAAATTAAAAGATGTTCCATAGCCTTGTCCACTACCTCTTTCAGTAACAGCTCCTGTACCTGGAAATAGATATCGACCTGTTTCATGAATCGATACAGTGCAAACATTTGGGTCATCATAAAAACTCCATTGTACACCATCACCATGATGTGCATCTGTATCAATATATAGAACCCGTGCGTTATATTTCTTCTGCATATATTTAATCGCTACAGTACTATCATTATAAATACAAAAACCTGAAGCTCGACCTTTGAAACCATGATGAAGACCTCCCCCAAGGTTCAATGCGTGCTGTGATTTGCCTTGCATGACATAGTCACAAGCTGTAAGTGTACCACCAACAATCATTGCACTCGCTTCATGCATATTGGGGAAGATTGGAGTATCTTCAGTTCCAATTCCAAAAGCCTCGCCCTGTTTGCCTGTCAGTTCTCCATGACCTGCTAATTTAACAGCTTCTATGTAACGAAGATCATGCCCCAAAAGTAGCTCTTCTAAGGTAGCTGTCCTTGGCTTTACAATATCCGCTTCGTCTAGTGCATTAATACTTGTTAGAAGGTCTATTGTTAATTGAAGTCTTTTTTGGTTAAAAGGATGAGTATCAGAAAATTTATAGTCTAATTGATCTGCAGAATAAACAAAAATCGCTTTTTTTATTGGCGATTGATGCCCGGCATATTTGGCCATAGCACATCAAATCCTTCCTTGCGTAAATCATCAATGATTGATAGAGGATTCATGATTGTTACACGAATTGATAGAATTTTTTGTTTCTCATCTTGTTTATCAGGATAAACTAACACACTTAAAATACTTGCATGATGGTTTGTGAAAATTTGGGTAATTTCATGAAGTGTACCAATTTTATCGCTAACGCGGATCTCAATTTGAGAACTAGGTTTTGTGGCACCTGTAATTTCAATGTATGCGTACAATAAATCGGTTCCTGTAATTATACCGACTAACTCCCCTCCGCTTACGATAGGCATGCAACCAATCCGGTGTTCATATAAAATCAATGCTACTTCTTCGATAAAATCAAGTGGATGTCCTACAATTGGTTGGGAAATCATCACGGTTTCTAATGTTTGTTCGTATACCCTCTCATCTTTATTTTTTAAAAGAGAGGAAGGGAGTGCGTTTTTCAGATCTCTTTCTGTAATAAGTCCCACTAATTTGTTATGATTATCAGTTATTGGTAAATGTCGAATTTTATGTTCTTTCATAATTTTGACAGCATCTTTTATCGTATGAGATGGCTGCAATGTAATAACATTGGTATTCATTATTTCTTCAACTAACATCATATCACCCCTTCTTTAATCATCAGTACATATAACGATTCATAAAACGTAATTGATCAAACTTTTCAATTGAATCTTGATCGACTCGCCTGCCGATTCTTACCATTAAACAGTTAGCGGGATGAGAGGAAATCTCAGGATCATCCGTTGCGGCTACTTCCAAACCACCAGCTTGCATCATTTTCTCCATTACTTTACGGTATTCCCACACATTAAGACCCGTTCTTTTTAGATCCCAATGCCAGTAATATTCTGTTGTGATCACAATGTAATCTTCCATCGCATCATCCATCATTGATACTTGGAGTATACTTTTTCCCACTCCAGTTCCACGGAATTCATGTGCTACTTCGATAGCGCCTAATTCTATTAAGTTATCCATCTTCCCCTCTGACCAACGTTCCAGAGGATCTGGATAAAGAAAAGTAGCATAAGCAATAATTGTCTGATCCAATCGAGCAATAATCATTCGTCCCTCAGGTAGTTTTGAAATCTCTACAATAGCGGAAAATTGTTGTTCTGGTATACGAAAAGCTGTCAATCCGTCATGAAATTTGAGCTTTTGAAGACTTTCGGTTGCAACAGGGCCTTCCACTATAATTGTTCCGAGGGGAGATTCTAACTTTTTTGAATAATATGTTCGATGATGTTCCATTCATTCACCTCCTCATCCATTTTTAATTTATTATACATGAGCGAAGTAGAAAAAAATCTCCTAAATGAGAAATTTATGTGTATTTATATTATTCTATAAAATTATTAAATTATCTATTAATTTTTGTTATACAATAGATATTAACTGTTATATAATAGATGGTAATAGTTGAAATAAGGGGGTATTGATATTGAGGATTGAACCGTTAGTGGTAACAAAAGGTGAATATCAATTACATGACTATGATGAAGTAAAAGCAACCTTTGATTGGAAGGAGACAGAACAAGCCTTTAGTTGGTCAAGTACTGGTCGAGTTAATATGGCATATGAAGCCGTAGATCGCCACGCTGAATCCGAACTACACAACAAAGTTGCACTTTACTTTGAAGATGGGACGAGAAAAGAATCTTATACTTTTCAAGACGTTAAGAAATGGACCAATAAGGCTGCAAATGTATTTCAACAAGCAGGTTTAGAAAAAGGGGATCGTCTATTTGTCTTTATGCCACGTTCGCCAGAATTATATTTTTCAATTTTAGGTAGTATTAAAAAGGGGATTATTGTAGGGCCGCTCTTTGAGGCTTTTATGGAGGGGGCAGTATATGATCGATTAAGTGATAGCGGAGCAAGTGCATTAGTAACAACACCATCATTATTAAAACGAGTGCCACTAGATCGTCTCCCTCTTCTTAAGACAGTATTTCTTGTAGGTGAAAACATTGAAGAAACTGAACAAATTAAGGATCTTCAAAAACTTTTAATTGAGGCTGAATATGAAACTGAAATTGAATGGGTTAATAGAGAAGATGGTATGGTATTACATTATACATCTGGTTCAACTGGAAAACCTAAAGGCGTATTGCATGTGCACAATGCAATGCTTCAACAATTTCAAACTGCTAAATGGGTGCTTGATTTAAAAGAAGATGATATTTATTGGTGTACCGCAGATCCAGGATGGGTTACTGGAACAGCGTATGGCATTTTTGGTCCATGGTTAACCGGAACAACAGTTGTAGTGATAGGTGGTCGCTTCTCACCACAATCATGGTATAAGGCATTACAAGATTATGGTGTGACGGTTTGGTATAGTGCGCCTACTGCTTTTCGTATGTTAATGGGTGCAGGGAATGATATTCTTAAAGACTATGATTTATCTGCTTTACGTCATGTATTATCTGTGGGTGAACCGCTAAATCCAGAAGTAGTTAAATGGGGAAATCAAGTACTTCAACATCGTATTCATGATACATGGTGGATGACTGAAACAGGTGCCCAAATGATTTGTAACTATCCTTGTTTGGAAATTAAACCAGGTTCTATGGGTAAACCAATTCCAGGTATTAAGGCAGCAATTGTTGACGACCAAGGAAATGAGCTACCACCATTTACAATGGGGAATTTAGCATTTAAAAAAGGATGGCCATCAATGATGCGTCAAATTTGGAATAATCCTGAGCGTTATCAATCCTACTTTTTAACAGGGGAGTGGTATGTATCGGGTGATTCTGCATATATGGATGACGATGGTTATTTTTGGTTCCAAGGGCGAATCGATGATGTAATCATGACATCAGGTGAGCGAGTTGGCCCATTCGAAGTTGAAAGTAAGCTCCTAGAACATCCGCTAATCGTTGAAGCTGGGGTAATTGGTAAACCAGATCCTGTGCGAGGAGAAATTATTAAAGCATTTATTTCTTTAAAAGAAGGGGTTAAACCATCTGCTGAACTTGAAGATGAAATTAAACAATTTGTGAAAACTGGTTTGGCAGCACATGCAGCACCTCGCGAGATTGAATTTAAAGATAAATTACCTAAAACACGAAGCGGAAAAATTATGCGACGTGTTCTAAAGGCATGGGAACTTGATCTCCCAACCGGTGATTTATCTACAATGGAAGATTAGAAAACAAAGCAAGAACTTAATGTTGAACTTATGATATAGGGATGTAGAGAGAAAAGTTCAAATAAAGGGGTATATTTTCAAATATAACAAATAGACATATTGATTTAATGTCTTAGTATAAAGGGGCATCTCAAAGTTTGGGGAGACTGTTGAGATGTCTTTTTTGCTGCCTTTTTTCTTTTTCAATTCGTTCGAGTAGTTGGGAGAATTAAACCAATTATCTATCAAAAAAAGACTGAACTAATTCAGAAATAATTAGTTCAGTCTTAATTGTTCTTTTAATATGTGTTGTCTTTAACGAATAGTAATAATTCGTCCTGTTTTATTTTATATTATTCACTGTTTGATTCAGAATCATTACCATTTCCTGGTTCTCCGTTATTGGATCCACCAGTACCAGAATTACCCGAATTACCTGAGTTACCCGAGTTATTTGAATTGCCTGAGCCATTCGAATTATTGTTGTTCGAATTACCTGAATTTGAATTTCCGGCATTATTATTCGAATTATTTGAGCCGTTTGAGCCATTGGAATTATTCGAATTGTTGTTGGTGTTCTGATTTCCTGAACTATTTCCGGAATTATTTTTTGATTCCTCTTTTTTCTTATCTTTTTCCTTTTGTTTTTGTTTTTCTTTTTCTTTTTCTTTTTGTTTTTCTTTTTCTTCTTTTTCTTTAGCTCCAAATAGTTTTGAATAATCCCCACCAAATGGACTTAGCATACTTTGCTTAAACGCATCTGTTAAACCACCACCGGAGAATGCTGTTTCAGGACCTGGAAGCATGACATTTGCATTAAACAAATCTGTTCGTGCATTTCCAGCACATGCAGCTGTATAAGCGTGACCTGTAATTCCA
This sequence comes from Rummeliibacillus pycnus, assembly GCF_050459865.1. GTDB lineage: Bacteria > Bacillota > Bacilli > Bacillales_A > Planococcaceae > Rummeliibacillus > Rummeliibacillus pycnus_B. Next base: position 56,868 of record NZ_JBCMNM010000026.1, read on the forward strand.
CAGAATGTTTGGCTAACAACACCAGGTGGTTGCTTAAAGGTTTTACCATTTGCAGTTGCCAATTTCGGATTTGTATCATAAACAGCATTCATCAAACGTGCCCACATTAAGTTAATACGCGTACTTGGCTGACCATAAACACCATTTGCTTGATACAACGTTTTGGGTTGATCGTACCCCATCCAAACCCCTAAAGAAATATCGGGATTGTAGCCTACAAACCATACATCATTATATAGTTGAGAAGTACCGGTTTTAGCAGCAAAATCCGCACGGAATTTTAAATTACTATTGGCTGTTGTTCCTGTACCTTGCTTTAATACATCTCGAAGCATATCAGTCGTAATATATGCTGTTTGTTTACTATAGACTTGTTTTGCTTTTGACTTGTGTTTGTAAACTACGTTGCCTTTACTGTCAACTATTTTAGAAATCATATAGGCATCGACGAATTTGCCACCATTAGCGAACGTTGCGTATGCATTAGTGTTTTCTTCTACAGTAACACCATTCTGTAATGCGCCAATTGATGTAGCGTAGTTGGTGTAATCATCTGGAGTTAAGCTTGTAAAACCATTCTTAACTAGTAAGTTTGCTGGTCGACGATTGATGATTTGAGCATATAAACGAATAGCTGGCAAGTTTTGTGAATCCTTTAATGCTTCACGAGCTGAAATCAAACCTCGCTCATCTGTTTCAGTATAGTTAGATGGAGACCACCCAGGTATACTAAATTTCACGTCTGCTACGGGACTACCTGCACCAATGACACCATATTCAATAGCTGGTGCATATACAAGTAATGGTTTCATAGTAGAACCATTAGAACGTTCAGCTTGTGTTGCATGATTCACTTCTACTAAGTCATGATCACGACCGCCGACAAAACTTAAAATTTTACCGGTTTTGTTTTCAATTACAATACTACCAGTTTGAACTGGATCATCAACAGTGCTTACCTTTCCCGTCTCAGGATCAGTTACTTCTCTAGTAAAGGTAGTACCGTAATAAGGGAAATTGTCTTTTACCTTTTGCATTGCATCATACATTTTCTTATCAATTGTTGAGTAAATTTTATACCCTTTAGAACGTAATTCGCGGTCAGCTAAGATTGTATATTTATCTTTAAGTTTCTTTTCATTTTTTAATCGATCCGTATCGATACCATCTTTTTTCGCTAAAATCTCAGCCATAATATCTTTTGCTCGATTTTCAATTTCGTATGTTACATATGGATATTTTTCTTCAGGACGAACTTCTGGTTTACGGAAGTCTTTTATAATATTATATTTTAATGCTTTTTTATATTGTTGATCTGTGATATAACCTGTTTCATGCATTCGATATAAAACCGTTTTCATCCGGTTAACACCTAGTTGAAGACTCTCTTTGTCCTTTAGCACACCTTTTTGTGTAAAAGGTGTATATGCAAATGGAGATTGAGGAATCCCTGCGATGTATGCAGCTTGTGCTAAGTTTAAATCCTTAGCGCTCTTGTTAAAAATCCCTTCGGCAGCAGTCTCAACTCCTGCAATGTTACGACCACTAGAATTTCTACCATATGGAATGACATTTAAATAAGCCTCTAATATCTCATCCTTCGACATAAAGTGTTCCAAACGCATTGCTAAAAGTAATTCTTTTGCTTTACGTTCATAAGAAACCTCATTGGTTAAGATTTGGTTTTTAATCAATTGCTGTGTTAATGTGGATCCACCTGTTTGTGTGTTTGAGTTACTCACATCTTGTAAAACACCACGTAATACCGCCTTTGGAACAATCCCATTATGCTTGTAGAAATATTCATCCTCTGTAGCTATTACGGCATTTATAACATTTGGTGAAATCTTATCCAAGGTCGTTTCTTGTCGTTCAAGGTCGGTCCGCATTTTACCTAGAAACTTATTGCTAGCAAAATAGAGTGTACTGGTTTCATCGTAATTGAAAATCGCACTTCGCATTTCATCACTTGATCGTAATGGTTCATCCTTTACGAGTGAAGCGAAGTAACCAGCACCAATCGAGCCGACAAATATAGTACCCATTGCAACAAAGATGATGAAAATTAAAATTAAATTCCAAATAACACTAGATGTAATGCGAAAATATTTCATCCCTGTTGTTCGTGATAACTCATCGAGCTTTTGATTTATATTGGCTATCCATTCTTTCATCTTTTCGATCACACACGACCATTGTCAAAAATCTATATCTCTACAATAAAGTAATAAAGATAGGATGGTGCGCTCTTGACAATTGGCCTACCTCCTTTATAAGTTTTCGAGGAAATAGCCATTGTTGCATCCGCCAATGGTCTATTTCTATGTGGCTACTAAAGACTAGTAGCATGCGATATCTTAGTTGGTCAAGATCATGGAGTATAAGGTTATTCATGTAGTTCGCTGCTAAGTAGAATAATCATCCAATATTGAGTATGTAACAAACAATCATCATAGCTATTAAAAAATAGAATAGATATATGTTTAAAACTTACCCTTCTTTTGTAGTTTTTATTCTTTTTATGTGGGATATTATCCTCTTTTTAGCTTGTTTTAATTCAAGACAGCAGTATTTGCTTGTAGATCAAATAAAAACAGTGCGGATACTAACAACCTTCTAAAATATTGTCTATTATACCATAATACAAAACCACAATAATAATACTTATTGACAACTATTCAAAATGAAGTACAATAGTCATAATAGTTTCTGGCATTGAAGAATGCGCAGTAGTGAACATATTCCCTGTTTAGAGAGCTAGCGGTTGGTGTAAGCTAGTCATAGTATGGACGCGAATTACACATTTGGAGCGAGAGCGTAGCCGCTGCGATAAAGCGAATGAAGCGGGAGAATATTCTATTCTTCAAGCTGGGTGGTACCGCGTTAAATTTGTAATTAACGTCCCTGCATACTGTTTGCAGGGGCGTTTTTATTTTTGTCTGAAGTGGCTCAATCAGATCCAAAGTGTATTGGAAGGCCTGAATCGAAAGCATCTTAATAACCTTTCGACCGAGGGACTGATTTAGAAAAGAAAACCTAGGTTTGCGATATCCTGTGCATCAACGAGGGTCTAGCAGATGAAGCCGGAAAAATTTTTTAGGAGGAAAAATTATGACAAATGCACTAATTGAAGATTTAAAATGGCGTGGTTTGCTATACCAACAAACGGACGCTGAAGGTATGGAAAAATTATTAAATGAAGAGAAAGTTTCACTATACGTTGGTGTTGACCCAACTGCAGATTCCATGCATATTGGTCATATTGTGCCAATGTTAACTTTACGTCGTTTCCAACAATCTGGTCACCGTCCTATTTTGTTAGTAGGGGGTGCAACAGGTATGATTGGTGACCCATCAGGTCGCTCAACTGAACGTAACCTACTTACTGCAGAACAAATCGACCATAATGTTGCAGGTATCAAAAAACAACTTGAACGCATTTTCGATTTCTCTGGTGACCAAAATGGTGCGCATTTAGTGAATAACTATGATTGGGTAGGAAAACTAAGTGCAATCGAATTATTACGCGACTACGGTAAACTAATCAATATTAACTACATGTTAAACAAAGATACTATTTCATCTCGCTTAGAAACAGGTTTATCTTTTACTGAATTCACATACACATTAATCCAAGGTATTGATTTCAATCATTTATACGATAACTACAATGTACGTATTCAAGTAGGTGGTTCTGACCAATGGGGGAACATTACTACAGGTCTTGAAGTTATCCGTAAAACACATGATGAAAATGCAAAAGCATTTGGTATTACAATCCCATTAGTTACAAAATCCGATGGTACAAAATTCGGTAAAACAGCTGGGGGCGCAGTTTGGTTAGATCCTGAAAAAACATCACCATATGAGTTCTATCAATTCTGGTTAAACACTGCTGATGCAGATGTTGCGAAATACTTGAAAATCTTCACATTCTTAAGTCGCCCTGAAATTGAAGCTTTGGAAGAGAAAGTAGAAACTGAGCCACATTTACGTGAAGCTCAAAAAACATTAGCTGCTGAAATGACAAAACTTATTCATGGTGAAAAAGGGTTAGACCAAGCGCTACGTATTACTGCTGCACTATTCTCTGGTGACCTAAAATCACTTTCAGTAGACGAAATGAAAGTTGCTTTCTCAGGTGTTCCATCTGTAGAAGTGGCAAAAGAAGACAAAAATATCGTGGATCTATTGGTAGAAGCTAATATTTCATCATCAAAACGACAAGCACGTGAAGATGTTACAAACGGTGCGATTTCAGTCAACGGAGAAAAGGTAAAAGAACTTGAATATGTAATCGAGGCAAAAGACCGTATGGAAGATGCTTTCGCAATTATCCGTAGAGGTAAAAAGAAATACCATATGGTAAAATTTAATTAATTTTTGGACTGGGTAGTACATATCCAAATTTGAGTAGCCTAAATATAGTTAGGTTAACCTTGTTAAGGATTCTACTCTCAGAAATATGATGACCATTTAACGACAAACGAAAAAACGCCTATCCTGTTCACAATCAGGAATAGGCGTTTTTTATATTTATCATCTAATAATAAAAGAACAGTTATTTTTCGCTCACCCTATTTATCACTAACCCAGTTAGGAAGTTCTAATTTACTATATTCTTCAGGATGTAGGATCTTCGCTAATTTCAATGCCCCTTCTAACAAACGAGGTGATGGTCTGCAATAAAGCCATTCTTCCATAACATGAGTGCGTTCTTCGCTTATTGCAGAAAGTTCTGGCCAATCTGGTCTTTTCATAATAAGAGAAGGCTTAATTCTATTATAAGGCACCCCAACCCATGCAAGGAAAATATAATCGGGATTACGTAAACGAACGTCCTCCCAATCTGTTTGTACACTAGCAAGTTCTACATCGCGAAAGAGATTATAACCCCCAGCAATCTCACTAATTTCAGTCAGCCAATTTACATTTCCGGGGGTGAAGATTGGATTAGGCCACCATTCCCAATAACAAGACGGAAATGAAGTGCAGCTTTTTGCAATCGATCGCATCTGATTGATAAAATCTTCAAACTGAGAAGCCCTATCTATACCTAGGTCTGGAATATGACAGGCTTGTGCCACAACTCTCAAATCATTGGCGATTTCTGCTAGACTATTAGGATTTAATACAAGATGTGGAATGCCTCGTCGTTCGAGTTCAGCTACATTTTTCTCCATCCCTGGAACACTTAATGAGGCTAATACTAATTCGGGTTCCATTTTTTCAAGGATATCCATATCGATTGATAAATCTGGACCTAATTTAGGTAAATCTGCCACACCAGAAGGCCAATCAGAGAAGTCGTCAACAGCAATAAGGTCATTTTCCAAACCTAAATAAGCCAAAATTTCAGTGTTACTTGGACAAATAGATATTAGTTTCATTAGCTACGCTCCTCTCAAACAAAAATCCATTAGTTATGCGTCATTATAACATAACTAATGGATTTGAAAATTATGACCAACGACTCATGCCGCCTTTAACATTATAAACCTGTTGGAAGCCTGATTTTGCTAAAATACCTGCTGCCCGAGAACTACGCATACCGCTCTGACAAATAACAACGACATCTTTCCCACTGTTTAATGTGCTTAATTTGCCAGGTAGTTGGTCAAGCGGGATATTTTTAAATTCTGGGATATGGCGCGCTTTAAATTCGCCAGGTGTGCGCACATCGATGAATTGTATATTCTTTTTTGATAGCAATTCTTTTAAATCCTGTGTAGAAATATTTTGTACGCCTTTTGCTGTTTTCGTACGGAAGTAGAAAAAGATAACAACAACAAGTAATATAAGTATCCATTCCATAGTTTTAGTCTCCATTCATTGTTGAGAAGTGTTTATATTTTTCAATAATTTTCATAGCTGTATTTGGATCATATCCCAGCACCCATTCACCGTTAATCGATGTTTGAGGCGCACCAAGGCGACCTGTTTGTTGCATTAAGAACTGAGCCATATCAGGATTATGATGAATATTAATGACATCATATTTTATCTTTTGTTCTTGCAAAAAATTTTTCATCAATTCACAATAACCACAGTTAGTAGTTGAATAGATCGTTACATCTAATTCCATCAATTTTTCTCCTTTGTAAATGATTAATAATCTAGAATTAATAGTAGATTCTAAAATTCATTACTTTCCTTTTGTATACCCTGTTAGGTATATTTTTAATATACTACCAGGGGTATTAGATTTCAAGTGTTTTGTTTTTATTCAATTTCCTTGACATGATACCTTAAGGGGTATAATATCGTAACGAGTTCTACGTTATATATAAAAGGAGTGAAGCAAATGGAATATAACGATCAAATTCGCAATCGATTAAAAAGAATTGAAGGACAATTAAAAGGTGTTATTCGAATGATTGATGAAGAAAAAGATTGTAAAGATGTCATTACACAACTATCCGCTTCACGATCAGCAATCGATCGTACAATTGGTCTCATTGTAAGTACTAATTTAGTACACTGTATGTCTAATGAACAACTTCTACAAGATAAAGATAAAGAAACACTCATTAAAGAAGCAGTTGATCTATTAGTGAAAAGCCGATAAAAATAAAGAGAACGTGCACGTAAAGACAAGAGGAGATAATATAGTATGAAAACTATTACGCCTAAGGAAGTATTAAATCTGATTGATGAAGGAAAAGAAATTAATGTCATCGATGTTCGTCAACCGGAAGAAGTAGCAGAAGGGAAAATTAGTATTGCTCAAAATATTCCATTAGGATTACTTGAATTCCGGATGAATGAATTAGATAAAAATCTTGAATATATTATGGTTTGCCGTTCAGGTGGCCGCAGTTCACAGGCAACAATGTTTCTAGAAGACCAAGGATATAAAGTAGTTAATATGGATGGCGGCATGTTAGCATGGGAAGGTCCTATAGAATAAAATGAATGTAGAAGAGGAGTATGCTATTACAGAGCATACTCCGTTTTAATTTAAGGAGATGTTAAAGAAAAATTGTTGACATATTTATCTGCTGTACAAGTAGACTATGTAAACTTCTTGCAGTCTTCTTATTAATAATCGGGTTTAGAAACAATTTAAGTTATAATAAAAAGCGTTAGCGAATAAAGATGCTCGTTGGTTGGTCATTTTTCATTTGCGAGTAGACAGGGAGTGGAGACACGTATACGTTTCGTTAGATGTTTTCAATGTCTTACCCAAACATTTGACTTTTTTCAAAGATCAAAAATAAATTTAACAGTGCTTAATTTAAAAACTATGTCACTTGAGCAATGTATCTTGATTATGTAGGAGAGATTCATTTGAATTTAATTATATTACTTATTCTTTTAGGCCTAATAGGTTCCTTCTTTTCAGGTTTAGTAGGAGTTGGTGGAGCTATTGTTATGTATCCTTTACTCTTATTTATTCCTCCTTTACTAGGATTCGAAAGCTTTACGCCATTAGAGATTTCTGGATTAACATCATTTCAAGTTTTCTTTTCGACTTTAAGCGGTGTCATTACACATAAAAAAGGAGGAGAGCTACAATCGATTCTAATATGGGCTATTGGGATACCAGCATTGATTAGTAGCTTTGTAGGTGGATCAGTATCAAAATTTGTTCCGGATCACTATTTAAATATGTTGTATGGTGTATTAGCAATTGCTGCGGTAGTTTTAATGTTCTTACCTAAAAAAGATAGTAATCATATGGAAATACCTAAAAAACAAAAAATTGTTTTGTCCATTTTATTAGGAACTACAGTTGGGTTTGTAGCTGGAATGATTGGAGCAGGTGGAGCCTTTCTATTCGTTCCATTAATGATCCAAATGATTAAAATACCTACTCGTGAAGCGATGGCAACTTCACTTGCCATCACGTTTTTATCATCTATTGGAACAGTTATTGGCAAAATTTTTACCCATAGCATTGACTATCATTTAGCTATTTGGTTAGCAATTGCTGGTTTAGTTGGTGCTCCAATTGGTGTTCGTATAAGCAAAAAATTGTCCGTGCAAAAGCTTCAATGGATTTTTGCTGCACTTTTAATCATAACTGCAATGAAAATTTGGTGGGGAGTATTGATGTAAAGAAAAAAGCCTAGCCAGGCAGGGGTAGCCTGGCAGGATAGATCCGCTCGAAAGTAATAGGAGAGGGATTGAGGGCTCTAATTGCAAGAAATTCATTGATTAATCAATAGAGATTATCCACCTATCTCCATCGATTGTGATGTTTTGGGCAGCAACAACGTTTATGATGCTGCATTCCACAAATAGTATGGTTCTCGTAGCGTTCATTGACCACGGACTCTGTGTGTGGGAAATAGTGTTGGTGATTAATCATGTGTTTGTTGACCGTAGTAGTATGAGAAGGATGAATATGTGGAACGATTGTGTTGAATTGATTTGTTCTTACAAATTGTTGTGTTGGTGAGATACGTGGTGGATCGTATTGGCTAGGAAAAGTTCTAGGAGGAAAATAATGTGGTTGCATTCCACAGCCAGTTCTGCCGCAGTTTGAATAATCCCAATTTAGATTAGTCATTTTATGACCTCCTTTGTAATAAGATTACTATCATTAATAACATATGAGATTTAAGGACGAGGGAATAGTGATATGCCTACTCGGTCTTAAATTAAACCCGATTCAAGTAGAAATGTGATTATATGTAATAATTCAAAGCAAAAAAGCCATGTAACCGTTGAAATAACGGATACATGGCTTCTGTAGATATCTTTTTGAAATACTCGAAGACTAACGAGAGTAGTATTCGACGATGAATGCTTCGTTGATTTCAGCAGATAATTCGCTGCGTTCTGGAAGACGTACGAAAGTACCTTCTTTTTTGTCAGCATCTAATGAAAGATATTCTGGTACAAAGTTGTTAACTTCGATAGCTTCTTCAACGATAGCAAGGTTTTGAGATTTTTCACGAAGAGAAATCACTTGACCTGCTTTTACGCTGTATGAAGGGATGTCAACGCGTTTGCCATCAACTAAGATATGACCGTGGTTTACTAATTGGCGAGCAGCACGACGAGTGCGAGCTAAACCAAGACGGTAAACTAGGTTGTCTAAGCGAGTTTCAAGAAGGATCATGAAGTTTTCACCATGAACACCACTCATTTTACCAGCTTTAACGAATAAGTTGTGGAATTGGCGTTCGTTCATACCAAACATATGACGAAGTTTTTGTTTTTCTTGTAATTGTTGACCATACTCAGATAATTTTTTACGTTGAGTTGGGCCGTGTTGTCCTGGAGCGTATGGGCGTTTTTCGATTTCTTTACCAGTACCGCTTAAAGAAATACCTAAACGACGAGATAGTTTCCAAGATGGACCTGTATAACGAGACATTTGAAGTCCCTCCTGTTGGTTTTTTATTTGGTATAAAATAAAAACCAGATGTATTTAGCTTAGAAGTCATTTTGTTTTCATGTATGTTCGTTCATGCAGCCGACGAATTACTTATACCCCGTCTACAAAAAATAGAGGAACAAAATGAAACAACAAAACCATACAACCGCTGCGTTTATTTTACACAAGCTACATTTTATCTGTTAGAAGAGGGAGTGTCAAGTTAAATTGCTTTTTATTTATAGTAAATAAATTTCATAGTAATTTATAATGTATTTTGTGTTAATTTAATAAAAAACATGAAATGTTAATAGTGTAAAAGGCTTATTTGGTGTATAATGTAAATAGTAATAAATATTTATATATTGTATCGAAAAGGTGATGGAAAATTGCAAAGTCTACAAATAATGCAAAATATTAAGTGTCAACTGCTTGATTTGTGGATGGATTGTGCTGAAAAGTCAATTGCCGCAATTGAGTATTTGGAACTATTTAAAGGGATAGTATTCCAAGAGTTTGAAATAGAAAACGTAGAATTTTTGAATTTTGAACATGATATGCTTTTTCCACTAACAACTTCCAGTGAGGGATGTTACTTATCTAATGGAATTCCTTATTTGTCTGTTGCACCTTATTTCGAGCATAGACATCAAACTCCAAATTTATTAGTAGAAACATTGAAAGGGAATTTTGAATTTGCAGGAGATGTTCTTGTTTTACATAGGGATAATAGCTCAATTTCAGGGATACTTGTCCTAGAAGAAACAAAATTATGGAAAGCTTTTGCACAAACCCCTTATGTAGAGGAATTGGAAAAACTTCTATCTGATACGGTTAATATGATTAAGTGTAATCGAAAAAATACCTTTGAGAAAAAGCTAAATCGTGAGTTGTTTGAAATGACAGAGATATTTCATTCTACAATGGATGTCAACCATATATTAGAAGCAATGATCCATGGTGTTAAAAGAATCTTTCCAAATTTCAACTCGAAGTTGATTTTATCGAATGACCAAGATCGCAGACATATTGAAGATGTATTTGTCTTTGATTATTTGTTAGAACGACCTTCAACGATCGAAGCATTTGTATCAGGTGAAACGACGATTGAACAGGCAACAGATATTAATCATCGTCTATTAAATGCACCTATTATAGGAAAACAAGGTATATATGGTGTACTCCAAATCTTTGCTCCTGCTGATTATGTATTTAGCTCGAGGGAAAAGAAGTTCATCCAACATTTAGCGCAAACTTCTGGCAATGCACTTGAAAATGCAAAACTTTATCATCAGTCTCATCGACTAGTGTCTGATTTACAGTTGATTAACGAAACGTCACAGAGATTAAATATGAAACTAAACAAAGAAGAAATACTCTCATTTCTTATCAAACAACTAAATAAATCATTTACGCCTTCTGCAATTTGCTTTATGTTAATTGAAAATAATGAGTATCAAAAGGCGAACGGAACTTCATCATTTTTCTATGAGGATGAAGCAAAATTATATAACACCTATATTACAAATCATTTTGAGAATTCTGTAGATCCATTATTTGTAGCAGATTTCGAGAATTTAGTTGATCAAAAAGTAAAATTCAATTCTATGATGGTTGTTCCTATCGTTATTAGAGAAAATGTACAAGGATATTGTGCTATATTGCATAATGAACCTTATTATTTCTCATTTGATAGTTTTAAGTTAATGCAATCCATTATTCGTCATTCTTCCTTAGCCATTTCTAACATTCTATTACGGGAACAGTTGCAAGAAATGGTAGATAGTGACCATTTAACAAAGTTATACGCAAGAAAATATTTAGAGCGCTATGTTGAAAATTCAATGGAAGATGATGATTTCGGGACTTTTATATTATGTGATATTGATAATTTTAAAAAGATTAATGATACATTTGGACACCAAACTGGGGACTATATTTTGAAAACAATAGCAGAACATTTGCAACAAAATATACAAAATGAAGGTATATGTGCACGGTGGGGTGGAGAGGAAATGGCGATTTATCTACCAAATAAAGAATTAGATATAACAATTGAAATGGTTAATCGTATAATTCATATGATTCCTAAAGTAACCACTCCTTCGGTAACTGTATCTTCTGGTATTGCAGTTTGGGAAAAGAATTCAGGAATAACTTATCAAGGATTATTCCAAAATGCAGACATTGCCTTATATGAAGCAAAAAATAGTGGGAAGAATCGCTATTGTTTATTTAACGCAGTTAACTCTTAAACGAATTCAAGTTTTAATAAATAAAAATGGATGTCTGAAAAGTGAGCATACACTTATCCGACATCCATTTTCTGGTTCTATACTAATTATTGAGGTGTCTACGCATTCTAATATGAATTCATGATATATATTATAGATGAATATGTTTAGTTAATACTTCAACAAATTGTTCGAGTCCGATTTGATCTTCTTTTGTGAAACGATTTTTAGTTGGACTATCGATATCAAGTACACCGTAAAGTGCATTATCTACAATGATTGGTACAACAATTTCAGATTGAGACGCACTATCACAAGCTATATGTCCTGGAAAAGCATTTACATCTTCAACTACAAGTGTCTGTTCAGATTGTGCAACAGTTCCGCATACACCTCTTCCAATAGGAATATGGACACATGCAGGTAATCCTTGGAATGGTCCTAATAATAATTCGTTATTTTTCATTAAATAAAATCCACACCAATTGATATTCTCAAGAAATTGGTTGAGTAATGCTGAGGCATTACTTAAATTCGAAATTGTATCCATTTCCCCTTCAAGTAAAGCATCTAATTGTTTAGCCAATAAATTGTATCGTGCAGTTAAATCACCATTATAATTTGTTTTTTGAAACATGATATTACCTCCGTTTTAATCTTCAATTAAAAAAGTTCATCGTAATATTGATGAAGGTCTTCAACTTGATGAGCATCTGACCCAAAAACTAATGGGATATTTAATGATTTTGCATGATTAATATATGGTAAAGGTGGATAAGGCTCTTTACAATATTTTTTTGCAAGTCCAGCACTATTAACATCAAGTTCATTATGTCGTTCTGCCATAAGTTGAAGTATTTCTTTAATGTTGGCATCATCATCAATATGTTCACCATGAGCAAGTTGGAATTTGTGAACAAGTGTTGGATGCCCGATTCGTTTTGGTTTATATTGACCAAGGTCAGCTAAAATGGCTTTTTTTAATGTTGCATAATATAAATCATAAACAGCTTGAACAGAACCAACTTTTTTAGCAAATGTCAAAAAGGATTCGCTAGAATAGTCAATACATGAATATTCATCGTTATATTTTAAGAAATGAACAGATAAAATGGCATCGTCGATTTGTGGACCCACAAGATTTAAAAAGCTAGTCGTTTCTATTTCATATCCAACGATATAATCAACTTCAAAACCAATTCGGATATGTATATCTTCTTTATATTGTGCCTTTAATGTATTTAGTTCATCTAAATAAGCAACTAAAAGATGAGGATCCATTCCACTATCTTTTTCAGGCGTTGGATCGGAAAAGTTGGTAGGTAATGGTGCATGTTCAGTAAAAGTTATATCTTGGAATCCTAATTTAATAGCTTTATTGATATAATTTTCTAAAGAGTCTTTAGTGCCATGTGGACAATACGGGGTATGAATATGACCGTCACGTTTCAACAAAAATCCCTCCAATTTCTTAAAATTTGATTAAATAGTAGATAATTTTTAGATAAATCTCTCATAAAGGTAAACAAAATACCCTAAAACATGGTACTATTAATTTTAACTAGAAGCTGAAAAACTGATTTTGTGACAGGAGGCTTACGATGAAGTATATCATTCCTATCATCATCGTACTATGTGTAATTATAGCAATTGTTTTTGTTTTTCGAAAAAAACATAAAAATGAAATTCAAAGACTTGACCAAAAGAAGCTACAAATTCAAAATAAGCCAGTGTTAGAAGAATTGATGAAAGTTAAGTCATTGAATATGAATGGTCAAACTGAAGAAATGTTTGAACGTTGGCGAAATAAATGGACAGAGTTAATGGATATTGAAATGCCAAAAATTGACGTCCTTTTATTTGATGCAGAAGAACAAGTAGATAAATTTAATTTTGGTAAAGCTACAGAGATTGAAAGAGAAATTGAATCTCTAATTGCAGAGTATGATCATGAAATGGTAAAAATTTTAAAAGAATTAGATGAATTAATCGGTAGTGAAGAAAAGAATCGAATTGAAATTGAACAACTGAAAGAACAATATCGTTCGGCTCGTAAAACGTTATTGGCTCACCAATATTCTTATGGACCAGCGGCAGAACCATTAGAAAAACGATTGGAAACATTTAACCCTCAATTTGAGGAATATGATCAGTTGACTGATTCTGGAAACTATTTAAAAGCAAGAGAAATAGTTGTGAATCTAAACGATGAAGGACAAAATATTTTCAAACTTATCAATGAAATTCCAACGCTATTAACGGAAATTCAACATAAAATCCCTTCAGATATTCACGAAATTCGAAATGGCCACCGTGAAATGGAAGCTCAATCTTATTTTCTGGTCCATCTTGAAATTTTAGAAAAGCTAGATCAAATAGAAGAAAGTTTAGTTGAGTTTAAACAAAAAATAGCTGAGTTAGATATTTCTTTAGTGCAACATCGTGTAAACGAAATAAAGGATGAAATCGAATCATTCTACGATGCATTAGAAAAAGAAGTAATCGGCAAAAAATTTGTTGATGATCATTTTGTAGCAGTAGGTGAACAACTTGATTTTGCCATCGAAGCAACAGAAAAAACTGCTAAAGAAGCAACTGATGTACAAAAAAGCTATCGTCTTTCAGAAAAAGAAGCAGAAGTACCAGCAAGTTGTAAGCAACAACTACTTTCTATGCGTCAACGTTATGAATTATTAGCAGTTGAGGTACAAGAAGAAAAATCTGCATATTCGAGTATGGAAGAAGTATTAAAAGAATTAAAAGGATCCATTGAGCAATTGTTTGAAGAACAAGAACAATTCGCGGATCGCATGAAAAGCTTACGTATAGATGAAAATAAAGCAAGAGCAACCTTAGATAATTTGAAAAAATTACTTCACGATACAGAACGTATGCTACATAAAGCCAATTTACCTGGTATACCTGAAGAAATGGATGCACGCTTAGAAGAAGCAGCGGAGAGAATATTCGTTGTGGTCAATAATCTTCAAGAAATACCATTAAATATGGATACCGTTTACAAAAATCTTGAAATTGCAGAAAAATGCATAGAAGATGTACATAACACAGCAATTGAAATGCTAGAAAATGTACAATTAATTGAACGAATTATTCAATATGGTAATCGTTACAGAAATACAAACCCTGCAATGCATCAACGGCTTTTAGAGGCAGAAGACGCATTCCGTGATATGCGTTATACAAAAGCCCTTGAATATGCCGCAACCGCCGTTGAAGCAGTCGAACCAGGTGCCATGAAAAAGATTCAGGTACTTGCCAAAGATGAGGTTTGACGTTCATAATAAGAAAAGCATTAAGCCACCGCACGGTACTGTGCTGGTGGTTTTCTTTTGGAAGGAAGGAGAAACAATGATTTACTTAGATCATAGTGCTACAACAAAACCAGACCCAGCTGTTTTGCAAACATTTATTCAAGCAAATGAACGATATTATGCAAATCCAGCATCTCTTCATCAAATGGGTGTCGAAGCTAATGCATTATTAACTCGAGCAAGGGAACAAATAGCTGATATAATAAAAACTTCATCAGATCAAATTATTTTTACTTCAGGTGGTTCTGAATCAAATAATTTTGCTATAAAAGGATTTGCAAGAGCAAATAAGCATCGCGGTACGAAAATTCTTGTTTCATCAATTGAACATGCATCTGTATTAGAAAGCGCTAAAGCTTTAGAAAAAGAAGGATTTACCTTTGATACTGTTGACGTTGATGAACACGGTGTAATCGTTTTAGAAGATTTAAAGAAAAAACTAACTAAAGACACAGTTGTCGTAAGTATCATGCATGTGAACAATGAAATGGGTGCAATTCAGCCAGTATC
Organism: Rummeliibacillus pycnus; assembly: GCF_050459865.1. Taxonomy (GTDB): domain Bacteria; phylum Bacillota; class Bacilli; order Bacillales_A; family Planococcaceae; genus Rummeliibacillus; species Rummeliibacillus pycnus_B. The sequence continues at coordinate 72,272 of NZ_JBCMNM010000026.1, forward strand.
AGAAATCGCGAAAATGGTGCATCAAAATAGTCGTGCATTTTATCATGTGGATGCTGTTCAAAGCTTTGGGAAAATTCCTTTACAATTTAATGAGGAAAATGGTCCAGATGCGATTACTGTTTCAGGTCATAAAATAAATGCATTAAAAGGTTCTGGATTTTTAGCTTTACGTAAACAAGTGAATATTAACCCAATTATCCACGGTGGTGGCCAAGAAATGGGATTCCGTAGTGGAACAGTGGCGGTTCCACAAGATGTGGCTCTTGCAAAAGCGGCCCGTTTAGCAATAGAAAAACAACCACAGAAAGCTTTGCAATATAGTAAATGGCGTGATGAATTACATGAATTCTTTAAACAGTTTCCTTATGTGCATGTTATTTCCAGCAATGAAGGAGCACCACACATTGTTAGTTGTGCAGTACAAGGATTAAAAGGGGAAATACTAGTTAATGCCATGCAACATGAAGGTATTATTATCTCTACTTCTAGTGCATGCTCATCAAAAGAACATACAATCAGCCATGTAGTACATGCAATAAAGGTTGACCCATCTTATGAAAAAGGTGTTATTCGTATGAGTCTAGGTGAAGGAATAACAGATACCGATATTGAAACTTTTAAAACTGCTTTTAGCAAAGTGATGCATCAAGTAAAGGAGATGTAACAACATGAAATGGCATGAAATTTTAATTCGTTACGGAGAAATTACGACAAAAGGACGTAACCGTAAATTATTTATAAATCGTTTGAAAGAAAATTTACGTTATACATTTGCAGATATTCCAAATCTTCGTATTCGTTCAGAAAGAGATCGCATGTATCTAAGTAGTAATGTTGATGCTGAAATGGAAGAACTAATCGAACGTTTACCACATATTTTTGGGATTCATTCATTTAGTCCGGTGGCACAATGTGAACCAACAATTGAGGCGATGAAAGAATTAGCAGTAGAAATTGTAAGGGGAATGGATTATCAAGGGAAAACATTTAAAGTAAATGCAAAAAGATCTTATAAAAAATTTCCGATGGACACATACGAACTTCAACAAGCTATAGGCAGCCATGTATTAGGATCGCTTCCTGGTATGACAGTTCAAATGAAAAATCCGGATATCGAATTGCGCATTGAAGTTCGAGAAAAAGCTGTATATATGATGGTCGAAGTTATTCCTGGTGCTGGCGGTTTACCGATCGGTTCGAATGGTAAAGCATTATTACTTTTATCTGGTGGTATTGATAGTCCAGTTGCAGCTTATTATATGATGAAACGTGGTGTAAGAGTTGAAGCAATTCATTTCTTCAGTCCACCATTTACAAGTGATCAATCATTAGGCAAAGTAAAAGAGCTTTGCGAAAAAATCAGCCGATTTGGCGGGAATATTCGCTTGCATGTAATACCTTTTACAGAAATCCAACAAAAAATTCAAAGTAGTGTTCCTGAAAATGTAACGATGACTTCAACACGACGTATGATGATGAAGGTAGCGGATATTGTTCGTAAAGAGATAGATGCAATGGCAATTGTTACAGGTGAAAATTTAGGACAAGTTGCTAGTCAAACATTAGAAAGTTTAGCAGCAATTAATGATGTAACAACTACTCCTATTTTACGACCGTTAATCACATTTGATAAATTAGAAATCATTGAAGTGGCTCAAAAAATCGGTACTTATGATATTTCAATTCGTCCATTTGAAGATTGCTGTACAGTATTTACACCAGCAAACCCAAAAACAAAACCACGAGTTGAAAAAATGAATTATTACGAAAGCTTTACTGATTTTGATGAAATGATTGAAAGAGCCGTAAAAAATCGTGAAATTCATTCATTTCCTAAAAAGAAAACAGATGAATTTCTAGATTTACTCTAATAGAAGAATATATTTCCTGAATTTTTGTTGTATGTTTTTTCTCCTCCAGCACATTCTATGTTCACAAGGAGGTGATTCACATGGCAAACAACAACACAGGAAGTTCTAATCAATTAGAAGTTCGTGGCGCAAAACAAGCAATTGACCAAATGAAGTACGAAATCGCACAAGAATTTGGTGTACAGCTAGGCGCAGATGCATCAGCGCGTGCTAACGGATCCGTTGGCGGAGAAATCACTAAGCGCTTAGTTGCAATGGCTGAACAACAGCTGAATGGTTATTCAAAATAAAAAATCTTGAGTAATAGTATACTCAAAAAGCAGTAAAAAAACCGGGGGAAAATTCAAATGAGTTTTTCCTCGGTTTTTCATTTTTTTAATGAAGTTATTTTGAATTGAAAAGTTATAAAGCACTTAAAATGAGTTCTCGAAAATTGAAAAGATATAATAAAATAAGATGTATGATTTAATCACTCCAGCACATTCTATATGTACAAGGAGGTGATACACATGGCAAATAACACAGGAAGTTCTAATCAATTAGAAGTTCGTGGTGCAAAACAAGCAGTTGACCAAATGAAGTACGAAATCGCACAAGAATTTGGTGTGAGTCTTGGAGCAGATGCATCGGCGCGTGCTAACGGATCCGTTGGCGGAGAAATTACGAAGCGTCTTGTTGCAATGGCTCAACAACAAATAAGTGGATCAGGAAAATAATTAAATATATAACGAATTAACAAAGCCGGGGGAGAATTTATAAGAATTCTTCTTCGGTTTTTCATTTAAACAAGCCAGTTTAGCTACGAGCGTCAATTTAGTTTTGATTTGTAATATCCTTTGAACACTATTTGATTTAGCCAATTGTTTTTTCATACTACAACCATTATGTAAGCTTTAACATCTATTTATACAAGAAGAAAAATATATCTTTGTAAATTTTTCTTTTTTCATCTAAAGCATAATTAAAAAATCAATTATTTGATATTAGTACCAGGTACTAATAATTGATATTGGCAATTGGTTGTAATTTAGAAATACATTCGATATAATTAATTTGCTATTCCAATTCGTTATTCAAGGGGGATTTTTTATGAAACGAGAGGATTTAATTGCACCTGAAGATTACAACTTAGTGGGGGAAATTGAAAAATTTGCAAAGAATCCAGAAAAACTAGCTATTCTTTTTGAAAATGATCTTGGCAGCAAAGAATCTATCACATATGACGGTTTAATAAGAAGAGCCAATCAAGTGGCAAATGTTTTTGTAAATCATGGTTTACAAAAAGGAGATGTGGTACTTATAATGGTGCCACGTTTAATCGATGCCTATATTACATATGTAGCGGCATTAAAAGCAGGTTTAGTTGTTATTCCAAGTTCTGAAATGTTAAGAGCCAAGGAAATTGACTATCGTATAGTGCATAGTAATGCAAAAGCAGTCATTGCTTATGAACCATTTATTGACCAATTTGATCAAGTGCAACATTTACAAAATGTACAACAATATGTAATCGGACAAGCACATGCACCTTGGATTCCAATGATACAAGAAGCTGAAAAAGAGTCAGAAAAATTTGAAAATGCAAAAACTAAAAGAGAAGATATGGCATTCTTGTCTTATACAAGTGGTACTACAGGAAATCCAAAGGGCGTTGTCCATACACATGGCTGGGCATATGCTCACTTAAATACGGCTGCAGCTCATTGGTTAGGTATTAATGAAGGTGATGTTGTTTGGGCTACAGCAAGTCCAGGGTGGCAAAAATGGATTTGGAGCCCGTTCTTATCAGTTTTAGGTAGTGGAGCAACTGGATTTGTCTATAATGGCCGTTTCGAAGCCGATAAATATTTATCATTACTTGAAAAATACAAAATTCAAGTACTATGTTGTACACCTACTGAATATAGGGTTATGGCTAAAGTCGATCACTTAGAAAATTATAATTTATCATCTTTGCATAGTGCTGTATCAGCTGGTGAACCATTAAACCAAGAAGTAATTAACATTTTTAAACGTGCATTTGATCTTGATGTTAGAGACGGATATGGTCAAACAGAAAATACACTTCTAATAGGAAATTTAAAGAATGTGCCAACAAAACCAGGTGCAATGGGTAAACCTACACCAGGTAATGTCGTTGATGTAATTGATGAAGATGGACAACCTTGTCCTCCAGGAGTAGTTGGAGACATTGCAGTGCATCGTTCGACACCAGCACTATTTAAAGAATATTTAAATGATCCTGAACGTACTGCAAGACAATTCCGTGGAGATTATTACGTAACAGGAGACCGTGCAAAAAAAGATGAAGATGGTTATTTCTTCTTTGAAGGTAGAAATGATGATATCATTATTAGCTCAGGTTATACGATTGGACCATTTGAAGTAGAAGATGCACTTGTAAAACATCCCGAAGTTCAGGAATGTGCAGTCATTGCAAGTCCTCATGAAGTGCGAGGAAATATCGTGAAGGCGTTCATTGTCTTAAAAGATCCTTCAAAAGCATCTGATGAATTAATGAAGGAATTACAAGATCATACTAAGGAGCTAACTGCTCCTTATAAATATCCACGCTCTATCGAGTTTGTAAAAGAATTACCAAAAACATCTTCAGGTAAAATTCGTAGAATAGAGTTACGAGAACTAGAAAAAAACAAACAACATAGTTAAATAGAATTTTAGAATTGATCTAAAAAAACGTAAGAGTGTGAAGTGAATTCTTACGTTTTTTTGTTTGAATCAATTTCATAAATCCATTTTCGGTTTTTAAATACGAGCATTTAAACACATGAACTTTTCACTATTCAGATTTGGATGTAACATTACAAACGGTCTTTCCACGGGCTTGGCTTCAATCTCCTCGCTGAATTAACAGCGCATGAAGGAAATACGAATGCATTTTCGAGGACTCGCCGTCTGCAACGAAACAATAGACAAAATTGGGTATTATTAAATGTCCGTATATTTTAGACATTTACTTTCTCTTCTTAAAAAATTATAATAATTGGAATGATTACTAAAGGAGGGAGAAAACTGTGCAAAATGAAAGAAAAGGTATAATTGCTTCAATTGGAGCATATTTTTTATGGGGGTTATTTCCACTTTATTGGAAAGTGATTCAACATGTTTCAAGTGAGGAAATATTAGCTAGCCGTGTAATCTGGTCATTTATATTAACGTTAATCTTTGTATTGATTTTAAAACAAGGTAGAACATTAATGTCGGATTTCAAAGAATTATGGCATAACAAAAAAGCGTTTTGGTCTTTATTCTTTGCCGCTTATTTAGTTTCGATGAATTGGTTTATTTACATATGGGCAGTAAATCATGATCATATTGTACAAACAAGTCTAGGATATTATATGAATCCAATTATTTCTGTATTATTAGGGATAATATTCTTGAAAGAAAGATTATCCAAATCACAAATTTCCGCATTTTCACTTGCAGCAATTGGTGTGGTTATTTTATTTGTTTCGTATGGGCAAATACCATGGGTGGCAATTAGTTTAGCTTTAACCTTTGGTATTTATGGTTTATTGAAGAAACAAATTGTAATAGATGCAACTCGAGGTTTAGTAATCGAAACGATGTTTATTCTTCCAATCGCTATAATCTACTATGTATATCTTTATTTCCAGGGAAATATGTCGTTTTTACATGTCGATATGAAAACTAATTTGTTTTTAATTGGAACTGGGATTGTAACGGCTATTCCGTTAATTTTATTTGCAACGGGTGCTCAAAATATCCCGTTATATTTAGTTGGGTTTATTCAATATATTGCCCCAACTATGACACTTATTTTAGGGGTAATAGTATATCATGAATCATTTGGCGGAACTGAATTAGTTTCATTCTCATTTATATGGCTTGCTTTAATAATTTTCTCTATTTCCACTATTGCAGAAGTGAGAAAATCACATAGAATTCATCAAGAAGATGAAACATTCGAAAATTTGAATCGTATAAATAATTAATACAAAAGGAGGTTCAATAATGACAGCAAAAAGATGGATAGCTTTAGGAATTGCAGCATTATTATTTGTCGTATCTACCATTGCGAGTATTATGTGGTCTTTCGCAAAGTTAGATTTTAAGAAGAGTATCGATTCTGCGATAAATGTTAGCAGTACATATGAAAGACAGGTACTAGGAACTGGGAATCCTGCAAAGAAAATCGCTGTATTAACTGTTAACGGCACAATCCAAGATACAGGAGATTCATCATCAATATTTAGCTCTGAAACAACATACAATCATCAAAATTTCATTAAACAATTAGATGATATATTAGATGACCACCAAGTAAAAGGGGTACTTTTAAAAGTAAATTCACCTGGTGGAGGTACCAATGAATCCAAACAAATCTATGAAAAACTTAAGCAAATTAAAAAGGAACGAAATATCCCAATCTACGTTTCAATGGGATCAATGGCTGCTTCAGGTGGTTATTATATTTCAGCACCAGCCGACAAAATCTTTGCTGATGAAGAAACAATTACTGGATCAATCGGTGTTATTATGCATGGGATGGATTATAGTAAATTAGCGAAAAAATATGGAATAGAATTTAACACGATCAAGACAGGACCATACAAAGATATTATGAGTGGTTCACGAGAAATGACAGATGCAGAGAAAAAACTACTACAAAATATGGTTGATGATTCATACAACCGCTTTGTTAAAGTTGTTGCTGATGGCCGTGGTATGTCTGTCAAAGAAGTTAAAGCCATTGCTGATGGTCGTATTATGAATGGATCACAAGCAGTAAAAGCAGGGTTAGTTGATGAGTTGGGCTATAGTGAAGATGCACTCTATGCTCTTAAAAAGGAAAATCAACTTGAAGATGCAGAAGTATATGAATATACATCTTCACAAGATTGGACATCTGTGTTCTCTTCGAAAGTCAATACATTATTGGGTGGCTCAGTTGAAAAAGAAGCGATAAGTAAATTGTTATTAAAAAATAGTGCACCACGTATGATGTACTTGTATGGTGAAGAATAAGGAGGGATTAGGACTATGTCAGAAGCAATTGATGTCAGAACACTAAGCCCTGAGCCGATACAAGTTAAAAAGGTTATAGATTATCACTTGAAATCTGCTGGATTTTGGACTAGATTTTGGGCATATTTGATTGACTTAATCATTATTTCATCCTTAACCGCAATTACAGTAAAGCCACTATTTCTCTTTACAGGTTGGGAAGATATTAAGATTATGTATATCGCACCTTATGGCTTTGCTACAGGTATCATTTTTTATGGCTATTTCGTTATTATGACGAAAATCTGGGGGCAAACTGTAGGGAAGATGGTACTTGGTATACGAGTTGTTTCAGAAAATGAGCAGCCTTTAACGTGGGGAACTGTACTATTCCGTGAATGGATTGGTCGATTTATCTCCGTTACAATTAAACTTCTTTATATTGTTACGGCATTTACGCCAAATCATAAAGCGATTCATGATTATATAGCAGATACAAGAGTTGTTCATGAAGGAACTTTTGAAAAAATGGAAAAAGTGATTGCAGTAGAGACAAAAGAAGAACAGACCTCTAATAATGAAATAGTAAATAAAGAGACGAATAATGATGAGCCTTCACAGTTGCAAGAGCCAGAAAGATTCGAGTAATATAATAAACGAGGAGGCGTTGAAATGGTACAAGTAACATTTATTAACAACCCAGTAACATTAGTAGGACCAGAAATTAAAGTAGGTGACAAAGCACCTGACTTTACAGTATTGTCAACAAGTCTAGAAGAAAAACATTTATCAGATTTTGCAGGTAAAACTGTCTTAATCAGTGTCGTTCCTTCATTAGATACAGGTGTATGTGATGCACAAACTCGTCGCTTTAACGAAGAAGCAACAGGTTTAGGTGAAGATGTAGTCATTTTAACTATCTCTTGTGACCTTCCATTTGCTCAAAAACGTTGGTGTGGCGCGAATGGTATCGAAAATATTTATACTTTATCAGATCATCGCAATTTATCATTTGGGGATGCATATGGTGTACATATGCAAGAATTACGACTGCTTGCTCGTTCAATTTTTGTTGTTGATCAAGATGGCAAAATCTCTTATGTTGAATATGTATCCGAAGGTACACAGCATCCAGATTATGACAGCGCATTAGCAGCTGTAAAATCACTTACAAAATAAGCACGATTAACCAATGAACCTATGGGAAACCCACTCGAACCTGAAGAGTGGGTTTCCGTTTTGAAGGAGAACAAAATGGAAAACATTGAAAAGTTATTTTCATTTATAGATGAATATGCAGAAAACATAGCAAAAGAGCATGATTTAACTTACTTAGATAGTGTTCTAGAAACTTTAAATACATGGTTAGATGGTGAAATAAAACCAGTGGGATTCGAACCATCTAAAGAAGAAATAAGAAAAGCAATCCAACTTACCCTTTTAAAAGGGATGCGTCAAAGCGCACAACCGAATCACCAAATGACACCTGATTCACTTGGCTTATTACTTGGCTATTTTGTTGAACAATTTTATGAAGAAGAGTTTAAATCTAATAATAAAATTACAATGTTAGATCCAGCAATCGGAACAGGTAATTTACTTTTAACAGTGATGAATTTAGTAGGAGATAAAATTGAAGGTGTTGGAGTTGAAATAGATGAGTTATTGATTCAACTAGCAGCAGCATCAGCAGAATTAGAAAAACAACCAGTTTCCTTATATAGACAAGACGCACTAGAAAACTTGATGATTGACCCTGCAGATGCGGTTATTTGTGATTTACCAATAGGATTTTACCCAAATGATGAAGTTGTGAAAGAATATGAGGTAAAAGCACAAGAAGGTATGACTTTTGCTCATCATTTATTTATCGAACAATCTCTAAAATACGTTAAAGATGGTGGCTATCTGTTCTTCCTTGTACCAGACCATATTTTTGAATCTGAACAATCCTCATTATTAAACAAATTAATTACACAAAAAGCTTGGATTCAGGCAGTAATTCAATTGCCTGATGAATTGTTCTCAAGTAAAGCTCATGCGAAAAGCTTATTTATCTTACAAAAGAAGAATGAAACAGATAAACCAGTAAAAGAAGTGCTTCTTGCGAAAGTTCCTAATATGAAAAATATGAAAGCATTAGAATTGTTCTTTGCAAAAGTCCGAAAATGGAAAAAAGAAAAGAAGTAATAAAAACAAAAAAGCTTACAGAACAATCATACGTTCTGTAAGCTTTTAAGATTTAATGATGAGTTATACTATTTTTCAACAACTGCTGAATCTGTACGAACAACAAGAACATCACATTTTGCTGAGCGTACAATACTTTCAGAAACACTACCGATTAAGAATCTTTCAACAGCATTAAGACCTGTAGCACCACAGATTATTAGATCTGCTTCCACTTTTTGAGAGACATCTTTTGTGATAATTGTCTTTGGTGAACCATATTCAATTAATACGTTAACGTTTTTAACGCCTGCAGCTTCAGCTTCTTTTTTGTATCCTTCTAACAATTCTTCAGCAAACTCTTGAGCGCGTTCTTGGATTGAACGATCATAAGCTTCAATTGCAGCAAATGAACGAGTGTCAATAATGTTAACTAAGTTAAGAGTTGATTCGTTACGATTTGCTACTGCAATTGCTTTTTTGAACGCATATTCTGCTTCTTTTGAACCGTCTACTGCCACAACGATGTTATTATAAGTTAATGCCATAATGGATTCCTCCTTTTTTATATGTCCATTATAACATTCTTTGTTTATAAAAAAATCCCTTTAATTCCAAGTTTGAAAATTTGTAAAATATCTATGAAACTGCAAATATAAAGGGATTCTGTGTGCTTTTTTAGATAAATTGATTTCCAACATTTTGATAGTGTTATCTTAAAAAAGATAATTTTCCAAATAATCAACAAAATCATTTAAAAATCTGATACAATGAACTTGTTTTTATGTAAGGTAATAAAATATACATAAAAAACAATAGATTACTTTTTTATAATGAGGAGGATGGGGTATGAAAATTGGTGTTCCAAAGGAAATAAAAAACAACGAAAACCGTGTAGCAATGACGCCAGCCGGTGTTGTGAACTTAACAGTGTTTGGGCACGAAGTATTTATTCAGACAGGTGCAGGTCTTGGTTCTGGCTTTTCCGATGAGGATTACAAAGCCGCAGGCGCTCATATCGTAGAAACAGCCGAAGAAGCTTGGAAACAAGAAATGGTGATGAAAGTAAAAGAACCAATTTCTTCTGAATTTGATTATTTTTATGAAGGACAAATTCTTTTCACTTATTTACATTTAGCTCCTGAGCCAGAACTAACTCAAGCTCTGCTAGATAAAAAAGTAGTAGCAATTGCTTATGAAACAGTGCAATTACCAAACCGTTCATTACCATTGTTAACACCAATGAGTGAAGTAGCAGGCAAAATGGCTACTCAAATTGGTGCACAGTATTTAGAAAAACAAGAAGGCGGTAAAGGAATTTTACTTGGTGGCGTGTCAGGGGTGCCACGTGCTAAAGTGACAATAATCGGTGGCGGTATGGCAGGTGCTAATGCTGCAAAAGTTGCAATTGGCATGGGTGCTGAAGTAACAATTATCGATTTAAGTCCAGAACGCTTACGTCAATTAGATGATCAATTTGGACGTGATGTACAAACATTAATGTCAAATCCATATAATATTGCAGAGTCAGTGAAAAATTCTGATTTAGTAATCGGTGCAGTGCTAATTCCAGGCGCGAAAGCACCAAAACTAGTTACTGAAGAGATGATTAAGTCAATGACTCCAGGTTCAGTAGTTGTAGATATTGCGATTGACCAAGGTGGTATTTTCGAATCATCTGATCGTATTACAACTCACGATGACCCAACTTATATTAAGCATGGTGTTGTTCACTATGCAGTTGCGAATATGCCAGGTGCTGTACCTCGTACATCAACAATTGCATTAACAAATAACACAGTGCCATATGCATTACAAATTGCAAATAAAGGCTATAAACGAGCATGCTTAACAAATGAAGCCTTGAAAAAAGGATTAAATACTTTAGATGGACAAGTTACATTTGAAGCTGTAGCAGAAGCTTTGAATTATCCATATGTCTCAGCTGATAGTCTTTTATAAAAAGTATAAGATGTAACTACCTGAAAAACTAATTTCGTTGACCTCTCAAATTTACTTTGAGAGGTCTATTTTATTTATAATGTTAGTTAACCTATTTTCTGAAAAATTTTCCTTCGAATTAGCTTCAAAAATATAAAACCCGCAAACCTTTGATCTGGTTGCGGGTTTCAATGTATCTATGAAATTATTTTGGTTCAATAATTTGTAGTTCTTTAGGGAAGCTTGTTAGCACTTCTACGCCATTCGCTGTTACGTAAACATCGTCTTCGATACGAACGCCTGCTGTATCACCTTTGTAGATACCTGGTTCGATTGTGAAGACCATACCTTCTTTTAGAGCCATTTCGTTTGCACCATGCACAGAAGGGAATTCATGTACTGAGATTCCTAGACCATGACCAAGACGGTGAGTGAAATATTCGCCGTATCCAGCATCACTGATGACATCGCGAGCCACTTTATCTAAATCCATAGCGCGAACGCCTGGTTTTACAGCAGTAATTGCAGATTCATTTGCATTTTTAACAGCTTCGTAAACAGCTTTTTGTACGTCAGAAGGTTCGCCAAATGCTACTGTACGAGTAATATCTGAGCAGTAACCTTCGTAAACAACTCCAAGGTCAAATAATACTAAATCGCCTTTTTGGATTTTTTGAGTACCTGGAGTACCATGTGGTGAAGCGGCATTTAAACCAGTTAGAACTATTGTATCGAATGACATGTATACGCCTTTTTCTTTCATTGCAGATTCGATAGCAGAAAGTACTTCAATTTCAGTTTTACCTTCAGCTAATTCGTTGCAACCAACTTCAATAGCATAGTCAGCTAATTTAGCAGCTTCACGTAATTTTTCTAATTCATCTTCAGATTTTACTAAACGCATATTATTTAATTGTTCGTCTAGGCCAACGAATTTTGTAGTTGGGTAAAAGCCTTGTAGAGCTTCTAGACGTTCAACTGTTAAGTGAGTTTTTTCAATTGCAATACTGTTTAATTGCATATTACGAGCTTTAGCGGTGTTATAGAAAATTTCCCATGCGTTTTCAGTATCGTCATGTCCAACTGTTTCGAATGACCAGCCTGCAGCTTTTGCATCAGGAACTTCCATTTTAGGGCAAATCATAAATGGTTCTGCCTCTTTAAATACCATTACGCCAAGGAGACGCTCATGAGGATCGCTGCTGAAACCTGAAAGATAAAAAACATTATCAGGTGTTGTAATGAATGCAGCATCGATATTTTTTTCTTGTAAATAATTTTGAATAATTTGTACTTTGTTCATAAGTATCCTCCTTAGAATTTCAGAGCTCTTGAAATAACGATACGATAATAAATCTTTAATTTAAGTAACTCTTTTCAACTATAGTCTATCAAAAAAGAGGATAATAAGTAACAATAACGAATAGAAATGATGAAACGATTCATTGAAAGGATGATACTTCATGCAAATTTCTTATCATGGGCACTCAGTTGTGAAAGTTAAAACAAATGGCTATACAATTTTATTTGATCCGTTTATTACAGGTAATAGTCTAACGGATTTAAAAGTGGAAGAGCAAAAACCGGATGTGATTTTGTTGACGCATGGTCATAACGATCATGTTGGGGATACTGTTGAAATTGCCAAACAATCTGGAGCTCTCGTTATAGCACCTTATGAATTAGCTGTGTATCTTTCATGGCAAGGCATTGAAACACACCCAATGCATATTGGCGGTACACATCAATTCGACTTCGGTAAAGTGAAACTAACACAAGCTTTTCACGGTTCATCATATACAACGGATGATCAACAAATCATCTATACAGGTATGCCCTCCGGAATATTACTATTCGTAGAAGGTAAGACGATTTATCATGCTGGAGATACTGCGCTATTTAGTGATATGAAGCTAATTGGGGAAAATCATCCAATTGATGTGGCGTTTTTACCAATAGGAGATAATTTCACAATGGGGCCAGAAGATGCAGCTAGAGCAGCGCAATTTTTGAAGCCAAAAGAAATTGTACCAATCCATTACAATACATTCCCTCTAATAGAACAAAATCCAGAAGAATTTGCTGAAATGGTCTCAACAACTTCCGTTCGTGTGATGAAATCGGGAGATAAATTTGACATTTAATTGAAATAGATGTAAAAATGTTTATTTCAGCATCAAAATACTAAAGAAAATTGATGAAATATGTTACACTTAAGCCAGAATGATGTTGGAAATTAGGTGATTTTTTGGCTACAAAACATGAAAAGATTCTTCAATTTATTGAATCGTTACCTGTAGGCGATAAAATTTCAGTACGTCAAATTGCAAAAGAAATGTCTGTTAGTGAAGGAACAGCTTATCGTGCGATTAAAGAAGCTGAAACAAGACGTTTAGTTAGTACAATTGAACGTGTAGGTACTATTCGGATTGAAAAGAAGAAAAAAGAAAATATTGAACGACTAACATTTGCAGAGATTGTCAATATAGTTGAAGGACAAGTATTGGGCGGTAAAAGTGGACTTCATAAAACATTGACGAAATTTGTTATTGGCGCTATGAAGCTTGATGATATGATGCGTTATACAGATGCAGGTAGTCTCTTAATAGTTGGGAATCGTGAACAATCACACGAGTATGCGCTCCAAGCGGGTGCTGCTGTTCTGGTTACCGGTGGTTTCGACACAACTGAAGAAGCAAAGAAACTAGCGGACCAATTAGAGCTGCCTATTATCTCGACGAGCTATGATACGTTTACAGTTGCAACGATGATTAACCGAGCTATTTATGACCAATTGATTAAAAAAGAAATTTTATTAATCGAAGATATTGTGGTTCCAATAAAAAACACATCTTATTTAAAATCAACGGACACAGTCAAAGATTATAATCTACTCAATTCTGAAACAACCCATGGAGGTTACCCAGTAGTTGATAAACACGACAAAATAGTCGGGATTGTTACGTCACGCGACTTAATCGGAAAACACGACAATGATCAAATTGACCGTTTGATGACACGCAATCCAATTACAGTTTCGATGAAAACAAGTGTTGCAACAGCTGGTCATCGAATGATTTGGGAAGGTATTGATCTATTACCTGTTGCAGATGACCATGGGATTTTGCAAGGGGTTGTTAGTCGTCAAGATGTACTGAAAGCATTGCAAATGGCTCAAAGACAACCACAACATGGTGAAACAATTGATGATTTAGTAAAAAATGAAATGTCAATGGAATCATCAGAAGAAGAAGTAAGTGTACAATTCTCTGTAACTCCTCAAATGACAAATCAATTTGGTGCTATATCATATGGTGCATTCACAACACTAGTTGTCGAATCCGGTTCCTTCACATTGAAAAAGGTAAAACGTGGTGAAAGTGTTTTAGAAAACATGTCCATCTATTTTATCAAACCGATTCAAATGGAAACTTTAGTTACAGTAAAACCACGCATACTAGATATGAGTCGTAAGTTTGCCAAAATGGACTTTGAAGTATTTAGTGAAGAAATGCTAGTGGGGAAAGCTATGGCAACATTCCAATTACTTGAACGTTAATAGGCAATGCATGCAAACACTAAAAAAGTGATGCACATTTTTGTGCATCACTTTTTGTTCAATTCTTCTTCTTCTGCAATATACTGAGCATAATGGTGAACGCGTTTATTATAATTGATGCAAGCAAATAAACCAAAGACAATCATAATCGCGCAAACTACATATGTAAGAACAGTATGATATAAAATTATTTGGTTAATCCCAAATAGAATCAATAGGATACCAAGTGCAACACCTGCACGGTTAGCATACCATTTTTTGCGAATTGGTAAGTTTGTGCGGAATTGTTTTGTTTTAAAATAAAAGTAAAACACAAATGTAATGATGATCAAAAATGCTAAAATAATATTAAAGATATTACTCATGGTGTTCCTCCTAAAAAGCAAATAGGCAAATCTACCTTTATTTTAACGATATTGGTAAAAAAAAGATAGTAGAAACTAGGAGACATTACGGTTAGTAAAAAAACAAATCATTGGAGGGGTATTCTTGAAAAAAGATATAATTGAAACCATTTCATCGTACGAAACGATTATTTTGCATCGTCACGTTCGTCCTGATGCTGATGCTTACGGTTCACAATTAGGTTTACAAGCAATATTAAAAACAACTTTCCCTGAAAAAAAGATATATGCAGTTGGTGAGCATGATTTAGCATTTGATTATTTAGGACACCCTGAAAATATTGCTGATGAAGTTTTTGAGAACGCATTAGTCATTTGTACGGATACTGCAAATACAGAACGTATAGATGACCAAAGATATAACAAAGGGAAATTATTAATCAAAATAGATCATCATCCAAATGATGATGCTTACGGTGATTTGCTATGGGTGAATACAGCCGCAAGTTCATGCAGTGAAATGATTTACGAATTATTTAAAGAGGGACAAGAAACTGCTGGATGGAAAATGGATTCGACGGCGGCACGTTTACTGTTTGCAGGTATTGTTGGTGATACAGGACGTTTCATCTATCCAAGTACAACTGAAACTACATTTAAAGTAGTTGGAGAGCTTATTCAGTATGATTTTGATCGTGCAGCATTATTCGATAGCATGTATGAACTTGATCGTTCTCTATTACATTTACAAGGATATATTTATCAAAACTTCTCTATTGATGAAAATGGGGCAGCTTTCATAAAGTTACCAATAAATATTTTAGAGGAATTCGGAGTTACAGCAAGTGATACTTCAGCTTTAGTTGGATCACTCGGAGATGTCAAAGGGATTAAAGCATGGGTGATGTTCGTAGAGGAAGCGGATCAAATTCGTGTTCGTTTACGTTCTAAAGGACCAGTGATTAATACTTTGGCAAAACAATATCGTGGTGGTGGTCACCCTATGGCTTCTGGGGCTACAATCTATAAATGGGCTGAAGCGGATGAAGTTATAAATATTTTACAATCGCTATGTAAGGAAGCTTAGAAAAGAAAGGAAGAGATAATGATGCAACCCGTATACTCACAAGTTGTTACAGCTGCGGACATGCTCAATAGTACAATTCGTATAAGTGAACTCATTTCCTTCCTTCATCAAGAAAATGCTAAGGCTTGCGCCATTACGAATTCAAAATTGTATGGGGTGCTGCCTTTTTGGCGTACTCTGAAAAAAACAACAATACACCCTGTAATAGGTTTAACAGTCCAGGTGGAATTTTCTGCAGAGGATATCAGAACTCTCGTGTTATATGCTCGAAATTTGGATGGATATCATAATCTATTGAAAATTACCTCGTCAACTTCTTTACGTGACAATGAAACCTTACCACTTCGCTGGCTAGAAGGGTATCACAAAGGCTGTATAGTATTAGTACCAATAACTTCAGATACTTGGCAACAAGATCAAACTTTTAATGCAATAGAAAAACTGCAGAGGATTTTTGGCAGTGATCATTTAATGATGGGGATTGATCGTCCTGGAGGGATCAAACATCATGCGGAAGAAAATATAGTTACATATTGTGAAGAAAATTGTATTAAAATTTGTGCGACACATTTAAGTACTTTTGTTAAGGAAGAACATTCATTTACATTTGAAGTTGCAAAAGCGATATCAACAGGTGCTAAAATGGCAGATCAGGAAAAAATATCTTTGAGAGAAAGTAAGCAATTTTTGCCGACCTCTCAAAATTATAGTGACTGGTTTGATGACCATCCTGATTGGCTAGAAGCGACAGAGGAAATGCTATTATCCTGCCATGTTGAATTAGATTACAATCAATTTTATATGCCGAAATTTCCTGTTCCAGAAGGAAAAAACACATCAGAAATTTTGAAAATAAACTGTTTAGAAGGATTACAGAATCGAATTCCAAATGCAGCAACAGAATATCAAGAGAGGTTGTCCTATGAATTAGACGTAATTACGAAAATGGGCTATGCTGATTATTTTCTAATAGTTGCAGACTATATACAATTTGCAAGGAGTAAGAACATATTAACTGGTCCAGGGCGTGGATCTTCAGCAAGTTCTCTAGTTGCTTATGCTCTTAGAATAACAGATGTAGATCCTCTGAAATATGGTTTATTATTTGAACGATTTTTAAATCCTGAACGTATTACATTGCCTGATATTGATGTCGATTTTGCAGATTATCGTAGACAAGAAGTTATTCAATATGTTGCGGATAAATATGGAGCCAATTACACATCTCAAATCATCACATTTGGAACATTATCTGCGAAAGCAGTAGCTCGTGATGTAGCACGAGTTTTTGGCTTTAGTAATGAAGACCTTGCTCAGATTTCAAAGCTTATACCTGGTAAAGTAGGGATCACACTGCATGAGGCAATAGATCAATCAGAAGCTTTAAGAAGATTTGTCAATTCAAGTGAAATTCGTCAACAGTGGATGCAAGTAGCTATGAATTTAGAAGGGCTACCAAGAAATGCATCTACTCATGCAGCGGGAGTCGTTTTATGTCCAGAGCCATTAGTAAATATCGCACCTATTGAAAAAGGAAATGAAGGACTCTATTTAACTCAATGGCCGATGCAAGAAGTAGAATCTGTTGGTTTATTGAAGATGGACTTTTTAGGATTGCGTAACTTAACGATATTAGAGGGAATTCGTTCGATGATTTACTATGATCAAAAACGATACTTGCAATTTGAGAAAATTCCATTACATGATCAAAAAACATTTGAATTGCTCCAAAGTGGTGATACTACAGGAGTATTTCAATTAGAATCAGACGGTATGAGACAGGCTTTACGTGAGATAAGACCAACTGTATTTCAAGATATTGTAGCGGTCAATGCATTATATCGCCCAGGTCCAATGGATTTTATCCCTGTATATAGTAGAAGGAAGCATGGACAAGAAAAAGTAGAAATGCCACATCCGGTATTAGAGCCAATTTTAAGTGAGACTTATGGTGTCATCGTGTACCAAGAGCAAATTATGCTCATTGCATCACAAATGGCTGGTTTTACAATGGGAGAAGCAGATATATTGCGTCGTGCAGTAAGCAAGAAAAAAAAGGAAGTACTTGATGCTGAAAAAGAACATTTTGTAAAAAATTCTATTGCCAATGGGTTTTCTGAACAAACTGCAGTGGATGTATATAACTTAATCGTTCGGTTTGCAAATTATGGTTTTCCAAAAAGTCATGCAGTAGCATATAGTATGATCTCTTATCAAATGGCGTATTTAAAAGCACATTTTCCTGCCTATTTTTATGCAGCGATGCTGACTTCAACTCTGGGGAACCGTGATAAGTTAAATAAAATATTGCAGGAAGCAAAACAAAAGGGCATTATCCTTTTACCACCTTCTATTAATGATAGCGGGCGATCTTTTCGAGTTCAAAATGGTGCCATTCGATTTGCACTATCAGCAATCAAAGGTGTGCCACAAACCTTTTTGAGTAAAGTAATGGAGATTCGTAAAACGGATCACCAGAAGTGGCAAGATATATTCGATATGGCTCTCGATTTAACAGCAGTACATTTCACTCGTAAAGCTGTAGAACCGTTAGTCAAAGCCGGTGCTCTTGATGAATTTGGAAGAGATAGAGCAGAACTTTTGGCTACGATTGATGCAGCTGTTAAGCATGCGGAACTGTATAGACCAGATGAAGAGGATCAACTATTAGATGATCTATCATTCTTCTTTGGTAAACCTAAGCATGCAAAAGCAAGTCCAATTCCAGAAAAAATTAAATTACAATTTGAAAAGGAAGTGTTAGGATTCTACATTTCTACACATCCGGTACAAAAAGTGAAGCAAGAACAGCAAATTCAGTCAGAAACTGCAGATATGATTCGACATATGACAGGTAGACAATACGTCAAAATGGTAGGGCTAGTAGCTTCTATTAAACAAATCAGAACTAAAAAAGGCGAATTAATGGGTTTTATAGAATTAGAAGATGAGACGGGGAGTATCTCTGTAACTATTTTCCCGAAAGAATATTTAGCGATAGTTGAATGGATAAAAGAAGAACAAATGATGCTTGCTGAGGGGATTGTAGAGATGAGAAATGGACAACCTCAAATTATATTAAAAAAATGTACAGTTATTTCGTCATAAATATAACTAAAAATAAATAGGAAATTTGTCTAAACTGTGTGTCCATCGCACAGTTTTATTATTTTTTACTTTACTAATGAAAACAAATTCTGTATTATATAACTCAAAAGTGGTCAGACCACTTTTGGGCGATATTTTGAACATTGAGGAGACTAAGTATGAGCGTAGAAAAACCTGCTTCGAAAATGTTTATACAGATTGTACGTGAATTACGTGGGATCATTCAGGATGAGAAAATTCCACCTGGAGGTAAAATTCCGTCTGAACGTGTTCTTGCAGAGCGTTTAAATGTTGGACGTTCTTCTATTAGAGAAGCACTACGCAGTCTAGAATTATTAGGCTTGATTGAAACCCGTAGAGGTGGGGGTACCTTTGTAGCGGATTTTCATAATCATCAATTAGTTGAAGTGTTATCAACGTTTATTTTACAAGAGGAAAAGGATTTAAGAAATGTTCACGAAACAAGGAAAATTTTAGAACGGGATGCCATCCGTATTGTGACGGATGATGAAGTGCTTCGGAATTTACCGGTGTGGGAGAGTTTGTTAAAGAATGTGATTGCAGTGGGACGAATTGCACGTGAGGATTTGATGCGGGAAGTTATAATCACATCAAATAATCGACTTGTGCTTAAAATTTGGATACTTTTAAAACAATATGGAAAAGAACCATATAGTGGGCTATCGACAGAAGAAGAGCAGCCATTACTACAAACTTTAATAAGTGAAATAATGCTTGGACATACCAAAAAGGCTATTCGGGCCTTTGAAGATTGGACGAAGTTACTACATAAAGGGAGAGAATAGTTATGAGTATTCGAGATATATTTAAAAAAAATAAACCAAATAAAAATATAACAATTACAAGAGAACAGCATGATGTACCGGAGGGTATCATGACAAAATGTCCAGAATGTAATCATGTCATGCTAACAAAAGATCTACAAAAGAATCAAAAGGTTTGTCCAAACTGTCAATATCATCATAAAATGACTGCGAAGGAACGAATTGATAACTTTTTAGATGAAGGATCATTCCAATCGTTAGATGATCATTTACAAACAGTGAATCCATTAAATTTCCCAGGATACGTTGAAAAAGTCAATTCAGATATAAAGAAAACCGGACTAAATGAAGCTGTTTTAACAGGAGTAGGAAAACTAGAAGAGCAACAAGTTGTTGTTGCAGTAATGGATTCTTTTTTCCGTATGGGTTCTATGGGATCTGTAGTCGGAGAAAAAATTACGAGAGCAATCGAAAAGGCTACAGAGCTTGGCGTTCCATTTATTATTTTTACTGCTAGTGGTGGAGCTAGAATGCAAGAGGGTGTAATCTCACTTATGCAAATGGCAAAAACAAGCGTAGCTCTTGAACGTCATAGTGAAAAGGGAAATCTATTTATTTCTATTATGACTAACCCAACAACTGGTGGTGTTTCTGCTAGTTTTGCTTCAGTTGGTGATATCAATTTAGCAGAACCAAACGCTTTAATAGGTTTTGCAGGTCGTCGAGTAATTGAACAAACCGTTAGAGAAAAACTACCAAATGATTTCCAAACATCAGAATTTTTATTAGCACATGGCCAATTAGATGCAGTTGTATCACGTCATGATATGAGAAAAACAGTTTGCAAAATTGTAAAATTGCATGTAAAGGAGGCTATCTAAATGGTCAAAACATTACCTTTTGAAGAGCCGCTAGTTCAATTACGTTCAAAGATTACAGAACTAAAAGAATTTACATCGAATGCAGATGTAGATTTGACAAAAGAGATTGAACAGTTAGAGCAACGTTTTACAAACCTTGAAAAAGACATTTATCATAATTTGAAACCATGGGATCGAGTTCAAATTGCGCGTCATCCAGAACGCCCAACAACACTCGATTATGTACATCAACTTTTTAATGATTTCATCGAGCTTCATGGTGACCGTAACTTTGGTGATGATGAAGCCATTGTTGGTGGTATCGCTTCTTTTGAAGGAACTCCAATTACAATAATTGGTCATCAAAGAGGAAAAGATACAAAAGAAAATATTCGACGTAATTTCGGTATGCCTCATCCAGAAGGATATCGAAAAGCATTACGTTTAATGAAACAAGCAGAGAAATTTAAACGACCTATTATTTGTTTCATCGATACAAAAGGTGCGTATCCTGGTAAAGCAGCTGAGGAACGAGGTCAAAGTGAAGCAATCGCTAGAAATCTAGTAGAAATGGCTGGATTAAAAGTTCCGATTATAAGTGTAGTAATAGGAGAAGGTGGAAGTGGCGGCGCATTAGCGTTAGGTGTTGCAAACCACGTGCATATGCTAGAGAATTCAACGTATTCTGTAATCTCACCTGAGGGAGCAGCATCAATTTTATGGAAAGATGCAACCCTTGCACAAAAAGCAGCGGAGGCTATGCGAATCACAGCTCCAAATCTAAAAGAAGAAAATATTATTGAAGAAATTATACCTGAAGTATTAGGTGGAGCTCACAAAGATGTTCAAAAGCAAGCACAATTCTTGAAAGAAGTTTTGCTTCATTCTTTAAAAGAATTGAAAAATATGTCAGAGCTAGAATTAGTTGATCAACGCTACAACAAATTTAGAAAAATTGGCGTTTTTTCAGAATAAATGGTGTTCAAAAGAGGTCTGACAAGTTAAAATAATGTTATATTAGGATAAAGGGCTGTTTTAAACGAATGATTACAATCGTTTGAATCAGCCTCTTTCTTTCAGACCATGGGACATTTTGGAATGCCATACATATAAATATGGCACTATACTGAATGTTGGAGTAAAGAAATAATTAATGTAAAAATAATATTTTGTTCGCTATTATATTTTGGAGTGTTCATTTTTTAGGAAACAGTAAAAGGGGAAGGCGCCGAAATGGATAGGTAAATTATTTTGCATTTATTACCTCAACATTAGTCGAAATGGATAAATGTTCTAATGAAGAATTGGCAGGAGGTTTGGTACAGATGAAAAAAATAGGCGTATTAACAAGTGGTGGAGACGCTCCTGGTATGAACGCTGCTGTACGTGCAGTTGTCAGAAAAGCACTTTATCATGGAATTGAAGTTGCTGGCATTTATCATGGTTATCAAGGCCTTATCGAAGGGAATATTAAAGATTTAGGCGTAGGTGATGTGGGTGATATTATTCAACGAGGCGGAACCATGTTATACTCAGCTCGATGCCCTGAATTTAAAACAGCTGAAGGTCAAGAAAAGGCTATCGAACAATTAAGAAAACGTGGAATCGAAGGACTTGTTGTTATTGGTGGTGACGGTTCTTACCGTGGGGCGCTTGAACTAACTAATAAAGGTTTCCCATGTATCGGTGTACCGGGAACAATTGATAATGATATTCCAGGCACAGACTATACAATTGGTTTTGATACAGCATTAAACACTGTGATTGATTGTATCGATAAAATTCGTGATACAGCAACTTCTCATGAACGTTCATTTATCATCGAAGTAATGGGACGTGATGCAGGTGATCTAGCGCTTTGGGCAGGGCTTGCAGGAGGTGCTGAAACAATCATCATCCCGGAAGTACCAAACGATATAGATGGCTTAGTAAAACGATTAGAACAAGGTCATGAACGTGGTAAAAAGCATAGTATTATTATTGTTGCAGAAGGTGTAATGTCAGGCGGAGAACTAGCAAAAATATTAATAGAAAAAGCCAACATTGAAACACGTGTCTCAGTCTTAGGACATATTCAACGTGGAGGTTCACCGACTGCAAGAGACCGTGTACTTGCAAGTCAACTTGGTGCAAAAGCGGTTGAAGTTTTAATGGAAGACCGCGGAGGTGTAGCTATTGGCATTCGTAATCATGAGGTGGTAGACTATGATTTGAAAGAGGCCTTTAACAAAGAGCATAAAGCGGAGTTATCAATGTATAGCTTATCGAAAGAATTATCGATCTAATAAAATGGAGTGGTATATCAATGAGAAAAACAAAAATTGTCTGCACAATTGGACCAGCAAGTGAATCACAAGAAACATTAGTTTCATTAATCGAAGCAGGTATGAATGTTGCCCGCTTGAACTTTTCACATGGTAGCCATGAGGAACATGCAGTACGTATTCAAGCGATTCGTGAAGCAGCGAAAAATACTGGCAAAGTTGTAGCTATTTTACTCGATACTAAAGGACCTGAAATCCGTACACATAATATGGAAGATGGAGCAATTGAACTTGTTACAGGACAAAACATTGATATTTCAATGACAGAGGTTCTTGGAAACAAAGAAGTTTTCTCAATTACTTATGAGAGACTAATCGAAGATGTACAAGTTGGCTCTGTTATTTTACTCGATGATGGGTTGATTGAATTACATGTAAAAGGTATTGATAAACAAGCAGGAATAATTCATACATCGGTTGAAAATGCAGGTGTATTAAAAAATAAAAAAGGTGTTAATGTTCCAGGTGTTTCTGTTCAACTTCCAGGTATTACAGAAAAAGATGCTCAAGATATTTTATTTGGTATTGAACAAAAAGTAGACTTTATTGCTGCATCATTTGTACGTCGTCCATCAGATGTTATGGAAATCCGTAAACTACTTGAAGAAAATGGTGCTACTCATATTCATATCATTCCGAAAATCGAAAACCAAGAAGGTGTCGATAATATCGATGAAATTATCCAAGTATCGGATGGTTTAATGGTTGCTCGTGGTGATCTAGGAGTAGAAATTCCAGCAGAAGAAGTACCAGTTGTTCAAAAAGGCTTAATCCATAAATGCAATAAAGCGGGTAAACCAGTTATTACTGCTACTCAAATGTTAGATTCGATGCAACGTAACCCACGCCCAACTCGTGCAGAAGCAAGTGACGTAGCGAATGCTATTCTTGATGGTACAGATGCAATCATGCTATCTGGTGAAACAGCAGCAGGACTTTATCCTGTAGAATCTGTAAAAACAATGGATAAAATTGCGAGCAGAATTGAAGAAACTTTAGATCATAAACGAATTGTAAATGAACGAAGTAAAGAAAAAGGCTCCAACATGACTGAAGCAATCAGTCAAGCTGTTGCCCATACATCTTTGAACCTTCAAGTATCGGCTATTTTAGCACCTACTGAAAGTGGAAATACAGCTAAAATGATTGCAAAATATCGTCCAGGTGTACCAATCATCGCAATGACATCTTCAGATGAAGTATGCCGCAACCTTGCACTAGTATGGGGCGTCATTCCAATTGTAGCTCCTCAAGTGACTTCGACAGATGAAGTATTAGAACAAGTTGTCCAACAAAGTTTAGATAAAGGTTATGTAAAACACGGCGATTTAGTTGTAATCACAGCAGGAGTACCAGTCGGAGAGGCAGGTACAACAAACTTGATGAAACTACATGTAATTGGAGATATGCTTACAAAAGGTCAAGGTATCGGTAAATCTACTGCAATTGGTAAGGCACTTGTTGTTCGTAATGCAGCAGAAGCATTAGCAGAAGATACTACAGGCCGAATTATTGTGACTATTGGATCGGATCGTGATATGATGCCTGCTATTTCGAAATGTGCAGGTTTGATTACAGAAGAAGGCGGATTAACAAGCCATGCCGCAGTTGTCGGATTAAGCCTAGGTATCCCTGTAATTGTAGGCGTAAAAGATGCGACTAAACTTATAAAAAATAATCAAGAAGTTTCAATGGATGCCGTATCAGGCGTAATCTACTATGGATCTTCCAGAATTCTTTAATTCAAACCGCATTCATATAGATTTTATATCTATTTGAAACCTAAAGAAGAGGTGAAAACAATGCGGAAATTTTTGATGTTATTAATATTAGTACCTATTATTGAAATTACTGTTGTTTTAATATCTGGAAAGCTAATAGGGGCATTTCCAACCCTATTATTAATTGTCTTAACAGGTATGCTAGGTATATATCTAGCTAAAACAAAAGGTATTAATGCCTTCCGACAATTAAAAACCACAATAGAAAGAGGGCAAGCGCCAGGAGATGCGATTATTGATGGTGTGTTAATATTTATCGGTTCCATTGTACTCGTTCTACCTGGTTTTATCTCAGATATTATTGGTATATTATTGGTAATTCCAGCAACTAGGAAGCTATTTAAACCAGCTATTTATTATTGGCTTCGTAAAAAAATGAAAAAAGGACAAATTATTTTGATGCAAAAATAGGATGTCTTTGCAATTTAACTGCAATCAATAATATAAATGGGCTTATGATTATTCCTGCTACACCAAATAGTAGTAAGCTAATCGCACTTAAGATGAAGGCGTGTACCGAGCGAATTTGCATGGTAGACGCCCACATCATAGATTCAGCAAATTGTCTTGTAAGTTGAATTACTGCAAATAAAATGAGTAATTGAATCCCAAGTGCAATTTTCCCTGTCGTCATGAAAATAATACTAATTGGGATTAAGAAGATTCCGATACCTAAAAAAGGCAAGAAATCACAGATTGAAACAAGTAAAGCTTTGCCAACAGGTTGAGAAAAATCGAGAATATAAAATCCTATTGATAGTAACGCAAATGTAATTAATAATAAGCGTACTTCAACTGAGATGAAATAACTAAATAATGTTGTAGCCTCTTCGAAAATATTACGAATCGGTTTTCTGAAACGAGCAGGAATATAGACAAAAAACCAATGTCTATTCCTGCTCGTTTCGTATAATGCGAAGTAAAATGCAACGATAAAAATAGTGATTTCTACAAGATGTTGCATTATATCTTGTATAGATTGAAAAATTTTGCTCAACATTATATCGAATAGTTCAAATAATTGCTCTCTTATTTGAATTATGATTGCAGTAGGAATATGAATGAATGAAGAAGCTTCAGATAAATTTTCTTTTAGGACAGGAAGTGTATCTATGAGTACCGTGGCGAGGAATAATAGTACCACTGCTAACCCTATGACCATTAATATTTCGATTAGAAGTGCAGAAATAAATGAAGGTAATTTTAATCGTTTATGGAATAATTGAAGCATAGGTGACAGAAAATAAGCGAAGACAATAGCTAA
Source organism: Rummeliibacillus pycnus (assembly GCF_050459865.1). Taxonomy (GTDB): domain Bacteria; phylum Bacillota; class Bacilli; order Bacillales_A; family Planococcaceae; genus Rummeliibacillus; species Rummeliibacillus pycnus_B. The sequence goes on from NZ_JBCMNM010000026.1 coordinate 98,357, forward strand.
TGTTACTGGAAGTATAAGCCAAGCAAAAAGAATTAAAAAAAGCACAAAACTCCATAACTTTATGTTATTTATGATGTTTTTATCCGAAAACTTAAAAATATGGACACCAGCTTCCTTGTTTACCAATTTATGTTTTCTTAATAATTTTAATATCTTCTAAAAAAAACTGTAATATTCTTCATAAAGTCGTTTTTCTATAAAATGAGGGTTTTTCATTCACAAAGCCGTCAAAATTTATTATAATAGCAATTGTAAGCGATTTACTTATAGGTTCATATTGATTATTGAAGTGTCAAAATTTGATTTTTACACTACTTTAAAACCGAAAAAGGAGCGAGATATAATGGCAACAACTAAAGGTTTAGAAGGCGTTGTAGCAGCAGAAACTAAGATTAGCTCAATCATTGATGATACTCTTACATATGTAGGCTATAACATTGATGATTTAGCAGAAAACGCATCTTTTGAAGAGGTAGTTTACTTACTATGGCACACACGTTTACCAAAAGCAGACGAATTAGCTGAGTTAAAACAACAACTAGCTGAAAATATGGAAGTGCCACAAGCAGTATTAGACCACTTCAAAACTTACGATCTTAAATCTGTTCATCCAATGGCAGCTCTACGTACAGTAGTATCTTTATTAGCTTTATATGATGAAGATGCAGAAGTTATGTCAGATGAAGCTAACTACCGTAAAGCTATCAAATTACAAGCTCGTATGGCAACAGTAGTTACTGCATTTGGTCGTATCCGTGCTGGTAAAGAACCAGTTGCACCGAAAAAAGATTTATCATATGCGGCTAACTTCTTGTACATGCTAACTGGTAAAGAACCACAACCAATCGAAGAAGAAGCTTTCAACAAAGCATTAGTTCTTCATGCTGACCATGAATTAAATGCATCTACATTCACTGCTCGTGTATGTGTAGCTACATTATCTGATATGTATTCTGGTGTTACTGCAGCAATTGGTGCTCTTAAAGGACCTCTTCACGGTGGCGCAAATGAACAAGTGATGAAAATGTTGTCAGAAATCGGTTCAGTTGAAAACGTTGAGTCTTATATCCAAAACAAATTAGACAACAAAGAAAAAGTCATGGGATTCGGACACCGTGTATATCGTAAAGGTGACCCTCGTGCAAAACACTTACGTTTAATGTCTGAAAAATTGACTAAACTAACAGGTAAACCTGAACTTTACGAAATGTCAGTTAAAATCCACGACATGATCGTAGAACAAAAACATTTACCTGCAAACGTAGACTTCTTCTCAGCATCAGTTTACGATTCACTAGGTATTGATCATGATTTATTCACTCCAGTATTCGCTGTATCACGTGTATCTGGTTGGGTAGCACATATCTTAGAACAATATGCTAACAACCGTTTAATTCGTCCACGTGCAGAATATGTTGGACCTGGTATGCAAAAATATGTACCAGTTGAAGAAAGATAATTGTTATAATGGTAATATCGAAGGGCAGCGCTAATTTAGCTCCTGCCCTACGTGTATGAATATAGGAGGCAAGGAACAAAATGTCTAACGAGAAAATCGTAGTAGAAAACGGTGTACTAAACGTACCAAACAACCCTGTTATTCCATTTATTGAAGGTGACGGAATCGGTCCTGATATCTGGGCAGCTGCTTCACGTGTAATTGATGCTTCAGTAGAGAAAGCTTATAATGGCGAAAAGAAAATTCAATGGCTTGAAGTTTTAGCTGGTCAAAAAGCATTCGACACAACTGGCGAATGGTTACCTCAAGAAACTTTAGATAAAATCAATGAATATTTAATCGCTATTAAAGGACCTCTTACAACACCAATCGGTGGAGGTATCCGTTCACTTAACGTAGCATTACGTCAACAACTTGACTTATATGTTTGCTTACGTCCAGTGCGTCACTTTGAAGGTGTTCCATCTCCAGTTAAACGCCCAGATGATATTGACATGGTAATCTTCCGTGAAAACACTGAAGATATCTATGCTGGTATCGAATATCAAGAAGGTTCAGATGATGTGAAAAAAGTTATTAACTTCCTTCAAAATGAAATGGGAGTAAACAAAATTCGCTTCCCAGAAACTTCTGGTATCGGTATTAAACCAGTATCAAAAGAAGGTACAGAACGTCTTGTACGTGCTGCTATCAACTATGCAATCAAAGAAGGCCGCGAATCACTTACTTTAGTACACAAAGGTAACATTATGAAATTCACTGAAGGTGCATTCAAAGGCTGGGGTTATGCTGTAGCTGAAAATGAATTCCCTGATCAAACTTTCACTTGGAACCAATATGATGCTATTAAAGCTGAACAAGGTCAAGAAGCTGCTGACAAAGCTCAAGCAGATGCTTTAGCTGCTGGCAAAATCTTAGTTAAAGATTCAATCGCTGATATCTTCTTACAACAAATCTTAACTCGTCCAAAAGAGTTCGATGTTGTTGCAACAATGAACTTAAACGGTGACTATATCTCTGATGCACTTGCTGCTCAAGTTGGTGGTATTGGTATTGCTCCAGGAGCTAACATTAACTATGTAACTGGTCATGCTATTTTCGAAGCTACTCATGGTACAGCTCCTAAATACACTGGTTTAGATAAAGTAAACCCATCTTCAGTACTTCTTTCAGGCGTACTTATGCTTGAACACTTAGGATGGAAAGAAGCTGCTGACATGATCACTGCTTCAGTTGAAAAAACAATTGCTTCTAAAGTCGTAACTTATGACTTTGCACGTCTAATGGATGGCGCTACTGAAGTAAAATGTTCTGAATTCGCTAACGAATTGATCAAAAATCTTTAATTCAAATTAGCTTGAACTTGAAAAAGGGAAAAGGGATTTAATCCCTTTTCCCTTTTTACATTATAAATAAAAGGGAGAGTTTTTATAATGGCTTCTAATCGTAAAAAGATTTCTGTAATCGGTGCCGGCTTCACTGGTGCTACTTCTGCATTCTTATTGGCTCAAAAAGAACTTGGAGATGTTGTTCTTGTTGATATCCCTCAAGCTGAAAGCCCAACCAAAGGTAAAGCTTTAGATATGGCTGAAGCTGCTCCAATACAAGGTTTTGATTCTCACATCATCGGTACTTCAAATTACGAAGATACTAAAGATTCTGATGTGGTCATCATTACTGCTGGTGTTGCGCGTAAACCTGGTATGACACGTGATGACTTAGTTCAAATCAACCAGAAAGTGATGAAGTCTGTAACTGGCGAAATTGTTAAATATTCTCCAAATACAACAATCATTGTATTAACAAACCCAGTTGATGCTATGACTTACACTGTTTACAAAGAATCGGGTTTTCCTAAAAACCGCGTAATCGGTCAATCAGGTGTACTGGATACAGCTCGTTTCCGTACTTTCGTAGCAGAAGAATTAAACTTATCAGTTAAAGACATAACTGGCTTCGTGCTTGGTGGTCACGGTGATACAATGGTACCGCTTACTCGCTTCTCTTATGCAGGTGGTATTCCACTAGAAACTTTAATTTCTAAAGAACGTTTAGATGAAATCGTTGCTCGAACTCGTACTGGTGGTGGAGAAATCGTAAACTTACTAGGTAACGGTTCTGCATACTATGCTCCATCAGCGGCTCTAGTAGAAATGGCAGAAGCTATTCTTAAAGATCAACGTCGTATATTACCATCAATTGCATACTTAGAAGGCGAATATGGTTACGATGGTATTTACCTAGGTGTACCAACAGTTCTAGGTGGAAATGGTATCGAACAAATCATTGAATTAGAATTAACTGCAGAAGAAAAAACAGCTCTAGACAACTCTGCTGAAGCAGTTAAAAACGTAATGAATGTTCTTGCTTAATTATTTCTCTCCAATTGATCGGAAAGGTTGTTGCCTTTCCGATTTTTTTTATATAGTTTCTTTAATGTTGTTAACTGAGGTGTTCAAATAATTTAGAGCGAACTAAAATTAATCTCGTCTTCACACTCGATTTTTCCTCTGTTTATTGATACTATAAACTTACTGAATACTTCAAAGGGGGAATCCTGTGTTACTTGATAAAAAAAGAAAGCTGGGCAAACAGCTTGAAGAATTATCAGTCGGGGAATCGATTCAGCTTACAGAAAAAATTGAGGATAAAGATTTGTTATTATACTTGGGAATAACAAATGATAATAATCCTTTGTACATACAACATGACTATGCTGCTCAAACCGCTTATGAAAAACCAGTAGTACCAACTGTGATGTTAATAGGAATTGTGACATCAGCCGTTTCAAAGTATTTACCGGGTGCTGGATCGTATATCCGGGAACAATCGTTTCAATTTCCAAAACCTTTGTACCACTATGAAACGGTTCAAATACAACTAATTGTAGAGCAAATTGACTTAGTTAGTCGTGATATAATAGTAAGGGTAGAAGGAATAAATAGTAATGAAGAAATCGTGTTAGAGGGAACAGTTATAGCAGTCCCACCAATTCATCCAAAATAATTTACAACTGAGAAGCAACAGATTTGAGATGGGGGTTTCAAATCAACTGCGGAGGCATATAAAATGACTAATAAAATTTTAGTAGTAGAAGATGAAATATCTATTGCGACATTATTACAATATAATTTAAAACAAGCAGGTTATGAAGTCGTTACAGCAAACGATGGACAAGATGGATTAAACAAAGCGATTACAGAAAAGCCAGATTTAATCCTGCTAGATTTAATGTTGCCGAAATTAGATGGTATGGAAGTTTGTAAAGAATTACGTATGAAAAAAATCAATACACCTATTATTATGCTTACAGCAAAAGATGACGAATTTGATAAAGTACTTGGTCTTGAGCTGGGTGCAGATGATTATATGACTAAACCATTTAGTCCTAGAGAAGTAATGGCACGTGTAAAAGCTGTATTAAGACGTTCAAAAGTAATTGATGAACCTCAAGTAGAAGAACAACATACAGGTGAGAAATCATACCATATTGGTCATTTAAATGTTTATCCAGATCGTTTTGAAGCGTTTTTAGATAACAATTTATTAGAATTTACACCTAAAGAGTTTGAATTATTGTTATACCTTTTAGAAAATAAAAATCGAGTTTTAACACGTGATCAATTATTAAGTGCTGTGTGGCATTATGACTTTGCGGGTGATACGCGTATAGTAGATGTGCATATTAGTCATTTGCGTGATCAAATTGAAGAAAATAGCCGAAAACCGAAGTTTATTAAAACAATTCGCGGACTAGGTTATAAATTTGAGGAGCCAAAAAATTGATACAGTCATTACGATTCCGTTTATTATTTTCTTTTAGTTTATTGTACATTATTACGTTAGCTGGCCTTGGTTTTACTTTAGGTCAGCTTTTCCCTCTTTTAGTGAAAGATTCTATAGGAACAAATATGGAACAATCAAAAGAAAATGTTCTTCATGTTTTAGAAGAACAACATATCGATTTTACAAGTTCACAAAAAAATGAAATTCTAAACTCCTTAACATTTCAAACAAAAGTTCAAGATCTAAGTGATATACGACTACAACTATGGATTTTACTTGCTATAGTCTTTGTTATCACCTTTATCATATTAATTGTTGTTACAGCTCGTCTTATCAAAAATTTATCGCAACCGATTGATAATGTCATGATGACTGCTTTTGAGCTAGCAAAAGGGAATTACCGTGCTCGTGCATTTGAGATAACAGGCTCTCCAACTTTACGGTTAAGTAAAGCAGTAAATGGATTGGCTAGAAACTTGCAAGATATCATGATTGTACGTGAAATTGAACAGGAACGATTAAAGACATTAATTGAAAATATGGGTAGTGCACTGATCATGATTGGTAGAGAAGGGGATATTACTATTGTCAATAGATTCTTCACTGAGTTATTCGATCAGCAATATGAAGATGTACAAAGCCAGCTTTTTCGTGAATTAGGGTTGCCTCATGAGTTAGAAGAATTCGTGGATTATGTCTTCATGACAGAAGTACCCTATAGAAAACAAATACACATTAAAATTCAACAGGAATATCGTGATATGGAAGTCTATGGTGCTCCAGTCGTAGGTGAGCATGGACTATGGCTTGGCGTCGTAATTGTTATGCATGACATAACTGACTTGAAAATGTTGGAACAGATTCGAAAAGATTTTGTAGCGAATGTATCTCATGAGCTTAGAACACCTATTACATCAATCAAAGGTTTCTCTGAAACACTTTTAGATGGAGCGTACAAAGACCAAGAAACTTTACTTAGCTTTTTAGAAATCATGAACAAAGAAAGCAATCGTTTACAGATACTCGTGAATGATTTGCTAGATTTATCCAAGATTGAAAAAACAGGTTTTACGGTTAATATGGAAAAGACAAATTTACGTGATGTGATTGTTAGAACAATAGAAATGACACATCAAAGAATAGAAGAAAAAAATATGCAGTTTGAAGCACAAATTGATGAGGAAGTCTTTATTAATGGTGATCCCTATCGCTTAGTTCAAGTATTTATGAATTTAATGGCCAATGCGATCAACTATTCACTGGAGAACACGAAAATTACTGTTCATCTATATGAGAAAGGTCAGAATGCGATTTTGGAAATCTCCGATGAAGGAATTGGTATTAGCAAGGAAGAAATTCCACGTATATTTGAACGATTTTATCGTGTAGACAAAGCGCGAAGTCGAAACTCTGGTGGAACGGGATTAGGATTAGCAATTGTGAAACATTTAGTAGAAGCACATCATGGGAAAATTCAAGTTGATAGTGTTGTTGGAAAAGGAACAACAATGCGTCTTATTTTTCCGAAAGTCTAAATAGAGAATCAATTACTCAATTTGGATATACATCCATAATTCCCTATACAATTAATCAATAAAAGCAATTAAAAGCTTTGAATTATAAAAGCCTTTACAATGTCTTAACAATTGATTCATATACACTTCAAAGTGGGGCTTTATACTAATAATCGAAGCCCCCTTCAAATTTATTTTTTTTAAGAGAGTCGCTGTTTTATAGCGCTCTCTTTTCTTTTTGACAGAAAACCGAACGTTTTTTCGTGTTTTATATAGCCACTCTTTTCCTTTCCTATTACATGCATGGTAAAATATATAATGAGAAATAACTAATGTATATCTAAATTAGGACAAAAAATGAATTGAAAGAATAATCGATTCAATTATTTTAGGAGTGTGCCATTATGACAAAGGAAAAATTGCTTTTATTAGATGGTAATAGTTTGGCGTATCGAGCGTTCTTTGCGCTGCCGTTATTAACAAATGATCATGGCATCCATACAAATGCAGTTTATGGATTTACAACAATGCTACAAAAAATATTAGAGGAAGAAAAACCAACAAAAATGCTAGTCGCATTTGATGCTGGAAAAACAACCTTCCGACATAAGACATATTCAGAATATAAGGGTGGAAGACAAAAGACACCACCTGAATTATCAGAGCAATTTCCATACTTACGAAAATTACTAGATGCTTATCAAATCAAACAATACGAATTAGAAATGTATGAAGCAGATGATATTATTGGTACATTAAGTAAACAAGCTGATGAACAAGGTCTTGAAGTAATTATCGTGTCGGGTGATAAAGACTTAACACAATTAGCGTCAGATAATACAACTGTTTATATTACCAGAAAAGGTATGACAGATATTGAACACTATACGCCTGAACATATAGGTGAAAAATATGGTCTGACACCACATCAAATTATCGACATGAAGGGATTAATGGGCGATTCATCTGATAATATCCCTGGAGTTCCTGGTGTCGGAGAAAAAACAGCGATTAAACTACTGACTCAATTTCCAACAGTTGAAGAAGTATATGACCATATTGATGAAGTAAGTGGAGCAAAATTAAAAGAAAAGCTTGTGAATAACGAGGCACAGGCGAAAATGAGTAAACAACTTGCGACGATTAACCGTGAAGCACCTATCGAAGTTAATATTGATGATTTATCATATGAAGGACCAGACGTCGATACATTATTTGCTCTATGGCAAGATCTCTCTTTCAAATCTTTAATTGAAAAAAGTAGTTATGAATCAGAAGCTAAAGAAACTGCTGAGTTAAATTTCGAAGTCGTAGAAGAATTATTGGAAAATCAATTAACGAGTCCTATGGCTATGCATTTAGAATTAGAGGACGAACACTATCACACTTGTGAAAGATTTGGAATTGCTCTTACAGCAGGAGAAACAGCTTTTTACATTCCTTTTGAAAAAGCGTTAGAATCTCAAGATTTCGTCTCATGGCTTGAAGATGATACAAAGAAAAAGTTCCTATTCGATTCAAAAGCAACACAATCTGCCCTTTTACGCAGTGGTATCAAATTAAAGGGTATTGAATTCGATCTATTATTAGCTGCATATATAGTTAATCCTGCAATGTCTTCAGACGATGTAGCTGCCGTTGCAAAAGAATTTGGTTATACAGATGTTCATTCAAATGATGTTATCTACGGCAAAGGTGCGAAAAAAACAATCCCTGAACAAAATGTTATTGCAGAGCATACAGGCCGTAAAGCAACAGCTGTTTTTAATTTGCAATCAAAACTTGAAGGGCGTTTAAAAGAAAACGAACAATATGATTTGTTCCGCAATCTAGAATTGCCTTTAGCATCAATCCTTAGCCAAATGGAAAGCTATGGTGTTTCAGTAGATCGGAATCGTTTAGTTGCAATGGGCGCAGAACTAACTTCTAAGTTGAAAGACTTTGAAGAAGATATTTACAAAAGCGCAGGAGAAAAATTTAATATTAATTCGCCTAAACAACTAGGTGTTATATTATTTGAAAAACTTGGATTACCTGTTATCAAAAAAACGAAGACAGGTTATTCAACAGCTGCTGATGTATTAGAAAAACTAGCGCCTGAGCATGAAATTATTCAACATATTTTACAATACCGTCAATTAGGAAAGTTGCAATCAACATATATTGAAGGATTATTGAAGGTAATTCATGAAGAGGATCAAAAAATTCATACCCGCTATCAACAAGCATTAACTTCAACAGGCCGCCTAAGTTCAACTGATCCAAACTTGCAAAACATTCCAGTACGATTAGAAGAAGGTCGTAAAATTCGCCAAGCGTTTGTACCTTCTCATGATGGTTGGAAAATGTTCGCTGCCGATTATTCACAAATTGAATTACGAGTACTTGCAGATATGTCTAATGATGAAAACTTAATCAGTGCTTTTAATCATGGAATGGATATTCATATGAAAACAGCAATGGATGTTTTCCATGTAGCGGCTGAAGATGTCACCTCGAATATGAGACGTGCAGCAAAAGCAGTTAATTTTGGAATAGTGTATGGAATTAGTGATTATGGGCTATCACAAAACTTGAACATCACACGAAAAGAAGCAGCTGATTTTATCGAACGCTATTTCGAAAGTTTCCCAGGTGTTCAGAACTATATGAAAAATATCGTAGAAGAAGCAAAGAAAAATGGTTATGTTACAACCATATTAAACCGTCGTCGTTATTTACCTGATCTAAATAGTTCAAATTTCAATTTACGTAGTTTCGCGGAACGTACAGCGATGAATACACCAATCCAAGGCAGTGCTGCAGATATCATCAAAAAGGCTATGATTGATATGGCAAAAGCGTTAGAAGAACATCAATTACAAGCAAAAATGCTATTACAAGTACATGATGAATTAATTTTCGAAGCGCCAGAAGAAGAAATTGCAACATTGGAAAAACTGGTGCCTGAAGTAATGGCAAATTGTATCCAATTACAAGTACCGTTAAAAGCAGATTTTGCTTCAGGACCAACATGGTATGAAACCAAATAAAGGAGTTGTAATCGCATGCCCGAATTACCTGAAGTAGAAGGAGTTGTGCGTGAACTTCAACCTGTCGTGACGGGGAAAATAATCCGTCACGTACAGGTTTCTAATACAATTTGTACGTCTATTCGGGAAGGAAAAGCGTGCATTATAAAAGGAATGAAACCCGAAATTTTTTCGGATTTACTGGAAAATATGCAAATTAGAGAGGTCAAAAGACGTTCAAAATACATCCTTTTCCATTTGGAAAAAGACAATTTAAGCTATGTTCTAGTGAATCATCTAGCGATGACGGGTGCATGGTTCTATGTACGTTCATTAAACGAAATTACGGAAGCTAAATTTCAAAAGCACATTCATATTGTATTCACTTTTGAAGAAGATGAATTTCTTGTATATGCGGATATACGTCGCTTTGGGGAAATGCGTCTCCTACATTCGATTGAAGAATACCCTCCGCTTCTAGAAATAGCGCCAGAACCCTTTTCGAAAGAAGCACTGCCGTATTTTATTGCTAAATCAAAACTTCCAAAATATTCGAATAAACCTGTTAAAGAAGTAATCATGGATGGTCAAGTCATTGCAGGTTGCGGCAATATTTATGCGACAGAGTCCTTATTCCGTATGAAAATCCATCCTGCGAGGAAACTTTCACGAATAAGTGACAAAAGAAAATCAGAGTTATTTCATACGATTGCAGCAATATTACATGAGAGTATTAATGCTGGTGGTTCGAGTATTTCTGATTATCGTAATATTAATGGAGAAGCAGGCGGAATGCAAGATCGCTTACAAATGTATGGTAAGAAAGCGTGCCCAATATGTCATACTAATACAAAGCAAATGGTAATTTCAGGGCGGAACTCAGTGTTTTGTCCGAAATGTCAACATTAAAGGTGTGTGAACAAGATGATTATAGGTTTAACTGGGAGTATCGCAAGTGGGAAAAGTACGGTTGGAAAAATGTTACAAGAATTAGGTCTAAAGATTGTCGATGCTGATATCGTTGCGAGAGATGTTGTAAAACCAGGAACAGAAACATTGGGTAAAATTGTGGAAGTATTTGGAGAAGATATTTTAATGAAAAATGGAGAAATGAATCGTCCTAAATTAGGAGAAATCATTTTTCATGATCCTGCAAAAAGAAAAGAATTAAACGCTATTATTCATCCAGCAATTCGTAAAGAAATGTTGCGACAAAGGGATGAATGGCTTGAAAAAGGAGAAAAACATGTAGTATTGGATATTCCTTTGCTATTTGAGAGTCGTTTGCAACATTTTGTAGAAAAAATTTTAGTTGTTTCAGTTTCAGAGGATACACAACTAACAAGATTGATGGAAAGAAATCACTTATCAGAAGAAGAAGCGGAAGCAAGAATCGCTTCTCAACTTCCTTTATCTGTAAAAGAAGAGGGCGCGGATGCTGTCATTTATAATAACGGAAACTTAGAAAAAACACGCGCTCAACTATTGAAAACACTGGATTTGTGGGACGTTATATGATAATAGAACATAAAATTCTGAAAATATAAACATTAAAAGATAGTTTAGAATATGTTTTACTTTCTGAGAAATGTGCTATACTATTTTGAGAATAAAACAAAGTATAACGGAGTAACAGGGAGGATTTTATTCATGACAGTCTCAATTGCTATTAACGGATTTGGCCGAATTGGTCGTATGGTATTCCGTCAAGCGATACTGCAAGATGATTTAAATATTGTAGCTATTAATGCAAGTTATCCAGCCGAAACTTTGGCTCATTTGATAAAGTATGATACAACTCATGGCAGATTTAATGGTGAAGTAAAAGCAGAAGAAGATGCTTTAGTTGTAAATGGTAAACGCGTTCAGCTTGTAAATGATCGTAACCCTCAAAACTTACCTTGGAAAGAAATGGGCGTCGATATCGTTATTGAAGCAACAGGTAAATTTAATGAGCGTAGTAAAGCAGCATTACACCTTGAAGCAGGTGCGAAAAAAGTTATTTTAACAGCACCTGGTAAAAACGAAGATGTTACAATCGTAATGGGTGTTAATGATGATAAATTAGATCTTTCAAAACATGACGTTATCTCAAATGCAAGTTGTACAACAAACTGTCTTGCACCAGTTGCGAAAGTTTTAAATGATACATTTGGAATTGACAACGGTTTAATGACTACAGTTCATTCATATACAAACGATCAAAAAAATATCGATAATCCACATAAAGATTTAAGACGTGCACGTGCATGTGCTGAATCTATTATTCCAACTTCTACAGGTGCAGCGAAAGCATTAACACTTGTATTACCTGAATTACAAGGTAAATTACATGGTATGGCGCTACGTGTTCCAACACCTAACGTTTCATTAGTAGACTTAGTTGTAGACTTACAACGAGATGTAACAGTTGAAGAAGTAAATGAAGCATTCAAAAAAGCTTCTGCAGGCCCATTAAAAGGTATTTTAGATTTCACAATGGAACCACTTGTATCTCGTGATTTCAATACAAATCCTGCATCAGCAACAATCGATGGTCTTACTACTATGACAATTGGTTCTCGTAAAGTAAAAGTACTTGCTTGGTATGACAATGAGTGGGGTTACTCTTCACGTGTTGTAGATCTTACTAAAAAAGTTGTAGCTGAATTAAAAGAAACAGTAAATGCATAAATAATCGATTGGCTAAATCCTTCTAACTGATTCAGTTGGAAGGATTTTTTTTCTAAAAATGCACAAAATTATACTAAAGAATCGAAATATGACGAATTTCGATATAGTTTTTTGATGTAAAGGGGAATTTCTACTCTTTTTTTCGATTTATATCATTATTTTTTGATATAATAGGTAAACTAATATGTTTCGAAATCAGGAGAGAAAAATTATGAAATGTCCAGCTTGTCAATATAATGGAACGAAAGTCATTGATAGTAGACCTGTTGATGATAACAAAGCAATTCGCAGGCGTAGAGAATGTGAATCATGTAGTTTTCGTTTTACGACTTTTGAAAAAGTTGAAGAAATGCCACTCATTGTAGTTAAAAAAGATGGTTCACGTGAAGAATTTAGTCGAGAAAAAGTTCTTCGTGGTCTTATTCGTGCATGTGAAAAACGCCCTGTTGCATTAAGCGTTTTAGAGGATTTAGTGTTTAATATTGAGCAAGATTTACGAAGAATTGGTAATGCTGAAGTAAAAACAGAAGAGGTTGGAGAAATGGTTATGGACCGACTTTCTAAAATTGATGAAGTATCATATGTACGTTTTGCTTCTGTATATCGTCAATTCAAGGATATTAATGTATTTATCGATGAGCTAAGAGAGTTAATCGAAAAACAATCCAAAGAACGTGAAAGAGAACAGTAAGTTAAAGTTTTGGAGGGAGAATAGTTGGTGAATTTATATAATGAATTGCAACCTGTTGATCGCCTATCCATTCGGGTACCTTTCCCTCTATCTAGTTATGACCGAAAGTTGATTACTTTGCTGTATCAACCTCTAATTGGGGCAGAGCCAATAAGTCTCTATTTTTTATTGTGGGCTGAAGGGGAAAATATAGATGATAATATGATGTCACATTATCATTTGATGAATGCATTAGATATGCCAATAGGCAAAATTTTCGAATCGCGTATAGCACTTGAGGCAATTGGTTTATTACGAACATGGCGTAAAGACCAACAAGAAATGCGTTCTTTCTTATATGATGTGATGCCGCCTCTTGATGCCGCCACCTTCTTTGATGACCCCCTACTATCGATGTTTTTATATAGTAAAATAGGGGAATCAGCATACCGTAATTTAAGACAGCGTTTTGTTTCAAAGGGATTGTCCAATTATGGCTATCAGGAAGTATCTAGAACATTTACAGATGTTTATCAGCCTGTTAAGCATAATTTGCCATCTGATGAAATACAACTTACAGGATTACAAGAAAAGCCAAAAGAATTACCTTTTCATTATGAGGATTTTGATTTTAATCTCTTAAGAGTGGGTTTATCTGAGCAACTAGTTCCGTCATCTGTATTAACAGCAGAAGCAAAAGCAACAATTGCAAAATTAGCTTTTCTTTATCATTTGACACCATTTGATATGCAGAAAATTGTATTATTAGCACTTGACGATCAAATGGTATTAAGTGATTTAAGATTAAAAAAAGAAGCGGCTGATTATTATAAATTGACAGTATCAAAAGAACCTCCTGAAATGCAATCTGTTATCAAAAAAGAGCAGCAAAAGCAAGAAGTATTTACACAAACAGCGGTAATAGATGAGGATATGGATCCTATGGAAGCAGAACTGATACGCTGGTTTGAAGCATCTTCTCCAATAGATGTATTGACAGCTGTGGCAGGAGGACAAGAACCATTTCCTAATGATCGCCAGTTAGTAGAAGATTTAGTGATGCAATATGGCATAACAACGCCTGTAGTTAATGTACTGATTCATTATGTCTTTTTACGTAATAATGGGAAATTAAATAGAAAATATATTGAAACAATTGCATCACATTGGCGTAATACAGGCGTAAAAACGGCAAGAGAAGCCATGAAGTTAGCAAGAGAATTTGAAGAAAATAACACAACTGATTCTAAAACAGCAGCAACGAAAGAGACAAAAGATTATTCAAAAGAATACAAGATACTAAAAGCTGGAGCAGGCGTTTTTTATCAACTACCACAATTTTTGGATTCGGATTATTCAAATATAGATCAACTAAAAAAAGAGTTAATCCCTATTTTCGATAGTGTAAAATCAATTGACTTATTATCAATGCTTATAAAAGGGAAGGTGCCATTTGAAAAGGATGTCAAAGTGGTCCAGGATTTTACTACAAAGTATGATATCCCAACACCTGTCGTGAATGCCTTAATTCACTATGCTTATTATTTAAGCAATGCCAATTTAAATAGTGCATTCCTGCAAGCTATTGCTTCCAACTGGCAAAAAAACAATATTCAAACAGCAGAGCAAGCGCTGAATTTTGCTAGAGAATATCAAATTCAAAAGAATCGTAAGCAATACTCGTCAAAAGGTAAACAAACTGGCAAACCTCAAAATGTGCCAGATTGGTACTATGAAAATAAATTAAAGCAACAAAAGAAAAAAGACGAAAAACCATTAGAAGAAAAACAAACAGATTATGAAAAGAAACGCAAAGAAATATTGAAAAAACTAGGTATGAATGAAGGAGAGGTGGATTCATAATGGAACCAATCAACAATGAATTAAAAAAAATGATGGATTCACAGTTTCAAGCTCGTTACGATGAAATGCAAAGAGAAATCCTAGAAAATAAAGGGGTTCAAAAATTCCTAGCAGAAAACGATCAAGTAGCAAACCGTGAAATGGTGGAACGAGGATTAGGAAAGCTTTATGAGTACGTCAACCAACAACATGATTGTAGCCAATGTGAATCTGTCGCTACTTGTAAAAATGCTATTAAAGCTATTAACGGATTTGTTCCGAAATTAGCCATTATTCGTGGGCAAATAGATGTGGAATATGTTCCTTGTCAAACGAAAAGAATGGAAGATGCACGCCGCAAAGCAGCTTCTATGATTTCTAGTATGCATATGCCAAAAGACGTTCTAAAGGCAAAAATTAGTGATGTAGATACAAGCAATGAGTCCAAAAAAGCAATCCGTACTTTTGCAGAATTATTTATCCAAAAAGTACGAAATACAGGAAATTTACCGAAAACTGGTTACTACATTTATGGTAATTTCGGTGTAGGTAAATCCTATGTGCTCGGTGCAATAGCAAATGAGCTTGCTACGATGGAGATTAAAACAGTAATGGTCTATGTACCTGATTTTCTAAGCGAATTAAAAAGTTCTATTCAAGATCAATCTCTTCAAGAAAAGGTTGAATTCGTTAAAAAAGCACCCGTTCTAATGTTAGATGACTTAGGTGCAGAAAATTTATCTCAATGGACAAGAGATGAAATAATTGGGACTATTTTGCAATATCGCATGAATGAAGGTTTACCTATCTTCATCACATCTAATTTTAATTACGAACAGCTTGAAAATCATTTCGCTACAACTCAAAAAGGTGAGGTAGACGTGATAAAAGCAGCAAGAATTATGGAACGTATTAAGGCTTTAACGACTGATTTTGAAATGATTGGTGAAAATAGAAGACTTTATCAAGCTGATTAAGCCTTAAATTGATGCTTGATTTTTAAAACAATTCAGTATATAATTTCAACCATAATCTAAATATGAAATGCTTGGAAAAGGACAATAATTTTTTTGCACGACTCAAAGAGAGAGAAGCCATGGCTGAAAGCTTCTTAGTAACGGCATGAAATTTACCGCCTTGGAGCAGCGACAGTGAAATGTGAGTAATTGTCGACGGTAGCGGCCCGTTAGCCGATCTGGAGCTTCATCTACGCAAGGCTAACTTTAGCTTGCATAGAAGGAAGAAGGGTGGAACCACGAGTACAATCTCGTCCCTTTGCGGACGGGATTTTTTTTGTGCTCTTTTTTAAGTGCTGAGGGATCTTGTCTTAAGGTTGATAGTCTAAGTGCGTCGCGTCCTGTGGCAACGACTATTTGACTCACATCCTGTGTGCCTCCAACTTGTGGCCCAGAGCTCTTGAATATAAAAAAAGGAGAGATTATTATGGCAGACATGATTAAATTAACATTTCCTGACGGCTCAGTAAAAGAATTTGAAAAAGGTATTACAACTGATGCAGTTGCGCTATCTATTAGCCCAGGACTTCGCAAAAAAGCAATCGTTGGTAAATTCAATGGTGTTTTAGTTGATACTAAAACTCCACTTGAAGCAGACGGTACAATTGCTATTATTACACCAACTGATGATGAAGCACTTGAAGTATTGCGTCACTCAACTGCTCACCTTTTAGCTCAAGCTGTTAAACGTGTATTCCCTGGTGTAAAACTTGGTGTTGGTCCTGTAATTGAAGGTGGTTTCTACTACGATATCGATTCTCCAGAACCAATCACTTCTGACGATTTTCCACGAATCGAAAAAGAAATGAAAAAAATCGTTGCAGAAAATATCGAAATCGTACGTCATGATGTTTCTCGTGCAGAAGCTAAAAAACGCTTCGAGAAAATTGACGATGAATATAAACTAGAACTACTTGAAGCAATTCCAGAAGATGAACAAGTTTCAATCTACGAACAAGGTGATTTCTTCGACTTATGCCGTGGGGTACACGTACCTTCTACAGGTAAAATTAAAGAATTTAAATTATTATCAATTGCTGGCGCGTATTGGAGAGGTAACTCTGACAACAAAATGCTTCAACGTATTTACGGTACAGCTTTCTTTGATAAAAAAGATTTAAAAGCTCATCTTGAAATGCTTGAAGAAGCAAAAGAACGTGACCACCGTAAAATTGGTAAAGAACTTGAACTGTTCACTACAAACAAATTAGTAGGTCAAGGTTTACCACTATGGTTACCAAACGGTGCTACAATCCGCCGTTCAATTGAACGATACATTGTAGATAAAGAAGTATCTCTAGGCTACAAACATGTTTACACTCCAGTACTAGGATCTAAAGAACTTTATGTAACATCAGGTCACTGGGATCACTACCAAGAAGATATGTTCCCACCAATGGAAATGGACAATGAAACACTAGTGCTTCGTCCAATGAACTGCCCTCACCACATGATGGTTTATAAATCAGGAATGCGTTCATACCGTGATCTACCTTTCCGTGTGGCAGAACTTGGTACAATGCACCGTTATGAAATGAGTGGCGCTGTTTCTGGTTTACAACGTGTTCGAGGTATGACTTTAAATGACGCTCACCTTTTCGTACGCCCAGACCAAATCAAAGAAGAATTCAAAAAAGTAGTTGAATTAGTCTTATCTGTTTATAAAGATTTCGAACTAAACGATTACGAATTCAGACTTTCATACCGTGACCCACAAGATACTGAAAAATACTTCGATGATGATGAGATGTGGGAAAAAGCACAAAGCATGTTAAAAGAAGCTATGGATGAGCTTGGCTTAGATTACTACGAAGCTGAAGGCGAAGCAGCATTCTATGGTCCAAAACTTGATGTACAAGTAAAAACTGCAATCGGTAAACAAGAAACTTTATCTACAGTTCAACTTGATTTCTTGTTACCAGAACGCTTTGACTTAAACTACATTGGTGAAGATGGTAAACAACACCGTCCAGTTGTTATCCACCGCGGAGTAGTATCAACTATGGAACGTTTTGTAGCCTTCTTAATTGAAGAATACAAAGGTGCATTCCCAACTTGGTTAGCACCTGTTCAAGTACAAGTGATTCCTGTATCTAATGATGTTCATTTCGACTACGCTAAACAAGTAGAAGAAAAACTACAATCTGCAGGCTTCCGTGTAGAAATGGATTACCGTGAAGAAAAACTTGGTTATAAGATTCGTGAAGCACAAATGAAGAAAATCCCTTACATGCTTGTACTAGGAGATAAAGAATTAGAAGATGGTAGCGTAAACGTTCGTCGTTATGGCTCAAAAGATTCTGAAACAATACCATTTGACGAATTTTTAAAAGCAATCCAAGAAGACGTAGCTCATAAAGGTTAAAAAACTTGTAAAGAATTTTAATCTGATTATTATATATGAATTTGCACATCCTTACTACTATAGTAAGGATGTGTTTTTTATGACTATTTTTAATGAAATTTTAGTACTCTTATCTTGTAGAAATAGAATTAGCATAGACACCTGCAGGAAAATGAACCAAATGAGAACCCGCAGCATAGTAGGCACATAGATGAAATTTTTTAATGAAAATTTTGTATTAGTAACATTGTAGAAGTGGAATCAGCGAAAATTCTTTTTGCTCCAGGAGCAAGAAGAATTTTCTGCGACGAGTATCGTAGGAGCAATCTTTTCCTGCGGGAAAGCGAGCCAGAGAGACCCCACAGCGAGATTTTCTCTGCGACGAAGCTAGCGAAGAGGCTCGTCGGTTCGCCAGAGGAAAGCGAAGCTGATTCCACTTCATGAAAATACAGATTTAAATCGATTCAATATATAAAAAAATTATAATAATCGTTGACAACGACTATATCACATGATAAAGTAATAAAGGTTAATGAATACAAGTTTGTGGTTGAAGAAGAGGCTGCCCGCTTCTCACCTGATCGATCTGAGAAATTAGTGTTGACAGGTTACATGATAGAACGGATCACGCATTTTCGCGTGTACATATATCTTGCGGGCGGACATTTCGACTATGTCCGCCCTTTTTTTGTGGACATCGAAATAACCGTACCGATCATCGGGCAACTAGCCCAAACCATGTATTCGCGACACTACTTGGAGGTGGATTGTTATTAGCAAAGACATGTATGTAAACGAAGGCATTCGCGCTCGTGAACTTCGTCTAATCGATCATAACGGTGATCAACTTGGAGTAAAATCACGCAATGAAGCCTTAACTATTGCAGAACGTGCAAATTTGGATCTTGTCCTTGTGGCTCCTCAGGCCAAGCCACCGGTCGCTCGTATCATGGACTATGGTAAATTCAAATTCGAGCAACAAAAGAAAGATCGCGAAGTACGCAAAAATCAAAAAGTTATCGTAATGAAAGAAGTAAGATTAAGTCCTACTATCGACGAACACGATTTCCAAACAAAATTGCGTAACGGGATTAAGTTCCTTGAAAAAGGAGACAAAGTTAAAGCATCTATTCGTTTTAAAGGTCGTGCAATTACGCACAAAGAAATCGGCCAAAAAGTATTAGATCGCTTTGCAGAAGCTTGTGCTGAAGTTGCAACGGTTGAACAAAAACCGAAAATGGAAGGCAGAAGCATGTTCTTAGTACTACAACCTAAGAACGAAAAAAATTAAGTTTTAGTCGAACAGTTTAGGAGGAATTCGAAATGCCAAAAATGAAAACTCACCGTGGCGCAGCTAAACGTTTCAAAAAAACGGGTACTGGTAAATTAAAATATGACCGTGCTTTCGGTAGCCACTTATTCGCAAACAAATCTACAAAAGCAAAACGTCACTTACGTAAAGCAAACATCGTTTCTTCAGGTGACTTCAAACGCATCAAATCTTTACTTGCGAACATTAAATAATTCTAAAATAACAATATATTCATGTAATTGAATAGCAGGAGGTAATTAGTATGCCACGCGTAAAAGGCGGTACTGTATCACGCGCACGTCGTAAAAAAGTTTTAAAATTAGCTAAAGGTTACTTTGGCTCTAAACACACATTATATAAAGTTGCTAACCAAGCAGTAATGAAATCAGGTCAATATGCATATCGTGACCGTCGTCAAAAGAAACGTGATTTCCGTAAATTATGGATCACTCGTATCAACGCTGCTGCTCGCATCAACGGTCTTTCTTACAGCCGTTTAATGCACGGTTTAAAAGTTGCTGAAATCGAAGTTAACCGTAAAATGTTAGCTGACCTTGCAGTTAACGATGCAGCTGCATTCGCTCAATTAGCAGACGCTGCTAAAAAAGCAGTAGCTAAATAATTTATTGCTATTAGCATATTTCAAGCCTATGAATGTATACATTCATAGGCTTTTTTCATGATTACAGAAGCAATGAAAAAATAAATACTATTAAATAAACACAAAAGAAAAACCTTTCGCTGCTCTATTTCAGAACGAAAGGTTTTTCTAACTGTGCATTTACTAATCTTTAAATAGTAATGCAGCAATTTCCTCTTTTGAATGGAGAAAATCACTTAGTCGATATTCATCTAAAACTGCTATATACGCATGGAGTGCCTTATTGAGTGCACCTTTCAAATTACATACAGGCGAGATGACACATCCGACAGATTCAGGGTTAAAACAATCTACCAAGTAGAAGTCTTCTTCAGTTTTTCGAATAACCTTACCAATGACAATATCCTCTGGCTTCATTGCAAGATGAATACCACCACCACGACCACGAATGGTTTCAATATATCCAAGCTTACCAAGCTCATGTGTTACTTTCATCAAATGATTCTTTGAAATTCCATATGCATCCGATATTTCTTTAATCGTTGCTAGCTTTTCGGGTTCCATGGCACCTAGATAGAGCAGGACACGTAAAGAATAATCGGTATATAAAGTTAATCGCATCCAAAACACCACCATTTCTGTATCTATTATACCATGTAAAGTAAAAATCAAGTTGTTTTTAAAAGATGCTTTTTAAATATGTCTTTTTCGTCAAAGATGTATTTTAAATATGTCTTTTTTGTTAAAGATGTATTTTTGATATTGCTTTAAGTGAAGAACGGGTGTATCTTTTAGTTGTTAAAAGAAAAGGAGTGTTGATCATGTTATCACAACAAACTATGGATATTGTAAAATCTACTGCACCAGTATTAGAAGTACACGGAACAGCTATTACTAAAACTTTTTATAAAAATATGTTTGCCGCACATCCTGAATTATTGAATATCTTTAACCATGCGAACCAAGCAAAGGGCCGTCAACAAACAGCTTTAGCGAATACAGTTTATGCAGCAGCAGTTCACATTGAAAATCTAGGAGCAATTATGCCAGTTGTTCAACAAATTGCACAAAAACACCGTAGTTTAGGTATTAAACCAGAACATTATCCAATCGTTGGAGAGTTCTTACTAGGTGCAATCAAAGAGGTTCTTGGTGATGCAGCAACTGATGAAATTATCAATGCATGGGCTGATGCATATGGTGTAATCGCTGATGCATTTATATCAACTGAGGAAGCAATGTATCAAGAAGCTGAAAAACAAGAAGGTGGCTGGAGATTCTTCAAAGAATTTGAAATCGCTAATAAAGTAGTAGAAAATGAAGAAATTATATCATTCTATCTAAAACCAGTTGATGGCCAAGTATTACCTGAATATAAAGCAGGTCAATATATTACAGTTCAACTTCAAATTCCGGGCGAAGAATTCACACTTAACCGTCAATATAGCTTATCTAGAGCTGCAAACAAAGAAGCATTCCGTATTTCTGTAAAACGCGAAGATTTAAACGATCCACAAGGTAAAGTATCTGTTTACCTACACAACCAATCAAAAGTTGGCGATCGTATCCAAGTTAGTGCTCCAGCAGGGGACTTCCAATTAGACCTTGCTTCTAAAGCGCCGGTAACATTCATCGCAGGTGGCGTTGGTATTACTCCACTTATGAGTATGTTCGACACATTAGCTGCACTTGATGCAAACAGATCAGCAACACTTATTCACAGCGCACGTACAGCAAAATTACATGTCTTTGACAATGAAATTTCTGCTAACATAGAAAAAATGCCAAACGCAAGCTACATTGCACTAAATACTGATGAAGTTGGTTATATTACAAAAGAATTCTTAGAAGAAAACGTTAGTCTTGAAAATGATGTATATGTGTGTGGACCATCCGTATTCATGGAAGCAATCATCAACCACTTATATGCAATTGGTTTCAAAGAATCTCAAATTCACTTCGAATTCTTTGGACCAGCAATGCAATTAAAAGTAAACGTTAACGCATAAGAGCAACTCAAAAATAGCAAAAAAAATAAAGAGTAAAAAAGTAGCCAGAGAAGTATCTGGCTACTTTTTTTAGTTAACTATATTGAGTTAAATCAAATTTCGTAACGATCCACGGAAGAATCGATTCAATCCACGAAAATCAGCTCTCAATCCACGGAAAATCATGTTATATACACGAGATAAGTGTCCCAATCCACGAAAAAATGGATTGTATCCACGAAACAGACAATTTAAGTCGTCAATTGGTTCATTAAAAAATTCAATTTTTTGTAACATAACCAATATTAAATAAAAAAATATGTTAATTTCCTCACATATGAATCTTTATACCTAGTAAAAATTTGTTATTCTATTAGTGTGGAGTTAGGTACATAGATACATTGTTTGTAAAGGAGATTAGTACCGATGAAGAATATAAAAGTATTTATCGCAATATTTATTGCCATGATTGTATGTACAGTTAGTATGAATCGTGCGCATGCTGAAGAGTTAGGTCCTGCGAATCCTGATAGTACAACTAAATGGGAAACAACACCTAAAGTAGTTGATACTTCTAGCAATAAATTACGCTTAATGGAATCAGAACCTATCATTGCGGACATTTCAAAATGGCAAGGTAATATCGATTGGGCGAGAGCAAGTAAAAAATTGGATTTAGCAATAATTCGTACACAACATGGTAGTACGGATGAAGATACATATCATAAGAAAAATGAAGCGGGCGCAAAAAAATATGGCGTACCATTTGGAGTATATGCTTATAATTTGGCAGTTTCATCTGCTGATGCAAGGGTAGAAGCAAATGATTTTTACAATCGAGCAGATAAAGATGCTCAATTTTATGTAATTGATGTGGAACAAAATACAAGTCTATCAGGTGAAAGTATGCGTACAATTACAAACGCATATATTGAACAACTACGTAAAAAAACAGATAAGAAAATTGGGATTTATGTTGCACATCATTTGTACAAAAACTTTAATCTAGATACATCAAAAGCTGATTTTGTATGGATTCCTCGTTATAGTACATCGAAACCAGACTATGCCTATGATTTGTGGCAATATACGGACAAGGGAAGAATCGATGGAATTAATGCAAATGTCGATTTAAATCGATTAAATCCAAATCTTACATTAGTAGAATTTTTAAATAATACGGAAGATAATAATGGAGAGTCAGAAGAAACGGATGATGGAGATTCTGAACCAGCAAGTGTACATGTAAATTACTATACAACAAACCCTAAGCAAATCGTTTTAAATGAGGATACCGCTCAATATAGTAATAGTAGCTTAGACACCTCTAAAAAAACTGCATCCTTAAAAAAAGGACAAGTTCTTGAAACAACTGCACTTGTGAATAGCACACAAGGTAAGAAGGCCTTAAAATTAACGAATGGTCAATTTATCACAGCAAATAAAAAAGTAGCGATAAAAGTATCAGCAAATATTGATTCATATTATACTAAAAAACCACCTTATGTGATTTTAAACAAAGATTCAGGTGCATATTCTTCTACAAACTTTACTAATTCAACTAAAAATTTTAATGTTAAAAAGAATACTATTTTAACCATTAAAGATATTGAATATACAACTACAGGTATCCCAAGATTTAAAACGGTATCTGGTAGTTATATTACGGCAAATAAATCATACGTCAGTCCATTGACATCAAAATTTAAAGACTATGTAATTACAAAGCCCAGCTATGTGAAATTAAAGAAAAATGTTAATCAATATAGCAGTATTGACTTTACAGATACTACCAAGAGATCTGAACTAAAAAAAGATAAGGTAGTAAGTATTAAAGGTATTCGTTTTACAACATCAGGTATTCCACGACTTCAACTGACAAATGGTTTATACATTACTGCAAATAGAAGTTGTTTAATAGCATACTAAATGATAAAACGTAGATTCCACATCTAGAATCTACGTTTTTATTTTAAATTTCTAAAAAAAATACTAAAAATGATAAGTAATTGTAAGATAAATGTAACTTCTGTAATCTATTTGAAGACAAGTTGTTTTATATTATGACATCAATTTTTGGTATTCTTTAGTTAACACAGATTTATCTAAGAATTTGTTAGAATACATAGAAGGAGAAGAGAAAAGTGAAAGCTATAAGGAACTTAGCAGTGATGCTTTGCATGATAATTGCATGTTTAGTCACTGTACATACCGCATCTGCAGAAGAACTTGCACCTGCAAATCCAGATCATACAACCAAATGGGAAACAGCACCTATTACAAAAAATCTTTTGAAAACAGCTTCATCAGAGCCTGTTATTGCTGATATTTCGTATTATCAAAAGGATATTAATTGGAGCCAAGCTAGTAAAGCTCTAGATCTAGTCATAATCCGAACACAATATGGTAGTACGTTTGAGGATCCAAAGCATAAGGTTTATGAAGCTGGTGCTAAGCAATATGGGGTACCATTCGGTGTATATTCATATAGTTTGGCAGAATCCTCAAGTGATGCAAAAGCAGAAGCAAATAATTTTTATAATCGTGCTAGTAAAGATGCGGATTTCTACGTACTTGATGTAGAACAAAATACGAGTAAATCAGGCGAAAGCATGCGCACAATCATTAATGCATATGTTCAGCAATTACGTACAAAAACAGATAAGAAAATTGGGCTTTACATTGCTAACCATTTATATGATGAATTTAACTTAGATACATCTAAATTCGATTTTGTTTGGATTCCACGATACAACAATGGTACAGTTCCTCCATCACATCCCTATGATTTATGGCAGTATACTGACCAAGGAAGAGTAGCAGGAATTAGTACATATGTTGACTTAAACCGTCTAAATCCTAATGTAAGTTTGAGCTATCTTACAGGTAAAAGCGATATTACAACTGCAAGTAGACCAAGATATTACACAACAAACCCAGGTAAAATTGCAACCAAAGTTCAATTGAATCAATATTCATCTAAAAATTTTACAACTGCAACAAAAGGAAAAGCCATTCCAAAAAATACTTTAATCGATGTAGCAGGTATTGAAAAAACATCTGCTGGTACACCAAGACTAAAATTGACAAATGGCATGTATTTAACTGCAAATCGAGACTATGTTGTAAAAGTTACATCTAATATTGATCAATACTACACAAAAACACCAAGCAAAATTCTAGTAAAATCAGATTTATATGCTTATAACAATGCAAATTTAGATAAGAGACTAGTTGGTGTTAAGAAAAATACAGTATTGAGCATTAAAGATCTTGCCTATTCTTCAGGTGGTACACCTCGTTTAAAAACGCTGTCAGGTTCATACATCACAGCAAGTAAAGACTATGTAAGAGCTGTGACTCCATCGATTGCTAATTATATTTATGTGAATCCTGGTACAGTTCAACTAACGAAAAACGTTTACCAATATAACAGTACAAGCTTTACGTCAGCAACAAGAGGAAAATCTCTGGCAAAAGGTACAAAATTAGCAGTTAAATCCATTTCATTTACATCTGCTGGTACTCCAAGATTAAAATTATCAAATGGTAACTATATTACAGCAAACAAATCTTATGTAGCAGCGAGATAAGATTTATAAAATATAATTTAATTTATTTACAACTTTTGCATATAGAGAATCATTTCTCTATATGCTTTTTTATATAAATCTATCTAGTTTACTTGGGAGGATGCTATGTATACTGATTTATCTATTCTATTAAATAGTTATTTGATGATTATGTTTATCGTTGGATTTATTGTTATGGGTGTTGATAAATGGAAAGCTATGAATAATCGATGGCGTATTCCGGAAAAAAGATTGTGGCTGATCGCATGTATGGGAGGAGCGGCAGGTACTTGGCTAGGAATGATAATATTTCATCATAAAACACGTCACTTAAATTTTGTATGTGGATTCACAATATTAGCGATTCTTGAAGCAATTATTGTGATTTACTTTTTGATATAACAAGCAATTAGATCAAGAAACCTTCATCTTGACATTATTTCTTTTCAACTGCTATCTTTTCCGATACGATGGATAAGGATAAATCTTTTATTAGAAAAAAGGTAGGTAAAACGATGGACTACACATTAAAAGTACGATTAATTCATGAAGATGCGAAAATGCCATTTCGTGCTAATCCAGGAGATGCAGGGTTAGATTTATATGCAGTAGAAGAACAAGTAATCAAAGCAGGAGAATCAGCATTAATTCCTACAGGTATCATCATTGAACTACCTAAAGGTACAGAAGCTCAAGTTCGTCCGAGAAGTGGTCTCGCTCTAAAACATTCTGTCACAGTACTAAATAGTCCTGGAACTGTCGATGAAGGTTATCGTGGAGAAATCAAAATCATATTAATTAATCATGGTAAAGAGGATTTCGTAGTAGAAAAGCATATGAGAATTGCACAAATGGTTATAGCACCTGTTCTTCAAGTGCAAGTAGAACAAGTCGCAGAAGTTTCCGAATCAACACGCTCAGAACAAGGATTTGGATCATCCGGAAAATTCTAAATATTATTTTGAATTTATCCACAATTGGGATTATAATGAACGAGTACTAATTATTTAGGGGGGCGAAATAATGGTTCAATACAATGAAACATTAACAATGTTAAAGGAATTAACCGATGCACGTGCAATTGCTGGCAACGAAAAAGAATCTCGCGACATTATGACAAAATATATTACACCATTTGCGGACAAAGTAGAAAATGACAATTTAGGTTCTGTCATTGCAGAAAAAGTAGGCGATCCAAATGGTCCGAAAATCATGGTAGCTGGCCACTTAGATGAAGTAGGCTTTATGGTTACTCAAATTGATGATAAAGGCTTTTTAAAATTCCAAACAGTTGGTGGCTGGTGGTCTCAAGTTATGCTTGCTCAACGAGTGCAAGTCATAACACGTACAGGTGAAACAATTGTTGGGGTCATTGGTTCCAAACCACCTCATATTTTATCTGCGTCAGCACGTAAACAACCATATGATATTAAAGATATGTTTATCGATATTGGTGCAACTTCTAAAGAAGAAGTAAAAAGCTGGGGTGTAAAACCTGGTGATATGGTTACACCATATTTTGAATTTACAGTGATGAAAAACGAAAAACACTTGCTAGCAAAAGCTTGGGATAATCGTATCGGCTGTGCTATTGCTATCGAAGTATTAAAAGGATTAAAAAACGAAAAACATCCTAATATTGTTTATGGCTGTGGAGTAGTTCAAGAAGAAGTAGGGCTTCGAGGCTCTAAAACGGCTACTCATAAGATTAATCCTGATATCGGCTTTGCAGTTGATGTAGGTATTGCAGGAGATACTCCTGGAATTACTTCAAAAGAGTCAAATAGTAAAATGGGTGCTGGCCCACAAATTATTATTTATGATGCTTCAATGGTTGCTCATAAAGGGTTACGTGATCTTGTTGTAGATACTGCAGAAGAAAAAGGAATTCCTTATCAATATGAAGCAATTCCAGGAGGCGGTACAGATGCAGGGTCCATCCATTTAACAGCAAATGGTGTACCCGCATTATCCATTGGTATTGCAACACGTTATATTCACTCACATGCAGGAATCTTACATCGTGATGACTTTGAAAATACAGTAAAATTAGTAATTGAAGTCATTAAAAAACTGGATCGCGAAACAGTCAAAAAGATTATGTTTGAATAAAAGTGAATAGAAATAATTAGAAGTGGAAAGAACGAGTAAAAGACCAATTCACTTTTGCCATTTCTATAAATTCATAAAACTTAGCTATTAACTACCTTCTAACGAAATTGTTAGGAGGTATTTTTAAATCTTATATATATTCATTCATATACAGAAACCTTCATTTGAGATGACTGTGAAAATAGGTGAGATATCTTTTAATTAGAATCCTTTGCTATGTTTAGTGGAGGATTTTAATTTTTTTGAAAAAACATAAAAATACAATTGATTTAATATTTATACATATGTATAATGGTCATTATCATAAAGAAATGAAGGAGCGATTTTAATGAAATTATTAGAACTTGTTCAACTTAAATTGGTAACATCTTTAAAAAATAAAGATTTACTTGCACTTGTAGATTACACAAGTGAGGAAGTTAAAGGATTACTTGATCTTGCGATGAAGTTAAAAGTGATTACAAAAGAAGGAAATTGTCCACCGTTATTAGAAGGCAAAACACTAGGAATGATTTTCGAAAAACATTCAACTCGTACACGTATTTCGTTTGAAGTTGGGATGAATCAACTAGGTGGTAAAGGGATGTATATGAATGCACGCGATTTACAAATTGGCCGTGGCGAATCTATTCAGGATACAGGTCACGTATTATCAGGCTACTTAGATGGAATTATGATTCGTGCTAACTCACATGAAATGGTAAAAGAACTTGCAGAACATTCTTCAATCCCTGTTATTAATGGTTTAACAGATCTAGCTCATCCATGCCAAGCTTTAGCTGATTTAGAAACTATTGCTGAAGAAAAAGGAGAACTAAAAGGATTAAAACTCGCCTATATCGGTGACGGTAATAATGTTGCACATTCACTTGTTGTTGCTTGTGCTCATGTTGGAATTGATGTTGTTGTTGCAACACCGAAAAACTATGAACCAGATATCGAGATTATGAAAAAAGCAGCTGAAATTGCATTAGAAAATGGAAGTACAGTTGCACATACTTATGATCCTGTTGAAGCAGCAAAAGATGCAGATGTTATTTACGCAGATGTTTGGACATCTATGGGGCAAGAAGAGGAGACAGCAAAACGTCTACAAGATTTCAAAGGTTATCAAATCAATGATTCCCTTGTATTACATGCGAAACCAGATTATATGTTCCTTCACTGCTTACCAGCTCATCGTGAAGAAGAAGTGGCTACATCTGTTATTGATGGGCCAAACTCTTTTATTTTCGAACAAGCAGAAAATCGTCTACATGCACAAAAGGCAGTACTTGCTTCTATTTTAGGTGAATAATAATTACTATAAATATTTCAACATAGATGGGCTGACCGTATAGTGGACAGCCCTGTTTTTTTTATGTGCTATTAATAATTACTAGTAAAAATAAATAAAAATTAATATCAGAAAATACTAATAATTGAGATATTTCTATTTACATATTCCTGTAAATGTAATTTAATAGAATAGTATTTACATTAATACTAAACCTTAGGAGGGGACATATGAAGAAGATGACAAGAAAAATCCTAGTATTCGTTTCAGCATTGATGTTGATTGTACTAGCAGGATGCGGAGCAAAATCAAGTAGTAATGAAAATTCAAGTGGTGAAAAATCTAATGGTAAAATTAACGCAAAATTTGGCGTAATTGCTTACATGACGGGCGCAGGTGCAGCTTATGGTGAAGCAATTACAAATGGATTTAAATTAGCTCAAAAAGAGATCAATGCTCAAGGTGATGTTAACATCGAGCTTGTTACCGAAGATTCTGCAGGTAAGCAAGAACAAGCTTTATCAGCAGGACAAAAATTAATGAGTGATAATGACATCGTTGCTCTTTTGGGACCGACTTTAAGTACGGAATTTAAAGTAGTAGCTCCTGAAGCGGATTTAGAAGGAATTTCAATTATGGGGACATCTACAACAGCAGAAGGTATTCCTCAAATTGGGGATTATGTATTTAGAAATTCAATTCCAGAAGCATTAGCAATCCCTGCAGCTATGGAAAAAGTAGTATCTAAAACTAGTGCTAAAAAAGTAGCGATCATTTATGGAAATGATGATGTGTTTACTAAATCCGGTTATGATACGATGAAAAAAGAAGCAGAAAAGATGGGCTTAGAAATCGTAACAACTGAAACCTTCCAAAAAGGCCAAAGTGACTACAATGCACAGTTAACGAAAATTAAAAGTAAAAAACCTGATTTTATTTTAGCTTCAGCTTTATATAATGAAGGTGCTGTTATTATGGACCAAGCCCGTAAAATGGGTATTGATGTACCATTCGTTGGTGGTAACGGATTTAACTCTCCAGAGGTTATTAAAATTGCAGGAGATGCTGCAAATGGTTTAGTTGTGGCTACACCGTGGTTTGGTGATTCAACAGAACAAAAAGTTGTTGATTTTAATAACAAATACAAGGAAGCATACGGTAAGTTACCAGATCAATTCGCTGCACAAGCGTATGATGCTTTATATATCTACTCAGATGCATTGAAAAGAGCTGGAAAAGCAGATCGTGAAGCATTCCATAAAGCATTAGCAGAGACAAAAGATTTTGAAGGCATTCTAGGTAAGTTCTCATTTGACAAAGAGGGTGACGTAGTAATGGTACCTAAAGTTGTCGAAATAAAAGACGGAAAATTTGCTGAATTCAATTAATTTATTTACAAGCTTTGACTGGATTACAGTCAAAGCTTGCCGTATTGAAATGAATAAAAAAGATTAAGAATCATATTTTACTCTTTTTTATTCATACTCGGTCACACAAAATTGAGTTAGAGGGTGATTTATTTTGCTACTTGAGCAATTAATTAATGGGATTACGTTAGGGAGTATATACGCAATTGTAGCACTCGGTTTTACCCTTGTATTTGGCGTATTGGGCATTATCAATATGGCACATGGTGAAATCTTTATGGTAGGTGCTTATGTAGGTGTTATGACTACAGGTGTTTTAGGTTGGCCGTTATGGTTAGGGTTTTTAGCTGCAATTATCGTGACAGCAATATTGGGCTATTTATTGGAGAGTATTTCTTTGCGCCCACTACGAGGGAAAAAAGGGGTTTCACATCTAGCTCCTTTAATTAGTACCATTGGTGTATCTATGTTTCTAGAAAATATGTCACATCATTTATTTGGTGCTGGAAACAAACCATTCCGTACACCTTTTGCGGAACTTAGTATTCATATTGGTTCCGTTACGATTTATGCAGTTCAAATTGTCATCTTTGTTATTTCCATTGTCTTAATGATGGGACTTTCTTTCTGGCTTTCTAAAACAAAAGCCGGAAAAGCATTGCGTGCTACAGCTGAAAACTTAGAGACAGCAAGTATACTAGGTGTCAATACGAAACGTACGATTACGATGACAGTTATTATTGCATCGGCAATGGGTGGTATAGCTGGAGTTTTAGTAGGAATGGCATTTAACTCTGTCAATCCTCAAATGGGATTATCTATTGGATTGAAGGGATTAGCCATCATTATTTTAGGTGGTATGGGAAATGTGAAAGGGGCCATGGCTGGCGGTTTAATTCTTGGATTGTCAGAAACTGTCCTTGTTGCTTATGGAGATTCAGGTTATCGAGACGCAATAGCTTTTATTATGATTATTTTTATTCTTCTATTAAAACCACAAGGTCTTTTTGGTTCAAAGACATCTACAGAAGGAAGGTAATCATATGTTAGCTGAAATTTTAAATCCATATCAATTACAAATAGCTTCTTTTGTTCTTATTAATATCATTTTGGCAATTAGTGTGTATATCACGCTTTCTTCAGGCCAATTATCCTTAGGAAGTGCGGGCTTTATGGGGATTGGTGCATATACATCAGCGTTGGTAACGATTCATTTCGAATTACCTATAATAGTAGGTGTATTGGTTGGAGCAGCAGTAGCAGGAATTCTTGGTATTTTAATAGGAATCCCAGCGCTTCGATTATCAGGTGTTTATCTTGCAATTGCAACACTTGGATTAGGTGAAGTAATTCGAGTTATTTTTGTAAACTGGGAATCCCTAACAAATGGAGCAGTTGGTATTTCGAATATTCCACAAATTAGTAGAAGTATTTTGTACTTTGCAAGAGATAAAGGATTTAATCCGACAGTTCTAGGTTTACAAAATAGCCAATTTGCAGGACTATGTGTGTTTCTTATTTTGTTAGTGATAACGATTCTGATTATTTGGTTTATCGCTCGACAAAGAAAATCACGTGTAGGTAGAGCTTTTTCAGCCATTCAATTAGATGAAAAAGCAGCTGAATCAATGGGTATTAACATTACCTATTATAAAGTATTATCTTTTGCACAAAGTGCTGTATTTGCAGGACTTGCAGGAGCGTTATTTGCCCACGTAATGGGTTATATATCCCCGTCTGATTTTGCGTATCATCGAGCAGTAGAGATATTAATATTTACCGTATTTGGTGGTAGTGAAGTGATTGCAGGATCTGTATTCGGTGCATCTTTCTTAACGTTAATGCCAGAGGTTTTACGATTCCTAAGTGAATATCGTTATATCATTTATGGGGTGCTTCTTGTTTTATTAATGGCAATTCGCCCTCAAGGAATTATAGATCTGAATGTTTTAAACTGGTTTAAAAAGTTGAAACGAGTAAAAGGGGAAGATGTTCATGGTTCTTAAGATTCAAAATGTATCTAAAAACTTTGGAGGGATTTCCGCTTTGACGGATGTTTCTTTTTCAATCAATGAAGGAGAGATATACGGTTTAATTGGTCCAAATGGTGCGGGAAAAACGACGATGTTTAATTTAATTACAAATATTTTTTCACCTACCTCTGGAGAGATTATTTTAAATGGTGAAAATATCACGGCTATAAAACCATATAAAATAACAGAAAAGGGTATTTGTCGTACGTATCAAAATATACGACTTTTCACTCAGATGTCAGCTATAGAAAATGTAATGGTTGGAGGGCATTGTCGAACTCAATCAGGGGTCATAAGAGGTGTATTACGTACAAAACTGCAACGTAAAGAGGAGCAAGAACTAAAGCAAAAGGCTGAAGAATTATTGGAGTTAGTAGGATTGATAGAATTTAAGGATGTATTGTCTGAAAACTTAGCCTATGGTCAGCAAAGACGATTGGAAATTGCTCGTGCACTAGCAAGTGATCCTAAATTATTGTTATTAGATGAACCTGCAGCAGGGATGAATGAAAAGGAAACGGATAGTTTATTTGATTTGATTAAAAAGGTACAGGCAAGAGGAATTACAGTACTCATAATTGAACATGATATGCCGTTAATCATGAAGATATGTGACAGAATCACAGTATTGAATTTTGGGAAAAAATTAGCGGAAGGTACACCTCTAGAAATTCAAAATAATGAAGCGGTTATTGAAGCCTACCTTGGGAAAGAGGAGGAAGATGACATTGCTTAAAGTATCAAATGTTGAAACTTTTTATGGGCAAATTCAAGCATTGAAGGGGATAAGTTTAGATGTAGAAGAAGGGAAAATTGTTACGCTTCTAGGTGCAAATGGAGCAGGAAAGTCGACTACAATGAAAACAATTGTAGGGCTACTTAAGCCTAAAAAGGGTTCTGTTGAATTTTTAGGAGAAAATGTGACTGGATTCCGCCCTGATCAATTACTTCGAAAAGGAATTGCTATAGTTCCAGAAGGACGTGCCATTTTATCTAGTATGACGGTTATGGAAAACTTGGATATGGGTGCTTACCATCGAAAGGATAAAAATGTTGAACGAGAAATTGAAGAAGTAATGGATCGTTTCCCCATTTTACGTGAACGTAAGTCACAACTAGCTGGAACTCTTTCTGGTGGTCAACAACAAATGCTAGCCATTGCTCGTGCCTTGCTGTCAAAGCCAAAACTATTATTATTAGATGAGCCCTCAATGGGACTTGCGCCATTAATCGTAGCTGAAATCTTTAAAATTATTAAAGAAATAAAAGATGCTGGCACAACCGTTCTTCTTGTTGAACAAAATGCGAAGCAAGCATTGAAAATAGCTGATTATGGTTATGTTATGGAAACGGGGAAAATTATTATTGAAGGTAAAGCTTCTAATCTGTTGGAAGACCATCGTATAGTCGAAGCTTATTTAGGAAGAAAATCTACTTCTACTTCAGCATCATGAGTACAAAAAATATAGATTCAGCAGAAAATCAACCAAACAAAAACACCTTTCCATTAGAGGATAATCTAATAGAAAGGTGTTTTTGAATTTCTAATTTCAAAAAATATTATTTTGCTATGTCGATAAGTTTCCCAGGATTCATAATATTCTTTGGGTCTAGTGCTAGTTTAATTGCTTTCATTACATCAAGAGCCGCGCCGTGTTCCTTGGCTTGATATTGCATTTTACCAATTCCAACGCCATGTTCACCTGTACATGTACCACCGCGTTCAATTGCGAAATGTACTAAAGATTGATTAAATTGTTTTGCTTTTTCGATTTCTTTTGTATCATTCATATCCATCATCACTAATGCATGGAAATTTCCATCGCCAACATGGCCAACAACTCCACCTGGTAACCCCACTTTTTCTAACTCTGCTCGAGCAAAAAGTACTGCATCCGCTAAATCTGTGATAGAAACGCAGACATCTGTACTCATTAATTTTTTTCCTTTATAGCCATGGATAAAAGCATACGCTAAGTTATGACGAGCATCCCAAAGTTTATTTCTAGCAGCGGTATCTGTTTCAAATTCAATTTCTAAGCAACCATTGTCATTCATAATTTCTCTAGTAAATTCAACGTCCTGCTGAAGGCCTGCTTCATTACCATGGAACTCTAGAAAGAGTGTTGGTTTTAGAGCATAATTTGTTTCACTATAATGATTTACTTGTTCGATCGAGCGTTCATCGACTAATTCAACACGTGCAATAGGAATGCCTGCTTGAAGAATGGAAGTAACAGCATTTACTGCACTTTTTACTGAAGGAAAAACAGCTCGAGCTGCCATTTCAAATTCTGGAATACCGTATACTTGCAATGTTAGTTCAGTAAAACAACCGAGTGTACCTTCTGAACCAACGAAAAGACCATTCAGGTGATAACCAGAAGATGATTTTGCTGCTAAATTTCCCGTATGAATAATGCGACCATCTGCAAGCACGACTTCTAAATCACGTACTTGATCTCGCATAACACCATAACGTACAGCGGTCGTACCACTTGCATTTGTAGCAGCCATACCGCCGAGAGTAGCATCTGCACCAGGATCTACTGAGAAGAATAGTCCGTGTTTTTTTAATTCTTTGTTCAATTGAGTTCGGGTAACACCAGGTTGTACTCGAACAAGTAAATCTTCCGGTCGAACTTCTAGAATTTTATCCATTAAAGAGAAATCGATTGTAATACTGCTTTTTACAGGTATGACATGGCCTTCTAAGCTTGAACCACGACCAAATGGAATAACCGCTATTTCAAACTCATTCGCAATTTTTAAAATATCGCCAACTTGTTTTGCTGAAGATGGAAAAACAACAACATCTGGTAATTGCCCTTTATGATAAGATTCATCTTTGCTATGTAATTCACGAATGGTTTCATTAACTGAGACTTGCTCATCAGATAAAATATCTTTTAAAGCAGATACTACTGTTTCAATTGTTAACATACTTATACACGCCTCTTTCTTGTTAGAAAAATCTGTATTTTCTAATTATTATAGATCAGCTAAAGATAAATTGGAATGAAGATTTCTT
The DNA here is from genome assembly GCF_050459865.1 of Rummeliibacillus pycnus. Classification (GTDB taxonomy): domain Bacteria; phylum Bacillota; class Bacilli; order Bacillales_A; family Planococcaceae; genus Rummeliibacillus; species Rummeliibacillus pycnus_B. The sequence goes on from NZ_JBCMNM010000026.1 coordinate 133,964, forward strand.
GATTTGTTATGTTTATTTGACAAAATGTTAAGTATACATTACATTTAGTGTAGAATACTTAACATAGAAGAGGGTGCGGAAATTGCTTTGTAATCGGGTGAAAGAGCTTCGTGCAAGATATGGTTTTTCACAATCAGAGCTTGGTGCACGTGTAAATGTAACACGACAAACGATAGGATTTATAGAGAAGGGAAGCTTTTCACCATCCATCACATTATCTCTGAAACTTGCAAAAGAATTACAAACCACTGTAGATGAATTATTTTGGTTAAAGGGAGATGAAAAAGAATGACAAAAGATTTACGAGTTCAAATGCCTTTATGGAATATTGCAGCGATTGTTGGATTGGGGGCAATTATCATCCCAATGCTATTAAGTGAAATTAGATGGTTTGATAAAGATTTGATTTTTTCCTTTAAGATGGACTATATACTAGGTTTGATTAGTTTATGCGGAATTTTTCTTTTTGTAGTAACTTGTATTCTTGTAATATTAAAAACAATACAGTTTAATAAGGAAAACCCTAATCTTAAAATGAACATGTTTTCTTTAACACCAGGTGAATATATAGAAGATGATGAGATGTTCAGACAAGTAACAAATAATGCTACACGTAAAGTATATACATTTTTAAGTTGTGCAATACCGATACTAACGATTGCTGTTTTTTTACCTAAAATTTGGATAGCGTTTTTACTTATATTGGTGGTTATTATTCAAAATCTAATTTACTACGTAGAAATAAGAAAATACATTTTGAATTAGAAAATGCACGTAGTCCATTAAAGGGACTACATGCATTCTTTAAGCTAATGCTCTAGATAATTCACTCATAAAATGGTCTTGTTCTTTTTTGTCCGCATTTTGCCACCATGCTTCGAAAAATACCCCAAGACCTGGAAGTAAATGCTCTTCACCGCGAGTAATTGCATCTTCCACAATATCCTTTAATTGATCTGGGCTATTTCCTGAGACATTTTTCTTAATCGCATCGCGAATTTGGAAATTCATTTGACATCCCTCCTAATGTTATTTTGTTTCGCAACTCGATTGTTATACATACATTTGGTAAACTTATAAAAGAAAAGAATTTTTGAATTGAACCATTTTTCGTGTAAAAAACTATATACGAAGGGGAAGTGTTTGACTATGAAAGCTGTTGTTTTTGAAAAGGGGAAATTGTTAGTAAAAGAAGTCGTTACACCAAAACCAAAAGCAGGGGAAGTATTAGTTACAATCAAGGCTGCAGGACTGAATCGACGTGATCTCTATACACCAGGCAGATTAGGTAATGACAGTGAAGCATTAATCCTTGGTTCAGATGCAGTGGGTGTTATTGAAGAACTAGGTGAAGGTGTCGCTATGTGGCAAATAGGCGACGAAGTAATTATTAACCCATCCCTACGTTGGTATGAAGAATCGGATATCCCACCTGAAGATTTCGAAATTTTAAGTTTACCTGATAATGGTACATTTGCAGAGAAAATTGCGATTTCTGCAGAACAGCTTGAGAAAAAGCCATCTCATCTATCCTTTGAAGAAGCAGCAGTGATTGGTATATCTCCATTAACAGGTTATCGTGCTTTATTTACAAAAGGACAAATCAAGGCAGGCCAAACAGTATTTATACCAGGAGCAGGAAGTGGTGTTGCAACATTTTTAATCCAAATGGCAAAAAATGTAGGTGCAAGAGTGATCGTTACTTCACGTTCTGAAGAAAAACGAAAAGCAGCTTTAGAAATAGGTGCAGATATCGCAATTGATACAAGTAGTCATTGGGAAAAAGAGCTTGAACACGAAAAAATTGATCTTGTTATTGAAAGTGTAGGTCGTGCTACTTTTAATCGTTCTTTGGCTGTTTTGAAAAAGGGTGGTAAAATAGTGGTGTTTGGTGCAACGACTGAGGACGTTGTAGATTTTGACTTACGACAATTTTTCTATGGTCAATACACACTTTATGGCACAACGTTAGGAAGCCGTGAAGAATTCCGCGCTTGCATTGAACACCTTGAAAAGTATGATACGCATCCAATTTTGGATCGTAGTTTTACGATGGATGACGCTCAAGCTGCACTTGACTATTTAAAAGAAAATCATCAGTTTGGCAAAATTATTTTAACGATTTAACTATATAAAGGCGGTAAAGTATACATGAAAAGAATCGAATCTCCACAAAATTCCCTTGTGAAGTATTGGAAAAAGTTAGTTACAACAAGAAAAGAACGTGATCGTTCTGGTGAATTTATAATAGAAGGTTTTCATTTAGTAGAAGAAGCGATAAAAAATGAAGCCGAAATTTTAAATTTAATCGTGCGTGAAGATGTTGAAATTCCAGCAAGTTGGAATATAGATAATATCTTTGTTATGGAGGTAACTGCTCAAGTTGCAAATGAGTTTGCAGAAACTGAGCATTCACAAGGGATATTCGCTCAAGTCAAACAACCTACTGTTTCTGATGAAGAGCAAAATAAATGGACAAAACTATTACTAGTTGATGCTGTTCAAGATCCAGGGAATGTCGGCACGATGATACGTACAGCGGATGCAGCAGGTATTGATGCAATCATTCTTGGAAAAGGTTCTGCAGACCCATTTAATCCAAAAACAGTACGTTCTACACAAGGTTCAATTTTCCATATTCCTGTAATTCGTGCGGAATTAAGTGAATGGATCGATTCATTAAAAGAAAAAGGTGTGCCAGTTTACGGAACTGCATTAGAAAATGCTGTACTATACAATCAAGTTAATAAAGAAGGTAAATTTGCACTGATCATGGGCAATGAAGGAAGCGGCATAAATGCAGATTTATTATCAAAAACAGACAAGAATGTTATTATCCCAATTATGGGAAAAGCAGAATCATTAAACGTAGCTGTGGCAACTGGCATTGTTCTTTATTATTTCGCAACAGATGAAATCTAAACTTGAAGTAAAGAACTGAATTACGTATAATGAAAAAGTATAAATGATATAAAGAAATGCAATGAGCGGGAAAAGTACATTTTTCAAGCAAATTAGGGAATGCACGTCATGGACTGAAAGCGTGCATATTGTGTCGATTAATGGAAGTTCACCCCGTTAGCAGCCGCCGGGACCAGTAATAATTACTGTAAAGGTGTGCCGGTGAAACGCCGTTAAGTCAATGAAGTGATTGCATGTATTTTTATGCAATAACTAGGGTGGTAACGCGAACAGAACCTCGTCCCTTTTATAGGGGGCGAGTTTTTTTATGGTTAAAAATATATGCGCCACATAAAAAGGCTTAACTTTGTCACCTGATTTTTTGTTTTATTTTGGAAGGAGGATTTTACAAATGGCAATGGTAGAGGAATTAACACAGCTAAAAGAAGAAGTTGTTGCAAAAATCTCATCAACAGAAGATTTGAAGCAACTAAATGAAGTACGAGTTGCATATTTAGGTAAAAAAGGTCCAATTACGGATTTATTAAAAGGAATGGGGAAACTTCCTGCAGAGGAACGTCCTAAAATGGGTGCTTTAGTCAATGAAGTACGTGCTGAAGTCCAACATATCCATGATGAACGTAAAGCAGAACTCGAAGAAAAAGCAATCCAAGAACAATTGGAAAAAGAAGCAATCGATGTGACATTACCAGGTCGACCTGTTAAAGTGGCAAACGCACATCCATTAACTCGCGTCATTGAAGAAATTGAAGATTTATTCATTTCTATGGGTTATGAAGTTGCAGAAGGACCTGAAGTTGAAAAAGACTACTACAACTTCGAGGCATTAAACTTACCAAAAGGTCATCCAGCACGTGATATGCAAGATACTTTCTATATTTCTGAAGAAATTTTATTGCGCACACATACGTCTCCAGTTCAAGCTCGTACGATGGAGAAAAAACAAGGTGGATCATTTAAAATTATCTGCCCAGGGAAAGTATTTCGACGTGATAATGATGATGCGACACACTCACATCAATTCACACAAATTGAAGGCTTAGTTATTGGCGAAAATATTCGCATGAGTGACTTAAAAGGTACATTAGACATCTTCGCGAAGAAAATGTTCGGTGAAGATCGCGAAATCCGTCTACGTCCAAGTTTCTTCCCATTCACAGAACCATCAGTTGAAATGGATATCTCTTGCTTCAAATGTGGAGGCGAAGGATGTAACGTATGTAAACATACAGGTTGGATTGAAATTCTTGGCGCAGGTATGGTACATCCAAACGTTCTTTCAATGGCAGGTTATGATCCTAAAAAAGTATCTGGCTTCGCATTTGGTATGGGACCAGAACGTATTGCAATGTTGAAATATGGGGTGGATGATATCCGTCATTTCTACACAAATGATGTTCGATTCTTATCACAATTCCACCGTATTGAAGAGTAAGGAGGAGTAACGATGTTAGTATCTTTAAAATGGTTGTCACAATATGTTGATTTACAAGGTTTAGAACCGGAAGTTTTAGCAGAAAAAATTACCCGCTCAGGGATTGAAGTAGAAGGCGTTCATCATTTATCAGATGGCCTTAAAAAAATTATGGTTGGTCAAATCAAAGAATTGAAAAAACATCCTGATTCAGACCACTTAAATATTTGTCAAGTAGATTTTGGTGAAGAAGAACTATCACAAATCGTTTGTGGTGCGCCAAATGTTGCGGAAGGTCAAAAAATCGTTGCAGTTCGTCCAAATGGTTACGTTGGTGGTAAAAAAATCAAAAAAGGTAAACTTCGTGGTGAAGTATCAAATGGTATGATTTGCTCTCTACAAGAATTGGGCATCGAAGGAAAAGTTGTACCGAAAAAATATGCTGAAGGAATCGTTGTATTACCTGAAGATACACCAGTTGGCATGGATGCCATTGAAGCATTAGGTTTAGATGATGTGGTTCTTGAATTAGGCTTAACACCAAATCGCTCAGACGCAATGAGCATGTTAGGCGTTGCTTATGAAGTTGCAGCAATTCTTTCGGAAGAAATCAAACTTCCAGAAACAACACATGAAGAATCTACTGAAAAAGCAGAAGACGTTTTAAAAGTACGTGTTGATGCACCAGAAGTAAATCCAATGTACACAGCAAAAGTTGTGAAAAACGTTAAAATTGCTGAATCACCAATGTGGTTACAACAATACTTAATGGCTGCAGGCGTTCGTCCGCACAATAATGTAGTTGATATTACAAATTACATTTTGATGGAATACGGTCAGCCGTTACATGCTTTTGACTACGATGCAATAGGCACAGGTGAAATTGTTGTTCGCTTAGCAAAAGAAGGCGAACAAATTAAAACATTAGATGAACAAGATCGTGTATTAAATGCGAAAAACCTTGTCATTACAAATGGTAAAGAGCCAGTTGCAATAGCTGGAGTAATGGGTGGGCTTGATTCTGAAGTAACTGAAAAAACAACAACGGTTGTTATTGAATCAGCTTATTTCGATGGCTTATCAGTTCGCTATACTTCCAAAGACCTTGGCTTACGTAGTGAAGCAAGTGCCCGCTATGAAAAAGGAATCGATCCAAACCGCGTGATTCCTGCAGCAGAACGTGCCGCACAAATGTTAGCTGAACTAGCAGGTGGGGAAGTATTATCAGGTTCTGTCGTTATCGATGAACTAGATAAAACACCTTCAAAAGTTGTTGTGTCACCTGACTTTGTCAATGCACGTTTAGGTATGAAAATTTCTTTAAATGAAATGGTATCTATTCTTAATCGTTTGAAATTTGATGTTGAAACAGCGAATGGCCTTCTATATATTGATGCGCCAACACGTCGTCAAGATATCAAAATCGAAGAAGATATCGTAGAAGAAATTGCCCGTTTACACGGTTATGATGAAATTCCTGCAACAGTTCCTGTAGGTGAATCAAAAGCAGGTGGTTTAAATCCATATCAAGCGAAACGTCGTATCGTTCATCATCAACTACAAGGCTCTGGCTTATATCAAGCACTAACTTATTCACTTACTTCTGATGAACTTTCACAAAAATACGCATTAGAAACAGCACCAACAACTCGTCTATTAATGCCGATGAGTGAAGAACGTAGTACATTACGCCAAAGTATTCTTCCACACTTAATCGAAGCTACTAGTTACAATGTTTCACGTCAGCAAGATTCTGTAGCATTATATGAAGTAGGCTCTGTATTCTTAGGTGAAACAGAAGAAGGCCTTCCACATGAAGAAGAACATATTGCAGCAGTAATGACTGGTGATTGGGTTAATCATGCTTGGCAAGGTGAGCATAAAAAAGTTGACTTCTTTGTATTAAAAGGAATCTTGGAATCATTGTTTGCAAAACTTGACTTAACAACTCGGGTTGCATATGAAACAGCAGTAGTAGATGGTTTACATCCTGGACGTACAGCGAATGTCTTATTGGATGGTACTCGTATTGGATTCTTAGGACAATTACACCCTGCAGAACAAAAAGCAAATGGCATGAAAGAAACATATGTAATGGAATTAAGCCTAAAAGCAATCCTTGCAGCTTCTATTGAACCGCTAGTATATGTTCCAGTTCCTCGTTTCCCATCTATTTCACGAGATATTGCTTTAGTTGTTGAAAGTGCAACAAAAGCGGCAGATTTAGAAGATATCATCCGTGAAGCAGGCGGTAAATTGTTAAAAGACGTAAGGGTTTTTGACCTTTATGAAGGAGAAAAAATGGAACAAGGCAAAAAATCAGTTGCCTTCACATTAACTTACTCAACTCCAGAAAGAACACTAACTGATGAAGAAGTAGTAGCAGCACATGATAAAGTAGTAGCATCTCTTACTGAATCAGGTGCAGAACTTCGTTAAGAAACTGAAAAAAAGGTGGTAGCGATTAAATTGCTATCGCCTTTTTTATTTATTTGTAATACATTTTTAATATTTAGTAATATAATCTAACACAAAATGAATATATATGATATATATATTAATCTTGGAAATTTGTAAAATATAAGTAATTTATTGTTTGTAATGTTATATGATTATGATATAATTTCAAAAAGAGTTGTCAGACTTTAAGGAAAATTATAATATATTTAGAAAATAAACAAAATTGTAAAGATTATATTAAATTTTATAGACATTTTTGTAAAATATGTTATATTAATAAAAATAATAAATTTAGAGAGTCGAAATATCTAATGCTTGAACACTGCGTAGTGACTCACAAAATATTAAACAAAAAATTTTGAATTTTCAATTTGTTTAGGAGGGGGCATACATTTGAAAACATCTGAAAATATATTGAACATTAATCATTTACATACTAGTTTCAGAGTTAAAGATCATTACTATGACGCAGTAGATGATGTTTCACTTACTTTGAAAGAAAACGAAGTGCTTGCTATTGTAGGAGAATCTGGATGTGGCAAAAGTACATTGGCTACATCGATTGTGGGGCTCCATCCTCCAGGAAATACAAAAATTACAGGCGAAATTTTATATAACGGACGTAATATTGTAAATTTTAAAGAAGATGAGTTAAATGAAATTCGTGGAAATGATATTGGTTTTATCTTCCAAGATCCGCTTTCTGCATTAAATCCATTAATGAGGATTGGAGATCAAATTGAAGAAACGTTAGTATACCATACAAAATTAAATGAAAAACAACGTCAGAAACGAGTTCTCGAACTTTTAAATCAGGTAGGAATTAATAAACCAGAGCTTGTTTCTAAACAATTCCCACATCAGTTATCAGGCGGTATGCGTCAGCGTGTCATGATTGCGATTGCGATAGCGTGTAAACCAAAGATCATGATTGCTGATGAACCAACAACAGCACTTGATGTAACAATCCAGGCACAAATTTTGGATTTATTAAAAGAATTACAAGATGAAACCGATGCAGGAATTATTTTGATTACACACGACTTAGGTGTTGTCGCTGAAATAGCAGATCGTGTAGCAGTAATGTATGCTGGTGAAATTATAGAGATAGCATCAGTTGAAGAATTATTCAAGAATCCAAAGCATCCATACACACGTTCATTATTAAATTCAATTCCACAAGCGGATAGCGAAAAGGATCGACTAGAAGTAATTCATGGTATGGTACCTTCTCTTACAAAATTACCACGAACGGGTTGTCGCTTTTCAGCACGAATTCCATGGATTTCGGAATCTGCACATGAGGAAAAACCAGAATTACACGAAATTACTCCGGGGCATTTTGTTCGATGTACCTGTTGGAAACACTTCCACTTTAAAGGGGAAAAGGAGGGTGCATCTAATGAGCTTTATGCAAATTAAGGATCTATGTGTACACTATCCAGTACGAGGAGGATTTTTCAACACAGTCGTTGATCATGTGTACGCTGTTGATGGAGTATCAATGGAATTTGAAAAAGGCAAAACATATGGACTTGTAGGTGAATCAGGCTCAGGCAAGTCGACAACAGGTAAAGCTATTATCGGTCTAGAAAAAATTACATCTGGTCAAATATTATATGAAGGTGAAGATGTAACAAATCGTCGACGAAAACGAAATAGTGCATATAACCGTGAGATCCAAATGATTTTCCAAGATTCTTCATCTAGTATGAATCCAAGAAAAAGAGTAATGGATATTATTGCAGAGCCTATTCGTAACTTTACAAATTTGAGCGATAAAGAAGAGCGTAGACGTATTATTGAACTTCTAGAAATTGTCGGAATGTCAGAAGAGGCAATGTACAAATATCCACATGAATTCTCAGGTGGGCAACGTCAACGTTTAGGAATTGCCAGAGCAGTTGCGTGTAATCCTAAAATGATAATTGCTGATGAACCTGTATCAGCTCTTGACTTATCTGTACAAGCTCAAGTACTAAACTTTATGAAAGATATTCAGACAGAGTATGGTCTTAGCTATTTATTTATTTCACATGATTTAGGTGTAGTTAGACATATGTGCGACCATATTTCAATAATGTATAAAGGGCGTTTTGTTGAAACAGGAACAAGAGAGGATATTTATCATGATCCTCGCCATATTTACACGAACCGATTATTATCTGCTATTCCAAATATTGAACCTGAGACTAGAAATGAGCGTAAAAAAATTCGTCAAAAGGTTGAAGCTTCATATCACGAAGATCAGCACAAATACTATGATGATAATGGGAAAGTTTATCCGCTAAAAGAAATTACCCCAAGACACCATGTTGCAATGATGGCAACTGAGAAGGGGGGTATATAGTATGTGGAAAACAATTATTAGACGGGTACTTGTCATGATTCCTCAATTATTTGTACTAAGTATGCTTGTATTTATAATGGCAAAGTTCATGCCAGGGGATCCATTTACTGGATTGATTACACCAGAAACGGATCCGAACCGAATTGAAGAATTACGACAAGCTGCAGGCTTCTATGATCCATGGTATGTACAATATTGGCACTGGATTTCAAATGCATTTCATGGAGACTTTGGAGATAGTTACTCATTTAAAGTGAGTGTAGCTTCACTCATTGGTGAGCGTGGTTTGAATACATTATGGTTATCTTTACTTAGCGTCATTTTAGTATATGTGATTGCCATTCCACTAGGGGTTTTGGCTGGTCGCTATCAAAACTCATTACTTGATAAATCAGTTGTTCTTTATAGCTTTATTAGCTATGCGATTCCCACATTTGTATTATCTTTGATTTTCTTATTTATTTTCGGGTATCAATTTGAATGGTTCCCAACATCAGGAACTGTGGATGTAAAATATGATCCCGGAACTTTGGGATACTACGGGAATAAAATTTATCATTTACTGTTACCTGCTATTACTTACGCTTTACTTGGTACGACAGGGGTTATTCAATATCTTCGTTCAGAGATTATCGATGCAAAGACACAAGATTATGTGAAAACTGCTCGTAGTAAAGGTATTCCGATGAGAAAAGTGTATTCTCGTCACATATTCAGAAATTCACTTTTACCAATTGCAGCATTCTTAGGCTTTACGATTACTGGTTTGCTTGGTGGTTCTGTTTTCATTGAGACAATCTTCGGATATCCAGGAATGGGACAGCTATTCATACAGGCGATTTCAGCACGAGACTATAGTGTAATTACAACACTTGTATTGTTATTTGGCTTCTTAACATTATTAGGTAGTCTATTATCCGACATTATTATGAGTATTGTCGATCCAAGAATTCGAATAGATTAAAAACCACAATAATAGTTAAGGAGAGGTGACTTCATATGCAAAAAATACAAGAGAGAACGATTGAACTTGATGGAACGCCTGCGACAGGGTTTAAAGTTATCTGGCGTGAATTTAAAAAAGATAAAATTGCGATGTTATCGCTAATCATATTATTTATGATAATTTTCGGTGTTTTAATTTGGGCACCATTTATCGATCAAGAAAAATTAATGAAAATTAGTTTATTAGATGAATTTGCGAAACCGGGTACGAATGGTTTTATCCTTGGTGCTGACCAAGGAGGGAGTGATGTATTAGGTCAATTGATTATTGGTGCTCGCAATTCAATTGCGATAGCTATTGTTATTACGCTGATTACGGGTGTACTTGGTATAGCAATTGGCATTATTACTGGGTACTATGGCGGTATGATTGACAATATATTCATGCGTATTATTGATTTCTTTATGACTTTACCAACTTTGATGATTATCATTGTTTTCGTTACGATTGTTCCAAAATACAATGTAATCACTTTTATATTAATTATGAGTTTATTCTTATGGGTTGGGACGGCGAGGCTTGTCCGAAGTAAAGCATTATCCGAATCTAGACGAGATTATGTGAATGCTTCTAAAACAATGGGAACAAGTGATTTTGCGATTATGTTTAAAGGCATTATGCCGAATTTAAGCTCAATATTAATCGTTGAGATGACTTTAAACTTTGCGGGGAATGTGGGGATTGAAACAGGTTTATCATTCCTTGGATTTGGATTACCACCTACAACACCTAGTTTAGGTACACTCGTAAGTTATGCAAGTAATCCAATGGTATTATCTGAGAAGTGGTGGGTATGGTTACCAGCATCAATATTAATATTGGTATTGATGTTAGGCATAAATTATGTTGGGCAGGCTTTACGTCGTTCAGCTGATGCAAAACAAAGATTAGGATAACAAAGGAGGAGATTGGATGAAGAAGAGGAAATGGTTTTTACTTTCTTTAGTTTGTGCATTAATGCTTGCACTAGCCGCATGTGGTGGCTCAGGTTCAGATACTAAAGAAGGTGCAAAAGAAGGCGGAAAAGAAAATGGTAAAGAAAAAGTAGACAAAAGTTTACTACCAATTGAAGCAAAAAATGATGGTGAACCAATTAAAGGGGGAACTTTAAAAGTTGGTTTAGTTACAGATACACCATTCCAAGGTATCTTCAACTGGGAACTGTATGAAGATAATTATGATGCAGAAATTATGAATTATGCATCAAACTCAATATTCCCTACAAAAGAAGATTTCTTAATTTCTGATAATGGATTAGGAAAATTAAAAGTAGATGCAGCTGCAAAAAAAGCTACTGTAACGATTAAAGAAGGCGTAAAATGGTCTGATGGTGAACCATTCACAATTGATGACGTTATTTTCCCTTACTATATCATTGCTGATAAAGATTACACTGGTGTTCGTTTTGATTCAGATTTCCAAAACATCGTTGGAACGAAAGAATACCATAGCGGGAAAGCAAAAGAAATTTCAGGTATTAAAAAAGTCGATGATTACACAATGGAAATTTCATTTAAGAAAATATCACCAGCAATCTATTCTGGTGGTGATGGCTTATGGGGTTATGCTGCTCCGAAACATCAATTAAAAGATATCAAAATCAAAGATTTAGTAAAATCTGATGCGGTGCGTAAAACACCTGCAACACTTGGTGCGTTCGTAGTTGATAAAGTAGTAAATGGTGAATCAGTTCAATTCGTAGCAAACGAAAACTACTGGAAAGGTAGACCAAAACTAGATAAAGTAGTTTTAGAAGTAGTACCATCAGCTTCAGCTGCAGCAGCAATAAAAGCTGGTAAATATGACGTAATAAGTGAATATAAAGCAAATGATTACCAAGCAATCAAAGATTTCGATAATATTGATATCTTAGGTCGTGATGAATTAGCTTATTCTTACCTAGGTTTCAAATTAGGTAAATATGATACTAAAAAGGGTATTAATGTTACAGATCCAAACGCTAAAATGGGTGATGTGAAATTACGCCAAGCAATCGCTTATGCGATGGATATTGAACAAGTAACAGAAGCTTATTATGATGGACTTCGTACACGTGCAAACTCTTTAATTCCGCCGGTATTCCAAAGCTTCTATAATGATTCATTAAAAGGCTATAATTACGATCCAGAGAAAGCAAAAAAACTACTGGATGAAGCAGGTTATAAAGATACAAACAAAGATGGATATCGTGAAGATCCAAAGGGTAAAGAATTTACAATTAAGATAGCTACAATGGCTGGCTCTGATAAAGATGCGAAAATCGATCAATTCTACATCCAAAACTGGAAAGACGTTGGTCTAAAAGTAGAATATACAACTGGACGTCCAATCGAATTCAATAGCTTCTACGATAAAGTTCAAGCTGATGACAAGGAAATCGACATGTTCATGGCTGCATGGGGTACAGGTACTAACCCATCTCCAATGGGTCTATACTCTAAAGAAGCACAGTTTAACTTTAGCCGTACTGTGTCTGATGAGCTAACTACTTTATTGAATGATATCGATTCAGAAGCTGCTATGGATCCTAAATACCGTGGTGAAGCATTCGCTAAGTGGCAAAATTATATGAGTGAGCAAGCAACTACAATTCCAACATACTTCCGAACTGAGATTATTCCAGTCAATAAACGTGTAAAAAATTGGAATATTGACTACTTACATGCAACAATGGATGATCTTCAAAATGTTGAATTAACTGCAGATGAACCAGTAAAATCAACTAAATAATTATTTTGAATCAGAAAAAGGTGCCAATGAGGAACAATATGTTTTCCATTGGCACTTTTTTATATGATTTGCAAAGATTATCTATCGATGCTTGTTGGAGGAATTACAACCGTAACAATAGGTTCAGTTGTAATTGCAATATTCTTATTAAAACATTGCAAAAAAGGAATCCATGAGAATTCTGTTCATGGATTCCTTTCATTTTAATATTTACTTTTCAAGATTCATATTCTAAATTTTTCTCTGATAAGTCAATTTCATAAATCTATTTCTAGGTAAATAACACGAATGTTTATCAACTTTTGAACAAAAATAATGCGGTATGTTGTTTCATTTAATTTATCATACATAGTAATTCACTCTGTATACAGCTACAGACAGGCGCTTTCCGCGGGCGTGCGTTGAGTCTCCTCGGCAGCTCCTAGCTGCCTGCGGGGTCTCACCTGTC
>NZ_JBCMNM010000027.1:0-18211 GCF_050459865.1 Rummeliibacillus pycnus
GTATTAATCTGTTTTCGGCATGATGTGGGATTAGCTTCGCTTTCCGGGGCGAGCGTTGAGCCTCCTCGGCAGTAAACTGCCTGCGGGGTCTCACCTGTCTCGCTTTCCCGCAGGAGTCTTCGCTAATTCCACATCAACATAGATAGCAGTGCAAGATTTTCATTATCACCTATTTTTACTTTTTCATTGCATATAATACGTTTCAGTGGTTCTTTTAGCTCAAGCGAGGAGTCGCTGTCGAAAGCGTTCAATGAACAAAAATAGAAATCATTAATTTTCGTATTTTTATATGAATTTTGCATTATGAAACTGGTTCATCTATGTATTATTTGATATTTTCCTATGAAATTATGCATAAATAAAAATCAATTCACCTATTTTATTTACGATTATATAAATCAATTTTCCTTTGATGATTATACACTAATAACTATTTTGAATAAAGATAATTTTATCAAAAATAATTACCAAATCACTAATTTACTATAGTAAATAATTCATAAAAAAATATAAGTAACTTCAACGAAAAAGCTATCCCTTGTAAAAAGATTACGGGATAGCTTTTTCATGTATTAAACTATTTAACTAATTACTGTTCTTTGCATTTTTCGGACGAGCTTTAAATCTAGAATTACTAACCCATAACGGTAGTCTGAGTACAAGGCTCAATAGGAGTGTAATCAAAACCAATAAAGCAGATGCTTTTTGAGCAATCTCCGGTGCATCCTCTACAAGTGCTTCTGATTGAACATACCATAACTGCACAGGTAGCGTTCCTCCTTGAGAAAGCGGATTCCAATCCCACATTTCACCTGAGGTTCCGGTTCCTCCTACTAACAGGATCAACGCAGATTCTCCAAATGCACGACAAGTAGCTAGACTTATACCACTAATAATTCCCGTCATAGCTGCAGGAATTACAGTTCTCAATATAGTTTGAGATTTAGTCGCACCCATCGCTAAGGAAGCTTCTCTTAATTCATCATCTACAGCCTCTATTGCTTCCTCCGTTACAGAAGTTATTACTGGTAAATTGAGAAGTGACAGTGTTATTCCAGCCCCTAAAATAGTTAATCCTACGTCAAAAATATCTACAAATAACATATAACCAAATAGACCAAAGACAATGGAAGGAACTGATGCTAAGCTTTCTACACAAGTTCTTATAAATTCTGTAAATCGATTGACAGGTGCATATTCAGTTAAATATATACCTGATCCAATCCCAATCGGAATTGAAATGACGAGCGAAATAAGTAATACATAAAAAGAGTTAAATAGGAATGGCCCTACCCCTCCACCTTTTTCAATTTCATCTGGCAAATCGATTAAAAAGCTAGGTGTAATCTTCGGTAACCCTTTAGATAAAATATAAAGAAGTAACCCTATAATTAGGATGAAAATCAAGGAAGTAATCGTCCATAATGCAATTGTGAATACTTTATCTTTTAATCTATTACCATTCTTATATAAATTTTCAGGTAAACTTTTATTCATTTCTTATACTCCTTTGGTACGAAGCTTTCTAATAATTATAATCAGCACATTTGAAAGGATCAGTAATAAGAATGCCATCATATATAAAGCATAATTCCAAGTAGAATCGAATTCGACATCGATAATTTGATTTACGATATTACTAGTTAGGACTGCCGTCGGTGTCAATAAATCATGTGCTAGTTGAGGTGTATTTCCAATCACCATGACAACAGCCATCGTTTCACCAATCGCACGAGCCATTCCTAAAATAATAGCAGTTAACAGACCCGAACTTGCATGTGGGATGACTACTTTAAAAATGGTTTGCATCCTGCTTGCTCCAAGAGCATAACTTGCTTCCCTTAAATCAGAAGATACTGCAGAGATTGCATCATCACTTATTCTAGAAATCGTTGGTAAAACCATGATCACTAATACGATAGCTGCGGCTAATAGACCATCACCCATCATAGTTCCTGTCACTTTTCTTAAAAAAGGAATGAGTATAGTTAATCCTAAGTAGCCATATACAATTGAAGGAATGCCTACTAATAAATCTAAAATTGGACGAAGAATTCGTTTAAGAAAGTCAGGTGCTATTTCAGCGGTAAAGATCGCCACAGCAATCGATATAGGTGCAGCAATTAAAAGGGTTAAACCTGTCAGTTCTAAAGTACCTATAATAAATGTTGCTGCTCCATATTTTTCTTCAAAAGGTTCCCATGTAGTGGAAAAGAAGAATTCTTTAATTGAGACGTCTTTAAACACTAATAATCCAGTACGACCAATAAATACAATGATTGAAAGAAGGACAAGTCCTAGAAACAAGACACTTAACAAACAAAAAATCTTAAACAATCGATTTTGTATATAGACCTTTTCTTTTACTACCCTATCTGTATTGAATAAAAGTTTCGGTTCTTGTAGCTCATATTCTATTTTCGCCATAATATCCTCCACTACTAACATAATGCCAGCCTTATTAAAGGCTGGCATCATTTCATATTTTAGAAAATAAGACCTATTTCATTTGGCTAACTGGGATGAATTTTAATTTCTTTAAAGAACCATTTTGGAATTTGCTGCTTTGAATATATTTAATGTATTGTGCATTAGCGCCTGTTGGATTTCCTTTTGTTACAAGGTAACCATAGCTCCATACTTTGTACTTACCGCTGATTACGTTTGAAGTTGTAGCTGCTACACCATTGAAATTGACAGCTTTAATATTTCCTTTTACATACGCTAAGTCTACATAACCAATTGCATTTGGATTCGTTGATACAGAAGTTACCATTTCTCCACTTTTACCAACTTCTTTATAATTACCTTTTGTCATAAAGCTTTTTCCATTAAGAGCTTTCATTTGATAGTTAACGCGAGTACCTGAACCAAATTTACGGTTTACTACAACGATTGGTGCGTCTTTTCCGCCTACTTGTTTCCAGTTTGTAATTTTACCTGAGAAAATACCTTGTAGTTGTGAAGAAGTTAAGTTTTTAACAGGGTTTGATTTGTTAACGATTGTTGCAAAAGGAATAACTGCGATTTTATGAGCTTTTAATCCATTAAATGCTTTAAAACCTGGAACTGATTTAGTTGCATCCCAGTCCACTGCTCCAATTGTAGCAGAGCCTTTTAATACTGATTGTGGACCTGCAACAGAAGATGAACCTGATACTGAAATAGATACTTTTGGATTTGAACGTTTAAATTCTTTTGCAGCTTGTTGTGTTACTGGAAGTAATGCTGTAGATCCTGCTACAACAATTTTGTTTGATGAAGCTGCAGTAGAAGTAGTTGTTCCGCTAAATGCTAAACTGATTGCTGCAACTGTTGATAAAGCAGTGATTGTTAACTTTTTAAACATTTTCATAATTTATTAACCCCTTTTTTATTTTGTAAGTAATTCAAATGAACCTTTGTTTAATACAGCTACTTTGTCACCATTAGTTCCAGCAACAGTAGCGGCAATTTTATCACCTGAGACAGAGAATGAAGTAAGTTTCAATTTCGTAGAAACTACTTTTGTTAATTTTTTTGTCGAAATATTTACTTTATAAATCACAGAAGTTTTATTATCCTCTGCAACTAGAATCATTACTTCTCCTTTTGGTGTTACTAAAGATGAAACAATATCTTTAGTAGCATTTAAAGTAGTAATTTCGTTATTTTGACCAATCATTTTCAACTCTGGAAGATTGTCATCATCTGCTTCCGCACTTAAGTATACGATATTTCCATTAGATACAAATCCAGGGAAAACTTTATTGTCAGTCGTTGAAGTAACAGCAACTGCAGTAGGTTTTTCTTCAGTTAAATTTAATACGTTGATTTGCGGTTCTGTATCTGTTAAATCTATGTCATCTACTTCTGGATCATCGCCTTCAGTAAACTTGGTGCTCCCTTCTTTACCTACTATGTAAAGAAGCTTATTGCCATCTACTGAAAGTTTAAGATCCGCTTTGTAATTTAAACTATCTGAAAAAATAGTTGTTACCGCTCCATCATTAACATTGATTGAGGCTACTTTTTCACTCTTATCACCTTGAATAAAATACACTTTTTCTCCATCATGTGACCAAACAAATTCAGATTTTACTGAATCATCTTCTACATTAAGATTCTTAGTCTTTTTAGTAACTAAATCAACTAGATAAACAAAACCATTCTCATCTGAATAAATTGCTTGTTTACCATTTGGAGAAACAACTAAATCTGTACCGTTAATTGTATGTGCTACTTTTTTTGTAGAAGTATTCAGTAATAGCGTTTTACTATCTTGAACATCCTCATTTGATACCATAACAGTAGAACTATTCACCCATTGTGGATTAAATGTATCGCCGCTGATTAAGCCTTTTGGAGATAAAAAGTTACCATCAAAATCTCCGCCTAAAGCTTTAACAAGTGAACCTGCTTCAATAAATAATTTATTTCCAACTAATTTAGGTGTTTTTACTTTTGTTTTCTTTCCATTAATTACAGCAGTTGAAGAATTTGCTTTATAAGATACCTTCAATTGCTTTTTATTTACACTTTTTGACACTTCATATGTCTTTGTTTTGCTATTATATTTATAATTAGCAGACATTAGTTTTGAAAGTTGTTCAGCTGAATAAAGTTTAATATTGTTCACTTTCGTAATAGAGATCGCTTTCGATTTACCATCAACTAAAATTGATCCTTTTTCTACTTTTTGTTGCTGAACAGTTTTTGTAGATTTTGTAGATTTTGTAGTTTTTGCGCTTACTTCATTTAAAGTAAATGGTGTAATAGCTGTTGAAGCTAAAACTGTTGAAGCAATTAATAAACTTGAAATTTCTTTTTTCATTTCAAATCCTCCAATAATCACTTGTTTTATCTAAATACTACTTAAATCCTCCTTTCAAATGTGCATAATTGCTTATCCACATCGTTAGTATAAGATACATTTATTAATTTAATTTACTGAATTTGTATGTAATATGTTTATATTTGTAAATGAAATATATCTTTTGTTCTAATACTAATATCTCATTTTCTTTATTTTTAAATAAAACCAAAACATATTTATCACTTATATTCGAAAAGAAATGAAAAAAAGCCTGGATTTAAAAATAAATCAAAGCCTTTTTTATCGAATTTATTTTAATATTCAGTTTACAATTGCGATCTATATCCTATTTTCAATTGGAACATCTTTTTTTGATTTTTGCTAAATAACCCCATATTCAAAGATTCAATCTCAAAAAAATGCATTATTTTTACAACTGAAAATAAAATGTCGGAATAGGTAAATATATATTTTCTTTCATCATATACATTATAGAATAGAAAATAATATGGAAGGAGAATGTTTTGGAGATACATATTGTAAGTAGAGGCGAAACACTTTGGCAAATTGCATCCAACTACAATGTAGACATCAATTCAATTATTCAATTAAATCAATTACCTAATCCAAATAATCTTGTAATTGGCCAATCACTAGTGATTCCAACGCATGGCTTAACTCATGTAGTCCGTCCTGGAGAAACTTTATGGCAAATTGCCAATCGGTATGGAACAACAGTGCAAGCAATTGTGAGTGAAAATCATCTTTCAAATGCCTCCATGTTATATGCTGGTATGCGTTTAGTTATCCCAAGATTAAAACCTACCATTGAAGTAAACGCTTATACGTATCAATCCCCTGGAGAAGGTGCGCAATCTATTAAAGATGTTGGAAATCTCCTTACCTATATGAGTCCGTTCGCTTATAAGGTAAAAGAGGATGCCACCTTAGAACCGTTTCCCGATGAATTAATGATTTCTGCAGCAAAATCAAAAAATGTTGTGCCGATGATGTCCATAACAAACTTTACAGCAACAGCACAAGGATCTAATTTAGCACACAACATACTCTCAAATAAAGTATTACAAGAAAAGGTCATCAACAATGTATTAAAAGTTATGGATGATAAAGGTTATAAGGGACTAAATATTGACTTTGAAGGTGTCCTAGCAGCTGATCGAGAGAACTACAATTCATTTCTTCAACTCGCTGTCGATCGTCTTCATCCTAAAGGATATTTTGTATCAACGGCACTTGCACCTAAAACTAGCGCTACTCAAGGTGGTCTTTTATATGAAGCACATGATTATGAGGCACATGGTAGAATTGCCGACTTTGTGATCTTAATGACTTATGAATGGGGTTATCGGCTAGGACCTCCACAAGCAATCTCTCCAATTAACCAAATGACAAAAGTAGTTGAATACGCACTATCCGTAATACCAGCAAATAAAATTTTTTTAGGCTTCCAAATTTATGCAAGAGATTGGAAAATACCACATATTAAAGGCCAAGAAGCAGAAACAGTAAGTCCTCAGGAAGCAATACGTCGTGCAGCAAAATATGGAACAATCATTCAATATCAAACATCTACTCAATCTCCATTCTTCCGTTATGTAGATGAAAACGGGCAACATCACGAAGTTTGGTTTGAAGATGCAAGAAGTGCTCAAGCAAAATTTGATTTAACCAAGAAATTCAATCTACACGGCATCAGTTACTGGGCATTAGGTTTCCCTTATCCTCAGAACTGGGCATTACTTTTTGACAATTTTCATATTAAAAAGCTAGTATAATTTCTCTCATCAAAAAGCTGTTTCAAAGGTATGGTTAAACACCTTGAAACAGCTTTTTTTATATCCCTTTAGTTTTTCAATCGTATCCACCGTATTTTTAGAAGATGCTACCGTAAATTATGAAACCAATTCATTATTTTAAATAAAATAATCCACCATTTATTATTTCTACTTTAATCTTAGCAGCATATCTTTCTTCTAATGCGTTCTTCTCTATTTCGTAGCATTCTGGCTTCTCTTCAACTTCTTCATAAAAATAATCTAATACCCTTTGATCCCTCTGCCATCTTTTTTTTGCCAATTCAGCCCAAGTGTGATCATCCTGTTGAATGAAATTGTTAATTTCAGCATCTAAACGCTGAAGAGCACGAGTAGGTTTAATAATATATTGCAATGGGAAAGCCTGATCAGCTTTGTCTGAGTCTAAGTCTAACTCACATAATAAAGTTTGAAATTCCTCAATTATATTCCCTGTCATCAAGTTTATTCCTAGAGAATAGATCATTTCCTTCGTTTGATCGCAGTAATAGGATACTTTAAAATTGATACCCAAATAAGGTGTTAAGAAAATGGTCGTCTCTAAAGGATCTACCCTCTCATACATTTGGACATATGAACCCAATTCTTTAGTCGCTTGAAAAATTTGATTCAGACGAAACGAACCAAAATGTACAATTTCACCGTTTGTATTTCCATTAAGCATATTTTGATCAGTAACAAATGTTAGTTGAGCGGGACAAGGGTCAGTATCCGTACTCTCAATGTATTTCCAGTAGAAAGGTCGATTCATTATCCTTTTGTCCATATCAATCGTTAATTGAACGGTCAAGTAATTATCATCATCTGTAATAATTGGACAATCTGTTTGTTCAAAAAAATTGCGTAAATATCCGTGAACTTGTTGTGGGAGCATGTACATCCTCCTTTCTTTGTCCATGCAACTGTTTTCTTACATGGTTTTTTTGAAAGCTAAAATATCGTCTAATTCACCAACAACCTTTTCAAACACATCAATTTTTGTTTGAAGTAAATCCAGAATATTTTGTTCAATTGTGTCAACAATAGCTAGATTATATATTTGAACATCATGTTCTTGTCCTAATCTGTGAACACGCCCGATTCTTTGCTCTAATTTCATGGGATTCCATGGTAAATCATAGTTGATGACATGATGACAAAACTGCAGGTTAATCCCTTCTCCTCCAGCTTCCGTCGCGATTAGTACTTGAACTTGTTCCTGAAAAAGTTTCTTCATATAATCTCTTTTGTTTTTATTGAATTTCCCATTGAAGAGAACACTTTTGATTCCTTTTGTATGCAAATACCACTGCAGATAAATTTGACTCGCACGATATTCAGTAAATATAATAACCTTATCATTTGCTTGAGAAATAATCTCGTAAACCTTTTCTGTTTTCGAGTTAACTTCGAGTGACATCAATTTTTGAATAAATTCTTCTACAACTTTAACCTCTTCTGAGTCATTACAATTTTGAAGCATATTTTCTAGTGTCAAGCATGTGGCCTCTTTGCTGCTGCACATTTCCTTTTGCAGTGTAATCATTGAGAAAGAACCCGAGAAAATAGGAGACACTTCTTTCAGTTCTAAAATGGTGTCATATACTTCTCTCTCCTCTTTAGTAAAATGCACCGGTATGTTTTGTACACGCCGATTGGTCCATTCTACCCCCGTGTCTTGTCTTCTATTTCTGACCATTACTTGATTAACCAATTCCTTCAAAAACTCATCATTTTCTAAATCATGTTTACTCGCTGAAAACGACGATTGAAACACATCGAAATTTCCTAAGTGTCCAGGTTTTAGTAATGAGATGAGGTAAAATAGTTCAAATACATCGTTTTGAATTGGCGTGGCAGTTAACAACAAACAAAACTTTTTCTTTAAACTTTGTACAAACTCATAGATTTTGGTTTTGTGGTTTTTTAGCTTGTGAGCTTCATCAATGATGATCATGTCATAGTCTTGATCATAAATGAGCTCTTTATGGGGGCTTTTTTTTGCGGTATCCATACTCATAACGACAATATCGATATGCTCTAATGAGGATTTCTTTTTGTAAGGAATGGCGGGTATATAAAATTTATTGTTCAATTCTTCAATCCATTGATTGATAAGAGATGCTGGAGCTAAGATTAACGCTTTTTTTACCAGACCTCTGATTAAATATTCTTTCAGTATTAAACCTGCTTCAATCGTTTTACCAAGGCCAACCTCATCTGCTAAAATTGCTTTTCCATTCATCCTTTCGATAACCTTTTCTGCAACTTCTAATTGATGGGCAAGAGGAGTTAGATTGGGTAAATGTTTAGGAGATTGAAGTCCTGTAAATTCTGTAATGAGGTTTGCTTTTACGACTTCGTAACTCATATTATAAAGCTTCCAATTATCCCATTCACTCTGATTTTCTAATCTATTTAAAAAACCTTCTTCCCATTCAGGCGACCTTTCAATGTTCATGATCATCACCTCTGCAAATTTCTTTTCCTTAACATGTCCAAAATTATTATATCTATGATAAATTTCTCGAAATAAAATTGCGACATTTAAAAAGTATTCTTTCAATAAATAAGGCTTGAATCCAAGTATTAGACTTGAATTTGCGTACTATACATGTAATCCATTCCTTTAGGAGGTGTATATTTTGAAAGGAAAAGACGGGAAAAGGCATAATTCCGCTGACGAATGTTCTTCATTAAGTTCATCTTGTGACTGCTCATGTACATCCGATGAATCTTCATCATCTACTTCTTCTTGTGGCTGCTCATGTACATCCGATGAATCTTCATCTTCTTGCGACTGCTCAAGTTCTTCCGATGAATCTTCATCTTCTTGCGACTTCTCAAGTTCTTCCGATGAATCTTCATCTTCTTGCGACTGCTCAAGTTCTTCCGATGAATCTTCATCTTCTTGCGACTTCTCAAGTTCGTCCGATGAATCTTCTTCATCCTGTGAATGCTCAAGTTCGTCCGATGAATCTTCTTCATCTTGTGAATGCTCATGTTCATCTGATGAATCTTCTTCTTCATCTACTTCAACTTGTGTTTTCTCAAGTACATCTGATGAATCTTCTTCATCTTCTAATCATAGCTCATCTAACTAAGAGCGAAAGAGACACAATTCAATGTACTTGATCAAATTATCGTACACAGCAATTTCTTTAATTACAAAAGGAGGTGAATATGTGTCAAATAAAATACCTTCATATTCCTTAATAATTGAAGAAGAGCTCTTAAATGTACTGAGGAAAAACTTATTGAATGATCAATCTGTTCCTGCCCAATTGCAAATTGAAGACATAAATTACGACATTCAAATCGCGTATCGGGGGGCATATACTCGTAAATTCAGAAAAAGGTCCTATTTAATTGATTTTGGTAACTCAGAAAACGCTTTAGGTGTTCGTAAAATTCATCTCAATGCTGAATACAAAGATCCCTCACTTTTTCGCAATAAACTTTCCCTTGACTTTTTTCAAGATTTAGGAGTTCTTGCACCAGATAGTCAGCATATTAAATTCTATAGAAATGACATTTTTAAAGGTGTTTATCTACAATTAGAATCTGTAGATGATTTATTTTTGAAAAAAAGAGGTCTCCCTCCTGGTCCCATTTACTATGCTACAAACAATGATGCTAACTTTTCTTTTGAGAGAGATGGCAAGCGAAAGAAATCGCTTCTGTCTGGCCTTTTCCAAGCTAATGGTTCTCCATCTGATAATCACTACCTTCTTGAACTGATTTCAATCATTAATACAACTCCTCTTAACAAATTTTCTAAAGTAATATCAAATTATATTAATATAGATCAGTATTTTTATTGGCTAGCAGGCGCAGTTTGTACGATGAATAATGATGGATTCAACCATAATTATTCATTATATCGAAATAGCGAAACGAGCTTATTCGAAATACTACCATGGGATTATGACGCTACTTGGGGAAGGAAAATCAGTGGCGGAATCATGGATCATAAATATGTTCCAATTAACGGTAAACCTGGTAACAAGTTGAGTGAATTACTATTACAGATACCGGATTTTCGTAAACTGTACAAAAGGAAAATGGAGGATATTCTTGAATCGAAGTTTACAGTTGATTATATGAAAAATAAAGTATTAACACTTCATCATAATCTTCGGCCACACTTTCTTCTTGACCCATATATTAATAATAGTATCGATATTTTTGATTATGAACCTGAAATGATATTTCAATTCATTCAAGATCGTAACAATTATTTAAAAATGCAGCTAAAAAGTCTAAATTAATAATGAATGAAATAAGAGAATAAAATCTATCTTGCTTAAATTCATTGTTTATTGCTTTTAAAAAAACCACGTTCTCTTTTAGGTATTAGACTAAACAAAAAAGATTTATCTGCGTATTATAAATATAATTCTGCTCTAAGGAGGTCCTTTAATGAAAGAGGAAAACGCTTTAAATACGTCCACTGGCAGTTCATCTTGTGACTGCACGTCATCTGGAAGTTCATCTTCCCATAGCACATCATCTGGAAGCTCGTCTTCCCATAGCACATCATCTGGAAGCTCGTCTTCCCATAGCACATCATCTGGAAGTTCGTCTTCTCATAGCTCGTCTTCTGGTAATTCATCTTCTGGAAGTTCGTCTTCTAGTAGCTCATCTTCAAGCAGTAAGGGCAAAAAAGGGAAAAAGGGCAAAAAAATGAGTGCTTCAAGTTCATCTTCTGGTAGCTCGTCTTCTGGTAGCTCATCTTCTGGTAGCTCATCTTCTGGTAGCTCGTCTTCTGGTAGCTCGTCTTCTGGTAGCCCGTCTTCTGGTAGCTCGTCTTCTGGTAGCTCGTCTTCTAGTAGCTCGTCTTCTAGCTGCCCGTCTTCTAGTAGCTCGTCTTCTAGCTGCCCGTCTTCTAGTAGCTCGTCTTCTAGCTGCCCGTCTTCTAGTAGCTCGTCTTCTGACTGCTCGTCTTTCGGTAGCTCGTCTTCTGACTGCTCGTCTTTCGGTAGCTCGTCTTCTAGTAGCTCGTCTTCTGGTAGCTCGTCTTCTGGTAGTTCGTCTTCTGATAGCTCGTCTTCTAGTAGCTCGTCTTCTGGTAGCTCTTCAAGTAGTTCATCTACTGGAAAGAAGGGGAAAAAAGGAGTTAGCTCTGGTTCTTCTAGTAGTTCATCCGGAAGTTCATCATCCGGAAGTTCATCATCTAGCAGCTGTTCATCAATTAGACGTTGTTCTTCTAGTAGTTCATCAAATAGTCACACTTCTTCAAAAAGTTGTCCTACTAGCAGTTCATCAACTAGTCATTCTTCTTCAAAGAGATGTTCTACTAGCAGTTCATCAACTAGTCATTCTTCTTCAAAACACAGTTCTACTGGATGTACTTCCACTGGCAATAGACGACGTTAATAATAAGATAATTATTAACATTTATCATTCTAAAAGTAATAATAAAAGCCTTTCCTTAGTCAATGAGATTATGGAAGGCTTTTATCCTTAAATAAAAGTATCAATTGCTTACTTTCTACATTTCTTTAGCCGACAACAAATATCGCCCTTTCATTCCCCCATTTCATAAGGACATATTTGTTGTCGGCTATTTTAGAAGTAAAAACTCAATCAAGAGAATAAAAACAAGAAGGTGAATAAATGTCGAATTCAATTCCATCTTATTTCTTAATAATTGAAGGAGATGACTTAGATACTTTAAGAGAAAATCTATTATATGATGAATCTGTTCCTGCAAAATTGAGGGTCGGGAACACTTTACACCAAATTGACATTAGTTATCGCGGTTCATATACACGAAAGTTTAGAAAAAGGTCCTATACAATTGATTTTGATGATAAAAAAAAATTCAATGGAGCTCGTAAAATTCATCTAAATGCAGAATACAGAGATCCGTCCCTCATCCGTAATAAACTTTCCCTTGATTTTTTTCAAGATCTTGGTGTACTTTCCCCAAATACTCAACATATCAATTTTTACCGAAACGACGAATTAAAAGGTGTCTATTTACAATTAGAGTCAGTTGACGATCTGTTTTTGAAAAAAAGAAAGTTGCCTATTGGTCCTATTTATTATGCAGAAAACAATGATGCCAACTTTTCATTAACAAGGGACGATAAACCTAAAAAATCAAGATTATCTGGCTATCATAAAGCATTTGGAACACCATCTGATGATGACTTAGTTCGAGAATTTATCACAATTATTAATACTACACCTCCATCTGAATTCACTGATGTTATCTCGCAATATCTTCATCTTGAAAAGTTCTTTTCTTGGCAAGTTGGAGCAGTTTGTACGATGAATAATGACGGCTTTACTCACAACTACTCTCTTTATCGTAATAGTGAAACTTCCAAGTTCGAGATACTCCCATGGGACTATGACGCTACTTGGGGAAGAAAAGTAAGTGGTGGAATCATGGATCATACTTATGTTCCCATTGGAGGAAAAGCAGGTAACAAACTCTGTTATCTTCTTTTGGAAATACCTGAATTAAGGAAGATATATAAAGAAAAACTAGAAGAAATTCTCGAAACGAAATTCACAGTTGATTATATGGAAGACAAAGTATTATCTTTGCATCAATCAATACGCCCCCACCTGCTACTAGATCCTTATAAAAAAAATAAGATTGATATATTTGATCGAGAACCGGACGTCATTTTCCAATTTATTCGATCGCGTAATGATTTTTTGAAAAACCAGTTAAAATTACTCGTCTAAGCTTTGGTTTCTTAATTAGGACTATAGAAAGGAGTTACGTTTGTGGGGCCAATTATTTTGAAGGATACAGGTAAATATGGAAGAGGGTTATTTGCTTCACGTGATATTAAAAAGGATGAACTCATTGAAGTTTCTCCAGCAGTAATATCACCGAATCGTGAATGGAAATATTTGAAAAAGACTGTTCTCTTCTACTACTGTTTTTATTGGGGAGATGACGATACAGCTATTGTTCTAGGTCTTGGATCACTTTTTAATCATTCATACACACCGAATATCACCTTTTATAATAATGAAGAAAATTCATCAGTAGACTTTTATGCATTACGAGATATTAAAGAAGGTGAGGAATTAACCATAAATTATAATGGTGAAACTGATGATAAATCACCTCTATGGTTTAATGTTATAGAATAAGGAATTTGATACTTAATAAACAAACTATTTTTCAATAAATTTGAAAGCACATACTAAATAATTGATACTTTCCTTTAAATAATTTCTATTTTTTTCACAATGAGTCTATAAGGTTAATTTAAAGAATGTCTAAACGCAGGGTTTATTTTACTCTGCGTTTTAATCTGTAATTTATTTTTAACCTAATCTCTTTTAATACCTAGTTATTCTATTGGTTTAATTTATTTATTATGGTATACTATCTTTAATATTTTTCCTGAAAGGATGCGATCGAATGACATTAACTAAAGGATCATTAGCTTATATTGAAGCGTATAAAGGCGTTCAATACTATGAACAAACACCTGAAGAGGCTAGAGCTGAAAGAGCTACCTCCCCTATTCATCAAGTATCTGTTGAAGGAATATCAAAAATTGAAGATCGTCTTATTACTGTAACTGATGGTGAAAAAATTTCTGTACGAATTTATACACCAGAAGGTAATGGTCCTTTTCCAGTGATTGTTTACTTTCATGGTGGTGGATGGGTTTTCGGAAATCCTGATTATGCAGATGGAGGATGCCGTTACTTAACTGTTTCTGCCAAATCCATCGTAGTATCTGTTGATTATCGTCTTGCGCCTGAATACCCTTTTCCGACCCCTGTTCAAGATAGCTATGATGCATTTCTATGGGTGGCAGAAAACGCTACATTGTTAAACGGTGATTCTACAAAACTTTATGTTGCTGGTGATAGTGCTGGCGGAAATATTGCTGCTGTTGTCTCGAATTGGTCAGCTGAAAAAGGAGGGCCAAAAATTGCTGCACAGGCACTGATTTATCCTGTATTAAATGTTAATTTTAATACGGCTTCGTACGAAAAGTTTGGAATAGGATATGGTTTGGATCGTGATGGAATGATTTGGTTTACAAATCAATATGTTGGAGATTCAAAGAAGAAAATAAACCCATCAATTTCTCCTTTAATAGCACAAGATTTACACAAAACTCCTCGCACCATTTTGATTGCTGCAGAATATGATGTTTTGTTGGATGAAGGGATTGCTTATGTTACTAGACTTCACGAAGCTGACGTCGAAGCAAAACATATTATGATGCCTGGGCTAATTCATAGTTATTTTAGTAAGATGGAATTCTTTGAACAGGATACAAAAAAGACTACTGAACTGATTGCAGAATTCTTCAATAAAAAAAATCCTGAGTAGGATTTTTTTTATTGCTTTGTTTGATCTAATTCTTGATACGCTTGTTGGTACTTACCTCCATCAGCCACATCTGTATGATAAAGAGCTTTTAAAGCAAAGTTTTTTTCAAGTTCCATTGATTTCATGATTTCTTTTAAGCGTTTTTGTAAATTCTTATCGTTATTTACTAGTTGTTGCATTTGTGATTTTGAATATTTCACGTTCACAGATCCCTTCTAATATAATCTATTTCAGTATATCACTTTTTCAAAAAGAAGCTTGATTATACAATGTAAACTTTAAAAATGAATCGATTTTTTAGTATTTCAAAATTATAGTCGTTAGAATCTACATATCGTGTTATTCGCACAAGCTAATTTTCCAAACTTAGCATATGATACAATCCAAGCTCTAACAACAATGATCCTTGGTGCAATCATTAATGTTAAAGCTTGAGGTTGAATCCTCCTAATTTCAGACTAGTAAAGCGTTTTTCTTCCTTTTGCTTACGCCCTGTCTGCATCGCGCTTTCATCTAGTCTGAAACCTTTTAAGAATTGACATTTCCTCTACACCTCAAAACAAGCAAGGGATTATTAATATTCCCTTGCTTGTTCTATTTTACAATTGCTTTTAGCTCTCCCTGTTGCCAATTAAATTCATCATAGTCTTTAACGATGAATGCATTTGGGATAAGTTCTTTAACTTCTTTCAGCATAATTTCAATATCTTGCTGGAAAAATCGAGCACTTAAATGATTTAGCAATAGATACTTCGATCCTGCTTCTTTCGCTACATTTGCTGCATCGATATTTGTAGAATGACCGTAATTTGCTGCTAATTCTTCAGTACCGTGATCAAAGGTCGCTTCATGTATCACAATATCTGCATCTCTGCTCAGTATTTTCGCATTGTCACAATATCTTGTATCACCTAAAATAGCGACAATAAATCCTTTTTTGGGTGGTTCAGTTACCTCTTCGCTTCGAATAATAGTGCCATCATCTAATGTTACATTAATGCCATTTTTTAATTGCCCTAACAATGGCCCATTAGGAACCCCTAATTCTCTAGCCTTTGCAACTTGCAATGCTCCTTTTAATGGTTTTTGTTCAATTCGATAACCGTAGCATGTAACAACATGTTGAAGAGATAAGGCTATCACTTTAAATTCCTCATCTTCAAAAATGACTCCTTCTTCGACTTCTACATAATCGATTGAATAGTTAAGGTGAGTTTGTGATGTTTCTAGGGTAAGTTGAATCCATTCTTTCAACCCTTTAGGTCCATAAATTGTTAATGGCTTATCCCCGCCTAAAAAGGAGCGAGAACCTAATAACCCCGGTAAACCATAAATATGATCTCCATGTAAATGTGTGATAAATATTTTCTCGAATTTTCTTGGCTTGATGGAAGTATGTAAAATTTGATGCTGTGTTGCTTCCCCACAATCAAAAAGCCAAATAGTGCCTCTCTCTTCTAATAATTTTAAAGCTAAAGAGCTTGTGTTACGAGCTTTAGAAGGCATTCCTGCACCTGTTCCTAAGAATTGAATCTGCACCTGTTTTCCTCCTAATGTTTATGATCATCTAAAAAGTCTTTGCTAAAACTAGTCTGGGATTCATAAGTTGTTTTCTTCACGTCTTTAATCCCTTTTGTAATAATATCTTTGCCATATTTGTGTTGTAATTCTTCAACGATTTTCAATACAGGCTCTTCTTTTGCATATTTTTCATAAGTAAAGATGGATAACTGTTCAGCTGTGTCCTTTTTGTCTACTACATTACTGACAGTTACACCTAATAATCGAACTGGAGAACTATTCCAATGTTTTTCAGTAAGCTCTATAGCAATTGCTTCAATATCATCTTTTTTATAAATTGCATTTGAAATCGTTTTACTTCTACTACTATTATGCCAATCTGCGTCACGAATCATAATTGAAATGGTATGACCAGCTAAATTTTTGGCATCCAACCGTTTTGCTACCTTTTCACAAAGCTTTTGAATAGCACTTTTAATCTCCGAAAGTTCGAGCAAGTCTGTAGGAAATGTCATGGAATTTCCAATCGATTTCGTATCATATATTGAGTTTGGATCGACTTCCCTATAATCTATACCATTTGCGCGATTTTTTAAACGAAGTCCATTTTTCCCAAGATTTGTTTTGATTATATGATCTTCTATTGATGCAAGGTTTCCAATTGTGTGGATTCCTATTCCTTCAAGTTTTTTCGCCGTGCTTTCCCCAACTCCATGCATATCAATAACAGGCAAATGCCACAGCGTTTTTGCAACATCACGTTTTCTTAAAATCGTAATACCCATCGGCTTTTTCATATCAGAAGCGGTTTTTGCTAGAAATTTGTTTGGTGCAATACCGATTGAGCAAGGTAAATCTAATTCGTTTAATATGCGGGTCTGAATAGATTCTGCAAGTTCAATTGCATCTTCTCCCTGGACAATATTCGTGACATCCATATAGCCTTCATCGATGGATACAGGTTCAACAAGATCTGTATATGTACGTAGTATTGTGAACATTGCTTGTGATGCTTTACGATAACGTTCGAAATTCGGTGGCAGTAGAATAAGTTCAGGACATTTACGTTTAGCTTCCCATACTGCCATTGTTGTGTAAACACCTTTTGCTCTTGCTTCATACGAACAAGTGACAAGAATCCCTCTACGTTCTTTTGGATTTCCTGCTATAGCAAGTGCCTTTCCCTTTAACTGAGGATTATATGCCTGTTCAACAGAAGCATAAAAACAATTCATATCAATATGAAATAAAATTCTTCCTTGAGCAGTCATCGTTTCTCCTCCTTAATCGACCAAACGTTCCCCTTCTAGTATAACAAAAATATTCAAAACACTACATATACAAAGCAATTCCATAAATCCCTTTTTGATTTTTATATATGACTATTTCAACACAATTACTTTTAACTATTCATATTGGGTTGTTTCGCTACAGACAGGCGCTTTCCGCGTGCAAGCATCAAGCCTCCTCCTCACTTCGTTCGTGCGGGGTCTTGATTTGCTTGCTTTTCCCGCAGGAGTCGCCTGTCTTTCGCTCTATTGGTAACTAGTCATTAGTATGTTGCATCAATCTTGGAATATCTAAATGAGGCCTAGTTGAAGTCCGCAATTGCGCTGCACACTTCGACTTAGTAGCACTACGTTGAGGGCACTGAAAAAGTAAAAAAAAATGAAAATTTATAATAAAAATTTTGTAACTATCTTTGTTGATGTGGAATTAGCGAAGACTCCTGCGGGAAAGCGAGACAGGTGAGAC
>NZ_JBCMNM010000028.1:0-8369 GCF_050459865.1 Rummeliibacillus pycnus
CAGAAAACAGATTAATACTAATAATATTTGTATTTAAACACTTTTTCAGTACCTTACTACGTTCCTGTTGGGCTATGAATGAAACTCAACGAATTAACATCGCACGAAGGAAATTCCTAAAACCTATTGCTATTTTACAGTATTATCCATTACAATAATAAGAATATTTCGAAAGGCGGTAGATACTATGATAAAAATTTCTGATGATCTCTTATTACGTCCTGTTAATCCTGAAGATGCAAACGCATTATTTTCATTAACTGACTCTGATCGAGAATATTTAAGAGAATGGCTTCCATGGGTTGATGGCACAAAGACAAATGAAGATACTATAAACTATATTGCTTTTAGTCAGAAAGGTGAAAAAGATGGCACATTATTAAACTTGTCTATTGTTTGGAATGGAGAGGTTGTTGGAATTACAGGTTTTAATAATATTGATCGCACAAATCGAGTAGCTACTATTGGCTATTGGTTAGGAAGCGAATACCAAGGAAACGGCATTATGACAAGAGCAGTCCATGCGTTAACCGACTTTGCTTTTAAACAACTATTCATGAATAAAGTAGAAATACGCGCTGCAGTAGAAAATAAAAAAAGTAGAAGTATCCCTGAACGTCTAAAATATACGCAAGAAGGTACTCTTCGAAGTAATGAATGGCTTTATGACCATTATGTGGACCATGCTGTTTATGGCATACTTGCTGATGAATGGCATAACGATTCCAATTCATCCATCAACAAATCTTTTTACTCTAAATAAAACAGTTAAATTACAATTTTTTTAATTTCATGTTCATATACTTGGTGTGCATTATTACGGAAATATTCTAGAAGAATAATCTTTTAGAAGAAAAAAGTATTTTAATATTAGTTAAGAAAAAGAGAATGTAGGAGCTAATTCAAGTTATTTTAGAATAAGCTTATAAATTTAAGAAATTATACAATAAAGTTAAATAGTGAAAAATAAATTTAGTTTTCAAACAATTTCAATCCAATATATACCAGATTGACCACCATTTAAGTTATACTATATTTATCGTTCATGTCATTTTTTTCTACTTAATGGGGGTGTTTTAATGAATCGTCACCATGCACGGATCGTTGTTGGAGCTATTTTATTTTTAGTGGTCGCAATGGGAATTGGCCGTTTTTCGCTGACACCGATTTTACCGTTTATGCGTGAAGCAGAGGGATTATCTGTTGAAAAAGGTGGATGGTTAGCTTCTGCAAATTACATTGGCTATTTTATAGGAGCTCTATGGGCAGGTTTTATCGTAAGAAATCAGAAAAAAGGGCTCCACATAAATGCTTGGATTTGTGTTCTGTCGATATTGGGTATGGGGATTGTAAACAACTTTTATCTATGGCTATTTTTACGATTAATTAACGGTATTACTGGTGGATTAATTTTTGTTTTAACTTCCAGTATGTTATTAGATTACTTGGCTCGTAATTCTCTTTCAAAATGGTCTGGCTATGTTTTTAGTGGTATTGGTATTGGCATTGCTTTATCAGGAATTTTAGTGCCTTATTTCCAAAAATACTTTTCATGGCAAGGCGATTTTATTGGCCTAAGTATTTTGTCTACTGTTTTTGTTCTAACTAATCACTTTTTGTGGAAAAAATTAGAGAATCCATCGATTGAAAAAATAAAAGGACCATCACAAAAATTCTGGACTGGTTTTATGCCTTGGATTACGATTGCTTATGGATTTGAAGGACTAGGTTATATTATCACTGGTACATTTTTGGTAGATATGATTCATGAAATGCCAAGTTTACAGAATTACGCTAGTTATAGTTGGGTAATTGTAGGGATTGGTGCAATTCCTTCAGCACCAATCTGGAGCATATTAATGGCAAAATATAAACCTATTATTATATTAGCTTCAGCTTATATACTACAGATTATTGGCATATTCTTACCTATTCTTTCACCTACAATTTTTGGAGTTATGGGCTCTGCTCTTCTATTTGGCATTACGTTCGTGGGGATTGTCGTTTTGACTACATCATATTGTAGAGAACTTTATCCGACTAAAAGTGCAAGTGTTGTTTCAACGCTCACCTCTTACTATGCTATTGGGCAAATAATTGGCCCGATTATTGCTGGAAAACTTGCTACATATTTTGGTGGATATAATAGTGCTCTCATTTTTGCTGGCAGTGTTATTACCTTCGCTTTATGTTTGCTACTATTTGGAAGAAGATATTCACAGGTAAAATTAAATGCAAATACATCAACTGCATAAATTTATTTTGTAAAGGTAGCGGCTCGGCTCCCGTCCCGGGAAATAAACGTTCTTTTTTCTATAATTTTTGTAAAAAAAATATAGGCAAACTTTAGGGTTTGCCTACAGAGAGGCAGAAGCAATAAGCTTCTGCCTCTTTTTAAATTACATTATTTCTTGCAATTCTTCTTCAGTAAGAGATTTCAAATATGCTTTGATTTCTTTAATTCCATCTAATGTATCGACTAATACATCAGGAGACACTAATGTAATCATACGATTTTCTAAATTTGCAACTGCACTAAAGTATTGTGTCTTCGCATAATTTACAAGGCCCACTTGCTTTAGTTGGTCTTCTTCAATATCTAAGATTTCTTTCGCTTCTAAAACTACTAATCCAAAGATAAAATCATCAACTTGTACTACAATCATTTTAGCTTCAGATGAATTTGCAGGATGGTGATATAGAATTTGCTCAAAATCTAGAATCGGTATAAGTTCGCTCCGAATTCGTGTTAAACCTAATACATAATCAGGTAAATGAGGAATTCGATTAATTCTTTCAACCTTCTCAATTGATACTACTCTTTCAACTGGAATAGCATATTCCTCTTCACCACATCGAAAAATGACAACTTTCATACTCGGCATTAACTCACTCTCTTTTTGTAGGATGGGTTATTTCACATTAGCTGCACATTTTACAATTTCCACTAAAAGATCAGCTAGTTTTTCTAATTCTTCAACTGGAATTCGTTCATCAGTTGTATGAATATGTTCATAACCTATAGCTAAATTTACAGTAGGAATACCATAACCAGCGATTACGTTTGCATCACTACCGCCACCTGATTGCATAAGTTTTGGTTCGCGACCGATATTTTTAACTGCTTCTTGGGCCACTTTAACGACTAAGTCTTCAGGACCAAATTTGAATCCTGGATACATACGTTTTACTTCAACTTCTGCTGAACCACCCAATTCTTTTGCAGCTGATTCGAAAGCTTCCTTCATGTGTTTTTCTTGTTCCACTAGTTTTACTTCATTTAATGAACGGCATTCTGCTAAAACTGTTGCTTCGTCACATACGATATTTGTTGCTTTACCGCCTTCAAAACGACCAATATTTGCAGTAGTCTCTGAATCGATACGGCCTAATTTCATTTTAGCAACCGCTTTTGCAGCAATTGTAATTGCAGAAATACCTTTTTCCGGTTCAACACCTGCATGTGCTGTTTTACCTTTTAATGTAGTAAATATTTTTGTTTGGAAAGGTGCTGCTGTAACGATTTCTCCAACTTTACCGTCAGAGTCAACTGCAAAACCATATTTTGCGTACACTTTTTCGTGATCTAATTCTTTTGCTCCCTCAAGACCTGATTCTTCGCCTGCAGTGATAACATATTGGATATCACCATGTGCAATTTTTTCTTCTTTAAGACGTTTTGCCAATTCTAATAATCCTGCAATTCCAGCTTTATCATCTGCGCCAAGAATTGTTGTGCCATCTGAATAGATATAGCCATCTTCTTTGATGATTGGTTTGATACCAACACCAGGAACTACAGTATCCATATGTGATGTAAAGTAAATTGGTTGTACATCAGATAATGTACCTTTTAATGTAGCAATTAAGTTACCTGACGCATGTCCGTTACGACTAGCAGCATCATCTTCATACACGTCGAATCCTAATGCTTCTAATTTACTAACTAATACTGGTGAAATTTTTTCTTCATGGTATGTTTCTGAATCGATTTGTACTAATTCTAGAAATTCTTCAACGATACGACTTGTCATCACGCAAAACTCCTTTTATTTGTGGTATCTATACTACCTTATTCCCAGTCAATTTTATCACAAATTCATAAAAATAACTTATCCTATGATATTTTATTTTACATATGATGGATAATGGAGAGATTGTTTGTGAGTTCGCTATGAATTAAATCAACAATATACTATAACAAATCCTCTATTAAAAAATGGGTATCTTAAAAGAGTCTAATAAACACTTTTAAGATACCCTTGCTTAATATAGTCATTGTAATTAGTGATTCAAATATGTTTGATTAAAAAATGACCTATCAATGAGACAATTTTTATTTAAAATATTACAACGGAATATTACCGTGTTTTTTATATGGTCTAGATTCTTTCTTCGTACGAAGCATTTCTAGTGATTGCATTAGTTTAATACGAGTTTCGCGTGGATCGATGACATCATCTACTAAGCCGTGAGATGCTGCAACGTATGGGTTCGCGAATTTATCTTTGTATTCTTCAATTTTTTGCGCACGAGTAGCTTCTGGATCTTCAGATTTTGCGATTTCACCTGCGTGGATGATGTTCGCTGCGCCTGATGCACCCATAACTGCGATTTCAGCATTTGGCCATGCATAAACCATGTCTGCACCAATTGATTTTGAGTTAAGTGCAACGTATGCACCACCATATGCTTTTCGAAGAATAACTGTGATTTTTGGAACAGTTGCTTCTGAATAAGCAAATAGGATTTTCGCGCCGTGACGAATGATTCCACCATGCTCTTGCTTTACGCCTGGGAAGAAACCAGAAACGTCTTCAAATGTAATGATTGGTACATTGAACGAGTCACATGTACGGACAAAACGTGCTAGTTTATCAGATGAATTGATATCTAGGCCACCTGCAAGTACTTTTGGTTGGTTACATACAAGACCAACTGATTCACCATCGATACGAGCGAAACCAACGACAATATTTTTCGCAAATTCTTTTTGAACTTCCATAAATGAATCAGCATCTACAATGTGTTCAATCACTTTACGAACGTCGTAAGCTTTTGTTTGGTCAACTGGAACAAGATCAAGTAATTCTGAACGATAATTGTCATCTTCAGGATCTTTTTCTACTTCAACAATTGGTGCTTTTTCCGTGTTATTTTGTGGTAAGTAGCTAAGTAATTGTTTGATTTGTTCAATTGCTGTTTCTTCATCTTCTGCACGGAAATGTGCATTACCGCTTACAGAGTTATGGACTTTCGCACCGCCTAAACCTTCAGATGAAATTTGTTCACCTGTTACTGTTTCGATAACTTTTGGTCCCGTGATAAACATTTGAGATGTCTTATCAACCATTAAGATGAAATCAGTGATTGCTGGAGAATATACAGCACCCCCTGCACAAGGTCCCATGATCACTGAGATTTGTGGAATTACACCAGAATAAATGGAGTTTCTATAGAAAATGTGACCATATCCATCTAGTGATAATACACCTTCTTGGATACGCGCACCGCCTGAATCGTTAATACCGATAAATGGCGCACCGTTTTTCGCAGCTAAATCCATAACATTCGCAATTTTCTTAGCATGCATTTCCCCTAGAGCACCACCGAAAACTGTGAAATCTTGTGAGAATAGATAAACTGGTCGGCCATTCACTTTACCATAACCCGTTACAACACCATCTCCAGGGCCCTCTTTTTTCGCCATACCAAAGTCCACTGTGCGGTGTTTTACAAAAGGATTAATCTCTACGAATGTTCCTTCATCAAGTAATAATTCGATACGTTCGCGAGCTGTCAACTTACCTTTTTCATGCTGTTTGTCGATTCGTGCTTCACCGCCACCAAGTTCGATTTCACGTTTTCTATCATATAATTCATTGATTTTATCGTACATATCCATATGCTAATTACCCCTTTACTTGACTTCTGTCTACTAATTCGTAAAGCACACCATAAGATGATTTAGGATGTATGAAAACCACTTTAGCTCCACCTGCGCCAATTTTTGGTTGCTCAGATAATAGACGAGCACCTTCTGCTCGCATTTTCGCCATTTCTTGTTCTATACCAGTAACAGCTAACGCTATATGATGAATCCCCTCACCGCGTTTTTCCAAATATTTATAGATAGCGCTTTCTTTTGTGAGTGGTTCTAAGAGTTCAATGTGTGTATTTCCTGCATCGATAAACGCAACTCGAACCTGCTCTGACTCTACTTCTTCAACATTGATAAGTTTCATTCCTAATACATTTGTATAATATGTAACGCGCTCATCTAAATCATTGACCGCAATACCGATATGATCTACATTCTCCATGCATCCCCCAACTCCTTCTTTGTTGTATAACACAATTGTACATAAATTTTTCTGAAAACTCTAGTACTTGTTAAATAATTAATATCTGATAAAATATTTTTAAGGAAAAAAAGGAGAGAACGAGAAATGAGTAATAAGAAGATACAGAAAATTGTCGTAATATTAATGGCCTTAATTATGGTAATGTCTATGTTAACATTTGGCCTAGCAATGATTAAATAAAAAAAACAGACTCATGTAGCTACTATTGAGTCTGCTGTTACACATATTGTTATATTATATCTAGTAAAAGTTAATATATTTACTATTTGTGTATTAAAAACATCTTTCAGTGTATCAATTTTTGGAGATGTTTTTTTTTGCTTTTTTTGAAGGAAAGATAGCTTAATTATATTTTCCTCAAACGATGTCATTCAAAATATTTCATTTACAATTTTCTTTCTTGCTTATTTTGCTTAACCGAATAAAATAACCATACGATCCACACGATAATATATACACAAACTGCAAATATTTCTGGTAACAACACAAACCACCAAGACCAAGAGATAATACCTACTAATTTTAAAATGATTAAGATTATTGTTAGAGATTCAGCAAAACCCAATGCCATTCTCCTTTCTATAAAAAAATGCTAATTATTGCTCCTCTTCTATCAGGATTTCCAACTAATTAATTTTCTATTTATATGATTCGCTTTGTTTTATGCAATCCTGTCATTTTTACATAAATAAAAGCACCCCCTTTAGAGATGCTTGAAATATGCACTATTTTATTAGTTTTAATTATTCCACTGACTCTTTTACTACTCTTAAAATTTCTGTATAGTAGCCCTTTTGATTATTACAATAACGAGCATTTTCTTCTAGGTGAGCAAGTTCTTGATCGATTTCGTTTATCATATTAGTAATAATTAGTTGTGTCATTCCACTACTAGTTTTCCCATATGCATTGATTAGTATCTGCCTTCTTTGTGCTAAATTTCTTTGCTTATCAAGCGATTGAATAGCATCTTCAGCAAAGTGTTGAATTTTTGATTCAAGCTCCTCAATAAATAATGTTGCAGCGTCTTTTGTCATTCTATTTACATATACCATGAACATCCCTCCTATCACAATGAATAAATATCTACTATTAGAGTATTTAGTTGATAGACTATTTATTCGCTAGAAGATCAATAAAAAAATAATTACTTAATTGATTATCTATTAATCTTCCAAAAGTATATTAGTACAAGCAATTTACTTGGATTTAAATTTTTTTTGTCGTATAGTAGAATCTCAACATGAATTAATAAGGAGAGGTAATACAAATGACAATTACTAAAAGTACTTTAAATAAAGTTATGCACGAACGTAAATCTGTTCGTAAATACGACCCGCAATTTAAAATTCCTCAATCACAGTTAGAAGAATTATTAATGGAAGCTACATCTGCTCCTTCATCTAGTAATCTACAACCTTGGCGTTTTCTTGTAATTCAAGATGAAGCCATCAAAAAAGAATTGCGCACAATTGCATTTAATCAAGAACAAGTAGAAACTTCTTCAGCGATCATTGCTGTTTTAGGTGATATCGAAATGTATAAAAATGTCGAAGAAGTTAATAATCAAAACTTTGAACAAGGCTATATGGATGAAGCCACAAAAAATATGATGATTGAAAACTCATTAAATCTATATTCAAATCTTCCAGAAGAAGTATTAACAAATATCGCAACTTTTGATGCTGGCTTAATTTCTATGCAAATTATGCTATTAGCGAAAGACATGGGATACGATACAGTTCCAATGGGTGGATTCGATAAAAATGCATTTGCTAAAAAATTTGAATTACCTGATCATATAAAACCAATTTTACTTATTGCGATTGGAAAA
This sequence comes from Rummeliibacillus pycnus, assembly GCF_050459865.1. Classification (GTDB taxonomy): domain Bacteria; phylum Bacillota; class Bacilli; order Bacillales_A; family Planococcaceae; genus Rummeliibacillus; species Rummeliibacillus pycnus_B. The sequence continues at coordinate 8,200 of NZ_JBCMNM010000028.1, forward strand.
GCAGCAGTCCCAGCACATGGTTCTTCACGATTACCATTTGAAAAAATTGCGAAATTTATTTAATCGAATCAATTTTATTAACCCATTTTCGTTTTTTAATACGAGCATTTCAATACATTAACTTTTCTATATCAGATTTGTGTTCCGCTACAGATGGCGCTTTCCGCGGG
>NZ_JBCMNM010000029.1:0-62471 GCF_050459865.1 Rummeliibacillus pycnus
ATGCTCTTTTTACTGTTTTTTTTGAAATAATTGAATTGACATAAAAGAAGAATGTTCATTTTTAGACTTATTAATCAATTTTTATTTGTGCAAAAAAACTTTAATATATCTGCATTATTCTGACCTTTAGTGAAATACTTAATGAACAGTGTTTATCTCTAATGAAAGAAGTGTAAATTACAAATGTTAAAAAGAGTATATTATATGATAACTATTATTAGTATTATTATTTTATTTTCTGCTAAAGAAGAGATATATGCAAATCAACAAAATACACCACTACCACCTTCTCCTTCTTTTGAAGAAAAATTCGCTGAGGCGGGATATAAATCAGTAGAAGAATCTGTTAAGGAGTTCGAAAATTATTTTAATTGTGATGTAAAGTTACCCAGAGTTACGCCTGCTATTTCTTTCACACATAGATTCGGAAGCTTTTATGAAGATAAACGATATAATACGAATCATTCCTTAGATATTAGGTATGTAAATAAAGATGTAAGGGAAAATATTTATAAAATTGATATTCGCCCAATAAAAAATAAATTGAACTTTAAAGGTAAAGAAGGTAAAGAGTATACACTTCAAGATGGTGGAAAAGCTTTTTATTTTGAAAGTCACCAATTTAACTTTTTGGTCTTTGAAAAAAACGATTTACAATATCTGCTCGGTATTTATAGAGAGGTTACAAACGTAGAAATGCCAAACACATTAGTTAGAATAGCTAACTCGGTAGAATAATTTTCTAAACATTCTTAAGATAAAATAGGCAAAATATCTCGTCTTTATACCGTTGTAACTTATTTTAACATCACTTGAAGTAAATTAACTTACATTCTGTACTGATCTCCTTATGGTATGTAACGCGTAAAAGTAGCTGGTCAATATGAAAAATTTACAGATTGTCCTTCTTTTAAAAGTACATTCTGCATATCGAAAAGCTCTAAACATTTTAATTGCAGAATGTTATCTTCCTGAATGCGTTGAATCTCACAAGATACCCCCACTCAGAAAATCAATAAGTGAAGTTTTACACACTGAAAATTTTTGGAAAGAAAAAAAGACCGTAATTAACGATCTTTCCAATGCCTGATTACAAATGTATTTACTTTCTCTTTAAGACTTTTCGCTGGTTCTTTCACTTCTTGCACGATATATGATAACAATGTTGCCCAACTGACATTGTAATTTACATCACGTTCTATATACTCCATGATTTTCTTCAATTCTAACAGTTGGCGATCAGTGATGTTGGCTTGTAGATGCCTCTTGATGAAATTGTCCATAAAATACTGACTATGAAATGATTCATGGATTAATACGGCACAAGCCCTCGCTGGTCTTATATCTAAAGCTATAGCAATATCGTTTAAATCCTCGAATGTATCTGCTGTTAAACGTGTTTTCATCCTCACATAATTAACTCCTGTACTCGAATGTCCAACATGTTCCGCATTCCCATGACCGGGATACAATATATTCTTAAACCTAACACTACGAACAAAGTGTGGGGAAAGATCCTCTAATATTCGTTTACTCCTTAGAGCATGTATTGTCATTTCTTCTATAAGATCCATAACTGATATATCACTTATATCTGCTAGTCTATATACTGCGTTTTTAAAATCTGTGTGTACTGTCGGCTTTACATCACGTTTTTTATCGATGCGTGTTGCTCTATTCTCACCCATTTTTCACTCCCCTATCACCTAAAAGGAAAATTACGTTTGGGACTACGGACCAAGTCCCAAGGATAATTTATCATATGTTTAACTTTTGGGAGATATGTCCATAATACTTTCAAAGGCTAAAATAAGGACGGTGTTTTAAAATGGCAGCAAAAACAAAAGAACAGATTGCAAAAGAAATTCGAGAGCATGGTGAAAAAATGGGATTTCCTACTTTCCCAAAAAAGCCGAAAAAACCGAACATTAAAAAATAAGTGTACAGTAACAAATATTAAAGAGCCTTGCTACGATTTATACATAGCGAGGCTCTTTAATGTTGTTTTTGAAGCAAGCATTAGAATTAAGCTGTATTTAGTCTATTTTTAAAATCGAAAAAATTATGCTGTTATCATTACTAGATAAAAAAATTATATTTATATGAGATATTAATATTTTAAGTTATTATTTAAATATCTACTAAGGGAGGAATTTTATGGTGATGCTTAAATATTTAAAAAATATTATTGAAAAGATTGATTCACATCCCAATGATGCTGAAAAAAATAAGCTATTAAATGAGCTTAATCAATTATTAGATGAAGAACAAGTTTTGCAGTTAGCTAAAACAATGATGAATATGGCTGACGATCCTAATATCGTTGACCAAACAAAGCAAAATTCTTTAGAGCGAATTCAACGATTTGTTAGAGCGACTGCAAAACCAAACCAATTTCAGATTAAAAATGGACAACAATCGAAAAACTTCTTCCCATTCATAAAAAATGGACAATTTTTAAGAATGAACATTTCAGGTGTGGGCGGGGAATTAGACGACTATCATTACGTAATAGTGTGGGAAGTGCAAGACCGACGTGATCAGATGCTAGTTATCCCTACTACGAGCTTTAAACCAAATACTACAATTGAGTCCGGAATGAGGTTCAACATTGGACATATTGATTTTTTGAGCGAAGAAACTGTAATTTTATTAGATCAAATTACTAGTTTAAGTCGAAAAAAAATAAATAAACATAAATTTAAAGATCCTTCTAACTCAAGTATGAAGCCCGTTAAAATTTCTAAAGATCAAATAAATCGTATTAAAGAAGGATTTAGAATATTAGGTCAGGGAGAGATTACTTTAGCAAACTTTATTTTAGAAAAGACTCGTTCTTCACTACCAGAATTAATTGATTATCAAGTGCAATTTGCACATTTCCATTTGCCATTTAAAATAAGTAGTCTGACTGCAAATAAACTTGTCTATTATTTGTATAATGACGAAAACAATAAATTCGAAATCAATTTACACCCAACAAGCTTATCGAATACTGATCGTAAACATTTTATCCGTAGTTGGATTAATGCTACGGCTACATATGATTCCTCGATGCAACTAATTACTTCAAGGACCGATGCTCAATGGGCAGCATATCAAATCATGCAAACGCACTACATGCATCCAACCCCAGAAGAAAAAACAACAGAGGAAGACGAAAGAAAAACTGTAGGGAAGGCTTAACCTCTAATGGTTGTTTATAATAATTTTTGATAATTTAAGATAATCCTTGATAATTTAAGGTAATCCTTGATAACCTGTGGTAAGTAGTGTATATTAAAAATATAAATTACGCCTGTTGTGGGCTATATAAGAAATACTTAAAGGTCTGTTGTGGACTATATCGAAAAAACCCTAAACCATTAAATGTTTAGGGTTTTTTCCGTTAATAAAAACACAAAATTTGTTATGTTATTGTAGTTTCAAAATAAGGATTGATTTACCCCCTGTTGCTTTAAAATAAAATTTTATCAAATTGATACTAATAACCTTGATAATGTCATCCATAATTAAGTACTAGATGTATAAAAGGAAGTGGATTTAATTTGTATAAACAATTTTTTGATTATTGGAAAGCTCTCGAGTTCTCTACTATGAATGAATCAGATATAAGAGAAGAATTTATTGCACCATTACTAAAAGTTTTAGGGTATGGGGCAGGAACTATTAATAACATTATTAGAGAAAAAAGCCTTTCGTTAAACTCTCCGTACCATAGAGTAGGACGTAAACGAGTTCAAATTGACTACATCCCAACAATTCGATTAAAAAGCTTTTGGATTATCGAAGCTAAACCCGGTAATAAAAAAGAAATGGATATGGGTGATTTACTTCAAGCACACCTTTATGCAATACACCCTGAAATACAAGCTAGATTTATCGTTCTAATAAATGGATGGGAAATTAGAATTTTTGATTCACTAAAAGTTTCTAAATGGGATGATTACATAATTTCATGCAGCCAACAAAGTTCATTTGATGATTTTATGAAGCTTGTAGAGATTTTAAATAATAAAGATATGTTACGTTTTTTAAGACAACAAATTATGCAACAAATTGAAAATAGTTTTGAAGTTGAGCTTGATGAAAATGAACTTCAACTATTTTACTCTTCCCTTCATCGTAAAGAATACGATTTAAAAAAACAAATCCAAACTAATGCTAAAGAGTATAGAAATGCAGCTTGGAAGAGAAATACTGAAAAATACCAACAGGAGCTTGAAAGATTACCTTTAAATCTTTTGTTGGTTAGAATGGATATACCAGTTGACAAAACTGTAAAGACCTCTATAGAATACGCTAGGCGAATAATAGAAGCTGAAAAAACTGAGAGAATAAACCTAATAGATAAATTAGCTATGAATTGGAGGAGTAGAAATCACGCGATTTTTAAAGTTCATTCTTTAGATGTTTTGATTAGGCTATTAAGAAAAGGAATTGACCTTAAAGCTTCATCATACCAACATGGAATTATTGAATCTATAAATGAACTAGCTTTATTTAATATAAATTACGGCCTTCCCCATCCTCTTATGAATGCTCTATGTCACTTAGACAATTTAACCACTCGGATTGGCTATAAAATGGCTCATAAACTAGGAATGGAGGCTCTAACCAAAAAAGTAAAGAACGAAAAAGTATCTTTATCAATTGAAGATAAGCTAACTAATGAACCAACTGTTGCTAAAGAAATGCTCTCACTAGTAAATATAAGTTATGAAAATCTGTGGAGACTTTTTTCACATAAAGATACCCAAACTATCTGGAATGGAATCTGGTCACTTCAGTGCGTTGAGGAAAAAATAGATCAGCTACCTTTTAAAAATTATCCTGATGGTAAGCAAGATTTACTATTCTTTGAGTCTTATGGTAAGGGATTCGATATGCTTATTATGGGGACTTGGGACATCTTAAATTCAAACCTTAAACTAATCGAAACTACAGAAGGAATTTCACCTGAAGTATTAGAGTTTTCAAGATTATCACGAGAAAATGCAATGGTGAAAATTCCTAATCCAATGTCTCCGCCCCCTGGTTGGCAGTTTAATTTGGAGTCTATAATCGTAAATTAGTGATATAGTGTCTATGTCGTATAACGTTTGGTTACTATTTTATGTTATATCGGTTATATCTCTAATTTAAAAAGCAACCATCTATTTGTTTTCATATAGATGGTTGCTTAATTATACAATTTATTTTGTTTAGTACTTCCAATTTAATTCTTATTTCACTTTATTAATACAGTTCATCACAACTTGTATGTGACTTGAGCATTTTCTCAAAATGGATTTCTCCGACCCACTATTGGATAACTTGGTTCTACCTTTTTTAATGGAGTACTTAACCAACTAGAAAACCCTCTATTTGCATTTTCCTTTTCAATATCAAATCCACATGCCTCAAGAATGTATTTCAGTTCTGGTTGTTTTTCCACTGACTTGTTTTTATCAACATGTGAATCTAACCATAATTGCCTTCCAGAATAATCCCTAATGATTAATCTATAGGCCCCATCATTAAAACCACTTTGATTCGATGGATCAAAATAACCCTCGTCAATTGCCTGTTTTTTCTCCGAAAATAAGATAAATTCTGTTGGATGCTGAATGAAGGCCCAATATTTTTCTAGTACATGTAGGGAATTACTTCTTCTATTATATAGCTTGTCTTGCAACAAGGTCAGTCTACCTTGATGCCAATACATATTTGCACGAGCATTTTCTAAATCACCCGATTTTAATGTTGAACGAAAATCAAAGTCACTTTCTCTAACACTATGTTCCCATTCACCGTTCTCATTCTTTACATATTTAACTACTGGATAGTTAAATAATTCTTTTATTAAATCATTTGGTATACCTATAAGATTAAGCAATTCTGCAGATCCACGAGGTCCAGTTCCATCGTAACCACAATTACACCCCGGCAACCACATCTCATTACCATTAGAATCTCGAATAATCATATGTGGAGTCGATAAACTAATTAGATCACCATATCTATACTCGTACAATGGAAGAAAGTAGTTTTCAATGGCAGCATCTATATCATTTAAAAATATTTTCACTTGTATTATTGAACCTAATTGATCTATATATTTTTTAGCGTAATCAACATTATGAGAAGTACTCGATTCCTCACAAACAAACATTGGAGATTTTGGGTTTTCATAATGAGGAAGCATCCCCTTTCTCTCCATAAATTCCAAAACATCTTGCAAAAGATATACTGAACCATTCGCAGTGCTTTTAATTGGTACCAACTCACCTTCTTTCCGTAAGTTAGAAATATATTGTCTAGAAACATTTAGTTTTTCAGCAACTTCATGAGTAAGTAAAATATTTCTAGATAAAAAACCTTTATAAGGATTTTCTTTCATTTAACATCATTCCTTCCATAATTTTCATTTGTTTACAGCGTACAACTTAAGTTTACGGCTGTCAACAAAAAAACAAATATGTAATTATTCTATTTGCAATTATTAAACCGCACCAGTATTTTCAAAATTCTAATAATTAGTTCACTTTAAAGCGTTCGTTTTTGTGTACTTTTTCGGACACTCCACAAATAACTAAATTTCAAAATATATTTTGTTCAAAAACATATAAAATTACTTTTCGGACGTTCGTTATATTTCATATACTTTTATAAACACTTTTGATATAATAGATTTATAGAATTTGTAATTTAAGGGTTATGTATCCAATTTCGATGTAATAGTGGTTTAATATGTTCCACATATAAAAATTAGTTAAGAGGTGACTAATATGGACAATAGAAAATTTGGATACGTCAGAATTAGCTCAAAAGATCAGAATGAATCTCGGCAGTTAGAAAATTTAAAACAGTATGTAGACAACCGAGATATTTTTATCGATAAGCAATCCGGTAAAGATTTTAACCGTGAACAGTACCAATTGTTAAAAAGGATGCTCAGAAGAAACGATGTACTGTACATTCATTCGTTGGATCGCTTTGGCCGTAATAAAGAAGAAATACTAAATGAATGGAACGACATTACTAAAAACATTGGGGCTGACATAGTGGTACTGGATATGCCCTTGTTGGATACAACAAAGCATAAAGATAGTCTTGGTACATTCATTAGCGATCTTGTTCTTCAGATTTTATCTTGGATTGCTGAAGATGAACGTGAACGTATTAAAAAAAGACAACGTGAGGGAATTGATGCAGCACATAAAAATGGCATTAAATTTGGACGACCATCCATTCAAATTACAGATGAATTTATTGAAGTTTATAATGAATGGAAAAATGGGGATATCAAAGCTGTTGAAGCAATGAAGAAATGTAATCTAAAAAAGTCTACTTTCTATAAGTTAGTTAAAGAATATGAAGAAAGTATTGTCGTATCAAAGTAACCTACACGAAGTTTTAGTGATTAGATTTAGTGATATAGAATCTATGACGTATCACGTAGATTACTACTTTTATGTTATATCGGTTATATCGTTGAAAAAAATTGGTGAAAAATAACAAGAGGTGAGATATATGTCTACTTATATTGAATTGAACACATTGAATTTGAATACTCATGAACATTATCAGTTAGGCCGTTCGTTAATGCAATCCTTTGGTGAACGTACCAAAAATTCATTAAACTCTGTGGACCAATCATTATTCTCATTGTTTAAAACTGAATCTCAGAATGGCACATTAAATGAACCAGCATTTCGAAAAGGATTTTTGGATGAAGCTGTGAGAGGTAATCACAGTGTTTATGCAGCAACACAGTTGTTTCAATCAATTAATCACCTTGCTACTCTTTGCTAATTTTAAGATTATCAAGAAGATTTACTTTATTACAGAAGGATTAAGCGACACATTCAATTCCGAGTGTGGCCAATCGGAATTAAAACCAAAAGGAGAGTGTATTTATGAAAGGAAAAGATATAATTGAGCATTTAAACAATTATTCTTATGGTGAGTTGCAAGAATTAAAAAAGGAAATCATTTCTCTTTTGATCTTGGATAAAGAGAGAATAGATACAAATAAAAGTTGTTTTATTACCTCTAGGCAGAGCATATTTCCTATTGAAATTGACATTGTTGAAGAAATAGATGATGTATTAGAACGATTAAATCAGCAAGGGGATTTAGACAGCATAATCACAGGGGTAATACAGTTAGTTAAAGTAGATTCAATTATGGTGGGTTATTTGCAATCGGCTACATTCTATAAAGATTGGGTATCAAACAACTATATTGCCCAAATTAAAGAAAGTATTAAATTACCGTATTAGAGTCCACAATTAGTTCATCATAAAAGATACCTGAACATATTGAACAAAAAATTGAACAATATGTTCAGGTATTTTTTTAAAATCCTAAAAGTGAAATTGAATATTTCTTTTCTATCTTCTTATACCAACTAAGTGGTATCCACTTGAATCTTTTTGCATATCCTCTTATCATTTCACGTGCGTTAGATGCTGTATCCTGTTTCCACTCATTGTTAGCAACAATGAAGTCATAGTTTAATTTTCCATCTATATAGCCACCTGATAGAGCAGAATCAGTTTTGAATATTTCCGGATAATAATTGTATTTACCCTTCTCTCCTTCAGGGTTAAAATATTTTTTTAAGTCAACTGCAGTTGATTTGGTTAGTTGACAAGCACCTACATTGGCTCTTAATTCCCTAAAAGCAAAATGCAATGCTAACGTTGGGACTACCAAGCTCAATAAACTAATAATTTTCCCACATTCATTATATTTAGCATGTGTGAGTTCATGGGCTATTAGAAATTTACTCATTTGTCTATTATCTTCTTCAGCCCAAGTCTTGAATACAAGTTCATTAAAAGTAATCACTTTATTATTATAAAATCCGTTAAATGTAGAATCTCTCTTTTCCCTTACTACTTTTAGTTCATTGTGATCTACTCCAAGTTTTCCGCAGTAATCAATTATTAAGCTCTGCATTTCAGTAGGTATTTCACCTTTAAACTTCATTCTTACCTTCTCCTATTCCAACCTCGAAAATTAATTTTTCAAAAGCAATGAACGTAGTGAAATAACTTTAGCTTTTGGAATTAATTTTTCAAATTGCTCCGTCATTTTACAGCTATCTAAGTCAACCTCTCCCACAAAATCGCCTGTTTCCTTGCAATAGAAATAAAATGATCTTTCATTCGTTTTTGAATTACGTCGAATAATGTCGAAATTCATTCCCATGAATTCATTTAATATATCGGTATCTATAAGCTGTTTTTCTGTCATAATCATATTAACCTCTCCTTTTGTATATTTTAATAGCTCATTGTAGAGTTTTATAACTTTTTTACAATTCCTTATGGACCAATTCATTTTTATAAAATCTTGCGTGTTCAAAACGCATTTTGATTGAGAAATCATAATATTTAAACATTCTATTTATTCTAACGGTTAACATAATAATAAATTAAGCAAAAATATTTTGCAATTTTGAAATTAAGTTTAAAAAATAAGCTATTTAATTAAAAAAACCACCATTAACAGGTGGTTTTTTAAGATATTCTGAATTTTAATATTCCCTAACTGATATAAGTATAAAAATAATCGGATTTATCTTGCAGAACCAATCCAAGTATCATGCATGTAATAATTTCCTGTTGCTGTAAATCGTACTTCAATATGACCAGCATAATTTGATGCCATATTCAAATATTTATAATCTGCATCTGCTATTGCATCTTTTGCTGTAGCGTCAGAACTATAAATATCTCTATTTGTAATAGAACCAGACCATCCTAACCACGCTTCAGCACTTGCACTTGGAGGATCTTGAAAGCTAGTAATCTTTGAACCATTATATGAAAAGGCAGCACTTACAGTAATTCTAAATTGATCTACACCAAGTGTTCTTATTGTATATGAACCTTTAGCAGTTTTAGTATAAATAGGCTCAGCTAATGGTTGGATACCGGAACTAACAGAATTAGTAGCAGAATTAGGAACTTCTTCTACACTAGCCTCAACTGTAAATCCATTCCCCAAATCAATTGTTTGAGTTGGGTTTGTTTTAGAAACATTTAACTCTTTTTCTACTTTGTCATTTAATTCCTTAAATGTTGGTATATCAGATTTTTTTAATTTAATATGTTCTTTTGCATATCTATCTTTGACAGACTCAAGAGGGACAATTGGCTCATTTGAATATTTATCTACCTCAATTTTACTTTGGGTTTCTACTAAAGGAGTGGGGCTTGTTTCTGCTGCAATAACATTTGTGTTCGCTACAACTAATGACAATAGACCAACCGCGAAAATCGATTTAATTACTTTTTTCATTTACAAATCCTCCCTTTTCTATTTGATATTTCCATAATAAAACAATATCCATAAAAAGTAAAGATAGTAAATATTGTTTAAATATAATATTATATAACTAATGAATGGAGGGAATATATGAAAACAATAATCTATGGTATATGTATCATTTTTTATCTAACTGGATTATTAGTGTTAGTGAACTTTTTATTTAAATTTCAAAGTATAACATTCAAAAATGCGTATTATTCCTCACTTTACCCATTTTTAGGGCTGTTCCTGTTCGGGTTCTATATATCTTTATTTAAGCTATTCAAAAAAGTAGACGAACCAAATATTAAATTTAAAATAGGTAAGGTAAATAAAATGTTATATCTAATAGTCGGAATAATCATTCTTCTCCTTTTATTAATCAAAATAAACTTTAATTCATATGATTTAACGGTATTCTTAGCTTTTATTGGATATGGCATTTCATTAGCATCGGGTTATCAAATGATTATAGTGAAAAAAATTGAAACTAATAACAATTAACAGGTTAGATTTTTTAGATTAATATAAGAAAAAAACAAGAAAGATGATGCGAAATTTCAATTCACATCATCTTTCTGATTCAAAAATTATTAAGATAAAACAAATTTTTACTTTCTATACTTCTAATCTTCTTTATCCCACTTCTTCATTACTTCTTCCATCTTAGCATTATAACTACTTTCAGCACTTGTAGCTGCAGTTTCAGCCTGAGCCTTAGCAAGTTCTTTTTTCTTCTGAGCCTCGATAAACCAATCAGGTAAGTTTTGCTGAGTATTTTCTGTTTTTTTACGAGTATTTTTCTGATAGTTCTTTGGTTTTAAGAGACTTTTAAAAGAACCTTTGCCTCCACTTTGATGTAATTTTAATAATTCTTTCACCTTAAATTTTATAAAACCTATTGGATTTTCTATGTTACTTTCGGGTTCATTAATGTATTTAATTAAATACATAAGTTCTGTCTCAATATCCTTGTCAAATATTGATATTAGCTCATTATAAAATCCGAAGAATGTTATACCGTCAAAATCGTAGCCTTCAGCTTTTTCATTTATTCGTAATCTCATTTCTTCCATTTTCATAAAATCTTTTTCAAGTTCAGAAAGATTATCAACTGAAGATTCTGTATCTCTTGTCTCAATAGATTGAACTTCTTTAGTATTTAAGTTTTCTCTAATTTTAAAGCGTAAACTTTTTACGGATCTACCTTTCTTTATTTCCTCAAAAGAGATAAAAACATCGGTTTTTTCGTTCAATTCAAAAATTACGTCATTCAACAATTGTTTTAATTGGGAATATCTTTTATAAGACTTCGCAATAGCCCCCATCTTACCTCTGAGTTCTTCCAGTTCAATTATTTTCTGTGTTTCTTCAATACTAGTTACTTGCCATTTCTTCACTAACTCGTATAATCTAATTGCGTAAACACTATGTAAAGATAAAACATATTTCAATCTATAACTTGTAAACTTTTTTAATTGTAAGAGATATGGTTTCAATTTTGGCTGAAATGATATGTTCATTATTGCTTCGCCTTCTATGTATTCAACACTACTCAGCCAGTTTGTTACAAGATAACGTCCTTCTTCCAAAGGAATTTCAACTGTCTTACCAACAATTTCATGAATCGTTTTCTTTATTGGATGATAAGAAGATCTTTTATCTATTTGCATTAGATCACAATATTCTTCTATTGTTATTTGATATTCTTTGAAATCTTCATCGGTTGGTTGCATAGTGCTAACAAGCATAAGTATTAATTTTTGCTCTCTAAGAGTCAGAGGCTTTTTCTGTCGTGCCTCTATAAGATCATGGCTTTTTGTAACTAAAAAGTTCTCATATTTATTATCCATGTAATTTCCTCCACTGTTACCTCGTTACCAATATCATAATACAAGCAAAAAAATTAATCAATTTTAAAATGTAAGTAATTATTTTTGCACTTACATTTAAACGTTATTTTTCTTACATTTATCATTATTTTTCTTACATTTAGATATAAATAATCAAAAAAACGTTGAATTTACAGTGTTTATATCGCTTTTTTATATTTAAAATTTACATAGAATTCCAAAACATTATTATTCTTACCTTAACGTTATATTTCCTACCTTTGACGTTATTTTTCTTACATTTAACATTATATTTCCTACCTTTGACGTTATTTTTTTTACGCTTAACGTTATATTTCTTACCTTTAACATTATAAAATTTACTCTTAACGTTATTTTTTTTACCTTTAACGTTATTTTTTTTACCTTTAAGTTCCACAAAGCCAGTAATATCAAGGGTTTGCGGAAACTGTAAACAATATATAACAAGTATTAATCATATATATAACATTTCCAAACAACAAACAGAAAGATACTTTTGTAGGGTGGGGTGTGTATATCTCATTTCTAAAATTAACGTTCATTTAAAGGATGTAAGGGATATCCCCTGAGTTTTGATTAAAACTTCATTTAGTAAGGTATTAAATCTAAATACCTTTACTTTACATAAATTATTTATCAGTTAAATTTTCAATAATAGTCTTCATTTGAGCTTGATTATAAATTTTTCTTACTATATCATCTACCGAGTTATCAATATCAATAAAATTAGCGTTATTATTTTTGTAGTCATAAATACTGGATATCATTATAAATGGTAAACGCCATTTTTTTAGAACTCGGAGTGGTAATGGCAAAACTCCTAATTGCTTATTAGAAAGTGCATTGTCTATATCTTGTAATTTTTGAATTAATTCAATCATATCTTTTTGCTCTTTTTCAAAGTCAATTGTATTAATCAAATTTTCATTACTTGGTACAATTATCGGAGTTTCAAATTTAAAGTAGATTTTTTGCTCTTTTTTTAAGCGAACTTCGTAATTTCTATTTTTAACTTTAATTATATCGATGCTATTAAATTCTGAAGCCAAAAACAATTTCCACTTCTCAAATGTTTTGTTATGTTTTAGATAATTATTGTATTTTATTGGATTTTTTCTATAAGTAGTAACGTATCCAACCATTTTTGGTGCATTAAACATAATAGCGCTAACGGTTCTATGTGTTGCTCCTGAAAAATATATATCATCCTCTATATAGTAATTGAAGCGTGGTAAACCATCTCTTAATAAATCTTCCTTTGTTGCATCTACATAAAAATCATATTGATATTTAATACCATTCACTAAAAGAGAAATTATATTTGTTTCAATTCTTGAGGAATTAAGAACTCTATCTTTTGTAGGTAATTCACCAGTGACAGAAAAAAATAATTCATAAATAGATCTATTAGCTGTTTTCCATCCAGTATAAATTCCCTTGATTTTCTTTACTTCGACAATTGTGTGTTCTTTATTTTCACTAATTTCATCATAAAATAAGCTGTATTCATAATCACTAACTAATACTCTATCCTTCATTTCTTCAATATGATTGCTTGAGATACCTTTCTTATTCATTTCTGAGATCAAATAATCAATTATTTCTCCCATTGTATTAACCTCTTTTTATGTATTTTTAATAATCATATCTTAATCTAGTTAACGATATATATATATTGTTATAAATTTTAGTCAAAATTTTAATTTTTAGTGGTAATATAGTTTTATATATTTATACCTAGAGGAGTATGTATAATGAAAAAAGTTTTACTTTGTGCATTATTATTATTGATTACGACGGCTTGCTCTCATGACGAGAAAAAGGTCGAACCAGTAGAAGTTGAGAAAGCAACACCTACCATTGAAGATAGGGACAAATACTTAAAATCAAACAAATTTATTGAAGAATTCCATAACTCAGAAGATGAAGATGGCTTTAATCATCTTACGGTTAAAATGAGAAAGGAATTTACTCAGAAGAGCATCAGTAAGCAATACCTGTATTTGATTGATTTATATAAAGATTATAATAGTAAATTCCATGAAGTAGATTACATAAATTCATTAGAGGTTTATTTTGATGATACGGAATTTCCAGCATATAAGGTATATTTAGCAACATTTGTGTTTGTGGGGGCTAATGTTAGTATTGATAGAGAAAACTGGCAAATACCTAGTGATAGGATATTGCAATTGCTAGATACATTAGATAAAAAAGACGTATTGTCCGGAAAAGAGGCAGGTTTAACGCTTGCAGAGGTTGAGAATGATGAAAAACCATTGATAAAAGAATCATTAATTACCTCTTCTGAAGAGGTTACTGGTGCTCTTCAATCATCCAATGTGGCTAAAAATACTAAAAGCACAACAAGCGATCCTGATTCTGAAACAGATATAGAAGGCATGACAGGTTTTGAGTGGATTAAATTAAGTGACAATCAAAAGTTTCATGCGGTGTCAAATGCATTATATAGTTTGGATAATAAGGGATATACTGTTTTAGAAAGTGAAGATTTCTATATAGATGCTTTAAATTCTTTTTATACCGATTCTACTACAATGAATGAGTCCGTAAGCGGAGTACTATCAACTGTTGGAAAGATGTCTGGTACAATTAGAAAGTGAGTTTTATCAAGGTACTTGCATATAGAGCTAATTAGCACAATTTAATAAGGTTATCAATAGAGAAAGCAACACTTGATACAGTAATAAAAAAGCACAATATCATATAAAAATGATATTGTGCTTTTGTGTTATTTTTCTTCTTCAAGTTTATTTAATAACTTTTCATATTGCTCTTTCCAAGTAGTGAACATTTGTTGCGTTTTAAAAAACTTTGTCTTTACTTGTCTTTCTATATAATCTAAATCCAATTTGTCGTGATAGCGAACAAACATATTGTATCCCCAATATCGAGGATCTTCATGTTCTGAAGCATCTAATCTATCAATAATAATATCCTCTAAAGATATCATGGATACGATAACATCATTGCCATCTTCATTCTGCATAGGTATTTCAGTAATTAAGTTATAATCGCCTTCAAGTGTAGAATCTACTATATCAACAACTAATTCCAATTCATCTAATATAAAGACACGTTCGTCCGTATTAAACCCCATAGCGTTTAAATCTTGTCTTAATCTCATACTGGATGATGTAACTATATCTAAGTCACGAGTTGTATAGTCATTGTGCGTATAAAATTCTACGGATAAACCACCTACTACTATTGGTCTAGCGTGTACATGTACATAAGGCGCCATATGCTCCGTTAAAATACGAGCAGTTTCCATTAATACCCTAAAGGAATCATCTTTAATCGGTGCGAGGGCTAACAATTTTTCCTTTGTCTTTTTTAAACGTTCTTCATGGCTCATTTCAATGTAAACCCATCTAATGCTCTTTGTTCAGCTGCATTACGAGGTCTACGGCTACCACCACGTTTTAGACATTTATCAGTCTCACCATAAACAGCGTTATACTCTTTAACAGCAAGTTCAGCAATTTTATTTGTTGTTTTAGCCATCTGTTTTGAATAATCTATTGTCATTGTTCTCATATATATTCAGCCCTTTCGTATGTTTATATTGGATTTATCTTATCATATGCGGAAATGTAAATCATTCGGCATGTTTTAATATGAAAAATTTAACATTCAATATGCATTTTGTTCATTAACTAACTGGCTGTAATTAAACTGTTACCACAATTAAAAGCTATATTGAATTTTTCTATAGCTTTTTTAACCACTTTGGCAACAGCCATTGATAATTGATATGGTACGCCATTAGCTACCTGTTGTTGCTTAGAAGATAAAAGACCTTTAAATATAAAGTTATCCTTTAATCCAAATAAGCGTGCTGCCTCACGCACAGATAATATTCGATTTTCAAATGGATGAAGAATATTACTCTTCCTTACATTTGTTATTGTGCATGAAGGTTCGTTATTTTTTAATCTCCGATAAATCGAACTGTGCGTAGTATCGTTAAGCATTTTGGCCGTCTTTAAATTATCAGGAATAGCTTTCCAATTTTGCCCTTGTTTTACGTGTCTCATACGTTCTAATGTAGTTGACTTAGCTTTTGAGAAATCTAACTGGTTAGGAATATCGTCAGTAAGACCTCTGAAGGCATCTTCTACTGTGCAAAATTGATTTAGTTTATGTGTTGGCTTTGGTAAATCTATTTTTCCGATTTTTGAGCCAATCACAAATGCTCTCGAACGATCTTGCGGACACCCAAATTCTGTGGCTCGTAATACACCGCTTGTAATCTCAAAATCCTTTAATTCAGAAAGGATTTCATTTTTAAAAGCTCCATCCCCCGCAGTTAATAATTGAGGAACATTTTCTAAAACGAAAACTTGGCAATCCTTATTTGCCTTTACAGCATCAATATAGGATCTAATAAATCGATTATTTGGATTATCTAAATAATTGGTTTGTCTGTTTGCTGATGAAAAGCCCTGACAAGGTGGGCCACCAATAATAACAGTCGCATCTTGCATTAAAGACATATCCGTATTTAGAATGTCACCGCAAATAATATGGTCTCCAATATTATGTTTGTATGTTTCCGCAGCATCTTTTTCTTTTTCAATAGCAAAGCAAATATCATATCCTATGTCTTTAAAGGCTTGATCCATCATACCAGCACCGCTAAATAGACTAGCTACTTTTAATACTAGAGGAACTTGCTTCAGTCCATCTTTAAATTTATTCGCAAAAGAACTTTTATCAGCCGAATTACAACTGAATAAGTCTAGTGATAGTTGCTCTACTTGTTCACGAATAAATGTGTAACTAAATTTTTTCTTAGCGAATGTTTGTAGGCTGGTGCTATCGACAACTTTCTCCGATTTATTCTTTTGATCAGGAGAATCATTTTTATCTTCGTATCCTTCGACCAAAATAGTGTCTTCGAAAATACTTACTTGTAAATAATCGTAGGATTCAAAAAGATGCATTGCCTCCTTATTACGAATATCAACAAGTGGTACGAAGCCTTTAGAGCCTCTTTTTTTACGTGAAATAGAACCCGAAAACGCTTTTGCTGTTTCATCTATACCAAGCTTTTTAACATCCTCTTCCCAATTTCTCGCATTACCTAATTCATCCTCGGCTAATACCAAGATAATTTTATGGTTAGCATTATCAATGATATATTTGTATTTACTATTTATTTTCATCATATCTGCATCTGAAAAGGTGATACCGCCTCTTTTACGACTTCGTTTAATCATCTTGTTTTTTATGAATTTGAACATCACTATCTCTCCTTTTAAATAAAAAAAGAGAAGTCCTATTGAATAGGGAACTTCTCTCTTTTAAATGACTTTTAATAAAATAACACATAACTATTTAGCTATTAATAATTAAATAATAGAATGGTTAAATAGTTAATTTTATTAATTCAAGTTATGATTCTATCAGCTTTATTTTTATTGACAATTTATTAAAAAGTTATAATAGCTTATATCTATATCCTTTATTTTTAATTGTGTTTCGGTATCTATTTGAGATACACTTTCTATCCATACGAATTCTTTAAATGCGGAAAACGCATCTTCTTTGGTTTTATATCCCGTTAGACATGGTTCTCCATTTAAATAATCCGTGGTACATAAAATAAGATTACCTACAACTTCAAACGGCATACGACTACATTCATCAAATAAATGGAAAATTGCTGTCTCACATTTATTATCCATCACTTCATCATCGAAAATTAATCTATCATCACCATTTTGACCTAATCCTACGTTATCAACCCTTCTACAATCTAAATGACCATAGAAAAATTTAAAGAGTGAATCTGAACAGTCGATATTATCAATTACATCAATTGTTAGTAGATTATTTTTCACTGAAGCCTTTATAAAGTAGTTTCCCATATTAAATCTCTCCCCAACTCTGATTAATTAACTATTCAACCATTTAACTATTTGTTATATTGTGTTTAAATAGTTGAAAGTATCGTTCATATAAAAGGATTTTTAAATAGAAAAACGCCCTAATAAGACAGGGCGCTTTTTCATTACATATATCCTTTTTCTTTTAAACTAACAAATTGACTATCACCAATAACTACATGATCTAGCAATTCCACTCCCATAATTAATCCAGCATCTTGAAGTCGTTTTGTAACTTCAATATCCTCTGGACTAGGAGAAGGATTACCGCTCGGATGATTATGACTGCAAATAATAGATGCAGCACTATACTTCACAGCAGTTTTGAATATCTCACGAGGATGAACAATACTTGCATTTAAAGAACCGATGAACACTGTTTCACGGTGAATAATTTCATTCTTTACATTCAAGAATAAAACAACAAAATGCTCTTGATTTAAGTTCGACAAATGAGGCATTAAATATGTAGCTGCATCTTGTGGCGAACGTATAGTAAAACGATTTTGTGCTTTATCTTCCAATACCTTTTTATGAAACAAAGTAGCTGAATGTAATTTAATGGCTTGTGTTTCTGTTAAGCCATTTGAAATTAACTCGGAAACTGTTAGTGAACTAATCTTCTTAGCTCCCAAATTAGCTAAAGTATTGACAACTTCTGTGTTTTTTTCTGTGCCAATTAGCATTGTTAAAACTGTAGCTAAATCAATAATTGGTGTTTCGGCAACTGTATCATAATTTAAAATTTTCTCTTTAATAGTTTTCATTATAAATCACTCTCCGGCTTCTTTTTTTAAATAAAAAAAGAACATTCCAATAGAAATGTTCTCTCTGTAAGCATTTTAAAGTTTTCGACTTGAAAAACGTTCAGTAACCTTTTTATTTCCAAACTGTTCTAAAGATGAATCTTCCCAGCCTAATGCCTTTAAATCCTTTGCTTGAAAAGTAATTAGAGACCAAGGATCAACTCCTTCTAAAACCAGGTTACGAGCAATTTCTTGTGTCATATCCTTGTTGAAGCTCCAAGATATAGAAGGATAAAAACCCCACTTTTCAATAGATGTTTCAACTGGACCATGTTCTTTCACATATTTTTTTAAGTTATCTTTTATCAATTTTGATGCAGCTTCAAGGCGAGATATTTCATTCGCCATTTCGATTGCATCAGATGGAGTATTAGGTACTTGTTCAAAGTTCATAATTACGCAACCTCCAATAAATAATTTTGTTCAAATATCCCTGTCTGAACAACTGAATACCATTTGGCACGAATATGTTTAATTACTCTAAATGCAAAGTTATTTGAAACTTTAACATGACCTTTGGCTGTAGAAGTATAAAATTCGTTATCGTGAATAATAAGGTTATTCATATTCCCTTGATCATCACGAAAAACCAAGTATTCAGTATCAAATTTTTCATTTACTAACACTTTTCGAAAAGCATTAAATGTTAATTCATTCTCTTTTTTCAATTTAATCAAACCCCTCAAAGTTATTTTTATAAACAAAAAAAGCCGAGTAATCCCCAAAAAGGAATCAATCGACTTTTTTCAATATATTAATGTAGTCAAAAACTACATAATAATCCTATTAAAATATTTTTGGCTTAAAGCCTGAACTCTTATGCTATCTAAAGCTAGAGTAGTTGTTTTGTGTCGAATCTCCTAACAATGCGTTTTCGCAGCTGGTTTGACGACTTCTCAATTAAAACAAAATCTTTTAAATAGTTGTTTATATGAGCTAATAGTTAATAATTCTATAACCCAACTTTACAAAACTAGATTATTAATGTCAATTAAAATATTTGCATTATTTAAAAATAGGCAAAAAAATAGAGCCATAATTAATAATGGCTCAGTTAGAAGGGTGATTGGTTTGTAAAAGCTGCTGACAAAAGATA
Organism: Rummeliibacillus pycnus; assembly: GCF_050459865.1. Taxonomy (GTDB): domain Bacteria; phylum Bacillota; class Bacilli; order Bacillales_A; family Planococcaceae; genus Rummeliibacillus; species Rummeliibacillus pycnus_B. Next base: position 19,997 of record NZ_JBCMNM010000029.1, read on the forward strand.
CAACTAAATTCAAAACGTGTTTTGAATACGCATATACTTTAAATATCCAAACAGCGTTCACTAAGGAAAAGCAACTGTGGGATTGCTTATCTATAAACAATTATAGTATAAGTTGGATACATAAAGCAAATATTTTTTGCTCAAATATAATAAAAGTTTATTTTCTTTGCCTAAAAACTATTTAACTACAATATTATTAATAGTTAAATAGTTAAATAGTAAATCGTTTTATTTTCTTTTATTGAAACTTCAAAATAGAGTTCATCTATAATACATGCCAGTTCATAAATAATATCACTATCTTTTCCATTAAAAAAAATATTAGTAAATGTATTAATCAATGGATTGATACTACAAATAATAGGAATAGTACCTATTGCAACTATTATAATTAAGTATTTTAAATTATCATTTACTACAAGGCTTAATGAAAAAATAAGTATTGACACAATTATCGCTAAATAGGGATTTAAATCATATTTTTTATATCTCTTTTTACTTATTTCTTTTAAAACAATTGATAGATCTTTAAATTGCTGAGAGCGAACAAAACCTCGCTCTTCTAAGTAACAGTTTACATATGCTTTTAACATATCCTCATTATCTAACCAACTAATTCTAAGTAAACCATCTACTTTTTTATTAATTATCCAAAAAAGAACTCCTATCAGTATTTCTATTAAACTAAACCATATGCTGATTTCGATAACAAGATATAGAGTTGTAAATGTAAATAATAATAGCACGAAAAAGCCTAATGTTAATGGCCAACCAATTATCTTGTATCCTCTTTTTAATTTCTTTACCCGATAATTTTTATAATCCCCTATCGTTTTCTCGATCATTTTTGACTCCTTTTCTTTTAATAAACGGTACTAATTTAATATAAATTTGCAATAAATATCACCTCTAAAAAGTTAGACTTTATATCATTAGAAATTAAAATTAACTATTAAAATACAAAACTATTTAACTATTAATATTAAAATAATTAATCAAATTACCTTTTGCAATGGAGATTTTTTTACGCTTATATAAATTATTACTCATTTATTTTCGGATATAAAAATTGAAATTAAAGTATAATTAGTAGTTCAAATTAATTATACGTTAGGTATAATTATCTAAAAGGAGTGTGTGGATTGAAAAGAACAATAATAACAATAATAACAATTGTAATCACTGCTGCAGTAATTTTAAGTGGTGTATACTTTTATAACCAATACACAGTAAAAGCTAATAAAGAAAAAATAGAAAGTATCAAACAGGCAGAGAAAGAAAAAGAAATAGAAAAAGAAGCTGAAATGAAAGAAGAGCAAAAAATTCTTGCCCGAGAAAGAATAGAAAAGGCAGATAAAAGTGTGAAAGAAGATCCAAACGCTGTTATCGAAACTGCAGAAATGAGCAATGAAGGTATTGATAATACTGAAGCTATATCATATGGAGAATTAGATAAAGCTGCGGATCGATATAAGGATAAACCTTACTTTTTGAGCGGAGTAGTCGAGCAAGCTATTGAAGAAAATGGAGAAACTGTCTTAAGGGTTTCAGTATTAGGTACAAACAATGAGTTTTTGGTGCATTACCAAGGTATTACAGATGCAGTTGAGGGAAATGTTGTAAATATTGATAGTATTATATTAGGTAAAGAAAGTTATTCTAGTGGTATGGGTGTTCAAGTTACATTGCCAGCATTGGAAGCTTACCATATTGAAGTTTATTTAGAGTAGATAGGATAAAAAATAATAAATTTGATAAAAAGAAACAGCGGATTAACTAGAAGAGTGTTAATCCGCTGTTTTAATTACTTTATTATTTAGCCATTTGTATTAAAATAGTGAAATAGTTAAATTGATATAGATATGTCCTATCTAATAGAAATTGACATTATATTTCTTGTTAATAGATTGAATCTCTAATATCTCCTGAAACTGGGTTAATAGAAATGAAATTTTCTTTAAAATGCGGATAGTTACTAGCGTGTTCACTTATTCGTATCATTGCTTCGAAAACCGAAAAGATTCGGATAAAGCAATTAATTTGTTCTCCTTCTTTTATCATAAACGCAATATGATTATGAGGTTCTTCTGGCCATAAATCTTGAACTATTGGATTTTCCTTATTTCTGATTTCTATTTTACCTTTAATAGGATATCGTTCATAAAATTCAAAAGGTAATTCATTGTCTAAAAAACAATTTTTAATCATGTTACCTGTTGAATCTTTAAAATAATCCTCACCTATCCAATAATGCGCTAATTCGTAAGCAATTTTTAATATGGCTCGTTTGTAATGGTGGATATCTATTTTTTGCTGAATTTTCATAATTGGCTTTTCATCAACAAATTCAACAGAAAGAGCTTCAATTTCTTCGAGGGTTAACTCTTTTTTTCCATTTCTTCTTAGTGTTTTATTAATCATTTCAGGTAACTTACTCTTGTCTTTCTTATCAATTGAAATAGTTATATCGATAGATTGATCATCATTTACCTTTACATCTTGACTTGGTACTAAATATAGCTCTTTAGGTTTTCCTTCATAATCGAAACGGTATAAGACTTTTTGTTGTCGTTCGTTGTCGATTACACCTTTTTCTAGAGGGTTTGGTAATTTTCCCGATTTACCTCTAATATTTAATTGGTGTCTTTCAAATTGTATTAACTCATGGTCTACAAGATGGTGGTCTACATTATGTCCCAGCAAATCATTACAAGTTTTACAGACATTATATTGAGTAAGTGTTCCACCGATTGAATCAGGAAAAATATGTTCCTCAGTTAATTTATCTTTATCTTTTTCGCATATAATGCATTTCAAATGAAATTCCACCTCCTATACAATTATAGAATAATATGGGGTTAGGTAAAGAAAATTCCGAAAGTATTATGATTATCGAATGTTCTTTCTTTGCCTACGTCCAAAACCTCCACCATTTTCTTTTTTTATTATTATTCAAATTCTCTTTTTCTTTTTCTTCTTCGGCTGCGGCTAATTGCCTTCGCATTTCCATAGACTCTTTTATAGATAGCATCAACTTTTTATCTCTTTCATCAATGCTATTTTTTATATAGTCTTGTTGTTTCTGCAATTGTTCTAACAATTGTTTATTAAATTGCTGTTGTTCATTTTTAAATTGCTGTTGTTCATTTTGAAATGTACTAAATGCTTCAATCAACATGTTAAATGCGGGGTTCGATATAGGCTCTACAGCAGATATAGATTCCATAGCAGTTATATCATCTATATCTTCTATATCAGATTCAAGTATTGTTTTTACAGATTGATTTAAAGTCAACGAACTGGAGTTTTTAAGCTCTACAATCTTTCTAATTATTTCTATATCTTTTTTATAGAAGATACGATGTCCCACAGAATTCTTATTAAACTCGTAATTATGTTTTTGCATCAAAGCACAGTATTTTCTTAGAGTGCTTTCTTGTACACCTAAAATTTTACTGACCAGTGAAGTATCATATATTAGATCTTCGACAGTTGATGTATCTGATATAGTTGATGTATCAGACTTATTTGAAGTATCAAATGTATTTGATGTATCAGACGTATTCGACGTATCAAGTGTATTTGATGTATCAGACATAACATATCACCCCTTAAATACATACAATTCGCAAAAATTCATTACAATCCTTCTATTTACAAAAATTAGATATCAAAAAGTCCAATTTCTAAAATTAAGAAATTGGACTTTTAAATATTAATATTAGTTTTATATTAAATCTGATTATTTTCTACCTGTGTTGTTCCACAATCGGTTTTTTTAATTATATACACAGAAGTGTCATACCATCGTATATCTTCACCATTCTCATTCTTAGCTCTTTTAACATGCGGTATATCATTATTTCTCACAGCTTTATTAAACCTTTTCCCTAATTCCCTTCGATTTATAGAAGGCTTAATAAGTCTACTGTTACTATCTACTTTACCCATACTAATATTAGAATAAGATTCTAATTGATTTAGTACAAACTCTTTCCCTTCAGGAAGCGACTCAGTTTCTTTAATTAATTTATTTAGTGCTAAATCGAAATCAAACGGTTCTTCAAAGAAGACACTTTCCAAAATATTGATAATTTCATTGTTTACACTGATTTTGTGTTTTTTCGCTTGAAGCTCCAAATGCTTAAAAAGTTCATCTTCGATTGGTAGATTTATTCTTGGCATAATTTTAATCTCCTCATAAAGTTAAATTTAAACTATAGGGATGTGGTGCAACATCAAAACTACAAATATATTTAGTAAGATTATTTTAGTAAAGATACAGCATTAGAAATTACGTCTAGTTGAGATTTTCGGTATTTATAAGCAATATCACTTATCCGTTTTAAATCCGTTTTGTATACTCGTATATTTTCATATGAAGGTTCTTTTATTTTGCCATGAATGTTTTCTATAATTTGTTTATCTTCATTTGCTTTCTCAATCTTTTCTTCTAATTTATCAAGTGCAATAGTAAGTGCTGCATTATGTTTTTTATTGTTTATGTGGCCATATTCACGAATGATTTCGTAGTCTTGTGCTCTAATCGATTTAGATTCAGCCTCTAAAGCTTTTTTCTTTTGTGCTTGCTCGTTTTCTTCTGAAACTTGTGGAATGACATTTTTTTCTCTATTTGCTTGTTGTTTCATTCTACTTTTAAATGAATCAGCATCTAATTTCATGTAGTGACACCTCGCTATTACTTATTATCATCTTTTAGAATTCTTTCTAGTATTTCATCTGTTAAATCATCGAACATTTCCATTGCTTTTTTATCATGAATATCATTTCTAGAAATACCTCTTGAACGGAAACCTTTTATGCGTTTACGGTAGTAAATTATTGTTTTAAAAAGCAATTTTGAAATTCTTTCGTCTTCATTAGAGATTTCGAGAATTAGATTATCAATCGTATCTGATTTATCAAACTGATACGCAACAATACCTAATAGTTTTACATCTTCGTTGCATAGCTCCTGTTTTTCTTTCGATAATCCTTCTATGTAATCTAAATAGTAGTATGACAACCCTTCAAAGCTATCCACCTCAGTTTTTAATACACCTATGACATAATCGCTGGCCATTATTGTATTTGTTGTGTGTAAGTCGATAGATGGTTTTGGATCAAAAATAATCACATCATAATCATCTTCAATTTCATCTATTAATGTTTTCAACAGCATTTTTTCTGTAGCTTTTGTGCCAAGGTTGTTCAATTCAGAGAGATCAATTGAGCTAGGTACGATATCAAGATTTTCAGTAAGAGGGACAATTGCTGATTTTAAATCTTTTTGGACTAATGCTTGATATACAGTTGTAGCACCTTCGTATTTAATGTAATCACCAATAAATTCAAATTCATCATCTTGATTCTTTTTAGGAAATTTCTTAGCAAATAGACTGTTTTCATAAGGGAATGTATTTCCTAACAGCATAGTTGCGTTTGTTTGCAAATCGAAGTTTACATGAAGTGTTTTAAAACCTCTTTCAGCCAATATGTATGCAACAATACATGAAATCGTGGTTTTCCCAACTCCACCTTTAAAGTTCCCGAACGTAATTTTTAGAGCCATTACTAATACCTCTCTTTATCATATTATGTAACTATTATAACATAATATAACAAATAGTGTTGTGTTGATGTTGTATAATAATTAAATAGTTAAATAGTTATTTTACATCGGTATTTATTGCTATTAAGCAATTTGTAATTATATTTAATTGAATAGCCGAATGAATAGCCGAAAAAAACAAGAGCATACTAATGCATGAAACATCCAAAAATATGTTTATGATGTATTCATTTCTAACTTGTAAATAGAATTTTTCTGAATTAAAATAAGAACATTAGTTCTATTTTGGAGGTGCAAGTATGGATTACGACAAAATGCCAAGAAGATCAATCATGTGTGTAGATATGAGGTGTTTTTATGCTAGTTGTATGGCATCATTGGCACATTTAGATGTGATGAATGAAGCAATTGCTGTAGTCGGTAATCTGCAACAAAAAGGTAGTGTTGTTCTTGCTGCATCTCCAATAATGAAAAAACGTTTTCAGGTTAAAACAGGTACACGATTATATGAAATTCCCAATCATCCTGATATTCATTTATTTGAACCCAAAATGGAGTTTTTCGTTAGTATGTCTATGGAAATAACCAAATTGTTAAACAGCTATGTACCCAAAGAGGCTATTCATGTATATAGCATCGATGAAAGCTTTGTAGACCTGACAGGTACTGAAAAGCTGTGGGGAGATCCTGAAGAAACTGCTCGTAAAATTCAAGATGAAATCTTTCGTCAATTTGAAATTCCAAATACAGTTGGAATGGGACCAAATATGCTTTTAGCAAAATTAGCACTAGATATTGAAGCGAAAAAGACTAAAGAAGGCTTTGCAAAATGGGATTATGAAGATGTAAAAGAAAAATTATGGCCACTTTCGCCATTATCTGAAATGTGGGGCATCGGACGGCAAACAGAACAGTCACTTAATGGGATTGGAATTTTTTCGGTTGGTGATTTAGCTAATGCCGATCTAACAACTTTAGAAAGTCGTTTTGGTGTAATGGGAAATCAACTTTATCATCATGCATGGGGTATTGATTTATCAAAAGTTGGTGAAGCACCTCTGATAGAAGGGCAAGTTAGTTATGGTAAAGGTCAAATGTTAATGCGGGATTACAACACTAAGAAGGAAGTGTTAGCGGTTCTTCTTGAAATGTGTGAGGATGTTGCTAGGAGGGCTAGAGAGGCATATAAAATTGGCCGGACCATTACGTTAGGCATTGCGTATAGCAAAAATTCTTTTGGCGGTGGATTCCAGCGTTCACGTACTATAGATGAACCAACCAACGATACGATGATGATATATCAGGTATGTCAGCAAATATTAAATGAAAATTATAACGAACGACCTGTACGCCATATTAGCGTTAGTATTACAAAGTTGGAATCTGAACACTCTATGCAACTCAGTTTATTTGATACTAAACGCTTTCAACGTCGTAAACTTGGTGCTACTATGGATCAATTACGTTCTCATTATGGCTCTACATCAATTTTACGAGCTGTTTCCTATACTGATGCAGGAACTGCAATTAAACGCTCTGCATTAATAGGTGGTCATAAAAAATAAGTATTATGTTTCCTTGAAATAAAGTTTGATCAAAAATACCCGAAAAACTAGTATTTTACTATAAATAAAAAGAATCCATTTTGAAAAAAAAGATTGTTCAAAATGGATTTTTTTCCGGTTTTATAAAAGAGTTTGATCAGTTTCTACCTGTGTTCTTCACAATCGCGCGCGATTGTGGAATAAGAAAAAATCCCACTTTTAGTTGATATCTAACTTTTAAATTCTGCAAACGGTAGTTCTTCATTTTGTTCTACTAGTTCTCTTAGTTCCATAAAAATTTCCTTGTAAAAATGAGTAGTAAAAGCAAATGCCTCGAGCTCGTATTCATTGAGAGGAAATTCTTCATTATCAACGGTGAAATATATGTTCTTTAAATCCTTACTTATCGTATGCCCTAAAAAATAGCCAAAGGAATTGGGATGAGCTAATTCAGAGAGATTATCATATCCCTTTCTAAACTTGTTATCAGTATAGCCATATTTCTTTTTAAGAAAATGGTCAGCTGCATCAATTAATTTCATTACATTGAAGGGTTCAGGGGATTCCGGCAAATTAATCTTATCTTTTGTTCCAAGATACAATTTTAACAAGACAGAATCAAATTCTTCCTCAGTAAGAACTTGTTCCTTAAATTGTATATACTTCTTATGAGCAAAAGCAATCGCACCTGTTGTTTCAAATAGTGACCTCACAAGTATTGCAGAGCATAGTGGATTTTGTTGATTTAAGCTCTCGATATAGCCTCGCGAAAAACTTTTTACTCTATAAAGATTAGTTTGTATAAAAATTAGTAAATTCTGCCCTATCAGATTTTTGGGTTTTGGCCCTTGCATGGTCAAATCTTTGATAAAGTAAATTCTGTAAAACTCATTTAACAACTCGATATGTTCAATAAAATCAGTGTATCCATTACTACTCAATAAGTCTTCTGTATGTGTAGTTAACTCCAAAATTTCTCACCCATTTCTAATTGGTTATTATTCATTGTAAGATAAATGCACCATTTTAACATAAGAAATGAATGAAAAAATATTTTTGGAAACGCGCCCGTTAATGACAACTAACATTTATATAGCTAATATATATTTGTGCATAAATTATAGAGCATTTAGCTATACTGAGGAGGATTTAATAGTATTTTAGAGCATTTGAAATATATATTCCCTAAATAACACTGATCAAATGGCTTCAATCAGATTCTAAGCTAACGAGATTAAACAATTTCTGTTGACTTTAAACATTAATTATAATATGCTTTATTTAGCGTATTTCAAGTCATATATTGACTTTAGAGAGAAAAGTGTATATAATAATGAAATTGATTTTTAGATTAATTAATATTAAAATACACCTAATAAAAAAACTGGACATCATAAATGATATCCAGAAATAATTACTATTTTTTAAATAACTTTTTGAATAATTTTTTTAAAGAAATTAATGTCTCAGTAATTGACTCAATCTCTTTAATTACATTCTTTAAACTTTTAAATATTGCTTCAGTATCTTTAAAAATATGTTTTATTTCTTTGAAGCATAAACCAATTGCCACTAATATAGATAGTGCAATTAATAAGAAGTTCAACATTCTTTTATCCTTTGGACGACTTAACCAAAAACTGTTTTATTTAGTTTGCACCTAAATAAACAACTTGTACAATTCAACATCATAATTTGCTGGTATCGACACTTCCTTTCCACGAATATTTGCTTACAGATAATTCGATGTTTGTAAGTGGCATAATAAGTGTTTGATTTCCGCACCTAGCCATCTATGTAAAATGCTAAATCAAACTGTTGGCGCAGCTTGAAGCATGAATTTTTTGGTAAAGATATTTTACCTACTATTTTTCATTATAACAAACTATTAATATATTTGTCTAGTTATTCCACTACTAAAAGTGGAATTTTTTTTTACTAGAAATTTAATACATCTTTATTACCTTCTATTTTACCATAGTCTTGCTCCCACCGTATTAATTCTTTCCCACTTGATGTACGATGGGATTTTGCCATGGCTAAAACGTAGATAGATTCCATAACATTCGTTCTACCTTGAGCATTTTCACCAATGAAAACATTAATCTTTTTAGGATAAATCGAGAGAAAGCCTTCATCTATGTTAAGCGTACATAGATGTAGGCTTGATGTTTTAGTAAGTCTATTTACTAAAAGGATTCCGTTTCAAATATCGCTACTTAAATAGGTTTCCTACATATTTCACGATAGAATCCCAAAAAGGAAACAATAATATAAATCCAATAAGAAATGGAATAATAAGTATAACTAATATTGGATGTTTATCTGTAAATGATTTTTTATTAGATTCTCCCTCTATATTTTGAGTTCCTATAAAAGAACCGTTTATTTTATTCTTATCACCGATTTTTATTTTTGTTTTTGACATTTATTTTTCTCTCCTGAAAAATTTTCCGACTTTAGCGTTCTTCAATTTATTCTTATCACCCATTTCTACCGAAGTAGAAGTATCATGATAAACTAAATTATTAATGTACGTAATTGCTTCTTTTCGTTTCTCAGGTTCTTCTATCATTTGATCCGATATGTCCATATCATCAATAGCATCTGGACCAAATTTCTTTTCAAGCATCATAATAATATCTACTATTTTGTCCTTAACATTGGATAAAATGGCCTCAAAGTCATTTGAAGAATACATAATAGACATACCAATAATTTGAAGGTCAAGACTAGAAATACTATGACAAATTTCAGTAGGAATTGGTCTACCTATTTTATCCCTATTTTCAGATTTTAAATTCTTTTCAATTACTGAAATACCATCACTAAGATTCAATATAAGCATTTTATCAATCATATCTTTATCTAATGTTGTAAAATTCAAAGGAACCAAGGAGTTTGAGTATTGATATGCTCCATTAACCACAAAAGTCCCCATAGGACGACCATTTAGGATTCTATAATCAGGAACTATATCATCTTCACCATATCCTCTTAATTCTCCCTCAATCCATCCTAAAATATTTTCATCTTCAAGATCACTCAATATCACTTTTAAACGTAATAAAATATTTTCTAAACTAACTTGACCACTAACGGTATCTTTCAGTAAATTACTTCTTGCCATTGTAAAACCTCATTTCTTTAAATATTTTTATATCATCTTTCAATATCTCTTTTTAATTATAAAGTAAAAATTTCCATAAACACTAAAAAAGCCTTCTAATCTATGATAAGTGAACATAGATGAAGGCTTTTTATTAAGATTTTTTTATAGGTAGAATATCTATTATCCCTGAGTTTTCTTCAGGAGAAGATAAATCTCCTTCAACTACGTCTGTATTTACAGATTGTTTTTTGGTAGGCAAAATATCTATTATTTCTAAGTTTTCTTTAGTGGAAGATATATTTGACGTATCTGATATATCTTCCTCAACCAAGGATGTATTAACAGGTTGCATATCAGTCATATCAGTCATATCAGAGTTTCTTATTTCATCGTTACGAGCATCAACTTTAGAGAAGAATTTCTCTTTATTAGCTATTAAAATAGCATATAGCCCTAACATTGTTGCGGTATCGGTTAGAAAAGAAACAATTAAACCTAACATATCCATAACATCCTGACTTGTATTTTGTAGCATTAATATGAAGTGATATACGAACACAAATACAATTGTACCTAAGAAAATTGTTGATGTATTTTTCATCATCCATACCGTTGCTTTTTCCATTAGATTGTTGCTTACCTCATTCATATTTTTATTACTTTGGTTGGTCTTGCTATTATTATTGTTTACCAAAAAAATCACTCTCCTTTTCTTTTTAATAAGTTGAAACACTCTAATATTAGACTTTCAAAATGTATTTATAACGGAATGGGAGTCTTAGCAATCCCACCACTGAGTCCAGTACGAATTTCCATCACCATCATCATACATTTCAAGCCATTCAGAAGGTGTAAAATGCTTGTGTAAGCATTTTTCAGAACAATATATATACAGTCCATCATCAACAACGAATCCTTCTGTTGCAATAGAATCACATTCATCACACACCCTAAAAGTGTCTCCCCAATCTTCTTCCTCTTTTTTTGTTTTCACAGCTTGTACAATAGAGTTTATTAATTCTTGTATATCCTTGCCGTATTGCAAACCTTCAACTGCGTGAATATCAAGTTCGATAGGGATTAGAACGTTATTATCCGTTCCGTCATTAAAGGGTATTTGTATATTCATATTTTTCATTTGAAATCCTTCTTTCATCTCGTAATTTTTTTATATGCGGGATATTTGAGTGCTTATAAAGACACTCAATCGCAAAAGGGCATGATGCACAACGACTAGAAGGTTTTGAAGGAAATAATATTGCTTCATCTTCAGGAAACATTTGAAGATCAAGACATTTTCCATCAATTTCTTTCGCAAGATCATAAGCCCACTTTCTCGCAATCTCCATTTCATTTAGTCTGAAGATATGCGTACTTTTATTGTTATTGTTGAATCGTAGAAATACGAGTGTTGCTGAAACCTCAGTCCATCCGTACATTTTCCACATAGCCCATGCATACAAACCCATTTGAAATGTATTTTGAACTTTATATGGAATACGATTGCTTTTCCAATCGAAAACTCTACGATCAATTGTTACTAAGTCGATGTATCCTTGTATCACTGGGGCATTTGGTTCATCAGAGAGAGGTAGTTGAAAATGTAGTTCTACATCATCCACAATGTCTCTCAGCTCATGTACAGGTGCTTTTGCAATGAGTCTTGATAACTCGTTCATTTCAATACCTTCGTGCATATTGCCCTCAAGGTATCCAGCAAGTACCGCATCATTGAATTTTGTACCTTTCACTCGTTCCTCAATGCCTTTGTGAGATGCTTTTCCAAGAGCAAGCGGTAGTGTTTCTGCATCCTCATAGCCATCTACATACTTTTTCTTAAATCGGAATGGACAGTTATCATACATGGTTAGTCGTGAGAACGAATAAATCATGTTAAACACCTACTTTGAGCGTATTAAAGTAATTAAAGTCAAATGTAGGTAAGACTTTATTAAAGAAATAATTTTCTGTAATAATGCCCTCATAATATCCATTAAAGTAATCTGATTGAGTTAGCAGAAAAAGAAAATAATCAACTTCTCTTGTATTCGTAGCTGGTAATCGATTAATAACATCTTTCAACTTATTTATTAATTGGTCTTCAAAATTGCTTTTGTTGTCGGTATTTTGGTAATAGAACAAACATTCATATCCATAGTTTTCAAAGTAAAAAAAACTAATACTTATCTCAATACCAATTACCGATGCAACAGGGATTTCATTATTTGCTGAAGCAAATAAGTGAACTTCTTCCCTTGCAATACGATTGACCTTGAAACATTGTTTGAATACATTTTCTAATAATGCTGCATCCATAGATGTCCCTCCTGTCGTTGGATTTTTATAAAAAAAAGCCGATTGACAAAATCAATCGGCTTTCATAGACGATATTTAACTTTCATGTTTATCAATTCTCAATTTCAATTTTAGAACGGTAAATCATCTTCGTTTGGAGGAGGATTTTTATAATCTATTCTAGCGAACGGATCTTCCTCATTTCGAGATGATTGTTGCTGTTGAAAACCGTTTGGATAACTACGGTTATTTACATTTTGTTGATAATTAGGTTGTTGATATTGAGATTGCTGTCCTTGTGGCTGGTATTGTTGAGAACTACTATTTTGTTGGCTCGCTGGTTTAGGATCAAGGAACTCCGGTTTTTCAACAACTACTTCAGTGATAAATGATTTACCACCATTGTCATTATCAAAAGTACGGGTTTGTAAACGTCCTGTAACCCCAATTTTAGAACCTTTTTTTGTGAACTTAGCAATGTTCTCAGCTGTTTTACCCCATGCTTGACACAAAATAAAATCAGCTTGCACTTCACCATTACCATCCTTATAATCACGGTTGACTGCTAATGTGAAGTTTACAACTGCTTTCCCACCATTCTGTAAGTTACGCAAAGTTGCATCCTTTGTTAATCTACCTATCAAACTAATTGTATTCATTGAAAATTCTCTCCTTTGCTGTCTATGCAGCATATATTTTTATGATTTTTTATTGTTTATTGTCGGAAACGGAGTACATATAAGCATCATTTCCGTTAATTTCTCTATCGTTAAATCCAAAATTGATAAATAGCACATTTAGAAGAACTTGCTCCATTTCAAAATCCATTGTAGCCATTGATGTTCTCCATGCCATACGACCAATTTCTGTACCTTCCCTAGCCCAATCACACCGATCTTCAAAATCTAGTGTGAATTGTTCAACTAATTTACTAAAGGCAAGATATATTTTCGTTTTTTCAGCCAAATCCATTACAAGCTGTAATTTATCCAGCCTAACTTCATTCGTACATTCTAAGGCAGATACACACATGAAAATTGCAAATAGCTTTCGCAATTCTCGGTATTCATAATCTTGCCAATCCTTTAGAACCTCGTCTTTTTTTTGACGAAACTCAGCAACAGATTGTCTTTTGAATTCATCCCAACCTATCTTTTTTAACTGATGATTGTTCAGATTGTATGCATCATGCGTTTTTTTCTTTTTCTTAGGAAAGTATTTCTCCTTGATTTCTTGATATGGAACACCAGTTAAACGTGCTTCAAAGTCAAGAACACCGCCTTTAACACCGCAATACCAGCATTTATAAACGTTGTCATGTGTATTCAGCGATAGATACCACTTATCTTTGTTGGCATCTTCATTACAGAATGGACACTTACATGTTGTTTCCTTCTTTCCAAAGGTATGAGGATTGAAGAAAATACCGTTTTGTTCTGCAATATCTAAAATTCCTGGTAACATTCAATCCCCTCTCTTCATAACCTTTTCAAACTTTTTTTCTAATTTTTGTTGTCTCTTTTCCTCTTTCAATTGTTCTTTAAGCTCAGTAATACTAGGTCTGTTTTGATGAAGTATCATTTCTCGCATTATTTGCTGTTGCGTAACTTGATTGTCGCTATTCTCAACTTGTTGTGCTTCAGCAATTGTTTCTTCTATCATTGTTCCAGTTTTCGGTAATTTCTGTTTTGGCTTAGCCCAAAATCTGAAGCTAGGCAATCGAATGATTTTCTTTTCTTGCTTAACCTTCTGTGTAGGAGTGTCTTGTGATTCAACCCTAATAGGATCGATAAGTGTTTCTTCTACTTCCTCCGGCTGTTCCTGAATTTCTACTTGGGAACTTTCTTCAGCCAAACTAGATTGTGTAGTAATCTCCTCATTACTTTGAATTGACGGCTCTACTACAGATATATCTTCTATATCACCTGATTTTTGAATATCTTCTACATCAGCTGTATTTTCTATATCAGATACAACCTCTTTAATTTCTTCAGCCGAACTAGGTTGTGTAGGAATTTCTTCATTACTATGAATTGATGGCTCTACAACAGATATATCCTCTATATCAGAAACTACTTTTTTCACTTCTTGAGATACTCCATTTTCTTCTATATCAGTTATAACTTGAGTAGTTTCGGATTTTACGCTATCAAACTGCTTGAATGAGCGTTTATTTTCATCTGAATGCGCTTTTATATCTCTATCCACTAAAATCGATTCTACGGCCTCTGTGACGGCAATTTCCTCATAAGCTTTTTCTAAAATTTGATCAACTGGTTTAATTACTCTATTTTTCATAGAAAATTCTATTGGCTGTAGAATGTTCTTCTCCTTAATTGGTTCGTTGTTTGTACTTATAGGCATTACAACTTGTGGTGTTTTCTGAACCACTTTCTTTTGCTTTTCTTTAGTTTTTCTTTCTTTTACTTTTGAACGCTTTATATTCTTTAAAACTTTTGTTTTGGGTTTACGTTTACGCTTAGTTGCTGGTAAGTCTATTGGCTTTTCCAATATTTCAATTATTTCTTCTTGACTGCTGTAATTGGCGGTTGCATAACCATTGATTTTGTAGACAGCTGGTTTAGCTATTTCACGGCCACGATAGTAGGTTACATTTTGAGCTTTACGTACTTGATAGAAAAAAACAGAACGGAAAAAGGCGATTGGATTTCGCCCTTCCGTTCTTACTCCCGTCAATAAATATGAAATCCCTATAGGTATTAACAATAGGAATACAGCTGGTAAGATGTGCAATATACTACCAATTATAGGTGTGAAGTAAAATGCTATTTCAACGATTACAGCAGCGAAGAAATATAGAATAGCTTTTAGTTCGATTGGACGTCCTAATGACACCCCGAAAATTTGATAAATTTTACGTTCAAATTTCAAATAGTCGTTTAATACAAGCAATGTAACTCGCTTTTTATCGTCCATTCTATTTCCTCGCTTTCTAAATTAATTAATAGCAAGAATTCTATTTTGTTGGAGTTGAAGATCCAGAAATTCCTAATTTAGTTGCAACCCAAGTTGATAATGAAGATATTAATTCAGGATTAGAGATGAAGATACCAACAAATGCTAAACCAGCAATTGCCCCAATTAATCCTAACCATTGACGTTTGAATGCAAAATAAATAGTTACGCAAATTAATGCAATCATTAATGCGTAACTACCTTGTGTTTTAAACCAATCGTATAATGTTTGTAATGATAAATTCATAATATTACCTCCGATAGTGTATTAGTGTTTAGTTAGTTATTTCTCCGGTTGTATTATCTTCAATAATGTCTGTAGATGAAGTTACATTCATGTTTACATCTGATAACTCATTAAAGTCTGCAACAACGAAATGACCACTTTTCTTAACGATAGTTAATTGATAATTTGAATCAAATTCTATACCTGTAGAAGTTTCGATTGACGATACTGTTACGAAAGCAAAGTATTTAGTCGCTTTATCCTCATTTTCTACAACGTATTCTTTGTAAACATCACTGTTTTCAATTTGTTTAAATTTTACTGATCCATTTAAACCACTAGAAACTAGTGAGCTGTCTAAAAGCATGTAATCTAACTTATCTTTTGTGTCTTCCATGTAAACCTTAAAGAATGTTGGCAAAAATTCATTAATGGCACTACTTATAGTGACATCGGCATTAGTTAAGCCTTTATACTGTAGTTCCGATAGTGTAGTTTTTTCTACTTTAGGACTTGAAAACTTCGGTAATTCATAAATACCGAATGTATCTCCATCATAAGCCACAGCCATTGTTACATAGCGTTCATTTAAAATAGGTTTTGTCTTTCTACTTTTTCTCTCAGTCAATTCAGTTTTCACTCTCAATGAAATTTGGGCCATATTTTGCCCTATTTCTTCTACATTTTGAACATCACTACTCAACCATTTTGAGCTGTATTTGCTATCCTTAACGTTTATTCCCCCATCTTCAGGTAATGAACTCATTAAGTAAGGAGAAATGGCACTAACATGTTTTTTTGAGCCTTCTTCTGAATTATCAAAAGTATATAATGCTTTTGAAAAATCAATTGCGTATTGTACAGCTTCCTGTGAAGTAGCTTTATTAGCCTTATACTCAGCATTGTTAGATGCACTTGTCTTATTGTTGTTTGACAATACGTTTAATACAACAAAGCACAACATAAATACAAATGCACACCAAAATACACCTGTTCCAACTTTTTTTGCGGTGAATCCTTTTGGTTTAAGAGATTGTTTACGAGCCTTCTTCTTTCTATCCGATTTTTCTTTTTCCTGTTTAGAAATCTCATTAAGATTTCCACCTATAACTTTCGCCTTTTTAAAGGCATTTTTCATATTCAAATTATTCACCTCTTTACGCTATTGCATTAATGTTTACCTGATGCTGATGTACCAATCATTATTACAACTCCCACTATTAAAAGGACGGCGCCTGTTATACCATATTTTGCTTTTGCATCACTATAGACATTGCTAGCAATTTCCTGAAACTCTTTCCACATCGGTTGTAGTGATGGTACGTTTTCAAGAACTACACTTCCAGCTACTACAATTACAAAAATTCCAGCAATGAAGTAAAGTAAACCTTTTACCATTTTCTAACTCCTTTCTTTTAAAAAGTATTGAAGCCTACATCAACTCCTTTCACTTACTTGTAGCCACATTAAAGCCCTTATTTGTTACATAACCCTTGATGGACCAAATCTTCAATTCTCTCTTTTTAGCCATAGTTTGTTCTTTTTTAAATTCTTCTAAGTATTTGGTATTAGGCTTAGACACATAAGCCACTCTTGCATACCCTTTTTTCACCATTGTAAGATTAATATTTTCGTCTCCTACAAAAACATAAGCAAGAGTTCGTCCGTATTTATCCGTTGCGTTTTTACCCTTTTCAATGGCAACCGTATCCCCTTTTTTCAAACGCTGTTTTAAATATTTACTTGCAGCTATGCTATAGGGTTGTGGTTTGACACCTTGTTTCACTGATTCAGGAGTATCAATTAGCAACATACGGATTTTAACTTTCTTCTTGTTTTCCATTACATAAAGTGTGTCACCATCAACAACGCTAAGAACCTTTACTTCAGAATTAGTAAAATTTCCAAGGCGATTTCCAATTAGATCCTGAGTTTTTCCTGATAACAACGCAAATACTGATTGTTTGACTTCTGTAACAGCGTTATTTAATTCATTTACAATAGCGTTGTCTTTCACCTTTTTGTTTTGTGTCAATCCAGTAAAGTAAGCCACTGTAAATAAGAAACCCACTATCATGATGATTTTGAACGCTTTATTAATGATGAACACTGTAAAACCTCCTTTCACTTTATAAAGACATAAAAAAAGCAGTCCCTTATTAAAGGACTGCTTTTTTCATGCTATTAAAAGATACTTATATCTAAAGCATTCTTTTGTAAACGGTATAAGCTGATTAGGAATCCACAGCAATATAAAACACATGCAAACTGTGCTGCAAATCCTGTATCTAAGAATACGTTGTATACATCTTTAGTGCCAAACACAACAAACAATGGCATTGAAGCACTTAACCCCATCATACCGTAAACCTGTTTTCTTACATTTCTTTTACGTTTGAACAACTTATCTGTATAAACTAATTCCATGTTAATTGATTTTGTTGGTTTATCAAATAATGCTTTCGGATCTCCACCATGTTTGTACATAATTTGTAAGATTTCATGATAAACATCTAATCCATCAAAATGATACTTCTTAAAATGATCTGTATACAAAATCGCTTTCCTTTTGAGGCCAACAATAGTCATTTCGATATCTTCAGCTAAAATTCCATCTGCTTGTGCTTTACATGCTTTAAGAGAATCCAAAACATTGTACCCCGCCTGTAAATAGAAAGTCATATTTGTTGTGTAACGTTGTAAAGCTCGTAAATTATTTTGCTTATATTCTATTTGCTTTGGAATATAAACCATAGAGTAAAATCCCATAATACTAGCAATTATAAAGAATATAAAGGTCATTAATAGATTTTTTGATAATAAATACATGTATATTGAAACGATTGAACCTAGAACAATACTCATAACCACAATCTGAATCGCTGGGTAAAAGAATCGCATGTTACTCCATCCCTCTTTGAAAGGATACTTTTTTCTTTTCCCACTCGTTTTTTTAGTAGATTCTGTTATTGATTTATCTAAATTTTCCTCGGTAGTCATATTCTTTTTAGAGAGCCCCATTTCAATTCACCTCTTTTTTCGTCTTTCTGTACACTTCAGGTAATTCATGATATTTTCGCTTGTACATCAAATCCTCTAAAACCATCTCTGATAGAGGTTCTTTCACTGCATATTCGTTATAAGTATTATTTTCTTCATCATAGCTGTTCTTCCGTTCATATAAACGATTAAATTGAACGCCTTCATCTGTATAAGCTGTGAACTCATAGAATTCACGCATAAAGCGAATAGTTTTACCATCCTCATTTTCTTCAACCCACATATAAACTCCAAAACGTAGTACATCTACGATAGTTTGTCCAAGTAATTTTTCATCAATGTTGTATTTTTCGGCAATCATTTGAATCACTCGTTTTGGAATCATCTTTGCACCTTTAGCATGTAACGTAGTAATGATTGAATGGTCCGTCATAGCACTTTGTAATAAGTGATAAATTTCCCAACCACGAGTTTCAGCAATAATAATCCAATCAGGGTTATTACGTAATGCAGCCTTATTCAACATCGAAATATCAATTTTATTCTCCCTTGTTGGTGCCATCAATGTTCGCCAACTATTGATATCTTTTTCAGGATAAAGTTTTTTAATATGGCTATCCATCGTATCTTCTATCAATGTGATTTTATTGTTTATGAATCGATTCATTAGCTTTTGCAATTCTGTTTTACCAGCACCAGTTTTACCAGCGATAACGAAATTGTAACCACACTCAATTAATACTTTAATCAACTGTTCCACATCTTCGTCTGCAATTTCTGATATATTCTTGATTGCTAGTCGTGGTTTAGAAATACGCATAGCAAAAGTGGTACCCGATGGACTTATCGCTTTATGCATTGCATTCACTCGTAGATTTCCGATTTCTGTATCTAATATTGGTTCTGAAGGAGTAAATTGTTGGTGTTGTGTATTAGCGATCTTTTTGATGAAATTCGCAACTTCTTGGGCTGACGGTTGTTTGGTTGGTCTATATGAACCCTTTTCGTTGTCTTTCACCCATAAATCCGTACCATTAAAACTAATATCTGTAATTGTTGAATCTTCGTGAATATAATCTTTGATAATCGATTCTTCACTTTCGATTAGAATCTTAGCAGCACGTTCATCATCTGTTAGTTCATCATCTTCAGGTATCTGCTTTTTAACACTTTCTACACTTTGAGTTGTTAATGGAAGACCAGGATCTGTTGCTGTTCTTTCTTCCTCATTCGATTTAGCAGTTAAAATGTGTTTTGTATCATCAACTAACTCTACTGAATTTGTTTGTTGGCCATTCTTTTCTTGCCCCTTATCTTTTCCTAATCGTGAAAAGAAACCACTTCTATTATCTATCTTCACCATTGTTATTTCTCCTCTCTTTAAAGAACTGTGCTGAAGTATTGAAACATTGTCATAATCCCGAATAACATAACAAATGCCATAGAATAAATTAATACAGGTGTTGCAAATGACAGCATTTTACTAGATTTTTTATTAATCATTTCCTCAATCTTATTTTCCTGTAGCTGAGATAAAACGTTTTCTAACTCAACCAATCCCTCTTTCTGAATGCCTTCCCTTTCAAATTCATATATCATACTCATAATCATTATTGCTTCATATGAGCCTATAAAATCCGCAAATTCCATGAATGCTTGTTGATTTTCTTCTTCTGTTCTCCCGAGTTTTGATAACAATACCCCTAACTTTTCTTTCAGAGGGGTTTTAGCGTAGGTTTGGCATTTTTCTAATGTTTTGTATACATTTCCTTCTGTTTCAGTCAAAGATATGAAATGGCGTATCAATGATGGAAACATTAATTGCTTCACTAGATCCTCTGAAGACTTCATTCTTTTCACATTGTAGTAAGGCGTTTTATAACCAATAATCATAAATACTGGTATGAGAACACCGTAAATATGTTGAACTTTCAATGCCAATATTAAACAAATTAATCCCAATGCTAATGCGTAGACATAGCGTGTACGGTTAAATTTTCGATTGTTAAATTTAAAGTATTCCAATAGATATGGAAGATCTTTTTCAATAAAAAACTCTTTCATTTATTTCTCTCCTTTTTAGATTACTAGAAGCTTTATGACCTTTTATTTACTGTCACATCACCTTTTGTAATATAACCATCTAAATCCACTTGAAATTTGATCGTTGTTCCAGCTGGTTGAATGCCTGTTGGTCTTGCTCCGCTTTCTGTCTGCATTTCAACTACGTACCCTCTTGATTCCAAATTTTTAATAACATTATCAACCCTAGGTGTAATTCCACCTTCAGCCGAAAGCATTTGATTTAATTCTGTTGCTACATTCATAGCTTTATTTGACTTAACCGAACCATCAAAAATATCAAAGATCATAGGAACCACGCACATACCAAATAAAAGGATAGAGGTTAAGAAACCCATTTTGTTTTCCATTTCATCTTCTCCTTTCTATTAATGAACCTCTTTAAGTGTTCGTGTTTGTATAGATGTTGTTTGTTCTTGTCCGTTATCGTCCAGTAGCACAACTTTAAATTGAATACTTGTTGCAGCTGTACCATTTCCACTTGGAATGACATTATTGTTCTTATCTAAGAACGAATAATCAATTTCCACATTATAAGGCGTACCTTTGTATGAATCTGCAATTTCAGCAACCATATTCGCAACAGTAGCTTTTTTATCTAGTGCTGCCTTACTTTCTGTCCTTGCAGTTCCTACTTCTGATGATTCCATTGCAATTTGTACATTCTGTGTTGCTGATACATTTGCATTGTGTTGTAAATATAGAACGGACACAATAACTACACCAAAAACCAAGAACATGAAAAACATTAGGTAATTCATTTTCATAGACATAGACAATTTCTCCTTTCATAAAAAGAGGAAGGACAAATATTTGCCCTTCCTCTTAGTTACATACCACTTACTAAATCTTTGATTGTTGGATATACTTCTGAAATATCTGTTAGACGTAGACTATGAATTAAGTTATCTCGTCCATCATTAATATTTTTAATCGTTTCTATTTTGTCTTTAGGAATCTTAATTTTATTCGTATACGTGATTGAATTTCGTGAATCAGGTTGTTCATTGATTACTGGATTATCTTTTGGATGCCCCATTAAATACTTTTGGAACATCAATTTCTGTTCAGCATAAACAGTGATATTATTCAGCCCAATTTCTCCAAATACAAAGTCATTGCTATACCATTTATTTGGCTTTTCAGAGTTATTAATATCAATTGGTAAGTAATATCGAGAACCCTTTGAGCTATCGTAAATTACACTATCATCATAAGGTGTATTGAATATATTTTCGTGTAATTCTTTTGCTGTTTCTTCTGATGCAGTTTGAGTATCTTCACTACTATCAATTGAAAGGAGCATCCCTGTATTTCTAGTAACATAGAAATTATCTTTCAAAACAAGTTTTGCTGAATTGCTTGTTTGCCCTTTTACTTTCAGTGGAATTGCATAATCATTGTCAGTATAGTTCGTTGTATTCTCGTACCGATCTTTCACTGATTCATCTAATGAATGAGGGAAATAGAACGCGTCACCTGACTGAATATAGAGTTGATTTCCTAAATCAGAAGTGTAATCAATTGGTTCGCTAATATCTTCAAAAGTTTGCGTTTTTAACTTTGTACGATTTACATCTAATTGAATTGTTTCTTCTTGTTTAGAATTTTTAAAGCTGTTTCCGCTGATTTTAGCTGTTCGGCCAACGATTAAACGAACCGTATCGTTATCAGTTACTTTCAAGTTTAGGTCTTCTTTGTAAGAGTGATCTGCTTTAAGTGTTGTTTTCCATTCAGGTTTATCACCTAAATCCCAACGTGTTTCTCTATAATCAAATCCATATTCTGCACATCCTAAGTTGTTACCCTTCTCGTCATAGCTGTAACGTGTACATTTGTAATGGTCCGTGTAGAAATTCGTAAATTCGTAGCTGAATGAATAAGTAATATTCTTATCTTTGATACTGTTTGGACTACTCATTGTTGAACCATTGCTATAGCTAGAACCATTAACAGTAATTGATTTTGTAGGATTTCGTGTAGCAAAGTGATTACCAGCAATCGCAGCTGTATTGATAAATTTAATACTTGAACCACTTGTAGAACTTGTTTTCAACATGTTCCAAGCAAATATTCCACTAGCTTTACCCGCTGTATAACCACTGCCCCCATCTCCACCATCAGGAGGTGATGGATTAACCGTATATTCAATATTTACAGTCATATCCTCTGTACCTGTAGTAATAGTTGTTAAACTTTTAACAGGCATATATGGATCGCCATTTTTATCTACAAAATATCCAGTCTCTTTTGAAGGATATTGGAAAGTTGTATTTATTGGCTTATACATTTTCTCTGTAAGTAATGGCTCTTTTGTTGCTTTATCAATATGTCGGATTGTAACAAGAACAGCCTCATTTTCTGTTTGATCAATTTCTGTATCCTCGCTAATTTTATAAGGAATGCTTACAGTAGCACTTCCTGTTCCTACTGAGATTGTTATTCCATAAGGACTTACAGGTTCATATAATTTACCTTCTGCATTAGTGAAATAACCTTTTGCTTTCGGTTTGGCTGTATAATTTGAATTTGCTTTAGCCATGACTTTTTCAGTCAATAAAGTCTTATTGTTAGATTGATCGTAGTGTCGGATAGTAACTTGTGCTTGATCACCAGTTACTTCACGGTATTTAAAAGTTAAAGTAGTATTTCGTTTCCCTACAGTACCATTTTTAGGTGCATCCGTGACTGGAGCATAAACTTTTCCATTAGCACTTATTGTTGATTTAGGGGGATAGCTATATTTTTCGCCAACTTTTACTCTATCTTTCTCAGCGGTTGCTATTTCCTCTCCTGTTGCTTCATCAACATGTTTCCTTGTCATGATAATACTCTCCGTTTTGTAATAAATCGGTAAATCACGGTAAGTATATAATTTATATTTAATTGTTTTTAAATCTTTATAATCCCCTGTTAATGGGGATTTTTCAGGAACTAATGGATTACCCTCGTCATTTACAAACTTTTTACCATTGTTATCTGTTTTACGAGGGGTATAAGAGTAATTTTGTTTATAAAAGCTAAGCGAAAACTCTGTATCAAAATCAGTTTCTTTATAAATTTTTATATAGTTCCCTTTGCTATCTTTTCGGTCTTTATCGTACCCATTGCGATAAAGAGTATAGTAATAAGGGATTAACTCTAATAAAGAAGGGACATCTCGATAAGACCAAAATACACTTGAAGCATATTTTGTTCCGTTAGAATTAGTTTTAAAATATGTTGCAACTTTATTATTGTTTTCAATTTGAGCGCTTATTTTATACCATGTTCCAACACTAAAATAACTTCCATCAGAAATATCTTTAATGTCTCCACCCGGTTCTGTTAATCGTAAAACTGTTGATTTATTAACCCTTGCGCTATTTACATCTTCAGTATTGACGTTCTCAATCGAATAATTTAAATTCGCTTCATCATAAACACTTTGATATGATTCATAGCTAAAATAAGGGATTGTTAAATCGTCCCATACTGTACGAGTTTTTTTATCCCCATTAGAATCAGTACGAGTTACTTGTTTGATGATTTTCATAGTGAATTCAATTGGTTTTCCATCTTCATTTATTAAATCATCCAATGGGATATACGCTTTAAAACCTACAGATTGGTATTTCTTATTACATACCTGGTCAAATTCGTCGTACTTTGTTGAAGAACACCATTTTGGTTGTCCGTAATAAAGTAAAGTGTCTGTTGCATCTAATGAAGTTTGTTTTGTTGAGTAGATTTTAGTCTTATGGGTTTTTGAATTAGTTATTGATATATACGTATTTTGATTAGAAGAAGTATGATTGTAATAAAAATGAATCGCACTCCAACCTGTAAAAGTTATTACGTTTTCTTTCCCTCGACCAACATTAATGTATTCTACTTTTGGCTTTGTATGAACACTATTAAAATCTTTAGAATACACATCGTATATAAGCTTTGATGTTTTCTCTCCTTCCTGTATTGCATAGCTTTTACCTTTCTTGTAACTTCTATCATTTGCAATATCATACAAGCTATTAGAAGGAGATACTTCATAATTTGATCTCTCAGCAGCACTAACTCTTTGGGCTGAGAATAAGGTAAGTAAGAAACATACAAATGTCGCTAATAAAACTCCCCTATATATTAAGGAGCATTTATTCTTCATTTGAATCATTCCCCCTCATATTTATTATTTTTAACATGGATTACCCCTCCTTAAATCTCGACAAGTAATTGTCTTTCTACTTATAGACATAAAAAAAGAGATACCTATAAAAGTATCTCTTTTTCTTCCAATCTCATTTATGATTCTTTTTTGTAACTAACCTTTACTTTATTACTCAACGCTTTCCCTACTTCTTGACGGGCAACGTAAATACTTCCCGTATTTTTGCTAAGTTGCTTTATTGTAAACTTAATGGAGCTACTTTTTGAAGAACCTTTTAAAAGTTGATTACCTTTGCTGTCAAATACATACACGATTTGTCCTTTAGATAAACCATTGACAGTTATTGTGTCACTTTTCTTCTTGTTATTGACTACCTTTACATTTGAAGAAGAAAGAGCTTTGGATTTCTTATAACTATCTGAATTATAACTTACCATTCGAGTAAAACTTTCTTTTAATTTTCCTCGTTTTATTGATAAATAGACTTTACCTTCTTTTGCACCTAATTCATCAACAGAAAAAGTAATACTGCTGCCTTTTGCTTTACCTGTTGTTATTTCAGTATTAGGAGTTCCTACATAAGTTACATTATTTCTTTTCTTATAGACCTTGATTATATCGCCCTTTTGAACGTTCTTTACTACAATAGTATCTTTTTTACCTAATTTATTATTGGTTATCGATACATCATTTGTTTGCAAGCTATTTGTGTGGTCTTCAGCAATAAAGTAATAAATTCTAGTGTAATATCCTTCACTTGCTGTATAAACATAATCATAAATATCTCCATCTTTAAAATCCATTGCAAAAGACCAATCGATATATTTCTTTTTCTTACTATCATAGAAACTAGTGAACTCTCTGCAAACGTCCATTTCACCAGTACCGTAAACTTTATGTTCATATGAGGATTTTTTAGTCATTAACACCCGACATTCTTTAATTTTCGATGAATCGTATCCTTCATCATCAAAATTATTATAATGCTTAGCTTGAGCTGTACCACCAATACTTAATGTTGAAATGGTTAATGCTGCAATTCCTAATGTAGCAAGTAATTTATCCTTTAATTTAAATTTCATAAGGTTTTCCCCCTATTATTTAGTTGTACACTTCCTTTAGCAAATTCTAGCTGCAAGTTATTCTTCGACTGTATTCTTCTTAAATTTAATAATATCTTCAATATTACAACCGAAATATTCACACAATATATCTAATGTTTCAAAATTAACGCCCTTTCCTTTCTCATTATAGAGATTAGATAAAGCATTTCGGCTAATTCCTGTATCTCTTGATAATTCTGATATGTTGATACGTTTGTTTGCCATTAATATAGACAGTTTACTTTGAATCATTAAGTTAATAATCTCCCTTCTATGGAATTAATTGTTATATTTATTATATAACATATTTGATATGTACACAAGTCATTTTGCTATGATTTATTATCAAAATGCGTTTAGTACGTATCATTTTAGAAATTATTAACAAAACGAATTTCTTTTTAATTATTAAACATAAAAATAAACTTTCTCCTTCATTTTTAAAAAAAGCCTTTCATAAATAAGAAAACCCGAAAACAGCAATTGTTTTCGGGTTTTATGTTAAGTGAACTATGATTTACTTTAATTAGTTTTGTGGTTCGCTATCTATTTGATTATTTTGAATAGCTTCTCGAACTGCATTTAAGCGTATTTGCAAGATTTCTCTTTGCTTACTACGTTTAGATAATTTATTAACTAATAACTGTGCTATTTCATAATCCTTATTCAGCAGCGTTTCTTCTGCCAATTCTACTGCCTTCTCAGCCTCATTTTCTTTCTTCTTACGTAAGTAGAATAGAATTAATAGCAATAAGAATAGTAACAAAATGTAAATAATCCATGAATGTGAATTATCAAACGGTGCTTTTAGCATATTTTTAATGTTATTTGTTGTACCATCCTTTTCATATTTAAAATCTTTTTCAAATTTTTGAATATGTTCTTTACCACTACTGTCTGTATAAGTAAGTTCCCCTTTTAATGTATAAATTTCACCCTGTTTGATTTCCTTATAATCAAACGGAATTGAAAAGTTAGTTTTCGTCATTGGTGCAAATTTCATGGATTTTTTTGCAAAGAAAAGCTTTTTCCCTTTATGCGATACTTTGTAATTAATATTTGCGTTATGAATAATTAAAGGGCTATGTAATGTAATTGGTAAACGAACAGCATAATAAGTAGCCATCGGATCTACAAACACATCACCAAAGCTGAATTTTGCTTTATGATTTTTCGATGAATGAACAGCAATACCATAAATTGTGTTTATTTTGTTCTTTAAAGAGAATGTGACACCTTTTTTGTTTGATTCTTGGCTATCCTTTTCTGTAATTTGAAATGCGATTCCTCCAAGAACTGAACCTTTAATCTTTGGTATATCAATGTCTACTTTTACCGTTTTAACTTGTCCAGCATTCAACGTAATACTTTTCGGGATTTTTGCATATTTTTTCATTTCATATTCTTTAGCTATAATCATTGCATCTTCGGTTTTTTTAGTTTCGTATTGAATGATACCGTTTGGGCTGGTGTAAGCATTTAATATTTTCATATTGACTTGTTGTTTTGCTTTTGTATTGTTTGCTAATTGGAACGAAATTTGCTGATTAACACCGTTCTTTGATGTAATCGAAATGTACTGACTCACATCTTTATCCTGATTTTCGGGGAATACTGGTATTATGCTATATGGCAATCTATTATTTTCTGCAGCACTCACAGGACTTCCTATTAAACTTCCTAGTATCATAAAAACTGCAAAAAAACTTAATAGCCATCTGCCAAATTTTCTTTTTTTCATTCAAACAATCCTTTCATATTTTGAAATCTTCTTCAATTTTTACCGTTTTACTTATTGCATAAAAAAAAGCAAGAACCATTGGTCCTTGCTTTTTTCTCTAAATCTTTGTTTTAAATTTTTAAGGTGCTTGAATTAGATCCCATGTAACGGTAGATGAATAAGTAGATGAAGCACCATTTATTTTAGCAGTAGTTGGATCAACA
Organism: Rummeliibacillus pycnus; assembly: GCF_050459865.1. Lineage (GTDB taxonomy): Bacteria > Bacillota > Bacilli > Bacillales_A > Planococcaceae > Rummeliibacillus > Rummeliibacillus pycnus_B. Next base: position 47,995 of record NZ_JBCMNM010000029.1, read on the forward strand.
GTAATTGATAAAGCATCACTTGGGAATGTTAAATTGAAAACCCCCATTCCTGTACCTTCGGCTGCTGACACTAGAGTTACTTTGCCGTTGTCAATAATTTGATTAGAACTCATAGAACTTACTGGTGAAGCACCTGAACCTAGTCCTACTCGTTCGATTAAAGTTACAGGTTTTAAACTCAATGTACCTTTTGGCAAAGTATTTTTCCCATCGGTAAACGGAGTTGCTGAAACATCTACACGATAGCCTAATTGATTACCTGTTAAATCTCTTACTACGAATTTATCTGTAAAGGAAGTAGAAAAACTTTTAGGTTGGTCAACTAATTTCACTTTACCAAATGAAACAACATCTGAATTTTTAAGTGAGAGTTCCCCACCATCAAGTGTAAAATTAACATCATTGGTTGCAGTGGAACTACCTTCTGTTACATCACCATTGTTTGTACCATCAATCTCTTTTTGTACAGCATCTAAACGATCAAGTAGATTATCTTTTAGTGGACTATCAGGTAATGCATTTACTAAATCTTTAGCATGATCTAAATCAGCTTGATTATGAGTAGATTCTGCTTGTTCCACTGCATTTGTCGCATCTGATTCCTTTTGTGAATTTTCTTGATTATTTCCATCAATCTCTTTTTGTACAGCATCCAAACGATTAAGCAAATCATCTTTCACTGAACCACTAGGCAATGCATTGACTAAATTTTTCGCTTTATCTAAATCAGCTTGACTATGAGTAGATTCTGCTTGTTCTACTGCACTTGTAGCATCTTTCTCATTTTGTTGCTGATTTATCTTTTTTTGCACAGCATCTAAACGACTTTGTAAATCAGATTTTGCAGTGATATCTTCTAATACATTGACTAACCCTTGTGCTGTAATAAGATCATTTGTTTTTAAAGAAGATTCTGCTTGTTCTACTGCTGCTGTTGCAGTTGCAAGTGCTTGTTTTTGATTAATCTTATTTTGTACTGCATCTAAACGTTTTTGTAAATTTGCTTTTGCAGTAGGATCTTCTACATTATTTACTAAAGACTGTGCATTATTTAAGTCACTTTGACTTAAAGAAGATTCTGCTTTCTCCACAGCTTTCGTTGCTTGTTCATCTGCTGATGACGTATAGAATGTATGTCCATTAGCATTTGCGTATGTTTCTGATGTAGATCCTTTTGCTGCGTAAATTACTACATCTTTTTCCAATCCATTTGTCATATTAGGATTCATTGCTAATGATGAAGATCCGTATAACATATTCGCATTTTTTACATAAAATTTTGTAATATTGTTTTTATTAAAAGCAGTGCTGCCAATAGAAATTACACTATCAGGAATTGTTACACTTGTTAATAAATTATCATTGAATGCACTTGCTCCAATAGTTTTTACATTTTTACCAAATGTAAGACCTGTAATTTGATTTCTTAAAAAAGCATTTGAACCAATAGAAATTACACTATCAGGAATAAATACCATAGAAAGATTATTTTCACTAAATGCATTTACTCCAATAGTTTTTACATTTTCACCAATAACTAAATCCTTTATGTTATTACTATAGAAAGCATAATCACCTATAGATGTAACACTATCAGGAATTGTAATATTTTCAATGTATTGATCAAAAAAAGCATTAGTTCCTATTGTCGTTACAGTGTTTGGTATAGTAATACTCGTATACTTATAGTAAGATCCATTTTCTCTAAAAGAATGGTCACCTAAAACGGTTACTTTATATCCATCAATACTACTTGGTATTGATAAAGAAATTGAACTACCCAAATAACGGTTAATTTCAATAGTTCCATCTCCTAAAACAGTATACTCATATTTTCCATCACTACTTGTTGCTGCATGAGCTATGTTTAAAGGCGATATTAATGTTATTAACATCAATGCAATGGCTAACATTGAAACGAAGTGTCTTTTAAATCTTGTCTTAATCAAAATCTTATTCCTCCTCTTAATACGTTGATTTAATACGTTGATACGAAGTTTGTTAATAGTGATTGTTTCTTCCAACACTCCTTTCCAATATTAAGTTTTTAACCGTTCACTTATAGGTATAAAAAAAAGAAGGGCTAAACAGCCCTTCTTAATCGTAAGAAATAATGAATTTAAACTTATTAATTTGCTCTTGATCTTTTAGAATTTCATTTGATACATTCTTTGCACCTCTTAAGTATTTATCTTCTGTATTTGATATAACTTCTAAGAGTTCTTTTATAGAACAATCTTTGTTACCTACTACTATTCTATAAAGATGATTCATTTGAACTTTTTGAGTAAAGGGTTCTAGTTTACCGCATAATTTATCAAATGTCTTTGCAAATTTGACAGCTTTGTTTTTACTATTCTTATTTCGATTTTCATTCGCTTCAACAACCAATGCATCTAGTGTAGTCTTTATTTTCATTTTTTCTAAAATATCAATAGCAAAATCTCCTCTCCTTACCCTCTCACCCTATAAATTTAAAAAGCGTATCCCAAAAGAGATACGCTAAATTAAAGGGGGTTGCTATATATTCAAAAAAGCAAAATGCTTTTTGAATGAAAATATTAAGAGTTAAAACCCATTAAAAATGCTTCAGCAGAATCCACTAGAGCTTCATCTACTTCTTCTACATCTATTTTTTCAATATTCCCCATAGATTCATCTGTAGATGCAACTGAATGTACTCCAATGGTTTGTAGCTTATTCAAGGTATCCATGATTACATCGAATTGCTCTAACTGCAACTTTTGCATAGCTTTAAGTTCATTACATATGGCCGTAGTTTCTTCTCTATTGTTTGTGTTTTGTAAATGAAATAGTTCTTCCATAGACATATGTTGTTGTGAAAACTTCAACATATTTCTCACTATTTGGCTTTTATACTTTTTAGGTAAAGTAGCTAGAAATTCAATAAGCGACTTATCCTCATTTTCGTTAAATCTTACCGAGAGTGAAAAATTTTCATTACTCATTTACACCACTTCTTTTTTTCTTAGTATCGCCTTACCCATACGTAAATAGCCAATTGCATTTGCAAATTGATATTCATTAACTTTTTGCAAGCCTTTAAAATTCTTTTTTAACCATTCTTCATATAAATCACCACCACCACCAGCCAAAAATATCTTTGCAAAGAATGATGATTCATCTTTCCATAATTGTCTTAAATGGTCTGCAATATCATTTGCTATAGCACTTTTCTTTTCATTAATAATTGGTGCAAAGTCAATTGGCTCACTGTTATAAGTTATTTTCTTTGAAGGATTTTCCTTATTAAGAAGTTTACTATCAATTAACCGATCCTTTAATTCAGCACCGCCTGTTTGCCCTTTAAAATACATTTTCAAAGCATTTCGTAAGTCGATTACGCCTTTATCATATGTACCGCTTAGTTTGATTATTGGAGCAAATGCACCGTTCTTCATTACTTCTACTACAATGTAATCTGTAGTACGGAATCCAACATCAATTAATGCAAACATGTTCCCTTGATCCATTAAATCAGCATATAGGTTACGCCCTTCATGGTTTACAGTTGCAGACATAATTGCACTTGCACCTTGCGGAAATACTAATGTCTGTACAATCTCTTTTTTGAATGTTTCACCTTTATTCTCACCGCTTAACCATTTAACAGCCATTTGCTCTCCATTCATAGATTCTGCAAAGTTCTTAGATTGGGCTGCGTAAAAGTCTAATGGTAATCCTGTAAGGAGATATACTTTATTACACTTATTATCTGAGACTAACTGGATAGCTACGTTAATTAGAATTTTAGTTGTTTCAGCATTAAATCTATCTTGTTTGTTGAAGTTTCGAGTAATGTTATCTGTTGAAGATGCTGAATTCCCGATATTATAAATTTTACCGTCTACCTGAACTTGAATATCATCATCTTGAAACTCTTTATCGTTCCCAAATCCTATGACATTCCCCATATTTAATCCACCATCATAACCCTCACCAATTAAAGCGGGAAATATTACTCTCTTACCATTTGATGAAATAGCTTTTACAAAGCCATAACCTAAATCCACTGAGATATATTCAATACCTTCATTGTTCATAAATAGTACCTCCTAATATTTTTATTTTAAATAAGCAATGACTTTCAATTGTTTACTTAAAATAAAAAGTCACTTCCTTTCCATAGCTGAATACAGAAGTGACAATTTATCTTTATGGATTTCTTTTCCTTAACCAACAGAATTGATTTTAGCAGTAAATTTACCTAGAACTGCTTTACCGATATTTACAAATTCGTCAGGGAAAAATGCAGCGAAACCAACGAAAATCAGTAACCCTAAAATAATTAATGTAATTGCTGTAGAATGTCCTTCCATTCAATCTCCTCCTTTCCAGTAATTAAATTTTTGGCATGGCTACGCCACCCCTGTTCTCCCCATTTCTTTAAGGGATTCCGAGCATTTTGTAACCTATACAAAGCATTTTGTTTAAATTTCTTAGTAAATTTATAGAAAAACTCATATTTACACTTAGAGAATGGCATTTAGCTATTGTCTATCACTAAATAGAGGGTTTCCTTACTGCATTAATGACGTACTTTAAATGTTTAATAACAATGACTTTAGATACTAATGAATAATCGTGTAAAGCTTTATATGATCTCTTTTCAAAAAGTGAAGCCTTATAGTTTCGTGAATACAAATGAGTTGTTAAGTAATATCTATTCATCATAGCAATGCCCCCTCACGATTAATAAGGACATTCAGCTGGCGAATCATATTGTTTATTTGTTTGTTATTATTGAAGCAAGAATTGGAAGTTGGTATTAGTAGTTTAAGAGTGCGATAAATCTTCATTGACATAGTGATTACTAGCTTATTTCTTCGATCATTTGCAGTACAGCGAGTAAACGTAGTTTTAAGTGATTTACAACGTTTTATGCCTTCCTCGAATAACTGATTTAACATGCTAATAGATTGTTTTAATTCTTGGGCAGCTCTTAATTTAACTAATATTTGATCATATTTTTTTAATAACTCTTTTTCTTGTTGAGTACCGATAACTGTATTTGCTTCTGATAATATTTCATCTTTAAGAGTTACCATTTCCTCTACGTTAATTTCTTCCACTTCTCCCAATTTAACCTGTACTTCAGGACTTAAATCTAGTTGTCTCATAAAACTTTCCATTTCTTCTTGTGGAACTGAGTAAATAGAAGGAAATCCAATAACATTTGGAATACTTTTTATGATGTGCCAAAGAGAATTGCAAATTTTAAGAGTATCCCTTGTTGTTTTTATGATTATATAACCTTTTAAAACGCTAATAATTTTTTTTACTTTTTGTTTTTCTTGTTGTATCTTTTTAGTTAGGACACTAATTTCTTTGCTGTAAGTGTCCTTTAGGCATAAACTTTCTGCATCATAATGTGTCTTTAAATTATCATAAGCGATTCGCAAATTATTTAAGTTGCTTTGTAAATTTCTATAGTTTTGGTATTTTTCAAATTCTCTACTTTCTACTCCTTGCTTTTCTGAGAAAGTAGTTACATCGTTAGAAAGGTTTGTATATGTTTCCATAGCATATATAGCTTCAACATTGGCATTGTCATTATGTAAAGCTAATACTTTTAATAGCATTTCTTTTACATTCAATTCTGTACCTGTTTTAACACTTACTACAAAATATGACATACAAAACACGCCTTTCTTTGAGGTTTATTTGTAAAAATTAGTCCAATCTATAGATAAATTATTTGCAATCTTTATAGCGATATCAGGAAGAGGTGTTCGATTACCCCGTTCTATCATGTTGTAGTAAGCACGACTAATCTCACTTGCAACTGCTATCTTTTCTTGGGTGAGTCCTTGCTTTATGCGTTCTTGTTTGAGCCAATTACGCATAGTTTTTCACCCCTTTCGAAAATTAAATTGTAAATTTGTGTTATGTAACCGCAAGTTACGTTACTTCTTTTTCTAATTTAAGGCAAAAAAATTAAACTGTCAAACATTTTTGGCAAAAAAATTAAACAAATGGACATTTAAGTGTCGTAAAACGATGAAAATCAAAGTAATTATCAAAAAAATTATTCAAATCCTATTAATTTGACCTTGAATTTTGTCAGATTAATAACTTAATTGAGATTTGAGAGGAGTTTTTCTAAATGAATTTTAGTGAACGTTTAAAAAAATTGAGACTAGATAAAAATTTAAGCCATTATGATATGGCTGATATACTAGATATGACACGCCAATCTTATGCTTATTTAGAACGTAAACAGGACGATAAAAAATTAGATTATGTAGTTACACTTGCTAAATATTTTGGAGTATCGACTGATTATTTATTAGGTACATCAGATTTCCCTAATCCTGTAGATAAAAGAGACCAGGATTTTATGGATCAAATATTAGATGAAGAATTAAAAGACTGGATTGCAAATGAATTAAATCATTTAAACAAAGATGAGCTTCATAAACTTAAAACTTTATGGGAATTAATGCATAAATAAATCACTCGATAATTCAAAATTTAAGAGAGTTTTTAAAATTTAAGAGAGTTATTTTTAATTTTTATTTAATATGTGTTATAACTTTTTCTATTTAATTTCAAAATTAAGAGCGTGAAAAAACTTCTTTCACGCTCTTTTTTTTAGATTTCAAATGCTGCAAATGCTTTTTCATCGTTAAAATCAGTTATCTTTACACATTTATCACTTAACGGTTCTAATACTGATTCTTTATGAGTTTTAATTAAAAGCGTTAGCAGTTTAAAATCTAATTCTTTCTTTATTTTTTTAAATCTATTTTGAAATTCCTCTAATACTCTCGCATCACCATCTGTTATAAAAACAATATCCGCTTTTTTAAAAGCTTTTTCTTTTTGAATTACTTTAATTGCTTCATCAAGTGGATTTACAAAGTTTGTTCCTCCATCTAAAAACGCTGAAGCCACTTCCACTAATTGTTCATTTGTATATTTACCTTTAGGAAATTCATATTTACGAATACTACTACTAAACGTAATTAATACAAAATCACGTTTTTGTCGTTTAGCTATCATCATAAGTGCCAATGCAAACCCTTTTGATTGAGTATCGAGATTTTTCATAGAACCACTCTGATCTAAACAGCAAACAATAGCACCTTGTCCTAGTGATTCCTTTCCTTTTTGGTCAAACATTAAAGTTTGTTCTTCAGCAAATCTTCTTAAAAAATCTAAACGAGTTCCACTGTAGTTATACAAAAGTAATTCTGAAGGTAATAATCGTTTTATCTCATTACCAACTACTACCCCTGTACGTGCCAAAGCCTCTTGATGTTTAGATTTTTGTTTCTTTCTTGCAATAGATTTAAAACGTCCAGCCCATTCCGCAATCTCTTTCAGCTTAGTATTTTTATTTAATAGTTCAGCCAAATGTATTTGATCTTTGAAAGGTACTTTTTTAAGGTCCGAACGACCATTACCAGCCATTAAATCTTCCACTTTTTCTTTTGTATCTTTAGCAGAACTATATGAATCATTTAGCAATTGTGAGATATAAGCACCTTGTTTTTCTATTGATTGCTTTATAACTTGTTGTAAATCTTGCTCTGCTTGTTCAATTCTTTGTTTCTTTCCTCTCCCTTTCGAATTTTTGGCATCATCTAATGCTTGTCTTTTTTCTTGAAATTCTTCATTAGAATTATTCTGAATATCGATCCAGTCACTAATTTTTTCAGAAAAGCGAATGGATGTAAGAGCAGACATTAGAGAATCCATTTTTGTTGAAGGACGAATTTCTTCATACAATTCATCATTCATAACATTCTCTATCATTCTCTTGTTACCGACTAACTTTTCACTCACATCTTCTTGTATCTGTGGAGAAAATTTATAGAGCGAGGCCCAAACATCCCCTATCAAATCGTTAAAATATGGAACAATTTGTTTTTTACTAATACTTTTTAATTCTTTAGAACTCTCAACAAGTGATTGATAATGTCTGCGATCAAAACTATCTGTATTTATGACTGAATTATTGTCTATAATTTTTCTCTTTTCCAATTGAAAAGTCATTTTAAACACCTCTCCGAATTAATTTTTCACAAAGAAAAAGCCGAAAGAATAAACTCTCGGCTTCAAAATTAACTATTATATTATTAAATTATTTCACTATTAATAGTTAAATGGTTTTATATTAAATTCCTGTGAGACTTAAATCCACGACTTCTCTAAGAATTGTTTGGATTGTATTCTCACAGCTCTCTAATTTTTGATCATCTTCATTTGAAGTTGCACTTCGATGTTTATTCCGATAATCAATAATATTTTGGCGAATTTCTTTTATTTTTTTAGTAGTTTCAAGAACCAATTCTGTAGAAGTATTTTTAAGTACATTATCCTTTAATTCTTCTACAATACTTAATGATTCTTTAATCATCATATCTACTTTATCTTGAGCATATAAAGTTATGATTTTTTTAGTTTTATCTTTTTGATCTACAGTTTGCCATAGACTATTTTCAAGAATTTGAATATCTGATAACTGAACAGATGTACGTCCTTCAAGATACGCTTTAGCCTGTAGAATTGATAAGGATTGTTTAAATCGTCTATCAGAAGGTCTTATTCCTTCAGTTTTTAAATCCTCACGAATACTTGCTAATGCCATGACAACATTTGTTGGAACAACTACATTATCTACTGCAAATTGTGCCATCTCTAATTCATCAAGTGTCATTTTAGGAGCATTAACAAATTGCCCTTTATTCTGCATCATTGCAACGAAGTTTTGAGCATCTTGAATATATTCAACTTCATATCTTAATAGAAATCTGTCAAATAAAGCTTCAAGTCCTTCGTTTTCTTCGGGATATTCATTAGATGCCCCTACTACTGACATTAGGGGTACTTGTATTGGCTTTCCGTTATTATAAAAAATACGTTCGTTGATGATAGTTAGTAAAGCATTCAAAATAGCTGAATTTGCTTTGAAAATTTCATCTAAGAAAGAAATGTGAGCTTCAGGCATTTTGTTAGCAACGTTACGAGCATATACACCTTGTTCTAAGTCTTTTAAGCTCAATGCTCCGAAAACTTCTTCAGGTGTACTAAAACGTGTTAATAACCATTGGAAATAGTTACTTCCGTCAATAATCTTAGCTAGTTCCGTACTTAACGCAGATTTACCGGTACCAGCCTCACCAATCAATAAAATATGTTGGCGAGCAAGCAACGCAACTAAAATACCTTCAATTTCGGCTTCACGTTCGATGAATTTATTGTTTAAATAATTTTGAATATCTCTCAGTATATTTGTCATGTTTTTGACCCCTATCAATTTTTTTATTTTTAACTATACAATTATTTCATTTCAACATTAGCTAATAATCTTTGTGCAGCTGCCTTCGCTTCAAGGACTTTGCTTTCTAATTCCTCTTTATTTGCAAACATATCTTCACGATAAGCTTTATAGCCTTCGATAGTTTGGTTAGTAAGAGTAATAAGATCCTTTAATTGCGATTTGCGTAATGTTTGACCATTTTGAGCTGCAATTAAGATTTCATCAGCTTGATCAATTAGCTTTTTGTTAATCATGTTTTTGTTGTCTGTCGTATCCACTACAGGAATTTTATAACCTTCCGAATTAACAAGACCAGCACATAATTGGCATAGCTTTACTAATCCTTCAGACTGACTTTCAGGAACAAAGTAAATTCCACCATTTTCACGTACTGGTGTTGGGGCTAGGGATTTTAAAATACCCATAACCATTACACGAAGGTGTTGTGACGAGTGGAAATCTTTATAAGAATGGAACTTCTCATTAATGTCTTGAATCATCGATAAGATAGTTGCATCCTGTTGACTTTCAGTAGTTGTAGTAAGTGTGCCGTTTGCTTTATGGAGTGTAATAACACCAGCTTGCGAATTGTAGTCAAGGCGTTTACCTGATTGATCTACAGTTTCCACTACTATATTTCGTTGAACTGTATCTACATCTGAGAAAACTTCACGAATTATATAGTTTTTGTACACACCAACTTTTGATGTTTCACGTTTACACTCACTTTCTTTCGTTGCTCTGCGGTACGCATCAACTACACGAATTTCTTTAGGTGCAAAGTTTTCATCGATACCGACATTTTTTATTAATTCTAGTAAATCCTCACGCTTGATTAGTTGTTTCCCGACTGAGTACCAAAATAAATGCCCTAAATTTCCTGTAGTACCCACTTCAACAGCTGCCATAGAACGTAAGTTAATATTATTTACCATAATTATTCTCTCCCTTATTTCCGGTTATTTTTATAGAAAAAACGTGCTGATTAGACACTGAATGTCTTACCAAAACACGTTTTGAAGTATTTCTCTATCTAATTGATGCATCTTATATTTTTAATTGAATTAGTTCATTGAAGTCAATTTCATTAGGTATCGGCTTACGAGAACGAACTGAAGAAACAACTTCTTCTACAAGAATTTCATCCAGTAATCCAGCCACACCTAGAATTTCAAACTCTCCACCACAAGTATTACACTTATTTCGAGGATAGTTTGTAACAACAATTTCTATTTGTTTGCCAGCAACTTCTACAGTCTGCTCGAATGGTGGTTTTGTAGTAACAATACACTCTTCATGACAGTGTGGACAAGTTGTTTGTTCAACCTTTCCTTCATAAGCATTAATAGAATGTAAAATTAAATCTTCCATTTGCATTCCGTATAATGCTCGTTTTAACTTAATTCTATCTTTATTAAATTTACTTATCTCAGCCACAAGATATTTTTTCATCTTAATAGCCCCTCTCCTATTAGATTTTTATATGGTTATTCCTCATAATTACAAAAACATACACGTTCATTATAGAATTCAGACCATTTCCAAGCATGAGATTGAGGATTGTAAGCAGTAATTACCAACCATTTATCTTTTGCAATCATATTGATTACAACATGAAGTGGACGTTTATTTACACCTACATATCCTAACAAAACTAGTGCAATTGAACCCACCGTTTTGTTTCGTTCGATACACCAACCGTAATTTATTACTTCCATTACATCTTTATTGGATACCGAACGTTCTACACCACGCTTTTTAAAATGGCGATCCAGCAGAATAGTAGCTTGTCCATTTTCTAACTTTGTTAAAAACTGTTCATGCTCTTTTTCTCCTATTGGAACGTATTTTTCTGCCTTTTCTAACCAACTTTCATGTTTTTCTTTACATTCTTTCGGTTCTATACAACTAAAACTATTTTCACACATTTCCCATTCCCCTTTCATTAATTTTTTTTTAAAAACACAAAAAAGCCGAGCAATCCCAAAAGGAATCAATCGACTTTTTTCATATATTAGTAGCTAAAAACTACATAATAATCCTATTAAAATGTTTTTGGCTTAAAGCCTGAACTCTTATGCTATCTAAAGCTAGAGTAGTTGTTTTGTGTCGAATCTCCTAACAGTGCGTTATCGCAGCTGGTTTGACGACTTCTCGCTCAGTTTCAAAAATCATTCTGAAAGTAATGATTGGCGAGCTAATAATAATTGATCTATGGCAATAATTTTAACTTACAAGAATATTAATGTCAAAGTATTTTGCTAGCAAAAAACTTTGACATTAAATTGACTTAGGCAAAAATTTTAATATACAATAGGAAAGTAAGGAAAAAGTAAGGAGGTTTATAATTTGGCATTTGAAACAGGTTCTTTGTCGAGTAAAGGTCAAATCACTATTCCTAAAGCCATCCGTAAAACATTAAAACTAACTCACAAAGAACAGTTAGTTGTATTTCAAGAATTAGATGATGGTAGGGTTTTAATTCAAAACCATGTAGATACGTTAGAGAACAAGCAATCTGTACAAATGAATTTACTAAAGTATTTATCTAAAGATTTTAAAACTATTTTTGTAGTTACGACTTCTTCTGATATTACTAGATTTTATGAAGATATAAGGCCTAGTAAACGATTCATTGTAATTAATGATATTAATGAAATCCAAATAAAAAGTAAGGATGAAGTATTAATTGTAACGACTAACCCTAACAACATTGGTTATATTGAAAAATTACTTATTATCCAAGATGGAAATTTTGTAACTCTTTTCGAAAATAACTAGAACCTAAAAGGAGAATAAATATGTTACAAACACAAGTTAAATTAGAAAGAGATAATTTTGATGAAAGTGGATTAATTCAAATAGAAGGGGTTTTGGCGGATAGCCTTATTGAAATCGTGGAAATTTGTAATAATACCGATTTTGAAACTCCTGAACTATCTTATATGAAGAAATTTATTAAATATGAGTATGAAACGCATTCAGACACTTGTTTGAATTGCTCCCATTCTCCAATTCCTGTAGAACGAATTGTTATTAATTTGAAACAAGCAACCCAAGTATTTGCACAATCCACCATAAGATCAATGCCATATTTACCTCAATTAATAACATTCACATTTGCATTGGTGGATATATGGGGATCTGCAAATGATATTGTCGTTGAAAAATATGAATGCTGCGGAATTTGGCATTTTTGTATTTAAGTATTTTACTAGAAAGGATAATTGGAGATATGGATATTAAATTCAATATAAATCTTTTAAACGTTTTGATTATTACTCCATTTTTGGCTTCAGGATTGTTATGTTTTGTAACTCTAATTTCTACCTATATACCAAAGCTATACAAAAACAAAGAGTTTATGAATTCATTACTTACAATTGTAGCTGGATCAATTAGTGTTGAGCTATTTATTATTTTAATTTCTTTCGTTGTAAATTTTAGATAAATAAAATACGTATTCGAAATATTAATAAGTGATATAGCGTCTATGCCGTATAAGAAGGATGATGTGCAACAAGAAAACCTTGAATCCACTAGGATTGTTGTTTCTGTTTCTGTCTTAATAAAAACAGTTCTCTAATAAAAGCACCGATAATTCCCGAAAGAAAAATAATCACTAAAACATTTATCAATCTAATAAATGTATAAGGCGACAGAACAGCTTGAACGGAACAGAGGATAATATTTATTCCGATGAGAATAGCCAAAAGAATTAGACTTTTTGGGGAAGTTTTTATCAACTAATTCACTCCAAACTCAAAGAATAATTTCCAGTATTATCAAAATTATTGTAACACGAAATAGTAAAACATGTTGAACATTTCGTAGATTTAGTGACATAGAGTCTATGTCTTGTAACGTAGAAAAACAATTTAGCGAAGATAGTATTAATAAATCGTTAATATTGATCTTTTTATTTTAGTACACTGGTATTATCAAATTAAAAAGTTAATAGGAGGAGATAGAATGGCAGTAGATGATCGCGCAATTAATAATCTAAGAACATGGTATGATTCCGAGTATGAAGCACTCAAAGACGAGTGGAAAAGTGGCCAATTTGAAAGATTTACAAATTGTCCTTCTTTTAAAAGTACATCTGCATATCGAAAAGCTCTAAACATTTTAATTGAAGAACGTTATCTTCCTGAATACGTTGAATCCTACAAGATACCTCCACTCAGAAAATCAATAAGTGAAGTTTTGCACAATGAAAATTTTTGGAAAGAAAAAAAGACCGTAATTAACGACCTTTCCAATGCCTGATTACAAATGTATTAGCTTTCTCTTTAAGACTTTTCGCTGGTTCTTTCTCTTCTTGCATGATATATGATAACAATGTTGCCAAACTGACATTATAATTTACATCACGTTCTATATACTCCATGATTTTCTTCAATTCTAACAGTTGGCAATCAGTGATGTTGGCTTGTAGATGCCTCTTGATGAAATTGTCCATGAAATACTGACTATGAAATGATTAATGGATTAATACCGCACAAGCCCTCGCTGGTCTTATGAACAAGGCTGAAATTCCTGTATTCATCTGAAGGAGAAGAACGTAAAATTATTAAGCAAAAGACTGCCAAAAGTTTAACTACTTTTGGCAGTCTTTTTACGTATCAAATGATGAAGTCATATTCTAACGCTTAGGTATTTTTATAAATTCTATTACTAGAATAAATTTAGATAAATTTAAAGGAATTGTAATATTTTTACTGAATTATATATTACTAGAAAGGGAGTGTTTGAATTGAACAAAAAGAAAGTAAAAGGAAAAATTATTATTTCGTCTTTATTAGGTTTATTTTTATTAACGTCTTTTGTATTAACCGCATCAGCAGTTTATTCAAAATTCGACTGTACCTATGCCGGTATCTCTTGCAAGGGAGTTAAAGTTACTGGATACGGTACTGTACTGGCTCATTCAGATTATGTGTATGCAAGTAGTGGAAAAGAATTACAAGTAAGTAATTCTTCTACTGGTCCGTTTAATTTAGTAACTCAATTAGTAGATTCTTCTGGTAATGCGATTTCAAGAGAAGTTTATTATTCGGATACAATATTTGTGAAAGTACCTAAAAGTGATAATTACAGGGTTAAAGTAACGTGTAAGGATTCTTCATCACAGGCAAGGTGTACAGGTCAGTCGCAGGTTTCTCAATAAAAACAGTAAAAAGAGCAT
>NZ_JBCMNM010000030.1:0-4619 GCF_050459865.1 Rummeliibacillus pycnus
ACGCTAGCAAAGCTAATGAGCTTTCAAACTTTACTTTTATGGAGAGTTTGATCCTGGCTCAGGACGAACGCTGGCGGCGTGCCTAATACATGCAAGTCGAGCGAATGATGAGGAGCTTGCTCCTCTGATTTAGCGGCGGACGGGTGAGTAACACGTGGGCAACCTGCCCTGTAGACTGGGATAACTTCGGGAAACCGGAGCTAATACCGGATAATCCATTTCACTTCATGGTGAAATGTTGAAAGGCGCTTTCGGGCGTCACTACAGGATGGGCCCGCGGTGCATTAGCTAGTTGGTGGGGTAACGGCCTACCAAGGCGACGATGCATAGCCGACCTGAGAGGGTGATCGGCCACATTGGGACTGAGACACGGCCCAAACTCCTACGGGAGGCAGCAGTAGGGAATCTTCCACAATGGACGAAAGTCTGATGGAGCAACGCCGCGTGAGTGATGAAGGTTTTCGGATCGTAAAACTCTGTTGTAAGGGAAGAACAAGTACGTTAGGAAATGAACGTACCTTGACGGTACCTTATTAGAAAGCCACGGCTAACTACGTGCCAGCAGCCGCGGTAATACGTAGGTGGCAAGCGTTGTCCGGATTTATTGGGCGTAAAGCGCGCGCAGGTGGTTTCTTAAGTCTGATGTGAAAGCCCACGGCTCAACCGTGGAGGGTCATTGGAAACTGGGGAACTTGAGTGCAGAAGAGGATAGTGGAATTCCAAGTGTAGCGGTGAAATGCGTAGAGATTTGGAGGAACACCAGTGGCGAAGGCGACTGTCTGGTCTGTAACTGACACTGAGGCGCGAAAGCGTGGGGAGCAAACAGGATTAGATACCCTGGTAGTCCACGCCGTAAACGATGAGTGCTAAGTGTTAGGGGGTTTCCGCCCCTTAGTGCTGCAGCTAACGCATTAAGCACTCCGCCTGGGGAGTACGATCGCAAGATTGAAACTCAAAGGAATTGACGGGGGCCCGCACAAGCGGTGGAGCATGTGGTTTAATTCGAAGCAACGCGAAGAACCTTACCAGGTCTTGACATCCCAGTGACCGCTCTAGAGATAGAGTTTTCCCTTCGGGGACATTGGTGACAGGTGGTGCATGGTTGTCGTCAGCTCGTGTCGTGAGATGTTGGGTTAAGTCCCGCAACGAGCGCAACCCTTAATCTTAGTTGCCATCATTTAGTTGGGCACTCTAAGGTGACTGCCGGTGACAAACCGGAGGAAGGTGGGGATGACGTCAAATCATCATGCCCCTTATGACCTGGGCTACACACGTGCTACAATGGACGGTACAAAGAGTCGCTAACTCGCGAGAGCACGCTAATCTCATAAAACCGTTCTCAGTTCGGATTGTAGGCTGCAACTCGCCTACATGAAGCCGGAATCGCTAGTAATCGCGGATCAGCATGCCGCGGTGAATACGTTCCCGGGCCTTGTACACACCGCCCGTCACACCACGAGAGTTTGTAACACCCGAAGTCGGTGAGGTAACCTTTTGGAGCCAGCCGCCGAAGGTGGGATAGATGATTGGGGTGAAGTCGTAACAAGGTAGCCGTATCGGAAGGTGCGGCTGGATCACCTCCTTTCTAAGGAATATTTCGGAAATAATTTTTTAGGCTTAATAACTTATAGGTTAAGTTATTAAGGGCGCATGGCGGATGCCTTGGCACTAGAAGCCGATGAAGGACGGCACTAACACCGATATGCTTCGGGGAGCTGTAAGTAAGCTTTGATCCGGAGATTTCCGAATGGGGGAACCCACTGTTCGTAATGGGACAGTATCTTGACGTGAATACATAGCGTCATGATGGCAGACTCAGGGAACTGAAACATCTAAGTACCTGAAGGAAGAGAAAGAAATTTCGATTCCCTTAGTAGCGGCGAGCGAAACGGGAAGAGCCCAAACCAAGAGGCTTGCCTCTTGGGGTTGTAGGACACTCAATACGGAGTTACAAAGGAATGAATTAGACGAAGAGGTTTGGAAAGACCCACCGAAGAAGGTAACAGTCCTGTAGTCAAAAGTTCATTCTCTCCTGAGTGGATCCTGAGTACGGCGGAACACGTGAAATTCCGTCGGAATCTGGGAGGACCATCTCCCAAGGCTAAATACTCTCTAGTGACCGATAGTGAACCAGTACCGTGAGGGAAAGGTGAAAAGCACCCCGGAAGGGGAGTGAAAGAGATCCTGAAACCATGTGCCTACAAGTAGTTAGAGCCCGTTAATGGGTGATAGCGTGCCTTTTGTAGAATGAACCGGCGAGTTACGATTACATGCAAGGTTAAGTTGAAAAGACGGAGCCGTAGCGAAAGCGAGTCTGAATAGGGCGAATGAGTATGTGGTTGTAGACCCGAAACCAGGTGATCTACCCATGTCCAGGGTGAAGGTAAGGTAACACTTACTGGAGGCCCGAACCCACGCACGTTGAAAAGTGCGGGGATGAGGTGTGGGTAGCGGAGAAATTCCAATCGAACCTGGAGATAGCTGGTTCTCTCCGAAATAGCTTTAGGGCTAGCCTCGTGATAGAGAATCCTGGAGGTAGAGCACTGTTTGAACTAGGGGTCCATCCCGGATTACCGAATTCAGACAAACTCCGAATGCCAGTGATTTATGCACGGGAGTCAGACTGCGAGTGATAAGATCCGTAGTCAAAAGGGAAACAGCCCAGACCACCAGCTAAGGTCCCAAAGTAATTGTTAAGTGGAAAAGGATGTGGCGTTGCTTAGACAACCAGGATGTTGGCTCAGAAGCAGCCATCATTTAAAGAGTGCGTAATAGCTCACTGGTCGAGTGACGCTGCGCCGAAAATGTATCGGGGCTAAACAATTCACCGAAGCTGTGGATAGACATCTATGATGTCTGTGGTAGGAGAGCGTTCTAAGTGCTGTGAAGTCAGACCGGAAGGACTGGTGGAGCGCTTAGAAGTGAGAATGCCGGTATGAGTAGCGAAAGATGGGTGAGAATCCCATCCACCGAATGACTAAGGTTTCCTGAGGAAGGCTCGTCCTCTCAGGGTTAGTCGGGACCTAAGCCGAGGCCGACAGGCGTAGGCGATGGATAACAGGTTGATATTCCTGTACCACCTCCCTACCATTTGAGTAATGGGGGGACACAGTAGGATAGGGTAAGCGCACTGTTGGTTATGTGCGTCTAAATAGTAAGGCGTGAGAGTAGGCAAATCCGCTCTCTATAACGTTGAGCTATGATGGCGAGCTCGTATGAGCGAAGTTCCTGATTTCACACTGTCAAGAAAAGCCTCTAGCGAGGTAGGAGGTGCCCGTACCGCAAACCGACACAGGTAGTCGAGGAGAGAATCCTAAGGTGAGCGAGAGAACTCTCGTTAAGGAACTCGGCAAAATGACCCCGTAACTTCGGGAGAAGGGGTGCTCTAGTAGGGTGCAAGCCCGAGAGAGCCGCAGTGAATAGGCCCAGGCGACTGTTTAGCAAAAACACAGGTCTCTGCAAAACCGTAAGGTGACGTATAGGGGCTGACGCCTGCCCGGTGCTGGAAGGTTAAGGGGATTGCTTAGCGTAAGCGAAGGTGAGAACCGAAGCCCCAGTAAACGGCGGCCGTAACTATAACGGTCCTAAGGTAGCGAAATTCCTTGTCGGGTAAGTTCCGACCCGCACGAAAGGCGTAACGATCTGGGCACTGTCTCAACGAGAGACTCGGTGAAATTATAGTACCTGTGAAGATGCAGGTTACCCGCGACAGGACGGAAAGACCCCGTGGAGCTTTACTGTAGCCTGATATTGAATTTTGGTACAGCTTGTACAGGATAGGTAGGAGCCAGAGAGACCGGAGCGCCAGCTTCGGTGGAGGCGTCCTTGGGATACTACCCCAGCTGTATTGAAATTCTAACCCGTACCCCTTAGCGGGGTAGGAGACAGTGTCAGGCGGACAGTTTGACTGGGGCGGTCGCCTCCTAAAGAGTAACGGAGGCGCCCAAAGGTTCCCTCAGAATGGTTGGAAATCATTCGCAGAGTGTAAAGGCACAAGGGAGCTTGACTGCGAGACCTACAAGTCGAGCAGGGTCGAAAGACGGGCTTAGTGATCCGGTGGTTCCGCATGGAAGGGCCATCGCTCAACGGATAAAAGCTACCCCGGGGATAACAGGCTTATCTCCCCCAAGAGTCCACATCGACGGGGAGGTTTGGCACCTCGATGTCGGCTCATCGCATCCTGGGGCTGTAGTCGGTCCCAAGGGTTGGGCTGTTCGCCCATTAAAGCGGTACGCGAGCTGGGTTCAGAACGTCGTGAGACAGTTCGGTCCCTATCCGTCGTGGGCGTAGGAAATTTGAGAGGAGCTGTCCTTAGTACGAGAGGACCGGGATGGACACACCGCTGGTGTACCAGTTGTTCTGCCAAGAGCATCGCTGGGTAGCTATGTGTGGACGGGATAAGTGCTGAAAGCATCTAAGCATGAAGCCCCCCTCAAGATGAGATTTCCCATTACGCAAGTAAGTAAGATCCCTTGAAGACGACAAGGTAGATAGGTTCGAGGTGGAAGTGTGGTGACACATGGAGCTGACGAATACTAATCGATCGAGGACTTAACCAAAAGTTGATTTAAGAACTTCAATGAATGTTTATCCAGTTTTGAAAGAATAATTCTTTCTAT
>NZ_JBCMNM010000031.1:0-85138 GCF_050459865.1 Rummeliibacillus pycnus
CTCTCTCAGCAATTTACGTCTTCACACCAGGTAGGTTTGCTCTCTCGGGGTAGGTATTCGCTCTCTCGGCAATTTACGTCCTCGTACCAAGTTGGTGTACCGCGGTAAAAGTTTTTTCAATGGCCACTAGCAAACAAAAACCACAAAAACGTTTGTTTTCGTGGTCCTCTATTTTTTATTCAAAGCCGTTTGGATTATTAGATTGCCAACGCCAAGAGTCTTCGCACATTCGTTCAACACCGAACTGTGCTTTCCAGTGCAGCATTTGTTCTGCTTTGGTTGTATCAGCATAGCAAATTGCACTGTCCCCAGCGCGACGTTCTGTAATTTGATAAGGAATTGTCTTGCCTGATACTTTTTCAAAAGCATGGACAAGCTCAAGTACACTAAAGCCATTACCTGTTCCTAAATTAAAGGCATCCACACCTTTATGATCTGCTAAATATTCTAATGCTTTTAAATGACCCTTTGCTAAGTCAACAACATGAATATAATCGCGGACGCCTGTTCCATCAGGTGTATCGTAATCATCACCGAAGACAGATAGCTTTTCACGTTTCCCTACTGCTACTTGAGTAATATAAGGCATTAAATTATTTGGAATGCCAGAAGGATTTTCGCCAATTTTACCACTTTCATGAGCACCAATTGGATTGAAATAGCGCAACAATGCAATGCGCCATTCATGATCAGCATTACCAAGATCTTGCAGTACGTGTTCTACCATTAACTTTGTTTGGCCATAAGGATTAATAGCGCTTAGTGGAAAGGTTTCATCAATTGGAACCACTTTTGGAATGCCATAAACAGTAGCCGATGAGCTAAAAACAATTTTCTTGATATTATGACGTTGCATTGCATTTAGTAGCACTATTGACCCTTGCACATTATTTTCATAATAAAGAAGAGGATCTTCAACAGATTCTCCAACTGCCTTTAAACCAGCAAAGTGCACAACACCGTCTATTTGATATTCGGTAAAAAGTTGTTCTAACTTTGCTTGATCACGAATATCCCCTTCTACAAATGGAAAGGTTTTTCCTGTGATTTCCTCTACGCGTTTTAGTGATTTCACACTACTATTATGCAAATTATCGTATGCTACGATATTGTACCCAGCCTCTAACAACTCTACACATGTATGAGATCCAATATACCCTGCTGCTCCTGTTACTAAAATACTTTTACTATTCAATTTCATTTTCCTCGTTTCTTTAATGAGCATCAGCTTCAATTTGGCTTACATAAGCCCAATAGTATCGTATGTAAGAGATTCATGACATATGAGGTGTTGGTGCTCAGGTTATTAATTAAATACTTCGTGTACTATTTTTTCAGTCGCGTTTCCTGTTTCCCAGCAACAAATTTGATCATAGAATTGATCATATTTATCTTTATATTGTGCGTTAATTTGATCAATATTCTGCACGGCATCAATAATTTCATCAGTTGTCTTTAAAATTGGCCCCGGCATTTCATTTTCATAATCTAAATAAAACCCACGTAATTTATCACGATAATTTTCTAGGTCATATGCGTAGTACAAAATAGGTCTTCGCAAATTTGAATAATCAAAGAACACAGATGAATAGTCCGTTATAAGAATATCTGAAATTATATATAAATCTGCAATATCATCGTGTTTAGATAAGTTATAGACAAATCCTTCATAGCCATCAATATTTAAGTTATCAGCGATAAAGTAATGCATTCGCAAAATGATAATATATTCATCGCCAAGTTTTTGATGTAACTGTTGAAGATCAAATTTCAAATCAAATTTATATTTGCCAGCTTCGTAAAATTCATCATCTCGCCAAGTCGGTGCATATAAAATAACCTTTTTGTCTAATGGCATATTCAGTGATTTCTTGATTTTGTTAATATAATCTTCGTTGTTATTTTGGTATAAAGTATCATTTCGTGGATATCCATATTCTAACATTTTACTATCAAATTTAAACGCTGATTTAAAAATGTCAGATGAATATGGATTTGCAGCAATCAAATAATCCCATAATCTTGATTGTTGGTAAAAGTTCTTTTTATATTTTGGATTTGCAGAATAGACTTCATCCATATCAAACACAAGTCTTTTTAAAGGCGTACCATGCCATGTTTCTAAGAAAATATTACCTTCTCTTTTTTTCAAATGAAGCGGTTGTCGCATATTGCTGACCCAATATTTTGCAGTGGCCAAATGATAGTAATAAGCAAGACTTAATCGTTTCACTTGTTTTGCATTGCCAGGAAGCTTTCTACCTGTTTCGTTGAAAATCCAAACAAACTCATATTCCGGAAAATTTTCGACCATATATTCATAGATTGCTTTTGGACTGTCAGCATATTGTTTTCCTAAGAAGCTTTCAAATACTATTTTCTTTTCATTTAATGGACATTTCATAAAAACATCACGATAAATTTGACGATAAAATTTGTTTAGACTTTTTAATGATTTCTTTGTATCCCTACCAAAATGGTGAAGTTTCAATATACGAAGATACTTTTGATACTGATTGTTTTGTAATGCACGAAGTTCTCCACGTATTACGACGTTTTGTTTCTTCACACGTTCCTCAGAAATTAATTTCATCGCGCGAGAAAGGACAGAAAATGCTGGTTCTTTTTTATCTTCTTCTTTCATCAACAAAATGAAATGAGAACGATACAATCTAATCAGCTGTTTATCCAAGTGTTTACTCACTTCTTCGTGATTTTCATAGTCGTTTTTTAATCGAGCAAAAGTATCGACAAAATCATTAAGTAATAGATCACGATCACGTTGATTTAACGATGGGTTCGTAATCGGATCATTCCGATCACGACGGAAATAATACGAGGATTTCACTCTAACAATTTTATACTGCATATAAAATGGCATCATAAAAGCTAATTCAGAATAACTATTCACTTTTTCGTCGAATTTTATTTGCTGTGATTGAACAAGTTGAGTAGGAAACAAAGTGTTCAAGATAATCATATTCTTAAAAAATTCATATTGCTGTAGAGATTTTATACGAAATGAATCTTGTTCTTGTTGCTGCTGTTCTTGTTCTTTTAGTGATTCTTCGATTCCATCTTTTTTGGTGATTTTCACGGTATGTCCTGTATAGATGGTTTCTGGCTCATTGCCTTGAAGAAGATATTCGATTGCTTTCTCATGAAGTAGATCATCACTATCTACGAAGTATATGTATTCTCCTGTTGCTTTTTGTACGGCAAGATTGCGTGAAAAACCTACACCCATTCTTTCACTGTTTGTAATATTTTCAAATCTTGAATCTTGAGCCATATATTGATCAATAATTTTCCCAGATTGATCGGTAGATGCATCATTAACTACGATAATTTGTAGATTTTGATGCGTTTGTTGAACTATGGATTGAAAACATTCTTCTAAAAATTCTTCTGTATTATATACAGGTACAACTATACTTACACATTTATTCATTCAAAGACACCTCTTTTTACTTTTATCATCCATTACGCCAAAATTACATATAAGTTATATTTACCCATCTAAAAAGATCAGAAAATGTGCGAAACTTACTTATGCTTTATGAAGTAGTGCTGGAAAAATAAGTAACCCCCTCATTTATTCACAATTAAAGTTTTAACAGGGGCTTTTTTTCATTTAAAAAATTATCTCATCAAAAAATTAGAATTTGATGAGAAAAAATGATATTTCACCAATATTTGTTATAAGTAAAAGAGATTAATTTTTTAACAAAATATTCCTTATCATTAATGGCATATTGTGGCATTCGATATCTTTTACAAAATGGAACATGAATTATGATATAATCTGTAACTATAAGTATGAATTTCTAGATTGGGTGAATGAATGAGAAGAGAATGGCTAATAGAACTTTTTTTATTAATAAATAGATGCATTTTTTCTGTGTTCAATTTGTTTCCATTGAAGAAAAAAATTGTGTTGATGTGCGATTTTGGTGATAATGCTCGCTTTGTCGTCAATGAACTTGCAACACGTGATTTTAAAGATATAGTGGTTTTACGCACTGGTAAATGTAAAGAAAGTTTTAATCATTCTGGAGCACGGACAGTGTTATCCTTTAAAATAACAAACATACTTGATTATATTCAGGGGCTTTATCATTTGGCTACAGCTGAGACGATCGTAATTGATAATTATTTTGCCATTTTAAGTGTTACGAATTTCCGTCCAAATGTGGAATGTATCCAATTATGGCATGCAGCAGGTGCGGTAAAAAAGTTTGGTTTGCAGGATCCTAGCGTTCTGTTCCGTTCTCATGCTGCTATTCGTCGTTTTGAACGTGTATATAACCGCATGGATAAAGTAGTTGTTGGATCGGATGAAATGGCGCCAATTTTCAAAGCAGCTTTTGGAATGCAAGATCATCAAATTTTGCGGTTAGGTATTCCGCGAACGGATTTCTTTTATGATCCTTCTGCAATTGAATCAGCTAGACGTGAAATGTTGGCAAAATATCCAATTTTAAATGGCAAAAAAGTCATTTTGTATGCTCCAACTTTTCGAGATCAACAGCTTGATGCACAGAGTATTCCATTAGCTTTCGAGGATATTATTGAGCAACTTGGCGAAAACTACATTATGATGATTAAATTGCATCCTGCTGTAGCACAAAATATAGGGAAATTTGATCACCCATTAATTATCTCGGTAGAAAATGATGTGGACATCAATAAGCTATTATGTGTGACAGATTATGCCATAAGTGATTATTCCTCTATACCATTTGAATTTTCTTTATTGGGTAAACCTCAAATTTTTTATCCATATGATTTGGAAAAGTATGCAATGGAACGTGGTTTTTGGAAGGATTACGACCAATTAGTACCCGGACCTGTAGTATCAACAGATGATGAGCTCGTATACGTGCTACAAAAAGATGAGTTTGATATGGAACGAATCAGAGCATTTTCTGCATCATGGAATAGGTTTTCAGATGGTCATTCAAGTAGCAAATTGGTTGATTATTTATTGAATAAGTAAAAAAAGCGAACAATCTTAGGGATTCTTTCATTTTTGAATAAATTGTAATATAATACGCATTAGTATATCTATGGAGGCACATTATGAAAAGAGTAATTACGTATGGTACGTTTGATTTATTACATGTTGGTCATGTTAATATACTACGCCGTGCCAAAGCACTTGGCGACTATCTTGTTGTAGCGATTTCATCTGATGAATTCAACGCATTAAAAGGTAAAAAAGCTTATTACAGCTACGAAGATCGCAAAACTATTTTGGAAGCGATTAAATATGTTGATGAGGTTATTCCTGAAAACAATTGGGAGCAAAAAATCCAAGATGTAAAGGATCACAATATCGACACATTCGTAATGGGACATGACTGGGAAGGAAAATTCGATTTCTTAAAAGACTATTGTGAAGTAATCTACCTTCCACGTACAGATGGTATCTCAACTACGAAAATCAAAAAAGACTTAAACGCAGCAGCAACTACTGCAGAATAATATAACATGAAAAAGAACCCCTAAATGCAAGTAAGCAGTTAGGGGTTTTGTGTTTAGAAAATGTTTGGTTTCTTGCTATTTATTATACTTGTTCAACAGTTATTTTGATTTGCTTCCAAACATATTGGCAAATTTTAAAGCAAACCTTGTGGATTTTCTATTTAAAGTACCCTGAAGATGCTTGATCTGTTTTTCTTTTTTTGAAACTAGCTGTTCTAGATTCTTTAAATGTTGATTTGGTTTCGTTTGCATAGAATCTTCTAATTTTGAAAAAGTCTCGAATCGTTGAATAATCTCAGGAACACTACAACCAGTTAATGGTTCAAGTGGTGGTAATAATTGAAGTTTTGACAATTTATCATTAAGTGGTATATGACTTGGTTGATACCCCTCTTTATAAATATGATCTATATTGTTTTTATTTAAGAAATCAATAAAACGTTCAAAATTTGCAGTTTGGTATTTCGAAACTTGATGGAAATCAATTTTTTCTATTATATTCCATATACTTGTATCTTCTTTAATATCTTTTGCCCAAATATGTGTAAGATGATGATATTCTGTTAGCTCTCGCATTCGACCATCTTTTGGAATCAAAATACTTGGTGTACCTGCAATTGTAGCAGCAATATTACCATGTAATCTTGCACCAAAAGCAAGGTCTGCTTTGCTTAAGAAATCTAACCAAGTTGGTACATTTAAGAAATAGCGTACGCGATTGTTGACATAGACTTCATCAGACATTTTCCCCGGATAATTATCTCCTGCTTTCTGTATTTCAGGAAAACCTAAATACGTCAATCTCAATTCTTTTAACCATTGTGGAATAAAATAATGATCTGGAAATTCTTTCGTACTTCTTGTAATAAAGTCCAAAACATTTTTAGGAGATAGACGTGAGGAATTAACGCATACAAGTGATTCAGAAGTAATAGTTGTTTCTCGAATTGATAATTCTGATCCAAATGTATACATTGATGGACAGCCAATTGCCATATGATCTATACCTTCACGAAATCCTAATCTTGACAAATAATCCGATGTGATTTGGCCACGTACCCCAATCATACTTGATTTTTCCAATACTGCCTTCACAAATTCTTTTACTTCGTTATCGAATTCAAAAGGTTCATCTAGTTTTGGCTCAAATGGTGCACGTAAACCTACTCCAATTACATAAACAGGAATCTTAAGTTTTTTAATAAGTTTTGTATAATTACGAAGGGATGATACAAAATCATTTCGAAAGGCATCTGCTAATGGAATAATATAGGCATCATAATTTTCATTTATATAACTTGCCTGGCTTGGATCAATTTTATAATAGTCAGGCTCAATTACCACGTCATCAGTCATTAATGTTTTATATACACCAAAAGCATAGATTAAGTTTCCTACATTTCCTCCAATTGAATTGTGTAAAATCATATAAGCAGGGTCAAGAACTTCTAACGGAGAGATTCCCGATCGAATTAAATATTTCTTCATAATTATATGCTCCTTCTTTTCATCACACTATGATTTAGATAGATTTCATACAAGATTCGATTAAGTCAGCAACTCGTTCCGTAGATTGACCGTCTAAATCCTCAAAAAATTTATTTGTGAAATTTGTATAATCTACTTTTTCAACATCACTTAAATCCTTGATTTTCTGAATCATTTCATCACAAGTACGTACAATTGGACCTGGTGTAAAGTCTTGATATGGAATATAAAAATCTCGTGATTCAATATATTCCTCTAAATCAAAGCAATAGAAAATCATTGGTTTATTTAATAATGCATACTCAAAACAAACAGATGAGTAATCAGTAATGAGTAAATCTGTGATAAATAGTAAGTCATTTACACTTGGATATTTTGTAAAGTCTTTAATCTTGTCTCCATATTCAACTGGTATTGATATTTTTTTCTTCACAAATGGATGATGTTTAATAAGGAATACAACGTTATCATCTAATTGTTCATAAATACTCTCTAAGTCCAACTGTTCCATTGGGAAGTGTGCACTTGATTGACCATTGCCGCGAAATGTTGGTGCATATAAGATTACTTTTTTTCCTTGTAACTCTGGATATTTCTCATATAATTTTTGATTCATATTATTTTTATAGTCTTCATCGAAGAAAACATCTGTGCGAGGAACCCCTGTTGGAACCACCTTGTTAATATCAACACCAAATCCCTCAGCATAGAATGGAGCAACTTCTGACGAACTTACAATCACTTTCGTGTAATTACGGTGGTTTTTAGAATTTGGATTTGGCCCTCCTACTTTACCAACTCGACTATAACCGAATGTTTTGAAAGCCCCCACTGCATGCCAAATTTGAATTAAATCAGCGTTTTTCCGGATTTTCAAGGGATAAATCATCGGATAAAAATCATCTAGCATAATAACTTTTGATGTGGCTATATGATAAGCAAGTTTAATAATTTCCAAATACCGTTTACGTTTTGTTACACTTTCTTTTAATAATAAGAAGTATTCGTATTTATGTCTTCTTTCTAATTCATCATAGACTAATTGAAAGTTATCGCTTAATTTTTTGCGGCTATCCGATAGAATTGAAATTTTATTGTTATTAATAGGTAATACACAAAACATTTTGTATAGCATTTGGAAAATCTCTTTTTTAAATTTTCTATCTAGTTTTTTTCGAAACTTGTTTTTTGTTTGTTTAAGTGTTGTCAACGATGTATACCTCACTCGTCATAGAATGAAAGGACTTTTCTTTCACTCTGGATAATTCATTAAATGTTCGATAATCCCTTTTGTAACATTGGATGTGACGGAAAAATTGTACTGAATCATTCGATCTGTATTGTAAAATTCACCAGTTCTTCTCTCATTAATCCAATGGAGTAACTGCTTAGAATTGGTTAATATCGTCCCATCAGATATGTTCTCAATGCTATTGTAGAATCCTCGGTTTTTTTGATATTCAGGTAAATCAGGAACATAATGTGCTAAGGGCTTTTTCAATAGAGCAAACTCAAATACGGCTGATGAATAATCCGTTATAAATGCATCTGCAACGAGCATCCATTCGTTGATAGAAAAGTTTTCACCAATAATGATTTGCTCTTGATGTTTGTGTTGTAAATCTAATAAAGGCTGTAGCTCTTTTTTATTTACATATGGATGCGGTACAAAGATTAATAGTTTATCTGAATCGATATCCTTTAAGATGTTCGTAAGTTCTACTGAAAAATTCAATTCCGTTTCTCGCTGTCCTGCATTTGCACGATATGTAGGTGCAATCAAAATTTTTGTTTTTCTTTGTTGCTCTACTGTTAAACTCTTCGTTAATTTTTGTTGAATCTCTTTTACATAAAACTCATCAGAAAAGTAATCGATTCTTGGTATTCCTAACGGATAAATTTTGCCTTTAGGCATATTAAAAGCTTCTGCATATTGTGTTATAACTTGCTCTGAAGAAACATAAACATGTGTATAGTTTGAATGGACAGGTACAATTTCTAAATATTTTCGATCTGATCCAAATTTTGTATCTACTGTACTATAGCCAAATTTTTTAAAAGCGCCTGCAGCATGCCATAATTGCACAATTCTCGTTTCTTTCCTTGGATGAATTAAGTAAACTGGTAAATAATAATCGTCTAACACAATATATTTGGCATCACAAAAATGCGGAATTTCTTTAAACATCCCATAACCTATCTTATTGCTTGGATGTATAAGTTGAATCTCTAATTCTGGATGCAGTTTTTTGACCTCGTTATAGAATGCTTTTAGATTACCTTCCAACTTGTTGCTTCGATAAAGTGACATAACTACTTTTTTTTCGTTAATGGGACGACATTTCGACATTATTGCATAGCTGGATTGATAAATAATTTTGTATAACCAATGAATCGTATAACGAATTGTCTTTTTTATAGGCATTATTAGATTTTCCACTCCATAATCGTTTTACCCCATGAGCTGGATAAATCTGTTTCAAAGGCTTCAATTGCTTCTTTGACAGAAGTTATTGTATATACTTGCCCAATAAGGGTTGTTAAGTAGTCAATAATTATAGGATGTTCTTTATAAAGGTCGACAGTTCTTTGAAAGTCTTCTGACCCACTTCGACTGCTTCCAATAAGCGTAAGTCCCTTTTCTAGTATCATTCGAGTATTAATCTCTACAGGATATTCACTTACGCCTAGTATACAAATCGCACCCTCTGGCTTAATGTGATCAATGATCTGATTGATGGCATATTGACTTCCTTTACCTCCAGCACACTCAAAGGCATGATCAATTTCATAGTCTTCTGGAATCTCATCAATAAGAATTGCTTCGTCTACAAAGGAGAATTGATTTAACTTATAATTTGTTTTACCGAAAATCGTTACTATACAATCCGGATATAAACTTTTTAAAATCAAGCATGTAATAAAACCAAGGTTGCCATCTCCCCAAACTCCAAAAGTTCCTCGACGCTTGATGGCTTTTCTTTCTAAACGACTAATCGAATGAACAGCTATCGTTACGAGTTCAGTAAAGGCTGCAACCCTCATATTAATATCCTGAGGTAAAACAATAAGACGGTCACGATTTAAAAAGGCGTAGTCTTGCATAAAACCGTCATAACCACTTGACCGGAATTTACTACTTCTTAAATAGTTTTCTGCTACATATTCATCTTCTTCTATTGGATTATTTGGAACCATAACAACTTTGGTCCCTATAGGAAGGATGTTTTCTGGATCATAGGCTACTTCCCCAACAGCTTCATGAATAAGTGCCATAGGAAGTTTTTTCTTCATGGCTTCTTCACCACGTCTACCTGTATAGTAACGTTGGTCTGCTGCACAAATAGACAAGTGGGTTGGGCGTACAACCACTTTGTCAGCTGAGATAGAACTGTCCTTATATGTAATTTCGATTTGTCTAGCAGATACTAGTTGGTATACTTGATTGATCATCTGACTAAACTTCCTGTTAATATCGCATTCGAAACATTTAAATCATAAGGTGTTGTTACTTTTATATTAAATGTTTCTCCTCGGACTAATTTAACTTTCTGACCTTTCATCACAAAGATTTTGCATGCATCTGTTAAAATATTTTTCTCCTGATCCGACAGAGAATTATAAAGTACTTTCAGTTTTTTGATATTAAATGTTTGAGGTGTTTGACCTTGATACATAAAATCTCTAACAGGAATGGACGAAACAAAATCCCCATCCTCTGAAGTGATAATTGTATCTATTGCCGCTATTACCGTATCCACTGCATCATTTACTAAACCTTCTTCTATATTCTGTTCGATAATACGGTGTGTTAAAAATGGACGTACAGCATCATGTGTAATAATAATATCAGCATCATGAATTTCGAATATCCCCTCGATGAAATTGATAATGTTCATTATAGACCCATTTCGGTCAGTTCCACCTTCTGTTACCCATACTTTCGGTAAATTCAAGTCGTATTTGTTTAAAATATCATTTGTATGGTTAATCCATTCTTTAGGAGTAGCAATAATAATTTGGTCGATACGATTGTTTAGTATAAATTTTTCTATAGTATGAATAAGAATTGGTTTATCGTGTAGTTGTAAAAATTGTTTAGGCATAGGAACATTACCCATCCTAGTTCCTTTTCCCCCAGCTAATATACCAGCGTAAATCATTCCAGGTCCTCCTTATTTTTACTATTTTTGATATATATATATTAACTTAGGAAAATTAGAATTTGATGAGAATATCCAGTTATTTCATTAGATTTCGATTAAAAAACTACTTATTACTTTGCAAATTGGGTTGCTAAATTTTCTGCGAATGACCATGTTAATTTCTGCTCAAAAAAACAGGAATAAGCCAAATGCTTACTCCTGCTAACAGATATGATTAACAAATTAGGTGTTTGTTTGGGGGATATCATCAACTAATTGTTTGTTCTCTTCCAACAAACTCACTAATAAAAATAACTAAGGGAATTCATTAATGCGTATTTGATTGATTATCAGTTATTGGATTTTCAAAAATTATATTTTGTAATGCAAAGAAAAATCCTAACAACACACCATAATAAATATCGTTTAATTTATAGTAATTTGCTAAACTTCCACAAATGATAATTACAATAATTAAACTTAGACTACTTATGAATTGTTTTCGCTTTAAATTACTTGTTAATTTTTGAATTGGAACAAATAATTTTAATAAGCTTTTATTCAATGCACCTAACAATATTGTGAATATTAGAGAAAATATAAAACAGACTATGAATATTACCATGAAAGTAATCGCTCCCTCCCCCAACAATTATTGAAAAACGACTTTTTAGTATTATTAAAATCAAAATTTAGCAATGTGAACATTCACATTTGAATCACCATGTTTTTTCTTGTGTGATTTGATTTGTTATTTTACTTTTTGCACTTCAAAAGACTGCCCTATTGTAACTGAGGACAGTCTTTTTAAAGGATTATATTATAGTGTTTTAATAAATGCTTCTAAGCGGTCCATACCTTCTTTAAGTTCTTCATCTGAATAAGCATATGTGATACGTAGATAGCCTTCACCATATGGTGTGAAGACAGAACCTGGGATGACTCCTACGCCTCCCTCTTTTCGTTTCATTAAACGAAGTGCAAATTCTTCGGATGTTAGCCCGAATTTTTTGATGGACGGGAAGATGTAGAATGCACCGTTAGGCTTTTTCACTTCAATGCCCATTTTAATGAGACGATCATAGACATAATCTCGACGTCTAATATAGCTCTGGTTCATTTCTTGTGGCGTGTTTTTACAGTTTGTTAATGCTTCAATGGCAGCATATTGGCTAGGAAGTGCTGCACAAATAGCGTTGAATGAATGAATTTTCGTCACATCAGCTAGTAATCTAGCATCTGCCATTAAAAAGCCGATACGCCAGCCAGTCATTGAATGAGATTTTGATAAACCATGAATGAGGAATAAATTGTCCTTTAATTCTGGATAGGACCCGAATGAACGGTGTTCTCCAACAAATGTATTTTCACTGTAAATCTCATCTGAAATGACATAGATATCATGTTTTTCCAACACATTTGCAAGAGCATCCATTTGTTCATGAGAAATCGTTGCACCAGTTGGGTTAGACGGGAAGTTAAATAAAACCGCTTTTGTTTTAGGTGTGATTAGTTTTTCTAAACGCTCAGCACATGGTTGGAAGTCTGTATCTGTTGTGTCTAAGTAAACGGTTTTTGCGCCACAATGCGTAATGATTGGTTCATATCCTGAATAGATAGGTGCTGGTAAGATGATTTCGTCTCCTACATCCAAGATAGTTCGGAACACAGAGTCAATTGCCTGTGTTGCACCATTCGTAACAATAATTTCGTCTTCTGGCTTGTAGTGGCAATTATATTTTTCTTCGAAGAAGGCAGCCACTGCTTTACGTAATTCGATTAAACCAGCATTTGCTGAGTATGTTGTTAAATTGTTTTCAATCGCTCGAATCCCCGCTTGTTTCACAGCTTCAGGTGCTGGGAAATCAGGTTGACCAATCGTTAGGTTAATCGCATCTGGATAGTTGACTAACTGATTTGAAAATTTACGAATACCAGGCAAGCCTAGCTCATCCATATGTGGATTCATTGTTAAAGGCATAGGAATATCCTTCTTTCGTTATAGTTAGATTTAAAGTCTTTGCTTATATTATACTCATAAATCTGAAAAATTAAATATTTTATTTCCTATTTAGGAGATTTTTGAGTAGAAATGGATGTTGGCTTTCGTTGGAGTATTTAGGTAATAATTTGGCATTAGGGATTGAAAAGTTATTCTTACGATTTTTAGGCTTGGTCTTACAGTCGATTTATGTGCGCAATTGGTGCAAGTTTTGATTGCTCTTCTTATTCGCGGCTGGTATTTTGATATGATTCTAGTTTCTGACGTGGATGATGAGTCGCATTTAACAGCTTTGGTTAAATTGTGGAAAACTAATTCGTAGTCACTCAATTGAATTTATTATCCATAAATTAATGTTTTTTTACTTTTGGTGAGTATCATATGTTCAGTTTTTACTATAAATTACAAATGTAAGCGAGATTTTCATAAAAACTTTTCGACAAATTTCCCCAACTTAGTAAGTTGTGGATAAGTTTATGCACAATTTCCACACAGTTTGCTTAATACTTTACCATTTATCCACACATGTTAATCACAATTTATCCACGGATTCTTGTGGATAAGTGACCGGTTGTGTTGTACTAAACATTTTGATAAATTAAGTGTACACATTAGCAAATTACCAATATATTCTTCAAATTCATAATATAGAACATTAATTTTATTCACTGGGAGGTGAGATTATCAATGGAAACACTATCAGACGAATTATTGATCAAGTCATACAATGACGCGAAAACTAATAATTTGAATTTAGACTTTATTCGTTTATTAGAAGACGAAATCTATCGTCGTATCGTGGTAAAGTTGATAACTACATCCAAAACAGAAGATATTTTAACTATCCAATCTTTAACGCTTGATTCTAATGTAGTCAATGAATATTTTAACCTTGCATGATACCCTCTCTCCCTTACGAAAATGATTTTGTGATGCATAATGTTTGTTTATGATTAAAATTTTTTCCATTTCATTTTAATAAAGATCTATTTTTTCCTATTGATTAATAAGTATCTTAATGAATTACTTTAACACTATCAGCAGAGCCAGCATATTCTAGTTTATAGGCGCTTATCACTTACTGGTATTGAGCTTGTTAATTAAAGGGGGATGAAAATTGTATCCTTATTCAAGTGGATTTACCACATTTTCATTAGGACAGATGTATAAACAACCGCACTCTCAATACACTGCTCCTGTACGCTTTTTTCTCCATCAACCGCCATCCATTCATGATAACCGTTGTAAAAGCAAGGCGGAAGTCGATTATTTAAATATGAATCGTCTTCTTTGGATGGAGCATGTCAATTGGACACGGTTGGTTATTACGAGTATCGTCTTCAACTTACCAAATCTAAAATTTGTTGAAGAGCGTCTCTTAAAGAATGCTACAGACTTAGGGAATAGCATCCGTCCATTTTACGGTGACCAAATTGCCGATCGATACACCTCGCTCATTCATGATCATCTAACGATTGCAGCAGAATTGGTTACAGCTGCTGCAAAAGGCGATGCCGCGACGGCTGCTGCAAAAGAGAAAGAATGGTATAAAAACGGAGACGATATTGTTTTGTTTTTAAGTAGTATTAATCCGTATATAGACCCATCCAAACTCAAAGAAATGTTCTATACTCACTTAGACTTGACGAAACAAGAAGCTGTAAATATGATTCAGAAAAAATATAAAGAAGACATCGCTGTATTTGATCAAATTGTCATGGAAGCTTTACAAATGTCTGATATGATCGCAGAAGCAATCATGAAGCAATTTTATCCATACTTCTATAGTTCCTATTGATCGATGAAAAATGGATAGTTAATTGAATGAAATTAGGTATTTACAAATAATTGTTAGCTTTCTTTTACCGGTAAGTAAAGGAAAGCTTTTTTGTATTTTGAAAAGTGTGCAATGGGTTCATTTCCTTGAACATTACGCATTAAATAAGTTGCCATCGAGTTTTCATGAATCGTACATAAAGCTCTTTGCAATGTCCACGGCGAATGTCGGTTATATTGTCTGATTAACCTTCCCTTTACTTTCGTCCATAAAAGATGGCGTTCAGTTAACCAATATTCTAATGGTGTCCTCTGGATAGGTTCCGCTATAGGTTCAACAGATACAATTAATACTTCAGGGGTCTTCCCTATTTGCTCATATCTATTTTGAAAAGTTACTCCATTTTCATGATGCTTCTCCGTAATATTGGCATAGCGGAAAGGTAAGATACCCATAGCTTTATGAATCTGAGCAATGATCTTGTTGTTCACATCTAAACTAAAAAAGTAAACTCCTGATTTACCTTTATATTTCACGTATGTTCGTACATTTAGCTCATAAAAGGTGTTTATGCTTGGTATGGCTGGCATAAATCTGGCTCTAAAATTCTTCATTTTGAAAAATACAATCCCCAGCCAAGCCCTATCCTCAAATGTATCAATCTCCAATTCTTGCGGAATATATTGCCGTATATCTTCTGCTGCAATTGGCCAATGAAGAAAATAGACATCATGCCATTCCTGCATCATCACCCAAGGTAGCTTACTCATCGAATACCTCCTCATAAAATCGCATGATTTAAGTATTCACTATGTTGTTTAGTTTCAAACAGAGGCATAAATATGGTTATGCCGCGCTTCCTCATTGATTTGAGGACGTAATTTGCTGAGAGAGCGAATACAATTTTAAATGGAGCGAATAAACTTCCGAAGAGAGCGAATAAATTGCAGGAAAGAGCCAATAAACCCGAGCAGAGAGCGAATAAAGTCAATGAATTCACAAAAATAATTTTTGAAAACGCGAGTATTTCCCCACAAAACGCAAAACTCCTCCAGATCAAGTAATCTAGAGGAGTTTCTTCTATAAAATGCTATAAAATCTTTTCGTATTTGCATAGAGCACAGCGGCTATTTTTTCAATAGGTTGTTGCTTTAGATTCGCTATTTTTTCTATGGTTGCTTTGATCATTTTAGGATGTGTCATTTGCCCGGTGAAGGGACCTTCGAATGGCCATGGTCCGTCCGTTTCGACCATCAACTGTCCGAGTGGATACTGATGAACAAGCTGTTGAATTTCCTCTTCATATAGAACATCTGGTGTGATAGAGATGAAGTATCCATTTGAAATCATTCGGTCTACAGTTTGTGCATCTCCTTTAAACCAGTGGAAATGAGCAGCTTTTACTTGATATTTTTCTAATAAATCGCAGGCAATTTTTGCATCCTCATAGACTGCGTGCAAAACGATTGGCTTATTTAACTTGGCTGTGAGTGCGATGAATTTTTCTAACAGGTCAATATAGGGGCTATAGTCAACGCCCTTTTCTTTATTTAAATAGTAAGGTAACCCTACTTCCCCTATGGCAATCATGCAATCTTTGTTTACTTTTATCCATTCAAAAAGTTGAGCCTGAGCTGCTTCGTTTGGTACTGGCTGTTCAGGATGGAAGCCAAAAGCGGGTAATATGCGATGGTCCATTTTTGATAAAGCTAAATTCGCCTCGCATGACTCCAGATCAGTTGAAACAGAAATCAGATGTGACACCTCATTTGGGTGCATTTCTTTTAATATTAACTCCTGCTGTTCCTTATTGTATTGATCAAAGTGAATATGCGCATCGATGATCATCGTGATAACTCCTCATCCAATTCATCTTTTAATAGGTCAAAAATTTCCTGCTTCATATGAAAGAATTTTTCATTATTTAAGAGGGTTTCGTTTCTCGGTCTTGCAAAAGGTACGACAATTTCTTCCTTAACCATCGTTGGCCGCTTCGTTAAAATATAAATTCGGTCTGCCAAAAATAGCGCCTCTTCTATACTGTGTGTGACAAATAAGATGGATTTCCGATTCTCTTCCCATACGGAAAGAAGCCATTTTTGCATATTGATTCTTGTGAATTCATCTAAAGCTGAGAATGGTTCATCTAGACAGAGTAAGTTTTGTTTACTTAACATCGCTCTGATAAAGGCAACACGTTGCTTCATTCCCCCTGAGAGTTCAATGGGATAAGCATTTTCAAATTCCTCTAATCCCACCTTTTTCAGCCATTCTTTCGCTTCTTGAATATTGGGCTTTCCTGATAATTCTTGAACAAGTACTACATTTTCAAGCACAGTTCTCCATGGAAATAGTGATGGTTGCTGTGGCATATAACCGATTAATCCACGCTTGCCATGAATGATACTGTTATTCAAAGAAATGGATCCGTTATCTGGCTCAATAATTCCGCCAATCAAGTTGAAGATGGTACTTTTACCGCTTCCTGAGGGTCCAAGCAGTGCGACAAATTCGCCTTCTTCCACATGAAGTGAGATATCACGTAAAACCTCAGTGTCAGCAAATTGCTTCTTAACATGTTCAATATTTAATAACATTTTTCTACCTGCCTTTAATAAACATCTTTTCAAATATACGAATAAGGCCAAATAGGAGCACACTTAATAGCATGATAGTAAAGATGGCTACAAAAACGTGATCTGTGCGGAAGGATGCTTGCGATAAGGTCATATACACGCCGATTCCTTGTTTTGCACCTAGCCACTCTGAAATAACTGCACCCATGACACTGTAAGTTGCTGAAATTTTTAACCCTGAGAATACAGACGGTAGTGCATAAGGCAATTCTAGTTTCCAGAACATCTGCGTTTTAGATGCACCGGCCATTTGCATATAATATTTGAGCTCAGGTGGCGTATTTTTGAAACCATCTAGTGCAGCAACTACGATTGGGAAAAAACATACGAGCCCAATAATAATCAGTTTTGGCATAATACCGAACCCAAACCAAATAATTAGTAAAGGTGCCAAAACGATGATTGGGATGTTTTGTGAAAGAATGAGTAACGGGTACGTCATTTTCTGTACAATCGGTAAAATATGTAGAATGACAGCTATAGCGAAACCTACTGCACTACCAATGATTAGACCTAGTAGTGATAACTTTGTTGTTGCAAGAATATCAATGGAAAAACTAGGAATCACTTTGAATCCTTCTATGAAAATTTTAGATGGTGCTGGTAAAAGCCAAGCTGGTGTATCCGTAATTCGTACAATGATTTCCCATAGACCTAAAAGAAAGAGGAGGAGAAAAATCGCCCCTCCATTGTTTCGTAACCATTTCATTAACGGTATTTCTCCGTTAATGTATCCATTGTAATGCCTGATGGTTGATAAAGAATTTTCACTTGGGTAATGACATTGACACATCCTAGCTCAACCATTTTCTCATTCATTTTCGTAATGATATTCATCAACTCAAGAATGTCGCCTTCCATCGTTGTTTCAAGAGGATGAACTTCATATTTTACGCCAGAATCATCGATTACTTTAATCGCTGCATCGACATAAGGAATCACATCTTCGTACTTTTCTGTTTTCGGTATAATTTGAACACTGATTAAAGAATTAGCCATTTTCATTTCCTCCTATTGTGGTAAAAATTCATTTGTGAATGCTTTTTCAGGATCGAATTTGCCTTCTAATAGGTGATTGTCACTCATCCAGTTTGCATAGTTTTCCCAAACTTCAAGTTTTTGCTCGCCCCATTGTTTCGCATCATCTTGATATTTATCAGCAAGCCATTCTTGACTTTTCTTCACAAGTTTTGGGTTTAAATCTGGTACAGCTTTGATTAGAATATCTGCTGCTTTATCTGGATTTTTAATAGCATATTGGTAACCTTGTGAAGCTGCTTTGACAAATGCTTTCACTGTTTCCGGATCATTTTGGACCATTTTTTCATTTGTTGCTAATACTGGTGTGTAGTAATCCAGTTTTTTACTGTAATCCGTTAAATAGATCATATTTAATTTTTCGCCACGAAGTTCCGCTTCTATACCTGTCCATCCATAGTAGATCCATGAAAAATCCACATCTTTTTTGACCATTGTAAAGAAGTCAGCGTCTCCTGCATTGATAATATCTACTTTTTTTACATCTGCATTTTCGGTTTTCATCAATGAATCAATAACGGCCTTTTCTACTGGTGAACCCCATCCGCCATATGTTTTTCCTTCAAAATCTTTTGGCGTTTTAATATTCTTCGCGATTGGTGATGCAAAACCAGAAGTATTGTGCTGAATAATCGCTGCAATCGATACGATTGGAACACCTTGTACTCTTGCTTGTGTAATTCCTTCTTGGTAGCTTACACCAAAATCAGCTTTACCAGTCGCAACTAGTTGATCTGCTCCCGTATCACCTGGTTGAATAATGTCTACATCTAAACCTTGCTCTTTAAAAAATCCTTTTTCTTTTGCAACATATAGTCCAGTATGGTTTGTATTAGGTGTCCAATCTAATACAAGCGTTACTTTTTTTAGTTCTTTCTTAGAGCCTGCTGTATTTTCATTTGAATTCTTAGACTCCTTTGACTGACAACCTGCTAAAGCAAGGATTGCCACTAACAATAACACATAAAACTTTTTCACCATTCTTGCCTCCATCTGTGTGGTTTTACAAGTTCAATGCAAAGAAAAAACGCCCGGAACCTACCGGACGTTAACATGCATTCTAAAAGATCGTTGTTTGAAGATCATTCTATGATTTTTAGCTGATGTTCCCTCCGCTGGTGTTAACCAGTTCAGGTTCTAAGGGTCAGTATCTATCGGATACATTCTCAGCTGGCATCACCAGCCCCCCTACATTCTTAAAACATATGAACTTTTCCCTTCCATTATAGCAAAGATTTGAACAATGTAATAATGGAATTAATTACAAAAAGTTAGCTATATTGAATTTTTCAGTACCATGGAACAACATTTGGAATATAAATCAAGTCTCGTTTTGTTTCCGATTATTCAATATTTCATTCTTTAATGCTATCATTTTTTCTTTTGAAGGATTTCCATTTGTAAGAGATAGTGCCTTGTTAATAGAGATAAGTGCTTGATCGAATTCTTTTACCTTTAGTTGGGCATCAGCTAAATAGTACCAATAATCTGGGAGGTTAGCTCTCATTAATAATTGTTTGTAATAGGCGATGACTTTTTTAAAATAGTTTGGATAATGGTCGTTTGCTTTCATAAGTCCCTTACCATTATATCGATAAACATCTACAATATAGGCCTCTCCCATATCATGTATCCAAATAGCCAATTCAAATTGACCATCTTTCCCATATCTTCCATGCATATCTTCCGCATACAACTTACTATATTCCACGTAGTTTGTCAGTAGATTAATGAACCCATGAATTTGCCATTGTATTAAAACTAATTGCGACAACATACTTCCTAGTTGCCAGCCAACAATTAATGTATTTACTCCACGATTTGTTAATGGAACAACCATTAAATCCGTAATTGCGTTTCCCTTTCCTTTTATCTCTATAACAGGATACCAATCATCAATGGATTTTTTAAATAATAGCAGATAATTTTGACCTTTATTTTGGTAAGCAACGACTAGTTCCTTTACCCGGTCTCCATCTAAATCTGCCAATAAAATGGCCGGTCTATTGTTAGAATTTTTCAATTCCAGAATTTTTGCTGACGGTGGCAAGATGCTCTTTAACCAAGTTTCATATTCACTCAATTCTCATCCACCCCTTTAATGTAGTGTATGCGCAAATTTGGATGAGAGATAGTTCGTGTGTTTAGGTAAATTTTAATATATATCTGATATTGGAAGAAGTGGAATTAGCTCCGCTTTCCGTGGGCGAACTGACTATCCTCCACCTCAATCAACTTTCTATAAAATTTTTTACTAATTAAAACTATATCTTCCATAAAACTAAACTTAGTGAACAACCTTATTTGTTAGGATGGAAGTAAGCTCCCCACCCTTCTCAATCATGTTACTACCTAATATAAAAAAGCCTCTGACCCTTAGATCAGAGGCTTTTTTCATTATTTTGGAAGATTAATATAAAGTTTACCCGCTGCTTTTTTGAGTGTTTCGTTTTTAAAACTATCTACTGCTTTTACTTCGATGACTGCTCCATCTGCTACAGTTCCATCCGGTACAGTCCAATAACCAACATAATGTCCTGCTGA
The DNA here is from genome assembly GCF_050459865.1 of Rummeliibacillus pycnus. Lineage (GTDB taxonomy): Bacteria > Bacillota > Bacilli > Bacillales_A > Planococcaceae > Rummeliibacillus > Rummeliibacillus pycnus_B. The sequence goes on from NZ_JBCMNM010000031.1 coordinate 21,118, forward strand.
TTCTTCAGACATAGGTAGTTCTGTTGCGTTTTGTGCAGTATCGTTTACGTTTGTTAATGGCATATGAATGAAGAATGATGCTTTTAAGTCTGGCTCGCTGTCAAATACAATTTTAACTGTCTTACCAGTTGATAACGTCATATCATTCGTTGGCGTTAAGTTTTCAATAACTGGTGCTGTATAATCAGCAGTTACTGTTACTTTTTTCGTCACTTTATTTTTTGCTTTATCTTGAGCTACTACTTTGATTTCATTAACGCCTTCATCTAAAAGTATACGAAGAGAGTATTTACCGTTCGTAACTTTTGCGTCTTTGCCATTTACTTTTACCCAATCAAGGTTTTCGTCAGCAATTGTTCCTTCAACTGTAGTAGTCTCACGGTTTGTTTTAGCACCATCTTGTGGACTATCAATTGTTAGGGTAGGGTTTGTCGTATCTAGGATCACCTTAACAGATTCAGATTCACCTGTTACTTTTCCATTCAGTTTCGAAACTGCTGAGAATGTGTTAGCTCCTTCTACTAATTTAGCTGGAATAGAGAATTTGCCATCCGCTCCAACAACCGTTTTACCTGCTTCTTTGCCATTTTGTTTTAACGTGATTTCAGTCGTTGGAGAAGCTTTCCCTTCAACTTGAATGGATCCTTCACTTGTTACATTACCAGCTACTGGTGAAGTGATTACTGGCCCATTCACTTCATAGCTGACACGAGCACGAATCATATAGTTACCTTCAGCTACTGGTGATTTTGACCATGCTCCTGAAACGCTTTGATAGCTTCTGCCAGCATTTTTGCCATCTTCATCCGTTGCAAGTCCAGGAGTGTTTGGATTTGCATTTGTTTGGCGATATACCATGTAGAAGTCTCCGTTGACAGTAATATTATTTTCACTTAAGTCAACAACTGTCCACTGGCCATTACGTAGGGCTGTTGCATTAAAAGGCCCTGCAAGTTTTTTACCAGGAGATCCATCAGCACCAGTTGCATCCCATACTTCAACAGCAAAGGCTGTTCCACCTGGATTTGGCCATGTTGTATCCCAGAATCTGAACACACCATCTGTAACAATACCTTGTTCTTTTCCTTCAGGAAGAGACATTTTCACAGCCCATGCATTACCAGCAGCATTGAAGGCACGTGCATTTTCAGCTGTACCATCATCATAGCCAATTTCCCCACCTGGATAAGTGTAGAATGGTTTTAGAATAATGTTCTTTGTATTGGCTTCTGAACCGATTGTAATTGGTATTTCTTGGCTATGATAACCACGAGCGACTATTTTCAATGTGTAGTCTCCATGATATGCAGTTAAAGAATAATTACCATTTGCATCTGTAGTAACAGGAGTAATGTTCGCATCCTCTTCAAGTAAGAGGGTTACACCTGCTATTCCTTCACCTGTAGACTCATCCGTGATTTTGCCACTCACCGTATTTTGGGCAATTTCTTGTAATGTGAAGTTGGCACTTGTCGATTTGTCTGCTTCAATTTTCACTGATTGTTGTTTTGATGTGAATCCATATGCTTCAGCCTTTACAGTAAATGTACCTGAACTATGTTTCAGTGAGTAAGATCCGTTAGCAGGATCTGAGTAAACGGAACGATTCGTTTCTAGTACACTAACTTGAGCACCTAACGGAAGAAGTGTTGGATTCACAATTGTTTCTTCAATAGGCTTCTCGTCTTTCACTGGTAATACAGGTTTAATTGTTTTAGGATCAATCGATTCTTTTACAGCATCTTTATCCTGACCTTTTCCTATATTCCCATTGTTGCTATTCGTATTGTTTTTATCTTTTCCTTTTGATACTTTGCCTGTTTGGGAAGCATTAGCTAATGCTACGTCATCAATATACCAGCCTTCTTTAACAACACTTGAATCTGAGAATGCATTGAAGCCGATATAAATTCGTTGACCTGCATATGCAGAAAGGTTTACTTCAGCATCTAACCAACCATTTGATGCACCTGAAACGGTTAATAGTTGTGTCCAGTCTACTTTGTTTGTCGATACAAAGATATTGCCGTAATCATAAGCTCTACCAGATGAAGATTTTTCGAAATTATACCATTGTTTAAATTGCAAGTAAGAATTACCTTCTGGCAGATCGATTGGTGGCATTACCAATGTAGCGTTCATTTTGTTCGCATAATTCCCTGCTAAATTTGTTGCATATACTTTTTCGCCAGATGCAGCTTTTCCTGGACCAGAAGTTGGTTTGCCCCATTCCCAGCTGTTTTCATTACCAAAGGAATACCAGCCAGTTGGTTGTGATTCGAAGCTTTCAGAATATCCAACTGTAATGCCCGGTTTCACTTTTACAGTGTATTCATCACTCACAACCTCATTATTACCGAAATCATTAATCACCCATTTGTATTTAAAGTCGCCAACTGGGATACGTGCACCAGGAATAGTTACACCAAACTCTCCTGATTTGTAATCACCCGATTTACGACTCGCTGTAATGTTTTGCCACACACCATTTTCATCTTTGTATTTTAATACGACAGATGAAACGCTAATGTTATCTGATACTGAAGCTGTTAGATCTAAATCCATACCAGCATAAGATTCTTTTGGAGCTGTATGTTTTAGCACTGGCGCTTCGTTGTCATTTCCTTGTTTTGTCACTTGACCTTGAAGAGTACCAAGACCTGAAGCGATAGACGATACAGCTTGATAAGCATCCACTAATCCATAACCATAGCCATGATTTGGTGTTTGCGGATATTGTGAGTCTGTTAAAGGTGTTGCTGTATTGATAAGAATTTGTTCCATCTCATCAACAGTTAAATTTGCATTCACTTGACGAAGAAGTGCTGCTACACCAGAAACTGCAGGACCCGCCATGGATGTCCCATTCCATCCACCTTCATAAGCACTCCCCGGTACCGATGAACGAATATTGACACCAGGTGCAGAAATGTCAGGTTTGACCTCATTGTATGGTGATGGGCCACGAAGAGAGAAGTTCGCTACCTTATTGTTAATATCAATGGCTCCTGTTGCAAAGCTTTCAGGATAATTTGCTGGTGCTGCTACAGATCCCGCACCACCCGGATTTGTTAATGTTGTGTTCCCTGCTGAAAACTCTGGGAAAATTTCAGCTGCACGCCAGTTTCGAACGACATCACGGTACCATTCGTCAAGTCCTGGACCGCCTCCCCATGAATTGTTGACAATATCAGGTGCCATATCTACTCGTGCATTACCGTTTGAATCTGTTGGCGCTAGAATCCATTGTGCTGCTTCTAAAAGATCAGCATCTGTTCCACCGTTTGAGGTAAATGCTTTAACAGAAATGAATTTTGCACCTGGAGCAACACCAATTTGGTTAGATCCATTTGCTTCGCTCCCTACCATTGTTCCTGTTACATGTGTTCCATGTCCAATATCGTCATATGGTGTAGCTCGACCTGCTGATGTTGCATCATACCAGTTGAAATCATTCGATACTTGTCCAGTCGATGCATTATAGCCACGATATTTTGCCTTTAGTGCTGGATGATCCCATTGAACACCTGTATCAATACTTGCGACAACGGTTCCCGTTCCATCAATTCCCATGCCCCAAACTTCTGGAGCTTTAACTCTTTCAACATTCCATTCGATACTTGAAGTTTTAGCCTTTTCTTCAACTGCATTTTTTGCTTTGCTATTTGTAGCAGATTGGGCTTTACGTTCAACAACAGTTTTTATTTTTGCTTCATCTTCAGTACTTGTCTTTGTCGTATAGAGTTGACGGGTTTCATTTGGCAGCACTTTTTCTACTTCATCAAATGTTGCAACCTTTTCAGCCACTTCTTTTGTAGCTGTAACGGCCATTCCATTTACGATAAAGTACGATTCAATGTCTTTTGCATTCCCTTTATCCTCTTCTTTTTCTAAGAATTGTTTCACATTCTCCTGTGATTCTAGGGAAGTTGCCTTCAGATTTGAAACTACTGAAGAGCGCTGAACAAATTTCGTTTGCTGTGCAGATAACTTGTCCTTCTCTGCACTTTTTCTAGCTTCTGCTGCGACTTTATTTGCAGATGCTTTTTCTTTGAATTTGATCAAGAAAGTTAATTTTTCATCATTTTTAAAATCTTCAAGCAAGCTGCTGCTCACTTTATCCTTCACAACACTTGAATTTTGGCTAGAGTCTCTAAAGGACTGGTGAAGATTATTCGTTGTTGCGCCAGCGATATTCGGCGAAATCAGTGATATCGCCATAAGTGCAGATGTAGCTAGACTAAATACTTTGAATGAACCATTTTGCTTTCTCAATTGCATTCCTCCCTTTTTCATTTTTAGAAAATGTATTTCTTTGCTAGAAGCTAGCATTCTTTCTAGGAAATCCTAGAAAGATCCAAAGAAAAACACCTTGCCTCCTTTCCTAAAATGACATTTAGGCAAACAGATACAAAGGTGCTAAACAGAATCTCTAGTTGTTAGAATTACTATAAATTAACAGAATTAAAAACTTTGCCACATTGTGTCGAAAATTTTAGGCATTTTTTAAATTAATCATTATTCCCTAATTATTCCAAGGACTTTAGTATGAAAAAAAGCAATATATGATTCTATGTAAAATATATTAATATAGCCAAAACCCTTGATATTAATAGGATTTTGTGAGCTATGAAAAATCATTACTAAAAATAGCCACTTTCTTATTGATCGAAAAATGCATATTTGAACCCATAAAGTGGATAAAGAGGAAAATTGTCCATTGAATTTCAAGTTTATAAGTTAGGTTAATAGAACTAATTAACACCAAACAATTTCTAATGTTTTCAAGTTGGATTAATTAGATTCTATTTTCTTAATGAATCAATTTCATAAATCCTTTTCTAGGCATATTATATCGCTACAGACAGGCGCTTTCCGCGGGCAAGCATCAAGCCTCCTCCTCACTTCGTTCGTGCGGGGTCTTGATTAGCTTGCTCTTCCCGCAGGAGTCGCCTGTCTTTCGCTCTATCGATAACTATTCATTCTGGCATCAAACTTGGATTATCCAAATATGAAATGTTCGTATATTTTAATAAATTTTGCATTATGAAATCGAGTCTACTGTATTTATTTATTGGGTTAACTAAAAAAATTTCATATGTACGCTCTATGAAATAGCAGTGAAAACACATCACATACATATAGGTCTATAATAACAATGCGTTTTTTCATATTAACAGTACGAATTATCTATATATATATTTACTCAGGAAATCTTATCCATTTGACTTTAAATCTGACCTAGTTCTAATTAGCATTAAAATTGATTTTGAAATTGTGATTTTAGATGTATAGGGTTTAGTTTTGGGGAGTTTTTACGGGACTTTGTAGCAAGGTACTTCTCTTAATAAAGCTCTATTTCAAATCTTGACTCGTCTTTGTTTATTACATTTTCGATATTGATTGTTGCCCATCTTAGCGTGTTATTACAACTTTGAAGGTTTTTATTTCATTGTTTATTTCGAATTTATTGTCAATAGCGTTTAGCTTTGCATATGTTTGGTTAAAGTTGAATATGAGATGGTGGGAGGGTGAAGATGAGAGGACTCTGGAAGCGAATGGGATTGGACTTTTTTGATGCGGTGATATGGATCTATGGGAGTTGTGTTGCATTCGTGTTGATTGTACTGTTTGCGTTTTTCTGGATTAAATAAAATTTCTTGTATTTATGCTATAAATTAACTTTGTATCATTCATCCTGTGCATTTTGTAAATTTTTTTAATTTCAGTGATAAATCGCATCGTAATGCGCATATTATTTTTATTGTGTTATAGGGCATTTTTGAGAATATGTATATGATTGTGTTGCCTCGTTTGGGTTGGATACAACCGAAAGCACCTAGTCATATTAGAGATGAGTAGGTGCTTTCTATGGGAATTGCTTATTCAACTTGTGAGTCCTCCATGCGTTTTAACTCTTTTGCTAATTTATAAAATAGCTCTTCGTCACGTGAAGATAATGCGTAATCGATTAGGCGTAATCGATTGCGATCTTCAAGTTCTTCAATCAATACATCAATCTCTGATGGTGCACTCAATAACTTTTCGCCTCGTTTCAATTCAAGTTCATCTAAAATAAGTTCTAGATGGTCGTGAATATTAGAAACTAAGAGTAATTGATATAAAGGTAAGCGGATAAAACGGCTTCCTTTTTGGAATACGAATACTTCCGATAGATTTTCAATTTGTAATGATGATAGATTAATCACAATTTCTTTTCCTTCTACAGGGATGAAATGGAATAGTTCCTCGTCCTTTATTATAGAGAAATATTGATAGGCAAAAACCATTTTAAGTCGTGCTCCATCTCGTTTCGTGTAGAATGGTTCCATTCTTTTCACTTCTAACATAAAAGCTCCCTCCTTTGAAGGAATATTCTGATTATTAATATAATATCATGAAATACCGTTTTTTGACACAAAAATATTTGTCGTCTTTTCTGAACTTCTCCCCAATTTTCATCAAATTAGCACAATGTAAAAAAGCTTTCTAGTGAAATATTTCCTTTTACATTTACGGATTGGTTAGAAAAGTTTTATAATGAAAGGAAAGTTTTTTTTGCAGGAGCGAATGATATGAATACGAATATTTCTGATATTGCCAAAGGTTACGAGGATTTTATTCGTAATCAAATGGCTCAAATTGGTCTAGATCTCCATGCTTCAAATCCTGAAGATGAAGAGTTGGTGCGACGTGCAGCGTTTTTAGCTCGTCACAACTACGTAAAAATTAGTTCTTATAGTGAAGAACGTAATGTCATTTCGTTTGTTGTGCAAGATGCAACACCTACGAATGTTACATTTCATATAAATACGGGTAATCTTTCTTGTGATTGCCCAAAAGAACATTGGTGCCGTCATAAGCTGGCGGCCTTGTTTGTTCTATATCAATATATTGATTCCTTATCTACTTGGCTTGAGAGTTTTCGCTCGAAAAAATCTGCACAGATGAATTTGTTGAAAGAAGAACGATCACCCGAAGCCTGGCTGGGTCTTGCACAAAATATTTATAAATCCAATTTATACAATCAGCCTGTGCTAAATCCTTATTTAGTGGAGAGCATTTTCGCAGATATGGAACGACAAATTTTCAAGCATACCCCTCTTGAACGTGAATGGCAAAGCTTGTATAAGCTATTTACTCATATTGCGCTGCTTTCTCATACTTGGAAGCATTTGAAGACAACAACAGAATCTTATAAAACCTATTTCAATAACTTTATTGAACATGAAGCCGAAAAAGTAAAAGAACATATTCGATTAACCTCTTCGAAATCACGTCTTTTTGCGACTGATCCTTTCTATGATACATTGCAAAAAATCGTTAATTATTTTTTATTGCATCAAGCGGGCAATTTTGAACAACGATTATATATATATACGTTGTTTTGGGAATCCATGTTCAATGAAAAATCTCGTCGTGAATCAGAATTAGCGTTGATTAAAAATGATCGTCATATTGCAGATGACGTCAAAATTGAAAGCATTGAATCTATGTTCTTTATTATGCTGAAAAAATATGACGACTTAGAACAGGAGTTAGCAAGTATCAATGATGCAGATATGTTAGTTTGGATGGATTTGGCGCGTTTTGCTGATCGAAATGAGGATGACAAAGCGTTATCCATGATACTTCGTGCGATGTTGCCTTGTTTGAATTCGTTCATTAATTCTTGGCTATCAACCCGATATCGTTCAGCCTTTGTTAACGCTTTCAATAAATTATGTTCAAAAATCGATCTTAATGACGAAGAAGCAGAAGTTTTATTTTCAGCTTCAGGTATGTATGGTATGCAACCCTATTCATTGTTTTTAATTGATCGAGGACGTTATATGGAATGGACGGCACTACATCATCGCTTTCCTTCTTCCCTTGCCTATTTAGAGCTATGTGGTTTAAAAACCGTATTTGAAGAAAATCCGGAGGCCCTTTTGCCTTTATACCATGCACTAGCCATGACCGAACTAAATCAAAAATCACGACAACATTATAAGCAAGCAGTTCGTGTTTGGAAAAAAATGAAGGCCGCTGCTAAAAAAAGTGGAAAAAATGAATTTTGGAATAATTATGTCGATCAAACTAGACATCAATATAAACGACTTCGTGCATTACAAGAAGAAATTGAGAAAGGAAACTTGAAGCTATGACAATCAATGCAAAAGTGCCCGATACCTTTTTAAAGTCCATCCTACTTGAGATAGAGACCGAAACGGGACAATCCTTTTCTTTGCAAGCACATGAGCAAAGTGGCGAGCCCATACTTGCAAACGAATGGCTCTCTTTTCTCTTTTTCCAATATGAACCTGCCTATTATGGTTTAACGGCAAATCATTCGTCTCACCATATTACATTAACACCTCTTGAAATGGTCGAATTGTTTTCAATCGAACAAAAGCATCCATATATCACTTATGTTGGAATAGATGAAAATTCGAGCCATTGGGTAGAAGCCGCTTCAAATGCTTCTACATATTGGTACAGTCAAGATTTATGGAATCATATTACGATTGGTAAAGATGATTTCACTTTAGACTTACCAATCGATGATTTAACAGAAAAACTACTGAAAATGGGATTAACACAAAAACTTATTGAAGCAGGCTTAACAATAAGTGATCTTCCTTCGTTACTACCTTTCTTCCGTAATGGTGGATGGCCAATTACATCTAAAACAGTCGATGATGAAATCTATGTTGGATTACGTCTTCGTGAACCAGCAGAAGATAGTGACGAATGGATTCTTGAAACGGTCATTCGAAATAAAAAAAGCGTTAACTTTTGGGCACCTCCTGTTCGAAAACGTGCCCTTCAAATTGAAAATGCACTACCCGATAAATGGAAACATCATGCAATAGGCATTCAAAATTTACAACAACAAATGGTTGAATTATTACGTACACAAAATTATATGCAAAACATTGATTCAAATACCTTCCTTTCATTGCATTTAAAGGATTTAGATGTACGTGAGTTTTTGCGTGCAGATTTTGTGCGTTTACAAGCACTTGGGTTTGAAATTGTCCTTCCTGCATGGCTAAAGGATTTAAAAGATTCTCGCATCAAAGTTCGTGCTAGTGCAAGTACAGCATCAAATTATAAATCTGCAGCAGGTCTTCAAGAAATTTTGACATTTGATTGGAAACTTTCTTTAAACGGCCAAGATATATCTATAGATGAATTCCAACAAATGGTTAATGATAATCGTGAATTTATCCGTGCTGGTACGGAATGGGTTCGTGTAGACGCTGCATGGATGCAAGAAATCCGCAAACTAATGGATAAAGCAGAGAACGAAAATTGGACAGTTCGTGATTTATTATTCCAAGAGTTGCCAGAAGAGCTGATTATCCCTGATGAAGATGATGATGACGAAAACCGTGATGATCCATTCTTCCAATTTGAGATGCAAAAATCATTACGTGATTATATCCAAAAATTGGTTGATAAGAAAGGAATGCCCTCTGTCCATGTTTCCGATCACTTGCATGCCACTTTACGTCCTTATCAACAAGAAGGATTTGAATGGCTTGTCTTTATGCGTCAACAAAGCTTTGGGGCTTGTTTAGCCGATGATATGGGGCTTGGGAAAACCGTTCAGCTAATTTCTTATTTACTACACATTTATGATCAGGAATCGGATGCTCAACCTACTCTAATCATCTGTCCAACATCCGTTCTGGGTAACTGGCAAAAAGAAATAGAACGTTTTGCACCATCATTGAAAGTTTATTTGCATTATGGTTCAAACCGATTAAAAGATACTGCTTTTGATGCTTATATTGAAAAGGAAAAACCTCAAGTTGTTCTGTCTACTTATGGAACGATTACACAAGATGTAGAAATGCTCGAAAATCGGGAATGGGCAAATATTACACTTGATGAAGCTCAAAATATTAAGAATATGCATACGAAACAGTCAAAAGCGATTCGTAAACTACATGGCAAACATCATATTGCTTTAACTGGTACACCTGTAGAAAATCGCTTATCTGAGTTATGGGCAATTTTTGACTTTATCTATCGAGGCTACCTTGGTAGTTTCTCTCGGTTCCAAGAAGAGTTTATTGCACCAATTGAACGTGATGAATCAGAAAATCATAAGAACCGTCTACGTAAGAAAATTCAACCGTTTTTGTTACGTCGTACGAAACAGGATCCTGCTCTTATGCTTAATCTTCCTGATAAACTGGAGCAACGTGAATATTGTCCGCTTACAGAAGAACAAGCTGTTTTGTATGAAAGCTTTATCCAAGAAACATCACATAAGCTTGAAACATTATCTGGTTTTGAACGAAAAGGCCTTATTTTGAAAATGCTTAGTAAATTAAAACAGCTGTGTAATCACCCTGCTCTTTATTTGAAGGAACCATTTGAAAATGCTGAAGATATGTTAAGTCGTTCTGAAAAGCTAGATCGTATCGTGACACTTGCTGCTGATATTGCAAATAATCAGGAGCAATGCTTAATCTTCACACAATATATTGGCATGGGGCATCTATTACAACACTGCTTATCTGAGCTATATGATATTGATGTGCCATTTTTAACAGGGAGTATGCCAAAGCAACAGCGTGACTATTTCGTGGAGTCTTTCCAAAAAGGAGAGTTTCCGATTTTCATCCTGTCTTTAAAAGCAGGTGGTACCGGCCTGAATTTAACAGCAGCAAATCATGTTCTTCATGCTGATCGTTGGTGGAATCCAGCTGTTGAAAACCAAGCTACAGACCGGGCTTACCGAATCGGTCAAACACAATTTGTGCATGTCCATAAGTTCATCACGACAGGTACAATTGAAGAGAAAATTGATACATTGCTCACCGAAAAACAAGCTTTGTCCGAAGATCTTATTCAATCTAGCCAGTGGATTACTGAATTAAAGGACGAAGACATTATGAATTTACTGTCATTTAGTTTTTAATGTTTGACTTAGGGATTATCTGTTGTTTTAACTAAGGTATATTTAGGATAAAATTATGAGTTTAGGGGCTGTCCAAAAGTGAGCTATTCATTCACTCTTGGACAGCCTCTTTACTTGAATTGAATAGATTCTAAATATTTGTTGAAAATTTCACACAATCTAGCAACAAGATTTTAGATAGAACATTTTTCACTACTTTTATCCATTCTTTTTTTGATTCTTAAGCGCCACTATAAAATGGTCACCAATATGTACAGATAAAGCCATACGATGATGACTTCATCCGCTGTCTTCCCCATAGACAGTTATTAAACGCTTTTTCAACTTCCAACTTTCGTTTTGATTGTCCCCATAACAACAAAACTACTATTCTCTTTTACACCCTTACTATTTAGTTGCTTTATTCGTTATGTATACTGTACATAACGAACTATGTTCTTCATACAGTAATTTTGAATTGTTCCAATGGATGATCGTTTGGTTGATTTTATTTGGATCAATTCATCAAACCTACTGGTGCGGTCTTTCCAATAGGACTGTTGTCATCAATTACACTTAGGTGTAATTGCGTCGGGATTTTGAGTTTTAATTGTACAATTTAAATTACTCAAAATCTGTGATATCTTTCTGAGGCTTTCACTTCTTTTGTTTTTTGCTGTCTGAAAAAAGTTAACCCATTGGTAATCCTTCTGCTTCTTCTGTTGGTAGTACAAATCCTGCTGGCACAGCTTGCGTTTGTCCCGACACTGCTTGTTGATTCGCTTGTTGTTGGATTGCCTTTTCTTCGCGTTCCTTTAGAGCTAAGAAACGTACTTCGTCAGCGACTACTTCAACAATGTAAACTCGTCTTCCATCTTCACGTTCATAGGATCTCGATTGTAATCGGCCACCAACCCCAATTAATGAGCCTTTACCACAATATTTCACCACGTTTGTTGCGAGTTTGCCCCAAACAGAACATGATACAAAGTCTGTATCTATCTCCCCATTTACATTTTTAAAGTTTCGATTGATAGCAATAACAAAATTAGTTTGTACTCTCCCTTCCGATAGTTGTCTTAATTCGGGATCTTTTGTAATTCTCCCTATAAGGGCAACTTGATTCAAGTCATCACCTCCTCCCATTTGAATTATTCATATCATAATAGGATTGCAATTTTAGTGCAAAATAGCGAAATAGTGTTTTTATGCCCTTTTTTATGTACAAAATTCAATCCTGAAAATGCTGAAATTTGGGTGATTGGCGTTATTATGCATTTCCTTATTTTCCAAAATTCATGCGAAATATTTTTTTAGCTGATTTTTTATATGTTATAATTACCGTACGAAATTCGTCGAAAGATAGGTGATAAATTTTAGTGAAAACATTTAAAATGTTGTCGTTGGAACTATTGAAAGATGAAGAATTGAAATCATTTCCACTAACTGATGGAATTATTATTAATCAAGAGAATAGCCACAAAGCTTGGATTTTAGAAATGTATATGGATCGACAATACGCATCAGATTTTGCTCCTTATTTAGGTACGGATACGGTATTAAATGTACGTGCTGTTATTTCTTATCCAGATAATGATCCTGCTCCCTTTCGAGTTGTTGTGCAACAAATTGTAGAGATGCCAGAAAAGGAACATGTATCAGTTTTATTAAAAGGCACATTAAGTTCTGTTCGCCGTCAATATGCTGAGCAATTACTATTAAAGCTCGTCGAAGAAGGCTTTACTGGTAATGCATTGATTGAAAAATTCAAAGCAGATATGCATGAAAGACCTCGGTTGAAAGATAAATCATAATGTATTATTTGAATACGATTCCTGCTCCTCTAGTGCTTGAAGTTCAGGACAAATAAAAAGCTCGACATATCCTACTTGGATATGTCGAACTTTTTTATTTATTATCGTCTCTGCTGTGAGGAGTAACGTATCCGTTTCCTACAGTATTATCTGTGACAGTGTTATCAGTTGTTCGTTTGGTAGTTCCTGGCGTAATATTATTGATACCTTCTTCAACGGCTCCTGTAGCATTGTTTACGCCACGTTCTACAGCATTAATGCCTTTATTTACACCTCTTTCAACATCCGTAACACCATTGTTAACGGCATTATTAACACCATCATTTGTAATACCATCGTCAGTTACACCAGTATTGACGTTTCTATTCACGTCCTCCATCGGTGTTTCAGTACGAGTTGGTTCAATTGCCTTATTGGTATTACACCCAACTAATACAAGTGCTGAAAAAAGTATGATCGCAGCTGACTGCTTCCACATTTTTTTGTTTCCTCCTTCCACCTTTAATTTAACCATCACACTGTGTGCGATTTAAAAGTAGCATGTGCGGAAAAAGTGAAACTATCCTTTTGATTTTTGAAATGATTTAAGTCAAATTGGGTATACTAACTAGAATGGATTAAACGGATTGTTGATTTCGTGAAAAACAACTCCGAAATTGAGTGCAATTTATTGCTTCATTTTTGGACTTTTATTTGAAAGTAAATATTCTATACCTTACAAGCCGATAATCATATTATAAAAAAATCGCTACGAACGATGATGTCCGAAGCGATTTACTTTATATATATTATTCGTTTTCGTCTTTTGACTTTGGTCCGATGGCAAATAAAATGTCTGCTTCACTGACAAGTTCGCCATCTACTGTTACTCTTCCATGCCCTTTGCCCATTACGCCACGAAGTTTTGTGAATTCAACTTCGATTTCAAGTTGGTCGCCAGGGATTACTTGACGTTTAAAGCGAGCATTATCAACACCTGTTAGAAAAGCTAGGTGCCCTTGGAATTTTTCGGATTTAAGTAGTGCCACTCCACCTACTTGTGCCATTGCTTCAATAATTAGAACGCCAGGCATTACAGGATAGCCTGGAAAATGGCCATTGAAGAATGGTTCGTTAATAGAAACGTTTTTAATTCCTACTGCTCGTTTACCTTCTTCTACTTCTGTAATACGATCCACTAAAAGAAATGGATAGCGATGTGGTAAAATTTGTTGAATTTGATCTGCAGTTAACATACTGTATCCCCCTATTGTAAAAAAATTGAAAGCCTATTTGGATTGTACTCCATTCATAATATCGAATACATGCTTCCATGTTGCTGGATTTAAAACACCAAGTGGGTTTCCATCACCGATTACGCCAAATCCAATCATTGAGCCCGCAATTGCTGCAATGACAAGTAAAACAACAACAACGATGATTCTGAACCCGATTGAAAATGCACCTGGAAATTTCTGTTTTCTTCCTTCGGCATCATTTTCTAATTCTCTATTTTGTTTTGCTTCTCTACGTGTAAGTGGCTGTGGAGTCGGCGTTTCAGTTCTCTGTTCTGTTGTATTATTTGCCATTACTTGTTCTCCTCTAATTTTAATTGCTTATCTTATCTCATTAACTAATCCCATCATTTGATCAGCTAAAGTTATAGTTCTTGCGTTAAATTGATATGAACGCTGTGTGCTAATAAGATCTGTCATCTCTTTTGAAATATCCACATTAGACATTTCAAGTCCACCATTTTGCATAGCTACTTGAGCTCTGTCTACACCTTTTAAGTCTTTCAAAACATTAGCGCGTGGGACGCCAAGTTGATTGAAATTATCAGGCAAACCAATGTACGTATCTGAAATATGTTGCATTAGTTGTGGTTTCTCTACTTCAGTAACACCGATTTCAATTTGAGCGCTTGTATTATTATTATACTTAACATTTAGCATTCCGTCTTCTGTCACAGAAAAGTCTTTTGCATCATCTTTTAATACAATAGCATTACCATTGGCATCTGCAACTGGATATCCATCTGTATTCACTAGCATTGCATTACCATTTTTTAAAGGTGAAAGGTAGAAGTCACCTTGACGAGTATATACCGTTTTAGTGCCATTCTTACCATCTGGCATTAATATATTAAAATACTGTTTAGGTTTTGTAAATGTAAAATCAAGGGCACGATTTGTCTGTTGAATGCCACCTTGTTTCCAGTTTGTTTGTGCTTGTCCTAATCTAGCTCCAACACCAATGCGGATTCCAACTGGTGACTGACGTTTTACTTTGTCTTGTTTGTCATTTTCAAATTGTTGATATAGTAATTCGTTGAACTTCGTTTCTTTTGCTTTAAAGCCATGCGTATTACTATTTGCCATGTTATTACTAATGGTATCCAATTGTTCTTGAAGTTGAGACATTGTATTTGTAGCTGATATCATTGTTCTTAGCATTTAGTATACCTCCTAAATATCCCAAAAATACCTACTGAATTTATTAAACCTCGGCATAATGGCATCCAAAATTTGAATTGTACTTCACAGATAAGGAAAAGCTAAACTTTCCCAACTTGATTAACAGCTTTTTCCATACTTCTGTCGTATGCTTGAAGTATTTTTTGATTGGCCTCGAAGGCTCTGTAAGCTGTCATCATATCTGTCATTGTGCGAGCTGCATCAACGTTTGAACGTTCAATATAGCCTTGTTTTGTTGAGAAACTGACATTGTTAACATTGTAAGCAGATGTTAAGTTTCGTCCATTACTTGTATAAAAAAGTCCAGTATCACGTTTTGCTAAGGTATCAGGTTGTGCTGAATAGGATACGCCTAGACGTGCAACTTGTTGACCGTTTTCCATTATGTATCCATCTTCTGTTATTTGGAAATCATCGTTCTGCAATGTGATCTTTTTACCTTGATCTGAGAGGACATAAAATCCTTGTGCATTCACTAAGTTACCTGCTGCATCTAATGTAAAGTTCCCATTACGAGTGTATGCTTCTCCACCTGTTGGATTTTGAAGACGATAAAAGATAGCGCCTGGTTTACCTGTTGCCTTATTAATCGGTAAGTTACCATTTACTAAAGCGACATCAGTAGGTAGCTCTGTTGCAGTAATTTGACCTTGTGTAAAGTCAGGTAATGTTTCTTGCATGTATACACCAGTGCTAAGTGTTCCTATTTGATTTGCTGAACTACCTTCAAAACCATTTTGAACATTTGCAGGACCACTTTTTGTAATACGTGACAAAAGCATTTCTGGGAATGAGCGGATCGTTGATTGATCTGCTTTATATCCTGGTGTATTTGCATTGGCAATATTATTTGATAAAAGTTCTGTACGACGCTGTTGAGAAATCATGCCGGAAGCAACTGTATAAAATCCGCGAAACATCGATTTCACCCTTTCAATAAAATATGGAATTAGTTTTTGAGAAAGTGATTCTAGTATTTTATAAACAATAGAAAGTCGATAAAACAATTCATGAACTTTTCGCTCAATAATCATGAATCATTTTAAAAACTTATCCGTTCCGGTGCCTCCCCTGCCGTTACTCGTCGCAAAAAAGCTTTCACTACGGGACCTCGTTTGCCAGTTTTCGACAGGAGTACTGGAGCATTCACCTTCACTATATTTTATTTCGGTTATTATTTTAGACGTTTTGGTGCTTTATCAATATTTTCTAGCATAATGCCAGTTCCTTCTACTACACAGTTCATTGGATTTTCTGCAACAAATACAGGTACTCTTAGTTCTTCTGTTAGTAATTGGTCCAAACCATGTAATAACGCACCACCGCCTGTAACCATTACACCACGGTCAATAATGTCAGCTGATAGCTCTGGTGGAGTTTTTTCAAGCACATTTTTTGCAGATTGTACGATTAAGGCGATAGATTCATGTAAAGCTTTTTCGATTTCGTCAGAGTGAATCTCGATTGTTCTTGGTAATCCTGTCACTAAATCGCGACCACGAATTTCCATTTTTTCATCTCGGCCATGTGGATATACAGTACCAATTGTCATTTTAATGTTTTCTGCAGTTCGTTCGCCGATTAATAGCTTGTACTGTTTTTTAATATAATGAAGGATATCATTATCAAAAAGATCCCCTGCTACTTTAATGGATTCAGATGTAACAATATCGCCCATTGATAGAACAGCAACGTCGGTTGTACCACCGCCGATATCAATAACCATATTTCCGCTAGGTTGGAAGATATCCATACCTGCACCAATTGCTGCTACTTTTGGCTCTTCTTCCAAATAAACATTACGTCCACCTGACTTTTCAGCGGCTTCACGGATGGCTTTTTGTTCAACACTTGTAATATTTGTAGGGCAACAAATTAAAATGCGTGGCTTCGACATGAAACCTGAAATGTTTAATTTATTAATAAAATATCTAAGCATCGATTCTGTTATATCGAAATCTGCGATAACGCCATCTTTTAATGGACGAATTGCAACAATATTACCTGGAGTTCTTCCGACCATTTTACGTGCTTCTTCTCCAACAGCTAATACCTTATTCGTATTTTTATCGATTGCTACAACGGATGGTTCGTTTAATACAATTCCTTTTCCTTTTAAATGGATTAGTACATTCGCTGTTCCTAAATCGATTCCTATATCTTTTGAAAACATGTTGTTTCCCCTTTCTTCATGTTCCAATCATCATCAAAAAAATATATATGTATCTAGAATATTTTAACATAACGATGAGTTAATTACATCTAATTATTTCGATCATTCCTAGGTAATTTAGGTTATTAACTAAGACTTTACACACCCTACTCTCTCCTATTTTCAATTCATACTATTTGATTTGTCATACTAAGTATTTGTGTTATCAATCTTTCTATGCATTCTTTTAAAATAAAAGATAGAAAAAGACACCTTCGCTATTCAAGATGCGAAGGTGTCTTTTTTTCTGAATTGCGTGTAAGCCATTTTTGGCGTGTTGCTTCTCCACCTCGAATATGACGGATGGATTTGTGATAAGCTAAAATTTCACTTACCTCTTTCGCTAATTCCTCGTTAACTTGAGATAACCTCTCAGTGAGATCCTTATGAATGGTACTCTTAGAATAGCCAGTCTTTTGAGCTAAGGCTCTCACAGTTTGTTGCGATTCTTTAAGCATAAAACCAAGTTTTAGACATCGATTGCGAATATGTTCGTGCACATTCTCTTCCTTTCCACAATGGTACGAACGTTTCTTCACCTTATGTCTAAAACCTTTTGCTTAGAACCTAGACGCGAGAATTATCTAAAATGCAAGTAAACTTTTTGGATTAATATGCTTACCTTCTTGCATTACTTCAAAATAAAGATGTGTGCCAGCAGTTGGATTCCATTCATTTGAGATCGCTTTTCCAAGTTTTTGACCTTGGTCTACTTTATCTCCTTTTTTAACAGTGATTTCACCAACAGAGCTGTATTGTGTTGTCATTCCATTTGCATGAGATATAGTAATCTCGTTACCTACAAATGGGTCATTTTTTACTTCTTCAACCGTACCGCTAAGCGCAGCAAGAACATCGAAGCTTTCACTATTTACTGCAATGGCAATACCATCACTTGTAGTGAAAGTTTGGTTGAATACGAGTAATGCACCTTCTCTAGCTTCTTCGCTTGCTTCAACATCGTAGTAGTCCTGTATTACTTTTGCATCTTTTAAAAGTGCTTCTTTAAATGGATACTTCAAGGATTCAGCAGTTGCGTTTGTTTCAACAGTAGGACCGTTTGTACCATTTGTAGCTGTTAATTTACTAGTACTTGTCTCATTAGGAGAATTAGTCATTGCTGTATAACCCCAAACACCTGCAACTAAAAGAATTGAAAAGCTTGCATAAATTACTGGCCAAAACCAGCGTTGTTTTGTAACATTTGATTTTTGTGGAGTAGGTTTTATCTTATTTTCCTCTCTCATTTTCATCACCTCATTTGCTATTCTTGTCAATAGCTTGAGAGTTTAAACATAGAGAAGAAGATTTTTTTAGTTTTTCTATTTTTATTTGTTGATAGAAATGATGTAAGATCTCTTTTGCACTCGCCCCCTTTTCTGCGAGCGCTGTTGCTCCGTACTGGCTCATCCCTACACCATGACCATATCCTGTTGTTTTTACTTGTACTATCTCCTTTTTAGTATTCCATTTAATTGTGAAGTCTGTAGATGCTAGTTGAAGTTTTTCACGCACTTCTCTACCTGACCATTTAAAGTCTCCTTTTTTAATTGTTTCTACCCGGCCTGAATCATTACGATAGATTTTAACATTTTGAATTTGTGTTTCTGTCCATTGTTGATTGAAGGCAATATTCCATTGTTGAAGCGTAAAGTTATAGTTTGTATGATATCTTGGTGATTCTTTTTCATTTGATGGAACGGAGACAGATTGTAGATATGGGATTGATTGTCCGCCATAGCTTTTTGCACTTTCAGTTTGTCCATTACTTGTTGAAAAGAACATGGCTGTGATGAGTTCATCTTTGTAAACCAATACTTGTCCTTTTGTTGCTTGTACAGCTTTACGGATTTTTTTTTCGTTTTTGTTAAAATTGGTACCCCAGTCTTTTCTTCGTTGTTCTTCATCCGCAAAGGCTTGGGCCGAGACATTTGGTTCTATGGCATTTTCTCCAAAATTCGTGCGTTTTAAAGCGAAAGTCCGTGAAGCAATAGCTTGTGCCTTAAGAGCTTCTAAATCGAAGGATACGGGCATTTCAGCTGCGACAACCCCTACTAGATACTCTTCAAGCGAGTATTTTTTATTTTCTCCTTGAATTGATATTTGGATGTTACATTCTTCATCCATTGTTTTTGTTTCATTTGTCTGTTTTGCTGTGGTACCTGCAGTAGCAGTAGGAATTTCTTTTGTTTCCTTGTACTTCGTTACAAATGTTGGCAATATGAATAGAGCGACAATAATAAGTAGAATATATAGATGTATTTTTTTCATATTTATGAATATGTGTGGTAAGAAATGTTTATGATTAATTTAAACAGGCCATTTTGTAAAAGTTTAGATTTTGAGATAAAGGATCAAAATCTTGTTCTATTCTTTTGGTTGGGGTGTTCATACAATTTAGTGAGAAGTGGTTAAAAAGTGAATGTTAAGTACTGAAGTTTTTTTTAAATTTTTGTAAATAAAAACCCACTACATACATAAGGTATGTAATGGGTTAGAGTTGTAATAAACATGGAAGATTATATTTAGTTCGTTTGAAGTTCTTTTTCGAATACATCTTCAGTAGAGATTCGTTCGATATTAGCGCCTAAAGCAGCAAGTTTTTTATGGAACTCGACATATCCTCTGTCTAGATGATGAAGTTCTGAAACACGCGTAATTCCCTCAGCCACTAAACCTGCAAGAATTAATGCGGCTGCTGCACGTAAATCAGTTGCAGCGACTTCTGCTCCTTGCAATTTGCATGGTCCATCAATAATTACAGAACGTCCATCGATTTTCGCATTGGCATTCATACGACGGAATTCTTCTACATGCATAAAACGATTTTCAAACACAGTCTCTGTAATCACACTTGCTCCTTGAGCTACAAGCATTAAAGACATCATTTGAGATTGCATATCTGTTGGGAATCCAGGATGTGGCATTGTTTTAACATCTACAGCCTTTAAAGGATGAGTTGAACGAACACGAAGACCTGCATTTTCTTCTTCGATCTCAACGCCCATTTCACGCATTTTTGCGATTAGAGCTGTCATATGTTCAGGTACAGCATTTTCAATTAAAACATCTCCACCCGTAATTGCAGCAGCAACCATAAATGTGCCTGCTTCAATACGATCAGGAATAATTGAGTGTGTTGTGCCATATAATCTCTCAACACCTTCAACACGAATGGTATCTGTTCCAGCCCCTACGACTTTGCCGCCCATTTCATTGATGAAGTTTGCTAAATCCACGATTTCAGGCTCTTTAGCTGCATTTTCGATAATTGTCGTACCTTCTGCAAGCGCAGCTCCAGTAAGAATGTTTTCTGTAGCACCTACACTAGGAAAATCTAGATAAATTTTTGCACCTTTTAATCGACCTTCAGTTGATGCTTCTACATACCCATGTCCTGTAGAAATTTTCGCTCCCATTAACTCGAAACCTTTTAAATGTTGATCAATTGGTCGCGAACCTATTGCACAACCACCTGGCATAGCAACACGTGCATAACCATTTCGTGCTAATAGAGGTCCCATAACTAGAATGGATGCACGCATTTTACGTACATATTCAAATTGAGCTTCAGATGATAGTTGTGCTGATGCATCAATTTCTACAACATTTTCTTCAGGAGAGAATGTTAATTGTACATTTAAACTTTTTAAAACCTCATCAATTGTATATACATCTGCCAAGTTCGGCACGTTTTTTATTATATTTTTTCCTTCAGATGCTAATAATGCTGCTGCAAGAACTGGTAGAACTGCATTTTTTGCTCCTTCTACTTTTACATTTCCGTGTAAAACCTTGCCGCCTTTTACAACAATTTTCTCCACAATATGTCCCTCCGAACTTAATCTAAATAAAATCTTTTTTTATACTTTTTATATTTCAGTCCATAAAATTCATGTATTTATTCAATACCAATAATTAGTAACAAAGCAACTTACATAATACCTTTTTTTCATGATGTTGACAAGAACCGATAACACTATTTTAGTTTTCTACGAATAAATAACTATAGTAATACTATATTACGTCAAAATGCTAGAAATGTGTTATAAATTTTCCATTTCTATTCGACTTGACAGTTACCCATGAATTGAGGAAATTAAACAAGTTTCAACAAATTATTTCCTGGGTAATGGGTACTCTATATGCAAAAAGAATAATGAAATACGTTTAAATAATGCAACGTAATGAAAAACCACATAAAACACACATATCTCTATTGTAATATAAATCGTTCCTAAGTACAGAACAAAAACTAACGTTTGTACAATAAGTTTGTGCCATTATTTCTTTTGCATACAGAATACATTTAATTAAATAAAAATGGTAATTGTCTTGACCAAGTTGAAATAGCAATAAAGAAATTCGACACAGTTGATCCGATGGCAATGCTTAACAAAATAAATAGCAGTTGAACTTGAAAAACATGATTTTTCTTAAAAACTTTTTCATACATCAACGATTGTAATGCATAAAAGGTTATTCCAATAAAGAAAATATGTGAGCAAATACCAATTAGTGCATGTTGACCGATTAAGGATGATACTGAATCCATATTTTCACCCACTTTCACCTTTAAAAAAGCGAGCAGAAATATAATTCTGCTCGCTTTAAAATTAATCTATTACTTAGATGTTACCCTCTTTAACGTTGATACGATTCATCGCGCGTTTTAAAGATAGTTCTGCACGTTTGAAATCAATGTCATCTTGCTTACTTTGAAGTCGTTGTTCAGCACGTTTAACAGCTTCTTTTGCACGAATCATGTCGATATGATCGGCAATTTCGGCAGAAGGAGTTAAGATTGTAACTTTATCGGGACGGATCTCAACAAAGCCACCGCTTACTGCTACAACTTCAGTGTTATTGTCTTTTTTAAGACGAACAGCACTAACTGCTAATGGAGCAACTGTTGGAATATGTCCAGGCAGAATACCCATTTCACCAGTTACAGTTTTCACAATAACCATGCTAACTTCTGAATCGTATACTGGGCCGTCGGGAGTGACAATGTTGACTACAGTCGTCTTCATATTTTTTCCTCCAAGTCCCTAGTATTAAAGTTCTACGCCCATATCTTTTGCTTTCGCAACAACTTCTTCAATAACACCTACAAGACGGAATGCATCTTCTGGTAATTTATCGTATTTACCTTCAAGAATTTCTTTAAATCCACGAACTGTATCTTTTACGTGAACATAAGAACCTTTTTGACCAGTAAATTGTTCAGCAACGTGGAAGTTTTGTGATAAATAGAATTGTACACGACGTGCACGGTTTACAGTTAATTTATCTTCATCAGATAATTCATCCATACCTAAGATAGCGATGATATCTTGTAATTCATTGTAGCGTTGTAATGTAGATTGTACTTTACGAGCAACTTCATAGTGTTCTTTACCAACGATTTCAGGTGATAAAGCACGAGAAGTTGAAGCCAATGGGTCAACCGCTGGGTAGATACCCATTTCAGAAAGTTTACGTTCAAGGTTTGTTGTAGCATCTAAGTGAGCGAATGTTGTAGCTGGAGCCGGGTCAGTGTAGTCATCGGCTGGTACATAAACTGCTTGGATAGATGTTACAGAACCTTTGTTTGTTGAAGTAATACGTTCTTGTAATTTACCCATTTCAGTAGCAAGTGTTGGTTGGTAACCTACGGCAGAAGGCATACGACCTAGTAACGCAGATACTTCAGAACCTGCTTGAGTGAAACGGAAAATGTTATCGATGAATAATAGAACGTCTTGTCCCATTTCATCACGGAAGTATTCAGCCATTGTAAGACCAGATAATGCTACACGCATACGAGCACCTGGTGGCTCATTCATTTGACCGAATACCATTGCTGTTTTAGCAATAACGCCTGAATCGCTCATTTCATAGAATAGGTCGTTACCTTCACGAGTACGTTCACCTACACCAGAGAATACGGAAATACCACCGTGTCCTTGAGCAATGTTGTTGATTAATTCTTGGATTAAAACGGTTTTACCTACACCGGCACCACCGAATAGTCCGACTTTACCACCTTTGATGTATGGTGCTAATAAGTCTACTACTTTAATACCTGTTTCAAGTACTTCAACATTTGTTGAAAGTTCTTCGAATGTAGGAGCTTCACGGTGAATTGGATCACGGCGAGCTTCTGCTGGGATTGGATCTGCTAAGTCGATTGTTTCACCTAATACGTTGAATACACGACCTAATGTTACTTCACCAACTGGTACTGAAATTGCAGCACCTTTGTCAGTTACTACTGAGCCACGTTGTAAGCCATCTGTAGATGACATTGCAATGGTACGAACAGCGTTATCGCCTAAGTGAAGAGCTACTTCTAAAGTAAGAATAGCAGTTTCTTCATTAGGACGTTTGATTTCTACAGTTAGCGCGTTATTAATGTCTGGTAATGTGTTGTTATCGAATTGTACGTCGACAACTGGACCCATTACTTGAAGAACGTGTCCTGTGTTCATACTTGTATTTCCCTCCTATCAAACTAATTACAAAAAGGTAAGGGAGGGGCCTATTCTAAGGCCGCAGCTCCACCAACAATTTCAGTAATTTCCTGTGTAATAGCCGCTTGACGTGCACGGTTATACAGAATTGTTAAGTCATTAATTAAATCATGAGCGTTGTCTGTAGCGCTCTTCATTGCTGTCATACGTGCAGCATGTTCACTCGCTTTACCATCTAGTAACGCACCATAAACCAAGCTTTCCGCATATTGTGGTAACAATACTTCTAGAATTGCTTCGCCAGATGGCTCAAATTCATAAGAAGCAGTTGTAGCGCTTGTTGGAGTAATATCCGTAATTGGAAGTACTTTTTTCTCCGTTGGTTCGTTAGTAATTGCACTGATAAAGTGACTGTAGTACATATAAAGTTCATCATAAGTACCGTCCGTGAACATACCAACAGCTTTACGAGCAATTTGTTTTATATCTGCAAAAGAAGGTTGGTCAGGAAGACCAATTTCTTCATCAACTACGTTAAAGCCTTGTTTTTTAAAGAAATTACTTACAACACGACCAACTGCAAAAATAACAACGTCATCTTTTGATTGATTGCGGCTTTCCATTCCATCAAGTGCTTTACGAATAACATTTGAGTTGTATGCCCCTGCTAAACCACGATCTGAAGCGATGACTAAGTAAGCAGATTTTTTCACAGGACGAGAGATTAACATTGGATGTGAACCATCTGGTGTACCTGCTGCAATTGCTGCAACAACATCTTGAATTTTATTCATATATGGAACGTATGCTTTAGCATTTGCTTCGGCACGTGCCATTTTCGAAGATGACACGAGCTGCATTGCGTTCGTAATTTTACTTGTACTAGTTGTAGATTTAATACGTTGTTTTACTTCGCGTAATGATGCCACTGGTATTTCACCACCTTACCGTTTTATTTTAATATTCACAGTACTATGCAATCTTACTCAGCTGAAGGAGCAAAAGTTTTTTTGAATGCATTGATTGTTGAAGCCATATCTTCATCAGATGGAAGGCCTTTAGTAGTGCGAATTTGATTTAAAACGCCGGCGCCATTTTCGTCGTTAGCATCTAACCAAGCATATAATTCTAGTTCGAAACGAACGATGTCTTGAGCTGGGATATCATCTAAGAATCCTTTAGTCAATGCATAAAGAATTGTAACTTGTTTTTCAACTTTGATTGGTTTGTTAAGATCTTGTTTTAATACTTCAACAGTACGTTTACCACGTTCAAGTTTTGCTTTAGTAGCAGCATCAAGATCTGAACCGAATGCAGCGAATGCTTCAAGTTCACGGTATGCAGCTAAGTCTAGACGTAGTGTACCGGCAACTTTTTTCATCGCTTTAATTTGAGCTGAACCACCAACACGTGATACTGAAAGACCAGCGTTGATTGCAGGACGAACACCTGAGTTGAATAAATCTGATTGTAAGAAGATTTGTCCATCAGTGATTGAGATTACGTTTGTTGGAATGTAAGCACCGATATCACCTGCTTGAGTTTCAACGAATGGAAGAGCAGTAATTGAACCGCCACCGTAAGATTCGTTCAATTTAGCAGCACGTTCTAATAAACGACTGTGTAGGTAGAATACATCACCAGGGTAAGCTTCACGACCTGGAGGACGACGTAATAATAATGAAAGTTCACGATAAGCAGCTGCTTGTTTAGAAAGATCATCATATACGATTAATACGTCTTTACCTTGAAGCATTAATTCTTCACCCATTGATACACCAGCGTAAGGAGCTAAGTATAGTAATGGAGCTGGAGAAGATGCTGACGCAGTAATAACGATTGTATATTCTAGAGCACCGTTTTTACGTAAAGTTTCAACTACACTACGTACAGTTGATTCTTTTTGACCTATTGCAACATAGATACATGTTACATTTTGGTCACCTTGGTTTAAGATTGTATCGATTGCAACAGATGTTTTACCTGTTTGACGGTCACCAATGATTAATTCACGTTGACCACGACCGATTGGAACTAAAGCATCGATTGCTTTAATACCTGTTTGTAGTGGTTCATCAACTGATTTACGAGCCATTACACCGAAAGCAGGACTTTCGATAGGACGAGTTTTAGTAGTATTGATTGGACCTAGTCCATCAACAGGTAAACCTAGTGAGTTTACAACACGACCAATTAGTTCTTCACCAACTGGTACTTCCATAATACGACCTGTACGACGAACTTCATCGCCTTCTTTGATGCCTTTAGCTGGGCCTAGGATAACGATACCGACGTTATTTTCTTCTAGGTTTTGTGCCATACCAAGAACACCAGTAGAGAATTCTAATAATTCTCCAGCCATGACGTTGTTCAGGCCGTGAGCACGAGCGATACCGTCACCAACAGTGATGATTGTACCGACTTCGCTAACTTGCATTTCAGATTGGTAATTTTCCATCTGTTTTTTAATAAGTCCACTGATTTCTTCAGCTTTGATGCCCACGTTTGTCACCTCTCAAATGATTATTGGATTAACCGATTAATTCACGTTTTAAGCCAGCAAGTTTTGTTGCGACAGAGTTATCGTAAATTTGGTTTCCGATTTGAACTCGAATACCACCAAGTAGTGATGCATCGATTTCGTTAGTAATATGAAGCGCACTTTTCCCTACTTTTTGAGCAAATGCAGTAGAAATGCGTTGTTTTTCTTCTTCAGCAAGTGCACGAGTTGAGGATACAACTGCATCTGCAACACCTTGAGCATCGTTAGCTTGAGCTACGAACGCATCAATTACACTTACCACTTCGTGAATACGTTTTTTATCAACTAAAAGTTTTAAAGCATTCACGATGATTGGTTGTACGGAAGCAAATAACTCAGAAAGCATTTCTTTCTTTTTGTCAGTATCGATTTTTGGAGAATCAAGTAATTGGAATAAATCACTATTTTCTTCAAAAGCGATTTTTACTTCACGTAAATCTTCTGTTACTTCTTTTAGAAGATTATGTTCTTGTGCTAATTGAAACAATGCTTTAGCATAGCGATTCGCTGCAGTCGATTGACTCATCGAGCTTCGCCTGCCTTCGCAATCGTTTCTTCAATTAAAGTACGATTATCTTCTTCTGATACTTCTTTGTTAAGCACTTTAGAAGCTGCAAGGACAGATAGTGAAACCACTTCTTCGCGAACAGCGGCAATTGCTTTTTCTTTTTCAGTCTCGATATCACGTTTAGCAGATTCTTGTAAACGCACAGCTTCGTTACGTGCTGCTGTAACAATCTCTTCTTTTTGAAGATCAGCTTGTTTCTTAGCGTTTTCAACAATCGCTTGCGCTTCAACACGAGCTTCTTTAAGAAGGCTACGTTGTTCTTCTAATAATTGTTTAGTTTCTTGACGGCCTTTTTCAGCTGCGTCTAAGTCACCAGCAACTTGTTCTTCACGTTGTTGCATAATTCCCATCAATGGACCCCATGCGAACTTTTTCATAAGAAGCATTAGGACGATGAAAACTATTAAAGTAGCAAGGATATCTCCCCAGTTTACTCCAGCGTGAGCTGCTTCACCTAGTGTTAGATAGTCTAAAAACACGATTGTTTCACTCCCTTCAAGAGCTTAGAGTTCAAATCATTTATGATTGGAATCTTAGTAAGATATAAATTCTAAAGGAATTTTGCCCCTAAATTTTAAAGGCATAAAGGAATGGCGAAGGATTCCTTAGATGAAATTTTCTTCGCCATTTTCATAAAACAATTAAAGACGATTATTTGTTCATTACGATAAACGCGATAACTACTGCGATGATTGGAAGGGCTTCGACTAATGCTACCCCGATGAACATAGTTGTTTGAAGAACGCCACGAGCTTCTGGTTGACGAGCGATACCTTCTACTGTTTTTGAAACGATTAAACCGTTACCAATACCTGCACCAAGTGCACCTAAACCAACTGCGATTGCTGCTGCTAATAAACCCATTGTAAATTTTCCTCCTTGGAAATGTTCTATTTTTTTTTGGTTGTCAGCTGTCTAGCTTACTGCTAAACAAATTTATACTTAATGGTCTTCGCTCACTTTGTGAGACATATAAACCATTGTTAACATAACGAAAATAAACGCTTGGATCGAACCGATAAATACGGAGAATCCTTGCCATACTAATGTTGGAATTGCTGCTGCTATGAAGCCCATTCCGGACCAGTTAGTACTTAGAGTTGCAAGTAAACCTAATAGAATTTCACCTGCAAAAATGTTACCGTAAAGTCGTAGACCTAATGTCAATGTATTTGCAAACTCTTCGATGATTTTTAGTGGGAATAAGAAAAACATTGGCTTAGTAAACGTACCAATATAATGGTTCATACCACGTAGTTTTACACCATAATAGTTTGATAATACTAGAATCATCACGGCAAGAGTCATTGTGATTGTTGGATCTGCTGTTGGTGATTTCCACCATAGTTCTCCATTTACTTGAACTGAGAACGGAAGACCAAGCATGTTTGCTACAAATATGAACATAATCAGTGTAATCCCTAAAACATGGAATCTACCACCAGTTTTCCAGTCCATATTGTTGTTGATAATGTTCTTTACGAAGTCCATTATCCACTCCATAAAGTTTTGCATACCTGTTGGTTTTAACTTCAGATTTCTAGTTGAAATGAAAGCAATTAAGAAAACAATTACAGCTGTAACCAATAATACTAAAATATTTGCTGGGTTAAATCCTAATCCCCATAACTCAAAATACGGATTTTCATGTTGCACTTTGCATTCACCTCACTTTCAAATGTGCTTATTGGTTTTTTACATGAAATACGATCCTGTCTACTAAAAGCAGAACGTACGGAATCATTAGCCCAATGACCACACTCACTAAGTGAAAATACTTTGGCCAAGTAATTGCTACTGCTACAGCAGCAACACCGGATGCAAAGCGTAAGCCCGATCCCATAGATGGTGCTTTTTTCCCTTCACTTAATGCTTGATCAAAACGTTCCATTCTTCGGACGAGAATCCAAAAGTTATACTGACCAAAAAGCACACCTACTGCGAGACCAGCAAATACAGTTTTAAATGATGTAAATCCCCAGCCTAACGCAAAAAATGCGAGCAAAAAAAATAGGACTTTCTTCTGCTTTGCAAAAATTTGATGCAATTCTAGCATTGGTCTTTAATCTCCTGAATCTTATTTTCGAATGATGGAAGTAATAGCTGACCACCGAATGGATGTCGGATAAGTAGTATAAAACTACATAGGGGTGGAAGCCGTTTAAACTCACATTTGAGTAGAATCGGATCCAAATGGTGAGAGATAAGCTTTAATGATAAACCACCGCCTCATAAGGACATCTAATAGACGTACAAAAACCGCTGAAATTTTACAGAAAATGATATTCACTGCAAAATTAGTAGAAACTTGGTATCTAAAGAGTTTCCATTATGATTTTGAGCCATGAAACCCTTATCATTCTTACCCTTTGTAAGCATACAATAGTGAATATTTCATGTCAATTGGTTAGAGTGAAAAACTTCACAAGTGGGCATACTTTGTCAAATAGTAGACAAATTTTGAACAAAAATGTCACAATTTAATTTGATATAAAAAAAACTACTCTACATTTTCTAATAATAGAATTTGTAAAGTAGTTTTTGTAGTTTAATAAAATTTATTTTGTTGATAGAAATGCAAGTAATGATTCTACTATTCTTTTAGAAGCATGGCCATCACCATAAGGATTGGAAGCATGCGCCATTTTCAAATATGCATTTTCATCTATTAGTAATTCTTTTGCCAGGTTATAAATTGTTTCCTCATTAGTACCTGCTAATTTCAATGTACCAGCCTTTATGCCTTCTGGTCTTTCAGTAGTGTCTCTTAATACAAGCACTGGTTTTCCAAGTGAAGGGGCTTCCTCTTGCACTCCTCCCGAATCTGTCAAAATCATAAAGGATCTTGAAGCAAAATTATGGAAGTCAAACACTTCAAGAGGTTCGATTAAATGCACTTTGGGTTCATCTCCAAGTATTTCATCTGCAATTTCGCGTACTACAGGATTTAAATGTACTGGATAGACCACTTGAATATCATCGAATTCTGTTAATAGACGTTTAATGGCTTTGAACATATGATGCATCGGTTCACCTAAGTTTTCACGTCGATGTGCTGTTAATAGAATCATTCGATCCCGACCAATTTGTTTTAATACCGGATGTTCATACTGGTCTCTAACAGTTGTTTGTAATGCATCAATCGCTGTATTACCTGTGACGATAATACTCTTCTCCACCTTGTTTTCAAGAAGTAGATTTTGTTTAGCTTGTTCAGTTGGTGCAAAATGAATATCTGCCATAATTCCTGTGAGCTGACGGTTCATTTCTTCTGGATAAGGCGAATACTTATTACCAGTTCGTAATCCTGCTTCTACATGCCCAATGGCAATTTGGTTGTAAAATGCAGCTAAGCTTGCAACAAAAGTCGTCGTCGTATCACCATGAACAAGTACTATGTCAGGATTTACTTCTTTTATTACGGAATCTAAGCCTTCAAGCCCTTTTGTTGTCACATCAATTAAAGTTTGACGACTCTTCATAATGTTTAGATCATAATCAGGTGTGATTTGGAATGTTTCAAGTACTTGATCTAGCATTTGTCTATGTTGAGCTGTTACTGTAACAATTGTTTCAATTTTCTCTGGATGCTTTTTAAGTTCTAATACAAGCGGGGCCATTTTAATAGCTTCTGGTCTTGTCCCGAAAACTGTCATTACTTTCCACTTTTTAGACAACTTCTATGCACCACCTTCAATTGAATTATTTAGTTCCGAATAAACGGTCACCAGCATCTCCAAGACCTGGAACAATGTAACCATGGTCATTTAGTTTTTCATCTAAAGATGCAATATAAACATCGATATCAGGATGTTGTTCTTGAATAGCTTGTACGCCTTCTGGAGCAGCAATTAAGCACATGAATTTAATATTCTTAGCACCACGTTTTTTTAGTGAATTAATCGCTTCAATTGCGGATCCACCAGTTGCTAACATTGGGTCAACAATGATAAAGTCACGCTCTTCTAAATCTGCTGGGAATTTTGCATAATATTCTACTGGTTTTAATGTTTCTGGGTCACGATATAGGCCGATATGAGCCACTTTTGCAGCTGGGATTAAGTTTAAAACTCCATCTACCATACCTAAACCAGCACGAAGAATTGGTACAATTGCAATCTTCTTACCAGATAAGACTTTTGTTTTTGTTTTTGTGACAGGTGTTTCAATTTCAATTTCTTCAGTTGGTAAATCACGAGTGATTTCAAATGCCATAAGTGTAGCTACTTCGTCTACTAGTTCGCGGAATTCTTTTGTACCTGTGTTTTTATCACGAATATATGTTAGTTTGTGTTGGATTAATGGATGGTCGAATACGTATACTTTACCCAAGGTAATCTCTCCCTACTTAATGTTTATCTTGCTTATTATAACAGAAATAAATCAGACTTATGTAATTTCCTTTTGCTTTTTTTTATTTATCCTAATTCTCTTAATAATATAGTTGCTTGCTCCATTGTTAAATGGTTATAGTTTTCAAATTATCTATATGATTAATTAAGCTTTTATTTATTAATCACTCTGTAATTTCTATTTAAATGTGTTTTTGTTCAATTTGATATTCGTGTGCTTATAAACAATATGAAACTAATATAAAAAAGCTACCTTTGCATTTATGCAAAGGTAGCAAGTCATTCGTGATTATTTTGAATAAATTGGATGATTATCAGTTAAAACTTTCACGCGTTTTATTGCTTCTTGTTTTACTGCTTCATCTTCTGGATTTTTTAATACAGAAGCAATGATGGAAGCAACTTCCTTCATATCTTCTTCTTTGAAGCCACGAGATGTAATAGCTGGTGTACCTACGCGAACACCAGAAGTAACAAATGGACTTTCTGGATCAAATGGAATTGTATTTTTGTTCGCTGTAATGTTCACATCATCTAAAAGTTTTTCTGCAACTTTACCTGTTAGGCCTAGAGAACGTACATCTAAAAGTAATAAGTGGTTATCTGTACCGCCTGATACAAGTTTAATACCTTCTGCTTGTAATGCTTCACCAAATACTTTTGCATTTTTAACAACTTGCCCGATGTATTCTTTGTATTCAGGTTGTTGTGCTTCACCGAAAGCAACAGCTTTACCTGCGATGACATGCATCAACGGACCACCTTGAATACCAGGGAAGATAGATTTGTCGATTTTCTTGCCCCATTCTTCTTTACAAAGAATTAAACCACCACGTGGACCACGTAATGTTTTGTGAGTAGTTGATGTCACAAAATCTGCATATGGTACAGGATTTGGATGTTCACCTACAGCTACAAGACCAGCAATATGCGCCATATCCACCATGAAATAAGCGCCTACTTCATCAGCGATTTCGCGGAATTTAGCAAAATCAATTTTACGAGGATAAGCAGATGCACCAGCAACGATTAGTTTTGGTTTATGTTTAAGTGCTTTTTGACGAACATCTTCGTAATCGATTACGTTTGTATCTTCCGTTACACCGTATTCTACAAAGTTGTATTGTACACCTGAGAAGTTGACTGGGCTACCATGTGTTAAGTGACCACCATGAGAAAGGTTCATACCTAAAACAGTATCGCCTGGTTCTAAAATTGTGAAGTACACAGCCATATTTGCTTGTGCACCAGAGTGTGGTTGAACGTTTGCATATTCAGCACCAAAGATTTCTTTTAGACGATCACGTGCAATATTTTCCACAACGTCTACATGCTCGCAACCACCATAGTAACGTTTGCCAGGATAGCCTTCAGCATATTTGTTCGTTAATACCGATCCTTGAGCTTCCATTACCGCTTCAGAAACGATATTTTCGGATGCGATTAACTCAATATTTGATTGTTGACGAGCAAATTCTTTTTCCATCGCTTCAAATACTGCTTTGTCTTGTGACGCAATGATTGACTTTTCTTGTGCTGCAAGATTTTCCATTACACCTATTCCCCCTATTTTTACTCTTTGTTGTATACTGCTCTCTCGCCACCTATTAATTTAGGACGAGTTTTTGCAACTGTCACGACTGCATCTCCAATATGTGAGATTGAAGTACGGACAGGAACTGCCACTTTCTTCAAATGCATACCAATCAATGTTTGACCTATATCAATGCCTGCATGCGCTGTAATTTCTTCAACCAATACTGGTTCTTCGAATTGACTAAACGCAAAAGTAGACATCGAGCCACCGGCAGTGCGAACAGGAACGACTGAGACAGGCTCAAGTCGATATTGTTCAGCTACAGCTCTTTCTATTGTTAAGGCGCGATTTAAATGTTCGCAACCTTGAAACGCTAAATAAATTTCATGTTTATCAGCAAATGCTTTTAAAGGCTTATACAATGCTTCTGCAATTTCTAAGCCGCCTGCTGTGCCAATTTTTTCGCCTTTTACTTCTGAAGTTGAGCAACCTACGACAAAGATTTGGCCATTACGAAAGGTAACTTGTTGTTCAAATTCTGATAGCAGCGTTTGTAGCTGTTCTTCAATTTGTTGTAAGTTCATCGTTTAAGACCTCGAATCTGATTATTATTCTTGTTCTTCTAAAGCTGTGATTTTGCTGATACGACGTTCATGACGTCCACCTTCAAAATCTGTTGATAGCCAAGTTTGAACGATTTCTCGTGCTAATCCTGGGCCAATTACTCTTTCACCCATTGCTAACACATTCGAATCATTATGACAACGTGTTGCTTTTGCACTAAATACATCATGTACTAAAGCACAACGGATGCCATTTACTTTGTTTGCAGCAATAGACATACCAATACCCGTACCGCAAATTAAAATGCCACGGTCAAATTCGCCGTTAGCAACTCCATTTGCAACTGGTAGTGCATAATCTGGGTAATCTACTGAATCAGATGATTTTGGACCGAAGTCTTCATAACTAATACCTAGTTCTTCCAACAAAGCTATGATTTCTTTTCGTAAGTTGTTACCACCATGATCTGATGAAATTGCAATTTTCAATGGGTTCCCTCTTTTCAATTGTTCTATTCATCATCAGTGTACCACTTCTATATGTATAATGACATATTTTTCACTTAATTGCGATAGTAAGTTTAATAAAATACGAATATTTTTCTTATTTTTAGTGATTTTCGGTTTTAATATAGCTTATTCACGAATATATATATGTATTTTCGGTTTTGTATTCGTATTTTAGCGATTTTGTTTAGTTAGTTGATTGATTTCAATGATTACGGAGTTGATTACATTTTGGCAGGGATTTGTTGGTGTCTCTGGGAGCAGATTATTTTCAGACTAACCTTCTATCCACGAAATAAGTTTCCTAACCCCCAAATAATCGAATTGTATACACTTCCTGAACTTTTTACGTCATGTACTGAAGTTATTTCAAGGATTCTCTTAAATTTGTGGATAGTTTGTGGATATTATTTTGCTTCTCTTAGTGAGCAATCAAAAGAAAGGGGTATCTTAAAAGTGTAAAACCACTTTTAAAATACCCCAACGTTCATATTAAGTTATTAGTATTACCTCTTGCTCCTGTATCGCTTCGCTAGCTTCGTCGCAGGAAAAACCTTTGCTCCTGCATCGCTTCGCTAGCTTCGTCGCAGGAAAAACCTTTGCTCCTGTATCGCTTCGCTAGCTTCGTCGCAGGAAAAACCTTTGCTCCTGCATCGCTTTACAAAAAAGATTTCTAGCCATAAACACTCACCAGTTTTTACTTTTCAAATTGCTGGATCATTTGGAATAAATCTTCAGATTGTTTCTTTAATATTTGTGAAAGTTGGTCAATTTGCTCAATTGATCTGACTTGTTCGTCGGTTGCGCTTTGAACTTCTAGTGCGCCTGCAGAAGTTTGTTCTGCTATTGCAGCTACTTCTTGAGATTGATGAGCTGTTTTTTCGATGTTATGCAATTGCTTACCTACAAATTCAGAAATTTCAACGATTGAGTCTGCCATGCCACTAACCATAGTAGCCATACCATCTACTGCTGACGTTGTTTCGGAAATTCGAGCTACTTCTCCTTCTGCAAAACCAACTTGCTCTGTCATTTTGCCAACCACTGTTTGAACATCTAATTGAATGGTTTGAATCAATTGTGTAATACCTTTTACAGCCTCGGCACTTTCGTCTGCTAGTTTGCGGACCTCTTCAGCTACCACAGCAAAACCCTTTCCGTGTTCCCCAGCTCTAGCTGCCTCTATAGAAGCATTTAGCGCTAGTAAGTTAGTTTGTTCTGCAATATCTCCGACTAGCTGAATAATTTGTTCTACTTTTAATGCATTTTTTTCAAGCTGATGTATATCTTTCAGAGCTAATTGATTGCCTGATGCAATTTTTTCAATCCCTTCAACAAGTTGATTAATTGCATTTGTAGTGTGTTTTAACTCTGACATCATTATTTCTGATTGGTTAGATGATGTGATTGCACGTTGATTTACTTCTTCTGCTAATAATCGAACATCTTCTAGTGCTTCTGCCGTTTCTTGAATGGCAATTGCTGAACTTGAAGCGCCCTCAGAAATATTCGATATTGTTTCAGCGATTGATTCTGTTTGTTTCGATGCTTGTCCTGTTTCTTCGGATAGATTTAGAACGGTATTGTTCGTTGTTTGGAAATTTTGATTAATGCTAGAAACCATTTGGCGTAGACTTACTAACATTGTTTGGAAAGCTTCTGATAGTGAACGAATTTCATCTGAGCTATTCGGCATTTCTATATCTTTGCCAATTTTCCCTTCAGCAGCTTCTTTTGCAACATTTTCAAGCTTTTGTAATGGCTTTACCAATAAAGAACTAAAAATACCAGCTAATATACCGGACCATATAATCCCTAAAACATATGTAATTATTTCGAACACTGTTTTTTTCACATTCGGAAAAAATTGAGGTTGCAAATACTCGATAAAGAAGAAACTTACGCTATATGTAATCATCGCTAAAATTGTTACAAATAGAACGAGTTTCTTTTTTAAACCAAAAGAATGTCGCACACTTTTTTTTGCCATGGTTATTCCTCCAATATTTTCTTTTCAAGTGCATCCATTAATTTACTAAGTTCTTGGAAAGTGGCCCGATATGTTGACGTATCTCCTCCAAAAGGATCAAATACATCCAAATTATCATTTTCAGATACATATTCTTTAAATGTAAATGTTTTATCTGCTACTTGAGGAAATACTTGTAAAAGTGCTTCTTTGTGTCCATTTGTCATTGTTAATATTAAATTGGCCCATTGTAGATCTTCCAATCTAACATTTTGGGCGGTATGATCATAATCAATTTGCTGTTCTTTTAGGACAGACTGTGTATTATGTGACATAGGACTTCCAGGCATAGCGTATATCCCTGCAGATTTCACTTCAACTCTTTGTAAATTTCTCGATTTTAAAATGGCCGCTGCCATTGGACTTCTACAAGTATTTCCTGTACATACAAAATAAATATTCATTATGCACTCTCCCTCTCATTATATATTAAATGCAGTTATAATGTTCTATTTTTTTATAAATCAAATGAAAAAATACCCATCAAAAGTAATGCAATTCCAGCGAATATTTGTAAGTATGCTCCTATCTTTGCTGGGATATTTTTATTTAAAACTAATGCGATATATGAAAATAGAAAAGCAAATACACCCATGCTACAAATTAGTAATGTTTCTTTTAATTGAAGCATACCAAAAGATACACTTACTGAAAAGGTATCTAAACTTGTGGTAATGGCTAATAATATTACGGGAACTTGTGCAGGTTTACTACCTTTCGCTGCTAATAAAAGTTGTACGCCAATCATACTTAATAATAAACCTGAAACATTTTGAGCAAGATTTGTTATATATGTAATTAACCATTCACCGACGTGGAAGCCAATGAAGGGAAAAATCATATGAAGAGCACCTGTCCATAAAGAAAGCCAAAAGCGATATTTTATTTGCGGTAATAATAAATATATCGTCAATACGTCCATAGCTGTAATAATAGCCGCAAGAATTTCTGGCACATTTTTCCTCCATCCTTTAGAAATCTCTCTTATCCTATGTATCAAAGTTCACTAGTTATACCGTAAAAATAACGCAAATAATTTTATTATATTAATATAATACTTTTATGCGTTTTGTTTTCCAACACAGGTATTAATCATTTTATATCCCTATTTCCCTCTACTATCATTCCTTACTGATGGTTTTTTCAAAGAAAAAGCCCCTTTATGATTTTTCATAAAGAAGCTTTGAAATAAATAATTGTTAGAAATAACTTTATTGATTTTGATAATCTTTTGAATACCATTTGCCACCTGCTGATTTTTCGAGTCGATTCATAATAGCCGAACCGACACCCTCTGTTGAAGTAACGGTTGCTAATACGATATCTGCAGCTGTTAAATCACATTCGCGTAATGCATGGAAAAGGTTAGCGGCCATATCTTCTTTGGTATCACCAAATGTGAAAAACCAATCTGGAGACAGTTTTCTAAAACTTTGAGGTGCAAGTAATGCTACTTTATGGCCTTGATGTTGCAATTCTCCAATGGCTTGTTCAACCTGTTGTTCATCTTTTTCTATTAAATATACCGGCGCATTTGGTGCATAATGAGTATATTTCATACCTGGGGCGCGTGGTGCACCTGCTTTTTGTTCGATATGAGTTGGTTGCTTAACCGTACCGATTACACGTTCAAACATTTCCTTTGTTATAGCACCTGGACGTAAAATGACAGGCGTTTCTAGTGTAAGATCTATGACAGTTGATTCTACGCCAATTCCAGTAGCTCCTCCATCTAAAATCAGTGGAATTTTACCTGATAAATCCTGTTCCACATGAGTACCTTCAGTTGGACTAGGTTTTCCGCTTCGGTTTGCACTTGGAGCTGCGACCGGTTTCCCTAATTTCTGTAATAGTTTTAATGCGACCGGATGATCGGGCATGCGAATACCAACTGTATCAAGACCTGCTGTTACGCTTGTAGCAAGTACATTTGGTTTAACTTTAAATATCATCGTTAAAGGGCCTGGCCAAAACGCATCCATACATTTTCTTGCTTTATCTGAAATATCATCTACATAATTTTCAAGTTCATCGAAAGTACCAATATGGACAATAAGCGGATTATCGGATGGTCTTCCTTTTGCTGCATAGATTTTTTTGATTGCTGCTTCATTTGTAGCTATGGCACCCAAGCCATAAACTGTTTCAGTGGGAAAAGCGACTAGTTCTCCATGATTTAACAAATCCACAGCTTGTGAATAACTTTTTTCGGAATCCACATTGTTATCCACAATGAGACGTTGTGTTTCCATGTCATTTCCTCCCTTTAAATAAGAGTTTTCAGAAAGTTATGCACAATTTGTTGATAACTTTGTAAAAATTGTGGACAATTTACCAAATATTGTGGGTAACTCTAATCATTAAAAAGGCTCTTAAACCATTCAATAATAAAAAATTTAGGTTTTTCTTCTTCTTCTTTTTCTTCCTTTGGTTCTTCATCACGATAGCAAACTTTTGGAAATAATCCGCACCACCAATTATCGCCCTTGCCAGCTCCAATAGTCACAACAATTGCTTGATATTTATCTTGTGCATACATCTTGTAACCATTACGTTTTGGTGGAAATAATGCATTCGTCGTTGTGATTTTAATTTGTTCATTTTTCATTTCTGTGGATAACTTATTTTTTAGTTGATTTTCAATTGTTGATAAATTTAGTTCTGTGGATGGATTTTGCATTGCTTTATCAAGAATTGGTTTAATCTCTTCCACAAGTCGATGTTTATATTGCTGATCTACAGCAGAATTGCTATTGGCAATGATACGAAATCTCGGTTGCTCTAATTCCATACTATATTGCTGTGTTAAAAACCCTTGTATAATTAGAAGCACTAATTGTATAAGTAGTAGCGACGTTATAAATTGTAAAAGTATATTTACTTGTGATTGTTTTGTTGGTTGTTTAATAGTGTAGTATGACAATTCTTGTGGTTGTTTTATATTATAGTAATCTTCTATCATCTTAAATCCCCTCCATGAAACTATCATGGCCAAAGAGATTACTATTTATACACCTAATTCACAAAAAACCATACGATTTTTTCCATTCATATCTTTTAATATATCGATTTTAGCTTGTGGAAAACTTTCTTTAAACAGCGCAGCTACCGCATTTCCCTGTGCATAACCTATTTCTACACCAATAAAACTAGGTTTCGTCATCAAATTTGGTAGATTCTTTGCTAGTTTTTTATAAAGTGCTAGTCCATCCTCATCTGCAAAAAGTGCTGTGTGAGGTTCATGCTCAAGCACTACTTCTGACATCTCTTTTGCTTCATCATATGCAATATATGGAGGATTTGAAAGTACGACTTGCCATTTCTGACATTCAATCGGAGCTGTTAAATCTCCCTCTTCAAAATGAATATCTGCCTCTAACATCTCTGCATTTTTCTTCGCTACCTTTAAAGCATCCGGTGAAATATCGGTTGCTGTTACATGTAAAGATGGTATTTCCTTTTTCAACGTAATCGCAATCGCTCCACTACCTGTTCCAATATCCGCTAATTGAATATTCGGCTTGTCGCCAAAAATACGCTTAATTCGCTCAGTAGCTTCGACGATTAGCTCCTCTGTTTCAGGTCTAGGGATCAGAACAGACTCATTTACCATAAAGGTACGACCATAAAACTCTTCCACACCAATAATATATTGAATTGGCATCCCTTTCACATGAGATTCAACCATTTGCCAAAAGGCTTCGCAATCACCTTCAGAAATTTTATCCCGCATACTTGTTAATAATTCGGTGTACGATTTTTTTAATACATGTTGTAAAAGTAATCTTGCTGCTATTTCTTCTCGACCATTGTCCAGTAAAAAAGAAGAAGCCCCATTCAGGGCCTCATAAACAAAATTAAAGTGCTGTGTCATTTAGTGCATCCAATTTTTTGGCTTGTTCTTCTAATATCAACGCATCGATAAGATCATCTAATTTACCTTCAATGATTTGGTCGAGTTTTTGAATGGTTAAGCCAATGCGGTGATCTGTCACACGGTTTTGCGGATAGTTGTAAGTACGAATACGTTCAGAACGATCTCCTGTTCCAACAGCTGATTTACGTTCTGCATCGATTTCACTTTGTGCATCTTGTTGTAATTTATCGTAAACACGTGCACGAAGAACTTTCATCGCTTTTTCACGGTTTTTCAATTGAGAACGTTCATCTTGCATGGCAACAACGATTCCTGTTGGAATATGTGTCATACGAACTGCAGATGCTGTTTTGTTGACGTGCTGACCACCAGCACCTGATGCGTGATAAATATCTACGCGGATATCTTTGTCTTGAAGGTCTAATTCTACTTCTTCAGCTTCTGGCATTACAACAACAGTAGATGTTGAAGTATGCACACGACCTTGTGATTCAGTTTCTGGTACACGTTGTACACGGTGTGCGCCACTTTCGTATTTGAATTTTGAATAAGCACCTTGTCCGTTAATCAAAAAGACGATTTCTTTATATCCACCAAGTTCTGTTGGGTTTGCGTTCATGATATCGATCTTCCAGCCTTGTGTTTCAGCATATTTGCTATACATACGGAATAGTGAGTTTGCGAATAATGCAGCTTCATCACCGCCAGCAGCGCCGCGGATTTCCATAATAACGTTTTTGCTATCATTCGGATCTTTTGGAATTAATAAAATGCGAAGGCGTTCTTCATAATTTACGATTTGTTTTTCTAAACCGTTAACTTCTTCCTTCACCATTTCTTTCATTTCTGCATCTAATTTATCTTCTAACATTTCTTTTGCATCTACTAATTGTTCTTTTGCAGATTTATATTCACGATAAACTTCTACAGTTTCTTGAATATCAGATTGTTCCTTTGAATACTTTGCTAATTTTTTGGAGTCAGATACAACATCCGGATCGCTTAGAAGTTCGTTTAGTTTTTCATATCGATCTTCAACAGCTTGTAGGCGATCAAACATTATTTTTCACCTGTACCTTTCTATAATCAATTTATTAATTTGTATTTCTTATATGTGCTGATGTGCGCTAATACACACGTTCTTATTTATTTCTATCCAGCAATGGTGACAGACCTCAATTCATTTTCATAACTAGTTTGAAATCTAGTAAGTAGTGTTCGTTTATGGCCTGTAAATAGCATGTCTGGTCTGGATTAACCGCTTTCGCTTTTATATGCTCCTTAAATAGTATAATGAAAAAAAGTTGCTATCGCTACTCTTTTAGAAAATCAAGACTGTTATTTTGTGTTTTTCTTGATATTTTGAGTCTTTTTATGAATAGCGCAAGAAGATACATATCTAATGAACCCGTTTCGGTGCCTTCTTGCATCGCTTCGCTAGCTTCTTATCACAAATTGTATAGAAACCTCAATAACATCACTTTATTTGCTCTATCAGAACATAAAAGAGGGGTAGCCATTTGCCACTCCTCTTTCTTTGCTTTATTTAACCATATTAGTTTGACCTGTTGGCACTACATGGTGATGGCGGCAACGAGGTTCATAGGCTTCTGCAGCCCCAACTAAAATTATAGGATCATCTGCTTTTGCAGGTTTTCCATTAATAAGTCTTTGGGTTCTGCTTGCTGGTGAGCCACACACACTACAAACAGCTTGCAGTTTTGTTACTTGCTCAGCAATTGCCATTAATTCTGGCATCGGCCCAAATGGAACACCTTTAAAATCTTGGTCAAGTCCAGCTAGTACTACACGATAGCCGTGATTTGCCAGTTCTTGGACAGTTCCAATAATATCTTCTCCAAAAAATTGGGCTTCATCAATTGCAACTAGATCAAAGTCATCTGTGAGATAATTCCACATTTCACTTGACTGTTCAATTGGATGAGCAATTACTGTTGCGCCGTTGTGGCTAACAACAGCTTCTTCGCTATATCGATTATCAATTTTAGGCTTAAAAACGGCAATTTTTTGTTTTGCAAATTGTGCTCTACGCACACGTCGAATCAATTCTTCTGATTTTCCGGAAAACATGCTACCGCAGATTACTTCAATCCAGCCATTTTGAGTCGTAACGTACATTGACTAGACTCCTTTCGAAACGTATATCCTTCATCATACCGAAAAAATAACATGATTACTGCTCTTTATTTTCGGTAAATAATATGTTATATGAAACGTAATTTAATTTGTTCTATAGTATTTTTAGGAAGGGTATCAATTAATATATAAACTCATCGTAACCGTGTCCTACCCCGCCACTTTTCTACTGTATTTCTCTATAATGCAAAACATCTTAACAAATAGTATAGAACCATTTTATATAAAACAACGAGCTTTATACTACACGAAAATACGTTTTGTCGCAAGAAAAATACCTGC
Organism: Rummeliibacillus pycnus; assembly: GCF_050459865.1. Lineage (GTDB taxonomy): Bacteria > Bacillota > Bacilli > Bacillales_A > Planococcaceae > Rummeliibacillus > Rummeliibacillus pycnus_B. The sequence continues at coordinate 63,366 of NZ_JBCMNM010000031.1, forward strand.
CTTGCAATGACATGCTAGGCAGGTATTTTAGTGTTCTAGGGTAATTATTTAATACCGTATTTTTTGTTGAAACGATCCACACGTCCGTCAGCAGACGCGAATTTTTGACGGCCAGTATAGAATGGGTGGCAATCGCTGCAAAATTCAACAACGATGTCTTCTTTTACTGAACCTGTTTTGAAAGAATTACCACAAGAGCAAGTTACTGTAGCTTCTTTATAGTCTGGGTGAATTCCTAATTTCATGTTTGGTATCTCCTCTCGCCCTGAACCATCCGGAACAGAGTATTATCGAACTGTTGCCTTACACGACCCAAATAAGTTTGTCGTATATGCAACGCGTATGAAATGCATTATCCACAGTATAACAAGATTCATTATTAGGTGCAACTACTAATTATTAAAATTTTGTTATGATAAATAAATATAAATGCATTAATATATAATGTACTTTGCGATTTTTAATTAAATTAATCCTTTACCATTTCGAGCAGCTTTCATATCTGAATTTAACGTTTCAAAGAATTCTTCGTTGGTTTTGGTATTGCGTAATTTTTTTAAGAAACGTTCTGCAAAATCAGGTGAGTCTGAGAATGTTTTGCGAATTGCCCAAAGCTTATCAAGTTGTTCTTTTGGAATCAACAATTCTTCTTTTCGCGTACCGGAACGACGAATATCAATTGCAGGGAAAATACGACGTTCTGCTAGACTTCGATCTAGATGCAACTCTAAATTCCCAGTACCTTTGAATTCTTCATAGATTACTTCATCCATACGTGAGCCCGTATCGATAAGAGCCGTCGCTAAAATTGTTAAACTACCGCCTTCTTCGATATTTCGTGCTGCACCAAAGAATCGTTTTGGTCTATGGAATGCGGCTGGATCAATACCACCTGATAATGTTCGTCCACTTGGAGGAATTACTAGATTATACGCACGAGCAAGTCTTGTAATAGAGTCCATTAGAATAATAACATCGCGTTTGTGCTCTACAAGTCGCATAGCTCGTTCTAAAACAAGTTCCGCTACTTTTACGTGATTTTCTGGTAATTCGTCAAATGTTGAACTTACCACATCTGCTTTTACTGAACGCTCAATATCAGTTACTTCTTCTGGTCGTTCATCAATTAATAGTACGATTAATTCAGATTCTGGATATTTCTCCGTAATTGCATTAGCAACTTCTTTTAATAGCAATGTTTTACCTGCTTTTGGTGGAGCTACGATTAATCCACGTTGTCCGAAACCAACTGGTGCCACTAAATCCATAATACGTGTAGATAGTTTTGTTGGAGTCGTTTCCAGTTTGACATGTCGATCTGGATATAATGGAGTAAGTGCTGGGAAGTGAACGCGTTCTTTCGCTACTTCAGGATCTTCACCATTTACTGCTTCTACATGTAAAAGACCATAGTAACGTTCATTTTCTTTTGGTGGACGAACTTTCCCCGTTACTTTATCGCCATTACGAAGACTGAAACGGCGAATTTGAGATGCCGAAATATAGATATCTTCTGAACTTGGTGAATAGTTAATAGGACGTAAGAAACCAAAGCCCTCTTGTTGAATAATTTCTAAGACACCTTCCATGAAGAAATAACCTTCACTTTCAGCTCGTGATTTTAGAATTGCAAAAATTAATTCCTTTTTAGTTAACTTTCCATAATATGAAATTTTGTATTCTCGTGCAAGCGCATACAGGTCCTTTAATTTCATATCCTCTAATTGAGAAATTGTCATTGTCGTCATAGGCATAACACCACTCTTAATAGTATATTGTTTTTGAAAAATATTCGAAATATGGTATGTGAGTTTTGCGAGTTTTTGAATGGAATGAACATTAAGAAGAAGCCCGGCTAATGCCGGGCAAGTAAAATTGAAGTTTAGTCTTGCATAAATAGTTTTGGTTTTTTAGTTAAACTATGTCTGCCTTCGATAAAACGAACAGTTCCTGATTTTGCACGCATTACGACTGATTCTGTTGTGCAGTGCCCACCTTTAAATTGGACACCTTTCAATAGTTCACCGTCTGTTACTCCAGTTGCAGCGAAGATTGCGTCATCACCTTTCACTAGATCATCCATTTTCAACACTTTATTGACTTCGATGCCCATTTTATGGCAACGTTCAATTTCTTCATCATTTGAAGGAACAAGTTTACCTTGGAATTCTCCTCCAAGACATTTTAATGCTACAGCTGCAATTACACCCTCTGGTGCACCACCTGTACCAAATAGAATATCAACACCTGTTTCATCAAATGCAGTGTTAATTGCTGCTGCTACATCACCATCTGAGATAAATTTAATACGCGCACCAGCTGCACGAATTTGATCAACGATTGGTTGGTGACGTTCACGATTTAGTAAAGTAGCTACTACGTCTTCGATATTTTTATGTTTGGCTTCTGCTACTGCTCGTAAGTTGTCAATAACAGATGCATTAATATCGATTTTACCTGCTGCTTCTGGACCAACTGCGATTTTTTCCATATACATATCAGGTGCATGGAGTAAGTTACCGCGGTCAGCGATAGCTAATACTGTTAGTGCATTACCACTACCTGCTGCTACGATGTTTGTACCTTCTAGTGGATCAACTGCAATGTCTACTTGAGGACCATTTGGATCAGAGCCCAACTTTTCACCGATATAAAGCATAGGTGCTTCGTCCATTTCTCCTTCGCCAATTACAACGACTGCGTCCATTGGAATTGAATCGAATACTTCGCGCATTGCTGTAGTTGCTGCGTCGTCAGCCTCCATTTTTAACCCACGGCCCATCCATCTTGCTGAGGCGATTGCTGCCGCTTCTGTTACACGTACTACTTCCATTGATAAACTGCGTTTCATCTTTTACTGTTCCTCCCGTTTTCCTGTCTTTTGACTGGAATCGTTTCAAACTAAACCTATTATAGCACACAGAACTTAGCGTGCGGATTTTTTTCAGTTTGATCTATTTATCACACTACTTTTGGAATCCGGTTCAATTGTTTCTTTTTGGATATCTGCACCTAAATCCTGCAGTTTAGCAATAATATCGCTATATCCGCGTTCGACGTGGTAGATATCATGAATTTCCGTTTCACCTTTAGCAAGTAATCCTGCAATAATTAAAGCAGCCCCTGCACGCAAATCTGTAGCAGTAACTGTAGCAGCCTCTAACTTACTAGGTCCAGTTATAATGGCAGAACGCCCTTCTACTTTTGCATTTGCATTCATTCTGATAATTTCATCAATATGTTTGAAACGAGCCGAATAGATTGTATCTGTAACAATAGAAGAACCATTCGCTTGTGTTAATAGAACAGTAAAAGGTTGTTGTAGATCAGTTGGGAATCCTGGGTATACAAGCGTTTTAATATCGACTGATTTTAGCGCTTCTGTTTTCGGAATGATAATACGCTCTTCTTCTTCAATTACTTTGACGCCCATCTCACGTAATTTAGCAGTCACTGCTTCTAAATGTAGTGGGATTACATTATCGATGATTACACCATCCCCTACTGCAGCAGCCATAATCATATATGTCCCTGCTTCAATACGGTCTGGAATGATGGTATGGTTTGTACCATGTAGTTCTTCTACACCTTCGATACGAATAACATTTGTACCAGCACCTTTGATCTTGGCACCCATATTTGTTAATAATGTGGCAACATCAATAATTTCAGGTTCCTTTGCAGCATTTTCAATAACTGTCTTGCCTTTTGCTAACACTGCTGCAAGCATAATGTTAATCGTAGCACCTACACTACTTACATCTAAGTAAATTTTTGCACCGTGTAGTTCTTCTGCACGTAAATAAATGGCACCGTGTTCATTTGTAACTTGTGCACCTAAAGCTTCAAAACCTTTAATATGTTGGTCAATTGGGCGTGGTCCTAAATGGCACCCACCTGGTAAACCAATTACGGCTTTTTTGAAGCGGCCAAGCATAGCACCCATCAAGTAATAAGAAGCACGTAGTTTTTTGACATTGCCATTTGGTAATGGCATATCAATCATTGGACTAGGATCTATTACCATTTGACCGTCTTTAAATTCAACTTCTCCGCCAATTTCTTCAAGTAAAGCTTTCAATGTCCAAACATCTAAAATTTCTGGTAATCCTTCAATCGTTACAGGAGAATTAGCCAAAATAGAAGCTGGAATTAAAGCAACTGCACTATTTTTAGCACCACTAACTTTAATGGTACCTTTTAAATGTTTTTCTCCTGTAATTTTATATACGTCCATGGGAATCTCCTTAATTATTTATCTTTATTTGCCCAGTCATTCATAAATCCTTCAATTCCTTTATCTGTCAAAGGATGACTGAATAATTGTTTTAATACTTTAAATGGTGTAGTTGCAATGTGTGCGCCTGCAAGAGCAGCTTCTGTGATGTGTTGTGGATGACGGATAGAAGCAGCAATAATTTGAGTCGGAAGCTCATGAATTGCAAAGATTTCAGCAATTTCACGTACTAATTCAGTACCATCTTGACCGATATCATCTAAACGACCTAAGAATGGAGAAACATAAGTTGCACCTGCACGTGCAGCAAGTAAAGCTTGGTTTGCACTGAAGATTAATGTAACGTTTGTTTTGATTCCTTCTTTAGAAAGAGTTGAACATGCTGTCAAACCTGCTGGTGTCATTGGTAATTTAACTGTGATGTTTGGTGCAATTTTAGCTAGTTCGTGACCTTCTTTAATCATACCTTCAGCATCTAATGAAATTACTTCCCCGCTAACTGAGCCATCTACTAAGTCAGCAATTTCTTTTAAACGATCATGGAATGAAACGTTTTTTTCTTTCGCTACTAAAGATGGGTTTGTTGTAACACCAGAGATAATCCCCCATGAATGTGCTTCTTTAATTTCTTCAAAATTTGCTGTATCGATAAAAAATTTCAATTTATATTCCTCCTGAATGATGGAAAAATGGAGAAGATTCGATTCCATGACCGATATCTTCTCCTATTTCTCTCTACTAAAATATATGCTTAAGCTTGTTGAGAGCTACCAAATTCGCGCATTTTGCCAATAACAGTTGCTTTAATCGCTTCACGAGCAGGTCCTAAGAATTTACGTGGATCGTAAGTTTGTTTATCATTGTCCAAGAATTCACGAATCACTTTTGTAGCAGCGATTTGATTTTCAGTATTTACATTAATTTTCGCAGTTCCTAAAGAAATAGAACGTTGAATATCTTTTGTAGGGATACCAGTACCACCATGTAGTACTAATGGAAGCCCAGCTAGTCCTGAGATTTCTTCCATTTCTTTGAAGCCTAAGTTTGGTTCACCGTGGTATGGGCCATGAACTGAGCCAAGTGCTGGTGCTAAGCAATCAATTGAAGTTGCTTCAACCATTTTACGGCATTCCTCTGGATCGGCATACATGATACCACCAATAACGCCATCTTCATCTCCGCCTACTGTACCAAGTTCTGCTTCAACTGATACGCCATGTGCATGCGCATACTCAACAACTTTTGAAGTGATTTCAATGTTTTCTTCGAACGGATGATGAGAAGCATCAATCATTACAGATGTGAAACCTGCATCTACTGCTTCTTTACATTTTTCGAAGCTAGAACCGTGATCTAAGTGGATTGCTACTGGTACAGTTGTTTTGTAGCTTTCCATTAGTCCTTTAACCATTTGGACTACAGCTACAAAGCCGCCCATATATTTGCCAGCACCTTCAGATACACCAAGAATTACTGGTGATTTTTCTTCTTCTGCTGCTTGTAGAATCGCTTGAGTCCATTCAAGGTTATTGATATTGAATTGACCAACAGCATATCCATTTTCTCTTGCTGTAATTAACATTTCTTTCATTGAAACCAAAGCCATTAGTAAATCCTCCTTTAGGATGTAGCATAGTACTAAATTGAATAATAACACTATCATAATAACAAAAAGAATAAGCATTGACCACCGTCTATACTTATTCTTTCAACAATTTGTTAATCGTATCCTTTACTTCAAAAATATCAAACGGCTTTGTAAAAAAGTGGTTTGCTCCAAGTTCTTTTGCATTGCAAATTATATCCATATCACTATGACCTGTCATCATTACAACTGGTAGTGATGCGAACAAGTTTTTAATATGTTTTAAAATTTCTAATCCATTCATTCCTGGAATCTTCATATCTAGTAAAACACAATCTAATTTCGTGTTTTCTATATATTGAATAGCCTCTGCTCCATTTGACGCTAGAAACGTTTCATAGCCATCATTTTTAAAGACTTCATTTAGCAGTAGTCGTATACCTTGTTGATCATCGACGATTAATATTTTTTTCACTTTACTCTACTCCTTATTGTGCCATCCATATATAGTATTCGTGCATACTATTTATTCTCCTGCATAAATTTTCAAAAATATACATTTTCTATTTTTGCAATTAAAATCACCCAACTCTATAATGAATGTCATGAGGTGAATAGAATGTTAAAAATGTTATCTACTCAAGTTGCCGGATTACTTCAACGAGTTGCTACTAATCAAGAAGAAGCAATTGAAGAATCTGCACGCTTATTAGCTCAAGCTGGTGCCTTTGAAGGCGTTGTTTACTTTGCTTGTTTTGATGAATTACAAGCAATTGAAATAAACGCGTTACATGCGGCTGAGCCTTTCAAAAAATTACTTCCTTGGACGAAAGATGTGGAAATAACTGATATAGATCGTGTTTGTATTTTCACTCGTAATACAAATCATCCAAACGCTTTAGCTTTAGCTCGTAAGCTATATGATGCTTTTATCCCGTTTGCAGTTGTCGCAAATGAAAAAGAAGAAGATGCTGGCGAAATGGCTAACTTGTCATACACATATATTTCCATGGACATTAAAAAAGGATTGTTACCAAATGAATTAGGTGAACGCATTGTTTTACCACATACGATGACAGCATTATTTATCTATGAAGCAATCAAAATGTCTTATGATGAAATGCTAGCAGGATTATAAACCTAGAGTATTCATTTATTTTTTAAGAAGGAGAATAAAGCTGATATTCGGCTTTATTCTCCTTTTGCTTTTTATCACATAACGAAAGTGTTTTTTCCAACTCTCGACTTTAGAGTAGTAAGGTTTTAGTTTGTAGCAATAGTTAAAAGCCAGACTCTTATTGAAAGAGTCTGGCTAGGTATCAAAATTGATTATTTCACTGATGCACCGATGAAATCACGGAATAATGGTTGTGGGCGATTTGGACGAGAAGTGAATTCTGGGTGGAATTGAGATGCCACGAAGAATTTATTCTCTGGTAATTCAATAATTTCAACTAAACGACCGTCTGGTGAAGTACCTGAGAAGACTAGTCCTTCTGCTTCCATTGCTTCACGGTATTCGTTATTAAATTCATAACGATGACGGTGACGTTCATAGACTAATTCATCATCATAAATTTTTGCTGCAATAGAATTGTCTTTTAATTTACATGGATATAAACCAAGACGAAGTGTACCACCTAGATCTTCGACGTCTTTTTGTTCTGGAAGTAAGTCGATGATTGGGTATTTTGTATCTGGATTTAATTCTGTAGAATGCGCACCTTCAAGTCCAAGTACGTTACGTGCAAATTCAATCGTTGCAAGTTGCATACCAAGACAAATACCTAAGAATGGTACGTTGTTTTCGCGAGCATATTGAGTAGCAAGAATTTTCCCTTCAACACCACGATCACCGAAACCACCTGGTACTAGAATACCATCAGCATCTTGAAGTAATTCTTTTACATTTTCAGGCGTTACATGTTCTGCATTAATTGCATTTACTTCAATATCAGTGTCAAACGCATAACCTGCATGTTTAAGTGCTTCAACAACAGAAATGTAAGCGTCTTGCAATTCTACATATTTACCAACAAGAGCAATTTTTGTTGATTTTTTAAGGTTTTTCACTTTATTTACAAGTACTTTCCAATCTTCCATATCAGCTTCTGGAGCTTTAATGCCAAAGTGATCAAGTACGATATCATCTAAATCTTGAGATTGTAGAGCTAAAGGAATTTCATATAAATGATCTGCATCTACACATTCAATTACTTCATGTGGTTTAACGTCGCAGAATAATGCTAATTTTTCTTTCATTTCTTGAGGTACTGGGCGATCTGTACGCACAACAAGAATGTTTGGTTGGATACCTAGAGAGCGTAATTCTTTTACAGAGTGTTGAGTTGGTTTTGTTTTTAACTCACCTGCTGCTGCAATATAAGGAATTAGTGTACAGTGTAAATAAAGTACGTTTTCATTTCCTAAATCACGTTTCATTTGGCGGATTGCTTCAAGGAATGGTAATGATTCGATATCACCAACTGTACCACCAACTTCAGTGATAACGATATCAGCATTAGTTTCACGACCAGCGCGTTGAATACGATCTTTAATTTCGTTTGTGATGTGTGGAATTACTTGTACAGTCCCACCATTGTAGTCACCACGACGTTCTTTTTTCAAAACAGTTGAGTATACTTTACCTGAAGTAACAGTTGAATGTTTACCTAAGTTGATGTCGATAAAACGTTCATAGTGACCAAGGTCTAGGTCTGTTTCAGCACCATCATCCGTTACGAATACTTCCCCATGTTGATATGGGCTCATTGTTCCTGGGTCAATATTGATATATGGGTCAAATTTTTGGATTGTTACGTCTAAACCTCGGTTTTTCAATAAACGTCCTAGTGATGCTGCTGTAATACCTTTGCCTAGTGATGAAACTACGCCGCCAGTTACAAAAATATATTTGGTCAATGCAAATTCCTCCTTGATGGTAGTGTTTCTAAAACACTTATAAAAAATACAAAAACGCTCCTCCCGCAATAAATTGCAGGGGGAGCGTATAATTTATACGGTCAATCTCCTTTTTTAAGGAGCCCAAGTAAAAGGGTATATGATATTACCTAAGTTGTCAAGATGTTATTCTTTTTCTTTGTCTTCTAATTCATCATCATCTAGTTCTTCTTCTTCTTCATCAATATCAAAATCTTCATCCTCGATATCAATGTCTTCATCTAAATCTTCATCTTCGATTCCTTCGATATCAGCAGAATCAAAGTCTTCTTCATCTTCGACTTCTTCATCATCTTCATTATCATGTACAAATTCATCGAAGTCTTCATCAAATTCGATTTCATCTTCATCAAGATCTTCAAGATCTTCTTCATCAACAGCTTTAGATTTTTTCTTACGAATTTTAACAGTTGGTGCTGTTTCTTCTTCAACTTGATCGATTGCATACCATTCACGGATTCCCCAGCGATTTTCGCCTAATACGATGAAACGACCATCAATGTTGATATCTGTATAGAATTGGATAGATGCTGCTTTTATTTCTTCTGGAGTGCGAGCGCCTAGATCAGTAATCGCTTGCAGAATTTCAGCAAATACCAATGGTTGGTGTTTTTCTTCTAAGATAGCATACGTTAAGTTGATTAATGATTCTTCTGTTAATTGTTCTTGATTTAAATCACGAAGGTTCAATTCGTGCACGTCCTTTCTTCTTCATAAACATAATATCCATTATAAACAATTATACTTAATTTTCGCTACAATCAATTCTTCTTTTTTTCGATTCGCAAACGATAGAAACCATAACTAAACAAATATATTGCGAGAAGAAGGAATGAAATAGCTCCTAATTGCTTATCATATATATAGTAAGTTAGTACAAAGCACAATATAATAATCATGAAATGCATCACGATTTTCACTGTACCGTCACTCCTTCAGAATAGTCTAATCATTTTTACTTAATAAAGTCAAAAAGAAGGCCTAATCTATTGACTAGACACTTCGTAGTTATATCAATTAATTGAAAAGCTTCTATTTTTTTTGAATTTCCTCTGTTGAATAAGCATACTCCTCAATTGCTTATTCGTAAAGTGGAAGTACAATTTAAACTGATTTATGACTAATTGAAGGAATGGAAGTTTTTTCTTTTTGATCTAAACTTTGATTCTTTTTATACATATTACGTTTTATTATGGACTGATTTAGACTAATCTAGTCAAAGATTTCGTCATTGATTGTTGCTATTTATTGGAACTACTTAGATACTTCCTTGCACTACTCAGCTTCTTTTTTAAACTACGTAGTAATTGCTGCAGCTAACCCCATTTCGTTACATATTCCGTCTATATTGACCACCAACTTCGTATAATGCGTTGGTAATTTGGCCCAGACTGGCTACTTTTACGGTTTGCATTAGTTCTTCGAAAATGTTGCCACCTTGTTTAGCTGTTTCTTTTAGTTTTTGTAATGCTATTTTAGATTCTTCTGCATTTTGTTGTTGGAAACTACGCAAATTTTGGATTTGAGCGTCTTTTTCTTCTATTGATGCTCTTGCGATTTCCATACTGTTGATTGCTTCTTGAGATGGTGGATTTGGATTCAAATAAGTATTGACCCCAATAATCGGTAGTTTTCCTGAATGCTTTAATGATTCATAGTACATGGATTCTTCTTGAATTTTGCCTCGTTGGTATTGAGTTTCCATGGCACCGAGTACGCCACCTCTATCGTTCATTCGATCAAACTCAGCAAGTACGGCTTCTTCCACAAGCTCTGTTAAATCTTCAATAATAAACGATCCTTGTAATGGGTTTTCATTTTTTGTTAAACCATGTTCTTTTGTAATAATCATTTGAATCGCCATCGCACGGCGCACCGATTCTTCTGTTGGCGTTGTAATCGCTTCATCATAAGCGTTTGTATGCAGTGAGTTACAGTTATCATGCAATGCCATCAACGCTTGCAATGTTGTGCGAATATCGTTGAAGTCAATTTCTTGAGCATGCAAGCTTCTTCCAGATGTTTGGATATGATATTTTAATTTTTGGCTACGTTCATTTGCTCCATATAAATCGCGCATCGTAACTGCCCAAATTCGGCGAGCCACCCGACCAATTACACTATATTCCGGATCAAGTCCATTTGAGAAGAAGAATGAAAGATTCGGAGCAAAATCATCAATATTCATCCCACGACTTAAATAGTATTCTACATACGTAAAGCCATTTGCTAATGTGAAAGCGAGCTGTGAAATTGGGTTAGCACCCGCTTCTGCAATATGATAGCCAGAAATTGATACTGAATAATAATTGCGAACTTTTTCATCAATAAAATATTGTTGAATATCTCCCATCATACGTAGTGCAAATTCAGTTGAAAAGATACATGTATTTTGTCCTTGGTCTTCTTTTAAAATATCCGCTTGCACTGTACCGCGAACAACGTTTAATGTTTTTGCTCTTGTTTCAGAAAATTCTTCGACTGTTAAAGTACGGCCAAGTTCTTGTTCACGTAACTGCACTTGTTGATCGATTGCCGTATTCATGAACATAGCTAAAATAATTGGAGCAGGTCCATTAATTGTCATAGATACAGATGTTGATGGTGCGCATAAGTCAAATCCTGCATAGAGTTTTTTCATATCTTCTAGGGTACAAATGCTAACACCTGATTCACCTACTTTGCCATAAATATCTGGTCGCTCGTCTGGATCTTCCCCATATAATGTTACAGAATCAAATGCTGTTGATAAACGTTTTGCATCGTCATCTTTTGATAAATAATGGAAGCGACGATTTGTCCGTTCCGGCGTACCTTCCCCAGCAAATTGACGTTTAGGATCTTCACCTTGTCGTTTGAATGGGAACACACCTGCAGTATATGGAAATGATCCAGGAACATTTTCTGCATAAACCCAACGTAGAATTTCACCATAGTCCACGAATTTTGGTAGTACGACTTTTGGTATTTTCAAACCTGATAAGCTTGTAGTTGTTAATAACGTACGAATCTCTTTATCTCGAACTTTTGTTACGAGTTCGTCTCCACTGTAACTTTCCTTTAAAGTCTTCCAATTTTCCAAGATTTGTTTCGATTGTGTTGTTAGCTGATCTTTTACACCCTCAATAAGTTGCTTCAATGATTGTACAAGCGCATCTTCTGGTGATTTCTCTTGTACCATCTGAAGTGAGCCTTCTAATTGGAATAGTTTTCTTGCTAGTTCTACTTGTTGCTCTGATTTTTTATGATATCCTCGCACTGTTTCTGAAATTTCTCGTAAATAGTAGTGACGATCATTTGGGATGATAACATTTTGCTTTTGTGTTTTTACAAATTGTTCATAGGATGTTTGCCAATCATAGCCACATTTTTTATTAATAATTTGAATCAATGCCGCAAATAGGGAGTTTGTTCCTTTGTCATTGAATTGGCTTGCGATCGTGCCATAAACAGGCATGGTATCAATGTCCTGATCCCATAATTCACGGCTACGTTGATACTGTTTTTGCACTTGACGTAATGCATCTTCTGAACCTTTTCTTTCGAATTTGTTGATGACGATTAAATCCGCGAAATCAATCATATCGATTTTCTCTAATTGTGTTGGAGCACCAAATTCGCTTGTCATCACATACATTGATAAATCAGAAATGCTTGTAATCGCAGCATCACCTTGCCCAATTCCACTCGTTTCAACCACGATTAAATCAAATCCTGCAACTTTTACAATATCTAAAACATCTCCAAGTGCAGCGGATAATTCTGTATGTGAATTGCGTGTTGCTAAACTACGCATATAAACGCGATTATTGAAGATTGCATTCATACGAATTCGGTCCCCAAGGAGTGCTCCTCCCGTTTTCTGTTTTGTTGGATCAATGGAGATAATGGCGATTTTCTTATCTGGAAATTCATGTAAGAAACGGCGAATTAATTCATCAGTTAATGAACTTTTCCCTGCTCCGCCTGTACCTGTAATGCCTAATACAGGTGTCTGTTTAGATATTTCTCTTGCTGTTTGTAACAGCTCGCCAATTCCATCTTGTTCTCCTTCCTCAACTGCTGTTATAAGCTGTGCAAGCACTTCCGGGTTTTCTGTATGAAGTTGATTTAATTTATCAATTAGGTCATTTTTTACCGTTGAATAGTCACTTTTTTCAATCATACTATTAATCATGCCTTGTAACCCTAGTGCTAAGCCATCTTCAGGTGAGAATAGATTTTTTACTCCATAATCTTGTAGCTCTTTAATTTCCTTCGGTAGAATTACTCCACCGCCTCCGCCGAAAATACCGATATGTGGTGCTCTTTTTTCATTTAGAAGATCGTGCATATATTTAAAATATTCCATATGGCCGCCTTGATAAGAAGAAATAGCTATTCCTTGTGCATCTTCTTGAATAGCAGCGTTAACAACTTCCTCCACAGAACGATTGTGTCCTAAATGTATGACTTCAACACCGCTAGATTGTAAAATACGGCGCATAATATTAATGGATGCATCATGACCATCAAAAAGGCTTGATGCTGTCACAAAACGAACATGATGTTGCGGTTTATAAACTTCCACCTTTGTCATTTAATGAGTCCCCCTTATTTTAATTGAACATTTCTCCAGGTATAAAAAATGCAAGGTAAAAAACGACAATCACATTGCTGTTTGTGTTTTCTTCCTTGCATCCGTAATCCTTTATATTTGAATACCATTCAATAATATCTTTGTTTGCATTTTGGAATAGTCTTCTATTTTAAAATTCTTGCGCCATGCCCATCTGCGAAAGGCCCATGCCTGACCTTGAAGGACGATTTGGTGGGCAAGTAGTTTAATTTCTTTTTTAGGCATCTCTAGCTCACTAGAATTCACACAGCCTACTAATATACTCTCAAAAAGTCCAACCATCTCAATTTCTTTAGACAATACATATTCAAGAGCATCTTTTGGCAATGATTTCGACTCTTGATACATGACAAGCATTTCGTCTTGCATATCATCTACGAGTAAATAATACTGATTTATAGCCGCAATCAACCCTTCAATTGTAGCTTCTTGTTGTTCAATAGGTCCTAATCTTTTTTGAACTTCTAGATAAATATTGTCACATACAAGATAGAGAATGTCTTCTTTGGTACGAATATATTCGTAGAGTGTACCTATACTGAAGCCAGCTGTTTTGGCGATTTCCCTTGTCGTCGTTCGATGAAAGCCTTTTTCTTTAAAAAGACGAACCGCAGCTTGGATTACTTCTGTTCTTCTTTTTTCTATTAAACTTTCATCTTTGATAGATGTGAGAACCTGTCTTTTATGTTCTTTTGCCATCTATTATTTTAATAATATACGAGAGATCACGAGACGTTGAATTTCTTGAGTACCCTCGTAAATTTGAGTAATTTTCGCATCACGCATGAAACGTTCTACTGGATAATCTTTTGTATAACCGTAACCGCCAAAAACTTGAACTGCTTCAGTTGTTACTTTCATTGCCGTATCTCCAGCCATTAATTTAGCCATTGCAGATTGTTTGCCGTATGGAAGATTATTTGATTCTAACCATGCAGCTTGATAAGTTAAAAGTCTTGAAGCTTCTGTAGAAGTTGCCATATCCGCTAATTTAAACGATATACCTTGGTTGGCAGAAATCGGTTTACCGAATTGTACGCGTTCTTTTGAGTAAGCTACTGCAGCATCTACTGCACCTTGAGCGATACCAACAGCTTGAGCTGCAATGCCATTACGTCCACCGTCTAATGTTTTCATTGCAATCTTGAAGCCATCCCCTTCTGCTCCAAGTAAGTTTTCTTTTGGAACACGGCAGTTATCAAAAATGATTTCTGTTGTAGGTGATGAACGAATCCCCATTTTCTTTTCTTTTTTCCCTACAGAGAAACCCTCAAAATCTGCTTCTACTATAAATGCTGAAGTACCATTTTTAGATTCAGGATCTGTTACTGCAAAAACAACATAAATATCTGCAATCCCACCGTTTGTGATAAAGATTTTAGAACCATTTAAAACATAATGATCACCATCTAGTTTTGCTGTTGTTTTCATACCGCCAGCATCAGAACCTGATCCTGGTTCTGTTAAACCATAAGCACCGATTTTCTTCCCTTCAGCCATCGGACGTAAATATTTTTGTTTTTGCTCTTCCGTACCAAATTTGTAAACTGGCCATCCCGCAAGTGAAGTATGTGCAGAAAGTGTTACACCTGTAGATGCACAAACACGTGATAATTCTTCCACTGCAATAACGTAAGCTAAGTAATCTGAACCGATACCACCGTATTCTTCTGGCCAAGGAATCCCCGTTAATCCTAACTCTGCCATTTGGTCGAAAATTGCACGATCGAATGTTTCATTTTCATCACGTTCTCCAGCTGTTGGTGCTACTTCATTTTCAGCAAAGTCTCTTACCATTTTTCGAATCATTTCATGTTCTTCAGATAGTGTAAAGTTCATCCCTAATATCCCCTTTGTTTTATATTTAGGCATGTAGTACTTTAACATGGCCTTGTTTTATGAAAATACCCCTTTATTTTCTAAGCTTTGTTTTACTATAATGTTGATATTTTACTATTTTTGCTACAACCAGACGCTTGAGGCTACTGAAAAAATGTGGTAACTCATCTATTGTATATATCCGCTATTGCATGAAGTGGAATTAGCTCCGCTTTCCGTGGGCGAACTGACGAGCCTCCTCGCTGCGCTGCGGGGTCTCGTCTAGTCCGTTTTCCCACAGGAGTCTCCGCTAATTCCACTTCAAATAAGATAGCCACACAAGATTTTTATCATAAAAATTCAGCTTTTTTTACTTTTTGCACTCGGACTCTTTGTAAAGGTCGTCCCCTATAACAAGTATTATGAATTTCAAAAAATCAACATTATCTAACATAGCCGTTTTATAAACATCTCGATATCACCATTCTCTGAATCTCACTTGTACCCTCGTAGATTTCTGTTACTTTTGCATCGCGGAAGTAACGTTCTACTGGATAGTCTTCGGTATAACCATACCCACCAAATATTTGAATGGCTTCTGTTGTAACATTAACAGCTGTTTTGGAAGCAAAAAGCTTTGCCATTGATGCTTCCTTTCGGCAAGGTTTTCCCATTGCTCTTAAATTTGCTGCTTTAAAAACAAGCAATTTAGCTGCTTCAATTTCTGTTGCCATGTCTGCTAATTTAAATGAAATTCCTTGATTTGCTGCAATTGGTTTACCAAATTGTTTACGTTCAGCTGCATATCTTGTTGCTTCATCTAAAGCTGCTTCTGCAATCCCCAAGCTTTGCGCAGCAATACCGATGCGTCCGACATCTAAATTCGCCATAGCGATTTTAAATCCTTCCCCTTCTGCACCTAGTAAATTTTCAGCTGGGACTTTCATTTGCTCGAATGTAAGCTGTACCGTTCTCGAACCATGAAGCCCCATTTTCTTTTCATTTTTGCCAACAATTAAACCTGGTGTATCTTTGTCAACGATAAATGCTGAAATTCCATTCGCTCCATTTGATGGATTAGTAGAGGCAAATACGATATAAACATCTGCCTCTCCACCATTCGTAATAAACACTTTGGAACCATTCAGTTCGTAATGATCTCCAACCTTTACTGCTCTCGTTTTCAAAGATCCTGCATCAGATCCTGACGATGGTTCTGTTAAGCAAAATGCACCTAAATATTCTCCAGAAGCAAGTTTTGGAACATAACGTTTTTTTTGATCCTCATTGCCGAAATAGAGAATTGGATTTGTTCCGACCGATGTATGCACAGACAAAATCACCCCGATAACTGCACTTACCTTTGATAGTTCGTTTATAGCGATAATATAAGATGTGAAATCCATCTCAGAACCGCCATATTTTGCTGGTGCTGTAATGCCCATAAGCCCTAGCTCTCCCATCTTCGCTAGAATATCACGTGGAAAATCCCCATTTTCCATGTATTGGACTTGTGGTGCAATAACATCTTTTGCAAAATCCCGAACCATATTGCGCATCATTAATTGTTCTTCCGTGAACTGTAAATTCATGATGAATCTCCCCTTTATCCCGCATTAACGGGCATTAACATCCCACTTCTTGAGTGAAGGTTCACTTTATTGCTAATTCAACTTTCGATTTTATTCGTAAGTATAGAACCCACGTCCAGTTTTCTTCCCTAGCCAGCCAGCCTTAACGTATTTTCGTAATAACGGGCAAGGACGATATTTGCTATCGCCAAAACCTTCATATAACGTTTCCATAATGTACAGACACGTATCGAGGCCGATGAAGTCTGCTAAAGTTAATGGTCCCATTGGATGGTTCATGCCAAGTTTCATCACTTCATCGATTGCTTCTTTTGTTGCTACACCTTCATAAAGTGTATAGATTGCTTCATTAATCATTGGCATTAAAACTCGATTCGCAACAAATCCAGGGAAATCATTTACTTCCACTGGTACCTTTTCGAGTTTTTCCGTTAGTTCTTCAATCATGTTGTACACTTCATCAGAAGTCGCTAAGCCTCGAATGATTTCAACAAGCTTCATTACTGGCACTGGATTCATGAAATGCATGCCGATTACTTGTTCTGGACGATTTGTTACTGCTGCAATTTCTGTAATTGGTAGTGATGATGTATTGGAAGCTAAAATCGTATGCTTTGGTGCGATTTCATCTAGCTGTTTAAAAATAGATTGCTTGATTTCCATGTTTTCAACAGCCGCTTCTATCACTAACTCCACATCGTTTACATCACTAAGAGATAACGATTTGGTGATTCTTTCTAAAACAGCATCTTTTTCGTCTTCCGTCATACGGCCTTTTACAACATTTCTAGAAAGATTTTTGGCAATAGTTTGAATACCTTTTGCAAAGGATTCTTCACTAATGTCATTAAGTTTTACGTCTAAACCTGCTTGAGCACAAACTTGGGCAATCCCCGATCCCATTTGACCTGCACCAATTACCATTACTTTTTGAATTGTCATTTCTCCACTCCCTTTTGTGTTGGGACTTCAATCATGATGGCATCCCCTTGACCACCACCTGAACAAATAGCTGCAATTCCTAGTCCTCCGCCTCGACGTTTTAACTCATATGCTAACGTTAAAATAATTCTTGCTCCTGATGCGCCTATTGGATGACCTAATGCTACAGCTCCACCATTGACATTGACCTTTTCAGTGTCAAGTTCAGCAATTTTGCTACTTGCGAGTGCTACTGCTGCAAAGGCTTCATTGATTTCAAACAAATCAATATCCTCTAATTTTTTACCTGTCTTTTCTAAAATTTTGTTGATAACGAGACCTGGTGTTTGCGGAAAATCATTCGGTTCTACACCAACTTCCGCATGACCAACGATGTAAGCAAGTGGTGATAACTGATGGTCATCAGCATATTGTTCACTTGTAACAACAACTGCACATGCACCATCATTTACTCCTGGAGCATTACCGGCTGTAATCGTTCCATCCTTGCTAAATGCTGATTTTAACTTAGTAAGAACTTCTAGTGATGTGTCTCTACGTGGTGCTTCATCTGTATCAATGATGATGTCGTCACCTTTTCTTTGAGGAATTGACACTGCTACAATCTCTTCAGCAAATTTCCCTACATCAATTGCTGAAGTTGCCTTTTGATGGCTGCGTAGTGCCCATTCATCTTGCGTTTCTCTAGAAAGTTCGAATTTCTCTGCTGTCTCGTCTCCATATGTGCCCATATGTACATTTTGTGGGTGAAAAGCACATGAAAGACCGTCATAAACCATACCATCAACGAGTGTTGCGTCTCCCATGCGCAACCCAAATCGACCTTTTGGTAAATAATACGGTGCATTTGACATTGATTCCATTCCACCAGCTACAATTACTTGTTCCTCACCTAATCTAATTAGTTGATCTGCAAGTGTTACACTGCGTAAACCTGATGCACAAACTTTGTTAATCGTTTCTGTTTTTACAGAGTAAGGAATTCCGGCTTTTGTAGCCGCTTGTCGCGAAGGAATTTGACCTTGCCCTGCTTGTAATACCGTTCCCATGATGACTTCATCTACTTGCTCTGTTCCAATATTGGAACGCTTTAATGCTTCTTTTATTGCTACACCGCCTAAGTCACTGGCAGATAAAGTACTAAGTTTACCGCCAAGTTTTCCGAAGGCTGTTCGTGCTCCATCAATAATTACCGCTTTTTGCAAGTTGGACACCCCTTTTATTTATCATTGGATACGCTTACACAGATTGAGTAAAGAAAACGAGTGCTCGATTTCACACATTGACTGAACGCTCGCTCAATTAAATTTTAGAAAAAAAGAGAGGGCTCTTGCTCTCTCTTTTTCACTTGTAAATATTGTATAAAATTTTATTATTTTATGCAATACGTTATTTTTTTCTGCTTATTACACTGTTTCTTCTAACGGCTCCTGAGAAACTTGAACCTCACCACATACGGATTTTTCTAGTAATTCAGCAATATCATATGTGCCAACTTGCTCTTCTACCTCTTTTGCTTTTGTACCATCTGATAGCATCGTTAAGCAATAAGGACAGCCAGAAGAAATAATTGTAGGATTCACTGCTAATGCTTGCTCTGTACGTGCTACATTGATTCGATTACCAACATGTTCTTCCATCCACATTAACCCGCCACCTGCGCCACAGCACATAGCCGTATCACGGTTGCGTTCCATTTCTACGAGTTTGACACCTGGAATTGATTTTAATATTTCACGTGGTGCATCATACACATCGTTGTAACGACCTAAGTAACAAGAATCATGGAATGTAATCGTCTCATTCACTTCAAACTGAGGTTTTAAACGGCCTTGTTGTACTAGTTCATATAATAATTCTGTATGGTGATACACTTCTCCACTCCACCCAAAATCACTATATTCATTTTTGAAAATATTATATGCATGTGGATCAATTGTTATGATTTTTGTGATTTCTGCTTTTTCAAATTCTTTAATATTTGCTTCAGCAAGTTCTTGGAACAAAAATTCATTTCCTAAACGTCGTGGTGTATCACCTGAGTTCTTTTCTTTATTACCTAGAATCGCAAATTTTACGCCTGCTTCATTCATCAAGTGAGCAAATGATAAGGCAATTTTTTGCGAACGATTATCGAAAGATCCCATAGAGCCTACCCAGAATAGATATTCAATTTCTTCACCAGCTTTTGAAGCTTCTTTCACTGTAGGAATATACACATCAGGGCGTGCATCTCTCCAGTTTTCTTTTTCTTTTCGATTGATACCCCATGGATTTCCTTGTCGTTCGATATTCGTCATTGCACGCTGCGCATCTGGATTTACACGTCCTTCGGTCATTGTTAAATAACGGCGAAGGTCGATAATTTTGTCTACATGTTCATTCATTACAGGGCATTGATCTTCACAGTTACGGCAAGTTGTACAAGCCCAGATTTCCTCTTCTGTAATGACATCTCCGATTAATGAAGGGCTATAGACATCCTCGATTGTTGCACCTTCTGCACCTGCAGCAATAGCAAGCTGATTGCCTTGTGTGTTTTTGAACATCATTTTCGGCACCCATGGTTGTTGATGTGTTTGCACGGCACCTGTAAATGTTAAATGGTCACGTAGTTTGGTGATTAAGTCCATTGGTGAAAGCATTTTGCCTGTACCGCTTGCAGGACACATATTTGTACAGCGTCCGCATTCTACGCAAGAATAGAGATCAATTAATTGAAGTTGAGTGAAGTCCTGTATTTTCCCTACCCCAAAGGACGGCATTTCTTCTTCATCTGAACCTTCATCTTCTTTTTCTAATGCTTCGAAATCAATCGGTGTTAACTTCCCAACTGGTGTTAAACGATTAAAGTAAACGTTTGCAGGACCAGCGATTAAATGTGCATGCTTAGATTGTGGAACATACACTAAAAATGTTAATAGAATGACTAAATGAATCCACCACATGATAAAGAACACAGCTACTGCAGCAGCAGGTGGAAGGAATCCAAATACCGTTCCAATTACAGATGCAACTGGCTCTGACCAAGTTGCTTCCTCTCCATGCCAGATCATGCCCATACCATTACCTACAAGTACAGAAACCATTAATCCACCAATGAAGATTAGTACAAGACCTGATTTTAAGCCTCGTTTTAGTCGAACTAGTTTTTCTATATAACGGCGATAAAATGCCCAAACCACTGCAACTAAAATCACGAGCGTCACAATTTCTTGGAAGAATGTGAAATATGGATATAGTGGCCCAAGTGGTAAATGTGAACCAGGTTTTAAGCCTTTCCAAATAAAATCAATGGCACCTAGTTGTACTAAAATGAAGCCATAGAAAAACATTACATGGATGGCCCCACTCTTTTTATCCTTTAATAATTTCTTTTGTCCAAAAACATACACCCAAATTTTCTGTAATCTGGCTTTAACATCGTTATCAAATTCAACTTTTTTCCCCATTTTGATGAATTGATAGCGTGTCTTCACTAAGTACGTGAATAGCCCTAAACCATATGCGACTACAGCTAAAAATAAAATCCAATTGATGATTAATAGTGGATTCATTTTCCTTCCCCCCTAAGTTGCTTCATATGCATTAATTGTTTTTACCAAATAATAGATTTCGAGAAAATAAATTGTTTTAACTAATTGTAAAATATGAATGAGCATTCAGTCAATCATATTTCAATGTATTTCTATAATAATTTCTCTAAAAATATTATTATTTCTCACTTAATTAATATTCTCTAAGTTAATTAAATATTCTATCATATTTAGAGATAAATATACTATGTTATTTTTCATAAAACTAGGTTATTCATATAGATTAATTTAAAAGGTGTAAGATGCCGGAGGATGAAATAAGATAATTTTCATAATAAGATTTCAATGATTATCAGGGCTGGGTTGGAACTGTTCCCTTTCCTCGGACAAGCAGGGAAGCCTCCTTACGTAGGTACTGAAAAAGTGTTTAAATACAAATATTTATAGTATATATCTGTTATTAGATGAAGTGGAATTAGCTCCG